>CALAGD010000001.1 GCA_937891425.1 uncultured Pigmentiphaga sp.
GACCGCGGCTATCTCGACGAGGACGGCTACCTCTATTTTGTGGATCGCAAGAAGGACGCGATCCGCCGGCGCGGAGAGAACATTTCTGCGTACGAGGTCGAGGCCATCATCGCCCGGCACCCGGCGGTCGCCGACCTGGCTGCCTATCCGGTACCCTCCGAACAGAGCGAAGACGAAATCGCCATATCGGTCGTGCTGCGTGAAGGTGAATCGCTCAGCGCGCGCGAGCTGATCGAGTTTTGCATTGCCAATATGGCACATTACATGGTGCCGCGTTACGTCCAGTTCGTGGCCGACCTGCCGCGCACACCAACCCAGAAAGTGCGGAAAGAGGAACTCAAGGTCGCAGCCCTGCAAAACCTCGCCGCGTTCTGGGATCGGGAACGCGAGGGTATTCAGGTCAAGCGCTGAAGCAGGAACGCACGCGTGGGCGGTCACCCGCCATATGGTGGAACCGCACTGCAAGCACCGCGCTCACCACACAACCCCGGGGCCAGGCGCTTGCTGTATTCCTGCGCGTTACCCGGCATCCTTTACCGCCTGGTAGCCAAGCTGACTTGAAAGAGCATCGGCCGTATCTTTCACTTCCTGCACGAGGCGCGTGAGGGCATCCCTGTCGCGGCCACCGGTGGGGATCACCATCGTGATCGCCCCCTGCAGATGACCTTCACGGTCGAACACTGGGGCCGATATGCCACCGAACCCGGGCAGCGTAGGAGAGGATTCACTGACCGCCAGGCCATCTTTACGCGTCATGGAGATGATGTTCTGCAGATCTTCTTCGCTGGGCGCCGTAACCGTAGCCGGGTCACGATACCCGTACACCTTCCCGAGCAGTGGCTTCCATGTGCTCTGGGGCAGATACGAAAGAAAAATCCTGCCGGTGGAAGTAGTTTCCAGACTGACGTGCGAACCGATGCGGATGTCATACACCACCGCCCGGTGCCCGTCCGTTTTGGCGACAATAACCGGGCCGTTCACGTTCCAGGTAGCCAGCAGCACAGTTTCCCCGGTGCGCTCCGACAACTCACGCAAGGCACCGCGTGCCAGGCTGAGGAAATCCATACGGGCAAGTGCGGCAAAGCCAATGGCAGAAGCAACCGGCCCAAAGTCGTAGCGGCCGGTGTCCGGGTCCTGCCGGAGCAGCCCAACCCGCGTCAGGCTGACCAGGTACGCACGGACCATGCTGCGCGTCATTCCAGCAGCCGCAGCCAGGTCCACCGCGCGCATCGGGTGACGCGTTTCAGACAATGCCTGCAGCAACAATGCCGCTTTCTCGACCGACTTGATTCCTGCCGGGTCTTTCCCGGAGTCGTTTCTTGGTTGGGGTTCTGACTTCATCAGCTCTGAGCGCTTCCGGAAAACGTCACCGGATTATACGTACGGGCTCTCGTGGTTCAACCTGCAGCAGCTCTGCACCCGGTGAACTGAGTGTGACGGGAGCCTCCGCCCTCGATCATGGGCCGGATTGTTCGACACATGGTTCATGATCATGATACTAGATCATCAAACCGGCTCGATCGATGACTATGCCAGGTTCATGCAGGATGAAGAACAGTTCTGGAGCGGGGTCATTCGCCCGCTGAACCTTCAGCCGCATTGAACCACCCGCAGGCCACACGACCGCCACCCTGCCCCCATGAGCGCACAGGCTGCAACCGGCACCGTCGGGTGGCGGGGCCGGATGGGCGTGGCACCATTGCTTGCCGGGGTAGTGGGTTAGTGCCCCATCTACCCCCTGTTGGGTCCGATGAAGGACGACAAGGCTGGCGCTGCCTCAAATCACGCCACTCGCCCGCAGCCGCGCGATGTCCTCGCCCCGCCCAAGCTCGCGCAGTACCGCCTCCGTGTGTTCTCCCAAGGACGGAACCGGATCCATGCGGCATTCGTACTCGCCGTTCGTAGCTGGTGGCAGAAGCGCCTGCAGCTCCCCCGCCGGCGACTGTATCGACCGGAACCGGTTGCGGGCCACCAGTTGCGGGTGCGACCAGAGATCGTTGACCTGATTCAGCGCCGCGTTGGCAATCTGCGCCTTCTCGAGCCGGGCGATGACCTCCTCGGCCGACAGACTGGCGAAGGCCTGAAGGATGATCTGGCGTAGAACACCCCGGTTCTCCACCCGGTGCACGTTGGAGTTGAAGCGCGGGTCGTCTGCCAGCTGCGGCTGCTGCAGTACCTGTTCACAGAACACCTTCCATTCGCGTTCATTCTGCAAACCCATCATCACCACCCTGCCATCCCCCGCTTCGAACGGACCATACGGGTAGATGGTGGCATGCGCAGCGCCATTACGCCCCGGAGGCGTCTGGCCGTCGTATGCATAGTACATGGGAAAGCCCATCCACTCGGTCATCGCCTCGAGCATGGACACTTCCACGTGAGATCCCTTGCCCGTCCGGTTGCGCAACAGCAGCGCGCTGAGTATCCCGCTGTACGCGTACATGGCTGCACAGATGTCTGCAATCGAGATGCCTGCCTTGCAGGGCTCTTGCGGCGTACCGGTAATCGACAGGAACCCTGACTCGCTCTGGATCAGAAGATCGTAGGCCTTCTTGTCACGATAGGGTCCATCTTCTCCATAACCCGAGATATCGCAAACAATCAATCCCGGGTGCTGCTCGTGCAGTGCATCGAATCCCAGGCCCAGACGGCTGGAAGCGCCGGGCGCCAGGTTCTGCACGAGCACGTCTGCCCTGGCAACGAGCTCATGCAGGATCGCCAGGCCATCGGGATGCTTCAGATCCAGCGTGACGCTTTCCTTGGATCGGTTTGTCCAAACAAAGTGCGAAGCAAGGCCACGGGTACGCTGGTCATAGGCGCGCGCAAAATCTCCGCTGCCCGGGCGCTCGACCTTGATGACACGGGCACCAAGGTCGGCAAGCTGACGGGTACAGAACGGAGCGGCAATGGCGTGCTCCAGGGCTACGACGGTAACACCATTCAACGGGCGTATTTGCATGATAGGTAACTTCAGAGGGACGCAGTTCGCCGCCCCATGTGCAGGTCGCGAGAATTGCAGGTACTTCAAGATGTCACGTGTCGCCACCTCGAGCGTCCTCCACAAAACGGCACGGTGGACGAACGAATGACGACACGCTACGCATGCATGCAACCTGGAGGACAGGTTTCAGCAAATTGGCTGAGGAAAGGCCGCGATCAGCTCGGCTCAATGCCCAGCTGTCTGGTCATGTCGCGGTAGTACTTCCACGACTGGGAAAGATGCTTGTCCAGGGCCTCGCCAGTCAATGGATCCTCCGCATCCAGCTGTGCCGCAATGTTCTGCATCGCCTCTGACTCTTTCATGGTGCGAGACGCAAGTTGCGCAAACCGCTCCACGAGCTCGGGTGGAAGCCCTTTTGGTCCGACGAGCAGGGCCGACTCCAGCGCTCCACTGAAGATCGGATCGGTAAAGCCTTCTTCAGCCCACGTCGGTACGTCGGGGAATACCTTGGTGCGACGCGCGCCGGGAACGACCAGCGGAATCGCCTTGCCTTCGCGGATGGCAGGTGCCATGCTCAGGAGCGAGCCGGAAGCGATGTCGATATGCCCCGCATACAGATCTACCTGCATGGGCGCGCCGCCCTTGTAGTTGATGACGTTGAACTCCGCACCCTGGGTTTCCGCCAGATGCTGCAGCACCATCTGCCAGTTCGTACCGATTCCGAAGTTGCCCGCCGAGACGGGGTTCTTCCTCGCGTATTCGATGAGCTCCTTCACGTTCTTCACCGGCAGACCGTTGCGGACTGCCACGATCGAGCGACCCATGCTGAATGACGCAATCGGCGTGAAGTCGGTGTCTGGGTTCACCGGCGGATTCTTCAGCAGCACCGGTGCCTGCGCCATGTTGCTGTTCATGATGATCAGCAGCGTCGCCCCGTCGGGCGCAGCCTTGGCAACTTCGTTTGCAGCGCTCATCCCCAGCCCGCCGGGCTTGTTCTGTACCACAGCCGTCACGCCGGTTTCTCGCGACACGAAGTCGGCGAATGCACGGGCAATCTGGTCGACCGAGCCCCCTGGCGCCTGGCTGACCACGATCTTGATGTTCTTGAGGTCCTTGATGTCTGCCGCCTGGACCACCCCGGCACCCAGTGCCGCGGCAACCCCCATCAGCAGGATCTGCCGGCGAACCGTTCCTCGTGCCACCTTACTTTTTTGGGCGTTCATATGCCTCCTCTGCCTCTTCAAAATTCCAACAACTCGGAAAGCGCCTGAATGGATGAATAACTCTCGATGTTCGTGATCGTCTGCACCAGCCTACTGAACGCTTGCGGCCCCATGATCGGCGCGACCAGGCTCTCGGCCTTCTGTTCCAGCCGCCGGCGCGTTACGTTGAGATCCAGCGATGGATCCACCACGTTCGCCCGCGCACGGTGTGCATCTCCCCGGCGGGTGATGATCGTGACCGTCGACTCGTGCGATCCCTCATCGGTGGGCTGCACCAGCTCGACACGTTGCGCGGCTGCACGGTAACGCGGGTCACGCGCATGCATATCGTGATACGTCGACGGATCCGACGTATCGACGCCGTCCAGCGCCATCACCGCGAGCTGCCTGATCGAGAACTTCAGGTCCAGTCCCGTCTCAGGCTCACGGATATCGCACACCTTCTTCTGCCGGTCGGAGATGCTGATCGTGATTCGCTCGACATCTTCCAAGGAAACGGGAGCCTGCGAACGTATCGCGTTGATGGCATCGATGGCCGGATGCGTGAAGTGGCACGCCGCGTGATACTTGAACAGCGCGTCCTCGATATGCATCCTGGATGCCTGATCCGGCGATGGGTAATCGATGTCCGGACTCTTTGAGTGCGTTTCGGCAAAGCCCTCGGAACACTCGATGATCCTCACTTCGCCGGTAAACCCATGCTGGGCCATTTGCGCCGACATGACCCCCGTCATGGCAGCCCGGCCGGCGTGCAGTGGCTTGGCCATGGTGCCAAACGATCCCTTCAGCCCGGCACTCTGGGTTGCAGCCAGCCCCAACGCGTTAGCCGTCAGGCGAGCGTCCAGACGCAGTATGCGCGCACAGGCCGCGGCCGAGCCGATCGTTCCCAAGGTACCCGTAGGATGGAAACCAAGCTCGTATTGCGTCTTGCCGACCATGCCGCCCACGTAACAGGCCGCCTCATACCCCGTGATGATGGCATCCAGCAGCGCCTCGCCGCCGATGCGCGCGGCCTCGCCCAGCGCGAACGCCGCGGAGATGATCGAACAGCCCGGATGCCCCGACATACGGATGACGGCATCGTCGTAGTCCAGGACATGCGCGGCCACGCCATTGATCAGCGCGGCGTCGGCAGCGCGCCCCCGCTTGCGCGACGCGACGATCGTGCTTTCCCCAGCGTCGGCGCCGTAGAGGTCGACCAGGATCCGCACCGCGGCTTCGTCGCGTGCTGCCACGGTGACCGCTGCCCAATCCAGCAGCGCATTCCTGGCAGCTTCGTATGCGGAAGCCGGATAGCTGCGGTCCGATCCGGACGAAATCCAGCGCGCCAGCCTGAGCGTCACGCCGTCCTGTTCACCTTCCGTTGGACTCAATTGGAACCCCCAATGTCTTCATCATTCT
>CALAGD010000002.1 GCA_937891425.1 uncultured Pigmentiphaga sp.
GTCACTTATGTGGCCTTCCTCGTAGCCAGGTTCACGGTGGGCCTGCGGGTGAGCGACATGGAGGAACAGGAGGGGCTCGACGTCGCTACTCACGGCGAGCGCGCCTATCATTGAACTGCCAGACAGTCGGGCTCGCGCAGCCGACCCTGCCATGATCTCTTCAGGGACGGGTGGACATGCCGTACCGTTGCATGCAGCGGCAGCCGAACACGTGCCCGCCAGGTTTCTTCATGAAGTGCGGCGCCGTTTGCGTACCCGTTGCCAACGCACGAGCCAGACAACCCAGCCCGACACGCCATACGCGACGAACAGCCCGAACAGCACCAGAGGTGGGTTGCTGGAGACGAACACGAATACCAGCAACATCACCAGGATGACCCAGAACGGTACACTGCGGCCGAGTGTAAAGGTCTTTCCGCTGTAAAAGGGCGCGTTCGACACCATGGTAAGCCCTGCGTACAACGTGAGGGCGAAAGCCACCCAAGGCAGCCAGGTTTCATTGATGGTGAGGCGGTGGGCGATGCCCAGCCAAACGAAGCCCGCCACCAGCGCCGCCGCCGACGGACTGGGCAACCCCTGGAAGAACCGCTTGTCGACAATGCCGATGTTGGTGTTGAACCGCGCCAGGCGCAACGCCGCGCAGGCAACATAAACGAACGCCGCCAGCCAGCCCAGACGCCCCAGGCTGTGCAGTACCCACTCGTACATGACGATTGCGGGCGCCACGCCGAACGCAGTCATGTCCGACAGCGAATCGTACTGCTCGCCGAACGCCGACTGGGTATTGGTAAGCCTGGCCACCCTGCCGTCCATCCCGTCGAGCACCATCGCCGCGAAGATGGCGATGGCCGCCTGCTCGAACTGGCTGTTCATGGCCTGCACCACGGCATAGAAGCCGGCGAACAGCGCCGCCGTGGTGAACGCGTTGGGCAGCAGGTAAATACCTCGGCGCCGACGGTCCTGCGGGTCGATATCGTTCATGCAAACTCCTGGCAGCCGCGGCCGCGCTGGCGAGCGGCAGTTGGCACGCACTAACTCTCGATGCTGGATGATGGTTCGGACAACTGTCGGGGCAGATCGGCCAGGATGGTTGAAGTGGCACTGACCTTGTCCCCCAGGGCAACTCGCGGATGCGACTCCGGCGCAAGATAGACGTCTACCCGCGAACCGAAACGGATGAAACCGTAGCGCTGTCCTCGGCTGACGGTATCTCCGGCCTTCACATAACACAGGATGCGCCGCGCGATCAGCCCGGCCACCTGCACCACCGTGACCTCCTGGCCATGGGGAGTGCGCAGCCGGACCGCGTTGCGTTCATTGTGCAGTGAGGCCTTGTCGAGGTCCGCATTGAAGAACTTGCCCGGGAAATACTGAACGCTGAGCACTTCGCCGTCGACCGGGCTGCGGTTGGAATGCACGTTGAACACGTTCATGAAGATGCTGATCTTTAAGGCAGCGCGGTCGGCGTACGAATCGTGCGTCTTCTCGACTGCGACGATGCGGCCATCGGCCGGGGCCAGCACGACGTGCTCGGCCTGGGGGACGGGACGTGGCGGATCGCGAAAGAACTGCACCACGAACAGCGCGACGAGCCAGAACGGAATCGACCATGTGCCCCAAAGCCCGGTGACGACCAGGGCAATCACGACGGCCAGACCGATGAACGGCCAGCCTTCACGGGCGATGACGGGATGCGGGTAGTGAGGTTTTTGCATAACCTGGATTACGTTAACCGATACAATTGTAGATTGGATTCGAGCGGGCCCCGCCCACCCTGTGAATCTGGCCTGTCGGCACAACCCATACCTGAAGCGCCATGACCACGTACCAACGCGAAAAACTCGAACTGCCTGTGGAGCAGGGCAAACTCCTGCTCCATTCGTGCTGTGCCCCCTGCTCGTGCGAGCCCATGGAGGCACTCGTCGCGTCGGGCATCGAGTTCACCATCTTCTTCTATAACCCCAATATCCATCCGCGCAAAGAGTACGAGATCCGCAAGGAAGAGAACATCCGCTTTGCCGAAAAGCACGGCATTCCCTTCGTCGATGCCGACTACGACGACGACAACTGGTTCGCACGTGTCAAAGGGCTCGAGAACGAACCGGAACGCGGCTACCGCTGTACCGTGTGCTTCGACATGCGTTTCGAACGCACCGCCCTGTACGCGCACGAGAACGGCTTTCCGGTGTTCACCAGCTCGCTCGGCATCTCGCGCTGGAAGAACATGGAGCAGATCAACGACTGCGGCGTACGTGCCGCCTCGCGCTATCCGGACCTGGTCTACTGGACTTACAACTGGCGCAAGAAGGGCGGTTCGGCGCGCATGATCGAGATCAGCAAGCGCGAACGTTTCTACCAGCAGGAATACTGCGGTTGCATTTATTCGTTGCGCGACACCAATCGCTGGCGCCGCGAGCACGGACGCGAACCCATCCAGATCGGCGTGAAGTACTACAGCCCCGACCCTGAGCCCGCCACTGCATCTGGCGCGCAACCGCAAACCATGGTTACCGAAGCGCGCCGGCCCTGAGCGCGCATCCTCTCTGGAAAAAAGCCCCACACGCGTCTCACGGTGGGGCTTTTTCTTGCCTGCTCGGCACCGAACAGCCGAACCATTTCCGGCCGGCAGCGCCGCATGGCCTGCCGGACCGCAAGCGGCATCAGTTCTTCGTGGGGTCGACCAGCTTGTTGCGGGAAATCCAGGGCATCATGCCACGCAGCACGGCGCCAACCTTCTCGATTTCATGCTCGGCGGTAAGACGGCGACGCGACTGCAGCGTGGGCGCCCCGGCCTTGTTCTCGAGAATGAAGTTCTTGGCGTACTCGCCCGACTGGATGTCTTGCAGTACGCGGCGCATTTCTTTCTTGGTTTCGTCGGTGATGATGCGCGGGCCGGTCACGTACTCGCCATACTCGGCGTTGTTCGAGATCGAGTAGTTCATGTTGCTGATGCCGCCTTCGTACAGCAGGTCGACGATCAGCTTCAGCTCGTGCAGGCACTCGAAGTACGCCATTTCGGGCGCGTAACCTGCCTCGACCAAGGTCTCGAAGCCGGCCTTGATGAGCTCGACGGTGCCGCCACACAGCACGGCCTGTTCACCGAAAAGGTCGGTTTCGGTTTCTTCACGGAAGGTGGTTTCGATGATGCCGGCACGGCCGCCGCCGTTGGCGCTGGCGTACGACAGCGCGAGGTCACGGGCGTAACCGGACTTGTCCTGGTAGACGGCGATGAGGTGCGGCACCCCGCCACCTTGCACGTAGGTGCTGCGCACGGTGTGGCCCGGCGCCTTGGGCGCAATCATGATGACGTCGATGTCGTCACGGGGCACGACCTGGCCGTAGTGGATGTTGAAACCGTGTGCGAACGCCAGGGTTGCACCAGGTCGGATGTAATCGGCCACCTGCGTGCGATACACGTCGGCGATGTGCTCGTCGGGCAGCAGGATCATGACCACGTCGGCCTGCTTGACCGCATCGGGCACTTCGGCCACCTGCAGGCCGGCGTTCGCGGCCTTGTTCCAGGACGCACCACCCTTGCGCAGGCCCACGATGACCTTGACGCCTGAATCGTGCAGGTTGAGGGCATGCGCATGCCCTTGCGACCCATAGCCGATGATGGCTACCGTCTTGCCCTTGATGAGCGACAGGTCGCAATCCTTGTCATAAAAAACTTTCACTTTGTTCTCCGGTATCAATCAAATTGGGAGGAAAGCACACCAACCATCCCGACCGGCCTGGGCCGGTCGGTTCGCATTCAGACCCTGAGTACGCGCTCGCCACGCCCCACACCGCAGGTCCCGGTGCGTACCGTTTCCAGTATGGCCGAACGGTCGATGGCTTCGATGAACGCATCCAGCTTGCGCTGATCGCCGGTGAGCTCGATGGTGTATGTCTTGTCGGTCACGTCGACGATGTGGCCACGAAAGATGTCGGCCATGCGCTTCATTTCTTCCCGCTCCTTGCCTACCGCACGCACCTTGATGAGCATGAGCTCGCGTTCCAGATGCGCGCCCTCGGTGAGGTCGACCACCTTCACTACCTCGACCAGCCGGTTCAGGTGCTTGGTGATCTGCTCGATCACGTCATCCGAGCCGTGGGTGGCGATGGTCATGCGGGACAGTGTGGCGTCTTCGGTGGGTGCCACGGTCAGCGTTTCGATGTTGTATCCGCGCGCCGAAAACAGGCCTACCACGCGCGACAGGGCTCCCGGTTCGTTCTCGAGGAGCACGGAAATGACATGTCTCATGTGCGCCCCCTTACAGATCTTCCGAACCCAACAGCATTTCGGTAAGCCCCCTGCCCGCCTTCACCATGGGCCACACGTTCTCGGACTGGTCGGTGATGAAATCGAGGAAGACAAGCCGGTCGCGATACTTGCCGAAGGCCTCCTTCAGCGCAGGCTTGACGTCTGAAGGGCTTTCGACCCGGATACCAACATGCCCGTAGGCCTCGGCCAGGCGCACGAAATCGGGCAGCGCATCCATGTACGACTCGGAGTAACGCGAGCCGTAGTCGAGCTGCTGCCACTGTCGCACCATGCCCAGATAGCGGTTGTTCAGGCACAGGATCTTGGGATTCAGCCGGTACTGCTTGCACGTGGAAAGCTCCTGGATGTTCATCTGGATGGAGCCTTCGCCAGTGATGACGGCCACGTCGACGCCGGGGTTTGCCATGAGTACGCCCATGGCATAGGGGAGCCCCACCCCCATCGTGCCCAGCCCGCCCGAGTTGAACCAGCGGCGTGGCTTGTTGAACCGGTAGTACTGGGCAGCCCACATCTGGTGCTGCCCCACGTCGGACGTAACATACGCCTCGCCGTTGGTAACCTCCCAGAGGGCCTCAATGACGCTCTGAGGCTTGATGACGGAGTCGGAGCGAGTGTATTGCAGGCAATTGCGTGCCCGCCAGGCCTCGATTTGCGACCACCACGGCGCCAGGGCTTCCGTGTTGAGGGGGCCGCCTGCATCAAGCATGGACAGCAGGTCGACGAGTACCTCGCGCACGTCTCCCACGATGGGAACATCGACCTTCACGCGCTTGGAAATGGACGACGGATCGATGTCGATATGGATGATCTTGCGCGAATTCTGGGCGAAGTGACGCGGGTTGCCGATGACGCGGTCGTCGAAGCGCGCACCTACGGCGAGCAGCACGTCGCAGTTCTGCATGGCCAGGTTGGCTTCGTACGTGCCATGCATGCCGGGCATGCCGAGGAATTGGCGATCCGTACCGGGGAACGCGCCAAGCGCCATGAGCGTCGTGGTACAGGGCGCCCCGAGTCGGCGCACGAGCGCGGTAACTTCTTCAGAGGCATTGGCCAGAATGGCGCCGCCGCCGACGTACACCATGGGCCGCTCGGCCGAGCGCAACAGCTGCACCGCCTTCTTGATCTGACCCTGGTGACCCTTGGTGACGGGAGCGTAGGAGCGCATCGTGACCGGGGCGGTACGCGGCGTGTACTTGCAGCGCGCTACCGTGACGTCTTTGGGAATGTCGACCAGCACTGGTCCCGGACGGCCGGTGCGCGCGATGTAGAACGCACGCTGGATGGTCTCTGCGAGGTCCTTGACGTCTTTCACCAGGAAATTGTGCTTCACGCAAGGGCGCGTGATGCCGATGGTGTCGCACTCCTGGAAGGCATCTTCGCCAATGGCGGCGGTAGGCACCTGCCCGCTGATGATGACCAGCGGAATGGAATCCATGTAGGCGGTGGCGATGCCCGTTACTGCATTGGTCGCGCCGGGACCACTGGTAACCAGAGCGACACCCACCTTGTTGGAGGAGCGGGAATACGCATCGGCTGCATGCACCGCAGCCTGCTCGTGGCGTACGAGAATGTGCTTGAACCGATCCTGCTTGTAGATTTCGTCGTATATATACAACACGGCGCCGCCTGGATAACCGAAGACGATATCCACGCCTTCGTCCGCCAGACAGCGCACGACTATTTCAGCACCATTGAGTTCCATGAAGTTTCCTTGCACTTTCAAACCGGTGCGTACACCCCGACTGCTGCCCTCGGACAAGAGCGGCAAACAGAACCTGCACGGGGAACGAACAACACAGACGACGCTTCGCGGTTCACGGAACCGCTAGGCCCGAATGCGCTGCCGGCCCGAACACGTTCGCCGGAATGGGCACTGGAGGTTGAAACGAAGGCCCTTGGACAAGCTTGTGGCAAGCCAAGAGGCATTGTGAACGCGACACGCGAACAACTGGTAAAGCCATGCCCGCTACCGCCGGCCCCGCCACACGGGTAGTGACAAGGCATAAGAAAGAAAGCTTACCCTTTACAGGATTTTGCAGCAAGCCGTGTGTCGCGAAACGTCGTGGAGCAAAACCGGGCCTGCCGTACACCCGAACCGGTCCCACTTCCGCTGCTACGAGGATGCGAGGGATCGCCGCAGCGGCGCCGCGGGATTTCCCCTCACGAGCAGGGCAAGCTGCTCAAAACGGTTAAACTTCGCCTGATTTCAATCGAGATCGCTACTTGCGGTCTGCTCACCGAGTCACCGATCCGGGCCTACCCAGCCGGTCGCGAGCGGGTGCAGTGTCTGCAGCGGCATGCCGGCGAGGGCGGTGCTGCGAGCTCGCCCGGACGCGGTGTCTTGCGACCTTGCGCCGTCCGCGGCGCGTTTTCCTGTAACTGACCTACCGCAACCAGTCCCCGATGCGAGCTCTTCTTCGGTTCTGTGTCACTCTGATGGCTTTCATGGCCCTGGTGCCCCATGCTCTCGCGGTCAACATCACCGGCGCAGGCGCGTCGTTTCCGTTCCCGCTGTATGCCACATGGGCCAACCGTTACTTCGAAGATACCGGCCGCATCGTCAATTATCAGTCCATCGGATCCGGTGGCGGCATCGCGCAGATCAGTCGTGGCACAGTTGACTTCGGCGCCACCGACGCACCCATGACGGGGGCCGAGCTGGACGCAACCGGCCTCGTCCAGTTTCCCGTCGTGCTCGGCGGCACCGTGCCCATCGTGAACCTGCCCGGGGTCGCACCGGGGCAGCTCAGGCTGACGGGCAAGGCGCTGGCCGACATCTTCCTGGGCAAGATCCGGAAGTGGAACGACCCGGAGCTGCAGCAGCTCAACCCGCACCTGCAGCTGCCGGACGCGAACATCCTGGTGGTGCACCGCTCCGACGGTTCGGGAACCACATACGGCTGGACTCACTACCTTGCGCAGGTGTCGCCGGAGTGGGCACGGCGCGTGGGCGTGGCCAAGGCGGTGAAGTGGCCCACGGGACAGGGCGGCAAGGGTAACGAGGGCGTGGCCAACTACGTCAAGCAATTGCAGAATGCCATCGGCTACGTGGAGTACGGCTATGCGCGACAGAACCGCCTTGCGCATGTGGCCCTGCAGAACCGGGCCGGGAACTTCGTCGAGCCGGGCCCCGACACATTCACCGCCGCCGCGGCCAACGCCGACTGGCTGGCACAGCCCGGCATGGGCATCATGCTTACCAACCAGCCAGGCCAGGACGCATGGCCCATTACATCGGCCACCTTCGTCCTCCTGCCGCGCCAGCCTGCAAGCGCCGAGCGTGCACGAGCAGCCCTGGACTTCTTCGCATGGGCAATCCGAAACGGGGGTCAGCTGGCGCACGACCTGCACTACGTCCCGCTGCCCCAGAGGGCCATCGAACAGGTCGAACGAACGTGGACACTCATCCGTGACAAGGACGGCAAGCCACTATGGCCATGATGCCCTTCGCGCCAGACGCGTCTGCTGCGGCCGCCTCCCGCCCGCGGCTGTGGCGTGCTGCCGCCCTGTCATCTTGTTGTAATGAACGCACGGTATCTTGCCTTCTGTACCGGGCACGCCGCCCGGTCTGACTCATCACATGGAAGGAAGGCTTCATGATCAAGCGCGTTCTCACCCGAATTGCCGTCGCCACGATCGCGGGCGCCGCGACCTTCGCCACGGCCGCCAGCGAAATCACCGGCGCAGGCGCATCGTTCCCCTACCCCATTTATGCGCGCTGGGCTGCCGATTACGCCGCCGCCACCGGCAACAAGGTCAACTACCAATCGATCGGCTCCGGTGGTGGCGTCAAGCAGATCACCAGCAAGACGGTCGACTTCGGCGCCACCGACGATCCCATGCAAGGCGAAGATCTGCAGAAGCACAATCTCCTGCAGTTTCCTACCGTCATCGGCGGGACGGTGCCGGTGGTGAACCTCGAAGGCGTCAAGCCGGGCCAGCTTCGCTTGCGTGGCCAGGAGCTTGCCGATATTTTCCTGGGCAAGATCACACGCTGGAACGACGAGCGGCTGACGCGTCTCAACCCCGACCTCAACCTGCCGAATGCGGAGATCATCGTCGTGCACCGTTCGGATGGTTCCGGCACCACATTCGGCTGGACCAACTACCTGTCGAAAGCCTCACCTGAGTGGGCCGAAAAGGTTGGCGCGGGCAAGTCGGTGCGGTGGCCGGTCGGCCAGGGTGGAAAAGGTAACGAGGGTGTGGCCAACTACGTGAAGCAGTTGCGAAATTCCATTGGCTATGTGGAGTATGCCTACGCCAGACAGAACGGTCTGGCGCACGCGGCACTGATGAACCGTGCCGGCAGGTTCGTCCAGCCAGGGTATGACAGCTTTGCAGCGGCTGCCGACAATGCCGACTGGAATGGCGCACCGGGCATGGGCGTGATTCTCACCGACCAGCCTGGAGAGCAATCCTGGCCGGTCACCAGCGCCACGTTCATCCTGGTACACAAACTGGCCGAGAATCCCGAAAAGACCAGAGCCGTGTTCGACTTCTTCAACTGGGCCTTCAAGCATGGCGACGAAGCGGCCGCGGCGCTCGATTATGTCGCCCTGCCCGATTCGGTGACGGAGCGAATCGTGCAGTCGTGGAAAACTGAAATCAAGGCTGCCGATGGCAGCCCTGCGTGGCAGTGACCCGGCACAGGTGCCCGGCCCTGCCGGGCACAGTTACCGACCATAGGCAGGGAAAAGCAGCATGAGTGTAGCAACCGAGCATTTACCCGAAAAACCACGCAGATCCCCGACTCCGGAAGCTGAGTCTTTTCCTTTGCCTATGAAGTACAGCAGAAACGTCCTGCTCGACACCGCGTTCAAGAATCTGACGCGGTTTTTTGCGTTTGCCGTCTTTTGCCTTCTTGGGGCCATCCTCGTCTCGCTGGCCTACAACAGCAGCGCCAGCATTCGCGAATTCGGCCTCGGTTTCCTGTTCAGTCCGGAATGGGATCCGGTCAACGACAAGTACGGCGCGCTCATTCCCATATATGGCACCGTGGTCACCTCGGCCATCGCCCTGATCATTGCCGTGCCAGTGTCGTATGGCATCGCGCTGTTCCTCACCGAACTGGCGCCGCGCTGGCTGAGACGCCCTCTGGGCACGGCCATCGAAATGCTGGCTGCGATTCCGTCGATCATCTACGGGATGTGGGGCCTTTTCGTGTTTGTGCCCATCTTCCAGCGCACCATCCAGCCATTCCTGATTGCCACACTGGGCGAGGTACCCGTCCTGGGCCTGCTGTTCCAGGGTCCGCCTCTCGGCATCGGTGTGTTCACTGCGGGCATCATCCTGGCAATCATGATCATTCCGTTCATCACCGCAGTCATGCGCGACGTGTTCGAGGTAGTACCCCCCATCCTGAAGGAGTCCGCCTATGGCCTGGGTGCGACCACCTGGGAAGTGTCGCGCTACGTCGTGCTGCCCTTCACGCGCGCTGGCGTCATTGGCGGCATCATGCTCGGGCTGGGACGGGCTCTGGGTGAAACCATGGCCGTCACCTTCGTCATTGGTAACGCGTACCGCCTGTCGCCCTCGCTGTTTGCGCCGGGCAACTCCATTGCCTCGGCCCTGGCCAACGAATTCAACGAAGCCAGTGGCCTGCAGATTTCCGCGCTGATCGAACTGGGGTTGATCCTGTTCCTGATCACCACGATCGTGCTGGCGGGTTCCAAGTTGCTGCTGCTGCGCCTGCGGCGCATGGAAGGCACCCGAACCTGACAGCTGCCCCCGATCCGACGTTACCGCGCACCCACTGACTCACGTTTTTCGACATGTCGAAACTGACCGTTGCCAATCCGGTATACCGGCGCCGCCGCATCAAGAACAAGATCATGCTCGGCCTCTCCTTTGCGGCCGTGGCATTCGGGCTGTTCTGGCTGTTCTGGATCATCATCACCCTGCTGGTCAAGGGCGCTGGCTCGCTCTCGCCGTCGCTCTTTACCCAGATGACGCCGCCGCCGGGACAATCCGGCGGGCTGCTCAATGCCATTGTGGGCAGCGTCATGATGTCAACGGTGGGTGTACTCATCGGCACCCCCGTGGGTATCCTGGCGGGCACCTACCTGGCTGAATTCGGTCAGCGCGGCTGGCTCGCCCCGACCACCCGTTTCATCAACGACGTCCTGCTGTCCGCACCTTCCATCGTCATCGGGCTTTTCGTGTACACGGTGTACGTGGCCCAGGTGGGTCACTACTCCGGCTGGGCCGGGGCGTTCGCACTGGCCATCATCGTCATCCCCGTCGTGGTACGCACCACCGACGACATGCTCCTGCTGGTTCCCAACAGTCTGCGCGAAGCAGCCGCGGCGCTGGGATGCCCACGCTGGAAAATGATCACCATGGTGTGCTATCGGGCCGCCATGTCGGGCATCATTACGGGCATCCTCCTGGCCATCGCCCGCATTGCCGGGGAAACCGCGCCTCTGATGTTCACGGCGCTGTCGAACCAGTTCATGAGCTGGGACATGAACCAGCCCCTGGCCAACCTGCCCATGGTGATCTTCCAGTACGCCGCCAGCCCCTTCCCCGACTGGCAGACCCTCGCATGGGCCGGCGCCGCGCTCATCACCCTGCTGGTGCTGGCCATCAACATCATTGCCCGCAGTTTCTTCCGCAAGTAATCCGCCTTCCGAAAACCGAGTGACCCGTTATGCCCAACACTTCTGTAGAACCCCGTGTGAAGATTGAAGTCAGGAACCTCAACTTCTATTACGGCAAGTTCCACGCGCTGCGCAATGTCAACATGTCCATTCGGGAGAACCGCGTCACGGCGTTCATCGGTCCGTCGGGCTGCGGAAAGTCGACGCTGCTGCGCACGTTCAACCGGATGTTCGAGCTGTATCCGGGCCAGCGTGCCGAGGGCTCGATCCTGCTTGATGGCGAAGACCTGCTCGATTCCCGCACCGACGTGTCGCTCATTCGAGCAAAGGTCGGCATGGTGTTCCAGAAGCCGACCCCCTTCCCCATGAGCATCTACGACAACATCGCGTTCGGTGTCCGGCTGTACGAGAAACTGTCGAAAGTCGACATGGACGAACGTGTCGAGTGGGCACTGACCAAGGCGGCGCTGTGGGACGAAGTGAAGGACAAGCTGCACCAGAACGGCAACAGTCTCTCCGGCGGCCAGCAGCAGCGCCTGTGCATTGCCCGGGGGGTCGCCATCAAGCCGCAGGTGCTCCTGCTGGATGAACCCTGTTCGGCGCTCGATCCGATCTCAACCGCGAAGATCGAAGAGTTGATTGCCGAGCTGAAGAGCGACTACACCGTGGTCATCGTCACCCACAACATGCAACAGGCGGCCCGGTGCTCCGACTACACTGCCTACATGTACATGGGCGAGCTCATCGAGTTTGGCGAGACCGAGCAGATTTTCGTGAAACCCACCAAGCAGGCTACCGAGGACTACATCACCGGTCGTTTCGGCTGACGCAGGCGGCCGGCGGTCTGGGTTATCGTTACGCTCCATGCACAACACTGCCAACCACTCCGCTTTCCTGCCCCTGGCCAGTCGCTGGCGCCGCTTCGCCTGCATGCTGTACGAGGCTGTCCTGCTCTTCGGTGTCGTGTTCATTGCCGATTATCTGTTCGATACGCTCACCCAGAGCCGTCATGCACTGATGTTTCGGCACGCGCGCCAGGCCTGGCTGTTCCTCGCCATCGGCATTTACTTCATCTGGAGCTGGCGCCATGGGCAAACCCTGCCCATGAAGACCTGGCACATGCGCCTGCTTGCCGCAGACGGTCGGCCACCGCGGCTTCTCCTGTGCGTGGCGCGCTACGTGCTTGCCTGGATCCCGGTGCTCATCGCTGCCGGGCTGGTGTTCGTACTGCAGCGCGTGACGCAGCTCCCCGCCACGTCGCTGTTCGTGATCTTCGCCCCCATGGCCGTCTTCGTGTGGTCCTGGTTCGACCGCGATGGTCTGTTCTTCCACGACCGCATCCTGGGTACCCGCCTCATCGTGGTCACCCGCCCCGAGGAGATACCGGGCCGGGGGTAAAATGCCGCCAGAACGGGAGGGAAGCATGGCTATCTATCAAATCGGCAACCGCGTTCCGCAAATCGACCCCACTGCTTACGTGTTCGAGAATGCCGTCGTCATCGGCGACGTCCGCATGGCGCCCAACAGCAGCGTGTGGCCAGGCGCGGTGCTGCGAGGCGACAACGACCCCATCATCATCGGTCGCGGCAGCAACATCCAGGATGGCAGCGTGCTGCATACCGATGTCGGTTTTCCCCTCATCATTGGGGATGAAGTCACGGTGGGCCACCAGGTCATCCTCCACGGCTGCACCGTTGGCGATGGTTCGCTCATCGGCATGCAGGCGGTCATCCTGAATGGCGCCCGCATTGGCAGGAACTGCCTCATCGGAGCCGGTGCGCTGGTCACCGAGGGCAAGGAGATCCCCGATGGTTCGGTCGTGCTCGGGCGCCCTGGCAAGGTGGTCAGAACCCTCACCCAGGAAGACATCGACATGATCCGTCGCGGCAACCTGCACTACCAGAACCGCGCGGTAGAGTATCGCGAGCAGCTCAGGCGCCTGGGCTGACCGCCAGTTCCACTACGAGACACCCCATGACAGATCAGCTCAGCAAGTACCTGTTCGAAGACAAGTCGGTACGGGCAGAAGCCGTCAGCCTGCGCGATACCTGGCTGCAGCTCCAGAAGGCCCATGCCTATCCGCCGGCCGTCTCGCGCCTGCTGGGCGAACTGGTTGCAGCAAGTACCCTGCTGTCCGCCAACCTGAAATACGATGGCACACTCATCCTGCAGCTGCAGGGCGATGGCGACGTGCTGCTCATCGTGGTCGAATGCCGGTCCGACCTCAGCCTGCGCGCAACGGTCAAGCTGCGCGAAGGCGCCCACATTCCTGAAGACGCATCATTCCAGTCACTGCTCAACCCGGGCGGCAGCGGACGCTTCTCCATCATTCTTGATCCGACACACCGTCGCCCCGGACAGGCACCGTACCAGGGCGTCGTGCCCCTCAAGGGAAACAGCGTGGCCGAGGCGCTCGAGCACTACATGGCCACCTCCGAACAACTGCAGACCCGTCTGTGGCTGCAGGCCGATGCCGATCGCGCGGTAGGTCTGCTGCTGCAACGGCTGCCGCGTGATGGCGGCAAAGTGCAGCTGGAAGATGCCGACGAAACCTGGAACCGTGCGGTGCACCTTGCCAGCACCCTGACCGCTGACGAGATGCTGACTGTCGATACGCAGACCCTTATCCATCGCCTGTACTGGGACGAAACGCTGATCGCGTTCGAGCCTCTGCAGGTGCGTTTCCACTGCCCGTGCTCGCGCGACCGGGTAGCCAACATGCTGCGCATGCTCGGACGCGAAGAGGTGAAAGACATCGTCGCGGAACAGGGCCAGGTCGAAGTCACCTGCGACTACTGCTCCAGCGTCTACGTCTTCGACGCGGTCGACTGTGCCGAACTGTTCGCGACGAGCACCCCGCCCTCGGCCGGCCATCAGAGTTCGTCCCGCCACTAGGCACGCCTGACCGGCAGTCCGGCACGCCCGCCCGCTGCTGATGTCAGCTTCGCCCGACACGCGCTGTGTCGTAAGGGGCAAGCCGTAAGTGCCATGCCGGATGGACGGACAAGGGCTCTTCCACTATGGTGGAGGTATGGCTGTCCGTTCCTGCACGCGCGAGACCGGCGCAAGCGCAACCGAGTTTGCCGTGGCGGCACTTCCCTTCATCCTCGCAGGCCTGACCGCCTTCGAGGCAAGCCGATGGATGATGGCTCGGCAGGCCATCGGCTACGCGCTCATGGAGGCTGCTCGCGCGGGCAGCGTTGCCCATGCGCATCCCGAAGTCATGGAAACCGCGCTCGAACGCAACCTGCTGCCGCTGTGGGGTAGCGATGGCACTCCGGAAGGCGAGAGAAAGGCACGGCAACGCCTGCACGAAGCGCGCACGCATCTGCACCAACGTTACAGCCTGCCCCTGTGGCATCTCATGCAGTTGAGCCCGGGCGCGGCGCATTTTGAAGATTTCGGTCTCACGCTGGCCCGGCCCGCCGTGCGCTACATTCGCCACAGCTACCAGGCCGAGCAACATGCACGATTCCAGCAGCTGGGCTACGCTGGCGGGCAAGGCCCGGCGTCCGGCGCAACCATCTTCGCGGCCAACACCCTTACCCTGCGCATCGTCTACCTGCATCGTCCCCTGGTGCCGGGACTTGCTACCGTGGTCAGCCGTCTGGCCACCGTCGCCGCGCCGTCCGCGTCCGCCTCCGGGGCTGCTGCAGCGTGGCCGGCATCGCGCGCAGCCGTTTCGTACCACTCCGAAGGTACATCGAACCTTGCACTAGCCGGCCTGGCGCGTGCCGGCTACATTCCGATCCGCTACCAGGTATCCATCGAGATGCAGTCGGCGCCAATAGACTGGAGCTCGGCCAGCCCTGCCGCGCTGGCGGCCGCCCTCTCCGAAGCGCCTGAATTATCCCGACAATTGGCCATCCAGGTGCCCGCCAGTGCACACGGTGCGGCACTCGACCCGCCGCCGATCAATCCGTCACCCCGCGGTACGCCCGTATCCGGATTCCCATGCCTGGGGGCATCATGCGCACCGCTCTCGCCCGGGCCCGGTGGCGAGCCGCCGCCGGCACCGCCACGCCGAGATACCCACCAGCCATCCCACACCATCGGTATCACGCCAGAGACCGACGATGTCGCCTGCGGCGTGGTACTGTGTTGCGCATCCTGAGCGATAATGTCAGAACATCGGGAGCTTTCCATGCAAACAACGGATCAGACTGCGCACGATCAAAACACTCGGGTACGAGTTTGGGATTTGCCCTTGCGGCTGTTTCACTGGGCGTTGGTGGCCTGCATCATCGGCTCATACGTCACCGCAAATGTCGGCGGGCTCTGGATGGACTACCACTTCCAGTTCGGGTACGCCATCCTCACGCTGCTGGTCTTCCGCCTGATCTGGGGGTTCGTCGGCCCCGAACACGCCAGGTTCTCCAGCTTTCTGCGCGGTCCGGCGGCCATCATGGCTTATGTGCGAGCCAGAGGGCGCATGCCCACGGCCGGCCACAATCCGCTGGGCGCGGTGTCCGTCATTGTCATGTTGGTACTTCTGGTCATTCAGGTAGGTACCGGCCTGTTCGCTACCGATGGCATCCTCAGCGAAGGGCCCCTGGCGCGTTACGTCAGCTCAAGTACGGCCGACACCCTGACTGCCATTCACCAGACCAACCGCGTGTTGCTGCTGATCATCATCGCGCTGCACCTGTTGGCCATTGCATGGTATGGCGTGGTGCGCCGCCAACCCCTGCTGAGGGCCATGATCACCGGCAACAAGCCTGCTGCGCAAGTTCCGGCGGGAACCCGCCCGGCCAACGACTCGCCACGTACGTGGATGCAGGGCCTTGTAGTTCTGCTGGTCTCGGTGGCCGTGGCCTGGTGGATAGTCAACTTCTGAAGAGACGTGCAGCGAGGCGGGTGGCTCACCGGTCCAGCTCGCATGCAACGGGCCGCTTCGGCATGCCCGGCCCGCGAGCACCCGCCAGGCTTCAACGGCGCTGCCGGAAGTTGTCGTGGCAGGCCTTGCAGCTTGCCGCGGCATCGGAGTATGCGGCGCGAATCCTGGCCAGGTCATTCGATTCGGCCTCTTTCTCGAGATGGTCGAGCTTTTGCAGCAACGCATCGGCCGCCGCCTTGAACTTCTCGGATTGTTCCCATACTTCCTTGCGCGCATTGCCACCTTCCATGCCTGGCTTGAACGCCTTCCAGGGCAGTTCGGCCAGCGTCCGCAAGGTATGGATTTCGGCACGGACATGTTCGGCGTCGAACTCGACCCGGCCGCGCATGACTTCGGCAAGACTGGCCGAATGCGCCCCCATGAGCTTCAGGGCTGCCTGACGATAGGCAACGGCGTCGCTGGCATTCTCGAACTTGGGTTCCGCCTGCACGGCACCATTGAACGTGGCCAGACCGGCCAGCATGACGAACACTGCACCAATGCGTTTCATACTTGCTCCGAACAAAAAGACCCCTCGCGCACGGGGGCGAACACACTATAGCTGGACCATCCGGCAGATCGCAACCGCTGCGGGGAATGCCTACAACCGCGCCGGTGCCGGGCGCCAACCAGACTTGCTACGCCTCCGGACCACGCACGGCAGATGCCGTGCACGCCACCGGTTCAGGCAATTTCCTTCGCCAGACGGGCTGCCATGCCGATGTAGCTGCGCGGCGTCATGTCGAGCAGACGCTGGCGCGCCTCCTCGGGCAGCTCGAGCCCGGAGATGAACTCACGCAGTGCCTCGCGCGTGATGCCCTTGCCACGCGTGAGCGCCTTGAGCTGTTCATAGGGCTGCGGCAGGCCATAGCGACGCATGACGGTCTGTACGGGCTCCGCCAGGACCTCCCAGCAATTGTCCAGATCGGCATTAATGGCCGCCTCGTTGAGTTCGAGCTTGTCGAGCCCGCGCTTGCATGCATCGTACGCGACCAGACAGTAGCCAAATGCGACGCCCAGATTGCGCAGCACGGTGGAATCGGTGAGATCGCGTTGCCACCGCGACACCGGAAGCTTTTCGGAGAGATGGCGCAGGGTGGCATTCGCCAGGCCCAGATTGCCCTCGGAGTTCTCAAAATCGATCGGATTCACCTTGTGGGGCATGGTAGAGGAACCCACCTCTCCTTCCTTGAGGCGTTGCTTGAAGTAACCGAGGGCAATATAGCCCCAGATATCGCGATTGAGATCAAGCAGGATGACGTTGGCGCGCGCGATCGCATCGAAGAGTTCGGCCATCCAGTCGTGGGGCTCGATCTGAATGGTGTATCGGTTCTGCTGCAGGCCGAGATTGCTCAATACCTGCCCTGCCAGCGATTCCCACTCGATCTCGGGGTAGGCGGCCAGGTGCGCGTTGAAGTTGCCGGTTGCACCGTTGAGCTTGGCCAGCGGGACCACTGCGGCGATGCGTTCAATGGCCCGCCGCAGCCGGGCCGCCACGTTGGCGAACTCCTTGCCCATGGTGGTGGGGGAGGCTGGCTGGCCATGCGTGCGCGCCAACAGAGGCTGATCAGCAAAGGCGTGCGCGAAGGCCACCAGGCGCGCATGAATTTCATGCAGCGCGGGGAGCAGCACGTCGTCGCGCGCGGAGCGCAGCATGAGCGCATGCGAGGTATTGTTGATGTCTTCCGAAGTGCAGGCGAAATGAATGAACTCGGCACCGGCAGACAGTTCGGGATGATCGGCCACCCGCTCCTTGAGCCAGTACTCCACGGCCTTCACGTCGTGGTTGGTGACGCGCTCGATCTCCTTGATGCGCGCCGCGTCAGCCTCGGAGAACTCGGCCACCAGCGCTTCCAGCCGGGCCCGCGCTGCGGGGCTGAACGGCTTGAGCTCGGGCAACCCGGCATCCGACAACGCCAGCAGCCAGGCCACCTCTACCCGAACCCGGTGGTACATGAAGCCCGCCTCGGACAGCAACGGGCGCAGACCCTGCCCCCGCGTGGCGTAGCGGCCATCGAGCGGAGACAAGGCGTTCAAGGGGCTGAGCGTAGGCGAAATCTTCATAGGAACACTCTCATTTCACGTCTGGACGGGCGGACGCGCAAGCGCCGCATTCTACCATCGTGCGCTGCGCGGGTCCGCCAGGCTTGCGTACCGGCGATACCCGAATGCTATACTGCCTGGTTGCCGGCGCAGGCTGCGCGCGGCACATACAAAGAACAATATCGGCAAAGATTCCGGTCGCGGCCCTGCGCCACAGGCCCCCTTCCATGACGATGGCTTCATGAAACTCATCGGCTCCCTGTCCAGTCCTTACGTGCGCAAAGTGCGCATCGTGCTTGCGGAAAAGAAACTCGATTACCAGCTGGAACTCCTCGACGTCTGGGCGCCCGACACCACTATCCGAAAGTTCAATCCGCTTGGCAAGGTTCCCTGCCTCGTCATCGACAACGATTTCTGCGTATTCGATTCCCGCGTCATCGTGGAATACCTCGATACCCTCTCGCCAGTCAGCCGCCTGCTGCCACCCGGCGGACGCGAACGGCTCGAGGTGAAGCGCTGGGAGGCGCTGGCCGACGGCGTTCTCGACGCCTGCGTGCTCTTGCGGCTCGAACATGTGCTTCGTCCGGAAGAGCAGCGCAGCGAGGCCTGGATCGCGCGCCAGACGACCAAGATCGAGGCCGCGCTGCCCGTCATGGCCGACATGCTGGGTGACCGCCAGTTCTGCGTGGGGTCGGCGCATGGCCAATATTCGCTGGCCGACATCGCCGCGGGCTGCGCCTTGGGGTACCTCGATTTCCGGTTGCCCGAGCTGAACTGGCGCGACCCGTACCCCAATCTTGCCCGCTACTACGACCGCCTGATGCAGCGTCCCTCGTTCAGGGACACCGTTCCGCAGGCATAAGTCCCCCGCGCGGCCGCAACCGCCCCGTGCGCCGCGGCCGTGGCTTGCCTTAACGTTGCAAGGCTTCCCACGCCTTCTCGAGGCGTTTCACCGATACGGGCGTGGGCGTGCGCAACTCCTGCGCGAAGAGCGCCACGCGCAATTCCTCCAGCATCCAGCGAAACTGCACCAGCCTCGGATCATTGGCTCCCTTGCGTGCAGCCAACGCCCGCTGATAGCGCTGCTGCAGGGCCGCCACCTGGGCCGCGAGGCGGGCGTCCCTGCCCGGGTCGGCACGCAGCTTGTCGATGCGGGCCGCGGCCGCCTTCAGATAACGCGGGAAATGTACCAGCTGCTCCTGCGGGGTATCGCGCACGAACCATTTCCCCATCAGGGCTCGCATCTGCTGTTCGATGTCGGTCATGGTCTCCGGGAATCCCTTTGCCTGCGGCAGCTTGCGCACCACCGCGGCCCATTCCGTGAGTATCGAGTGCACCAGCCGCGCGATTTCCTGCGCAAGCAGCCCCACCCGGCCCCGACCCTCCTCAACACGTGCCCCGAACTCGTCCGCCGTTCTCGGCCAGGGTTCGCCCAGGCAGGCCAGCTCGATGGCACGGTCGATGATCTGATCGCGCAACTCTTCCTGCGTTCCCAGGGGCATGTACAGCATGCTCATGCGGGTCAGATCGACCAGGTTCTTCTCAAGGTACCGGACCTGATCCTTGAACTGCAGCCGGAAGAGGCGCAGCAACCCGCGGCGGTGGCGGCGCTGCGCCTCGTCCGGGTCGTCAAAGACATCGATCTCGCAATGGTCACCACAATCGATGAGGGCAGGATAACCAATGACTGACTGTCCGCGGCGGCGGATTTCCAGCAGCTCGGGAAGTTCGCCGAATGACCAGTCCGTGATGTTCTCGTGCGCCAGCGCTGCGGCACCCGCCTGCGAAGTGGCGGCGACCTGCTGGAACTGGGCGCGCGCATCGCGCCCATGCTCGGCACGCAGCTGCGCGAGGTTCCGGCCCATGGCCAGCATGCGTCCGTGTTCGTCGACCAGACGGTAGTTCATGAACAGATGCGCGGGCAGCGTTTCAGGCTTGAAGTCGGCGGGCTGGATCCTCACCTGGGTACGCCCGTAGATATATGCCGACAGGGCCTCGAGCAAACCTCGCTGCGGGTTCTGCGCCTCGTCGAAATGCTGGTCGTGGAACGCAGCGGCAAACTCGGGCAAGGGCACGCAATGCCGCCGCAATTTCTGCGGCAACGAGCGCAGCAGCATGAGCACCTTTTCCTTGAGCATCCCCGGCACCAGCCACTCCAGGCGCCGGGCATCGAGCTGGTTGAGTGCGAAGAGCGGCACCGTCAGCGTGACCCCGTCGCGCGGAGAACCGGGCTCGAAATGGTAGTCGAGCGCCATCTCGACGCCGTTCACCTGCATGCGCTTGGGGAAAACGTCCGTGGTGATGCCGGCCGCTTCGTGCCGCATGAGCTCGTCGCGCGTAAGGAACAGCAGCCGCGGTTGACGCGCCGCCGCCTGCCGGTACCAGCGCTCGAGGCTGGTGCTATCGCACACGTCGCCAGGCAGGGTCTTGTCGTAAAACGCGAAAATCAGTTCCTCGTCGACCAGGATGTCGGGCCTGCGCGACTGGTGTTCGAGTTTCTCGATTTCCGCGATCAGCTTGCGGTTATGCGCCACGAACGGAAGGCGGGTATCGATTTCTCCGGGCACCAGTGCCTGGCGGATAAAGATCTCGCGCGCCTCCGCCGGGTTGACCCGGGCATAGGACACGCGTCGTCCGGTATAGAGCGGCAGGCCGTAGAGGGTGCCACGCTCGTTTGCGACCACCTGTCCGGTCCTCTTGTCCCAGCGCGGGTCCGACCAGCTGCGCTGCACGAGATGGCCGGCAACCTGTTCAATCCAGACAGGGTCCACCCGGGCTACGCAGCGCGCATACAGGCGCGTGGTTTCCACCAGTTCGGCCGCCACCAGCCACTTGCCTGCCTTGCGCACCAGTGGCGAACCGGGGTGGATCATGAAGCGAATGCCGCGCGCCCCCAGGTAATCGTTGCCTTCGTCGTTCTTGCGACCCACGTTGCCCAGCAGGCCGGACAGCAAGGCACGATGTATCTGCTCGTAGGTAGCAGGCGTTTCGTTCAGCCGCCACCCTTCACCCCGCACGACCGTCAGCAGTTGGCTGTGAACATCGCGCCACTCGCGCAGGCGCACGGGCGATAGAAATCGTTCACGCAACTGCCGAACCAGCTTGCGTTGCGATGCCTTGTGCTCGACCTGCTCGCCATACCATTGCCACAGCTTGAGGAACGACACGAACTCGGAACGCTCGTCGAGGAACGCTGCATGCGCAGCATCGGCCGCTTCCTGCGCATCCATGGGACGATCGCGCGGGTCCTGCACGGACAGGGCCGCTGCGATGACCAGAATCTCCGCCAACGCCTGCTGGTCTCGTCCGGCGAGAATCATGCGCCCCACCCGCGGGTCGACAGGCAGGCGCGCAAGCTGCCTGCCCACGGGCGTAAGCGCGTTGGACGCGTCGAGTGCACCCAGTTCCTGCAGGAGGTGGTAACCATCTGCAATGGCGCGCCCCGATGGCGGGTCGATGAAGGGAAAGGACTCGATGCCGTCCAGACGCAGCGATTTCATGCGCAGGATCACCGCTGCCAGCGACGATCGCAGGATCTCCGGATCGGTGTAGGCAGGACGACTGGAGAAGCTGGCCTCGTCGTAGAGGCGGATGCACAACCCCGGGCCGATGCGGCCGCAACGCCCCGCACGCTGGTTGGCGGACGCCTGACTGATGGGTTCGAGACGCAGCTGCTCGACCTTGTTGCGCCACGAATAGCGCTTCACCCGCGCCAGCCCCGTGTCGACCACGAATCGAATACCCGGTACGGTGAGCGAGGTCTCGGCAACATTGGTGGCCAGTACCACACGGCGCAGCGCGGACGTAGGCCTGAACACTCGCGCCTGCTCGGCCTGCGACAGGCGCGCATACAACGGCAGGATCTCCGTGCTTGGGGGATGATGCTTGCGCAGCGCCTCGGCGGCCTCACGAATCTCGCGCTCGCCCGGCAGGAATACCAGGATGTCGCCGGGCCCGTGCCGCGCACACTCATCCACCGCGTCGACTATTGCGTCCATCAGGTCACGTTCCTCGTCGACAGCGAGCCGGTCACGGCTACGCTCCACACGCGGGCGCCCCGGGCGTGCTGCTTCAGGCGCGGCGTCGTCCTCACCATTCGCCAACCCACCCGCGTCATCCTGCACGGGCCGGTAACGGATCTCGACCGGATAGGTCCGTCCCGACACCTCGATGATCGGAGCCGGTCCTGATGGACCACCAAAATGCTGAGCGAAACGCTCCGCGTCGATGGTGGCGGACGTTATGATGACTTTCAGATCGGGGCGCCGCGGCAGCAACTGCTTGAGATAGCCCAGCAGGAAATCGATGTTCAGGCTGCGCTCGTGCGCTTCATCGATGATGATGGTGTCGTAGTGGCGCAACAGACGGTCGCCCTGCGTCTCGGCCAGCAGGATGCCGTCAGTCATGAGCTTGACCGACGCGCCGGGCTGCACCCGATCGTTGAACCGCACCTGGTACCCCACCACTTCGCCCAGTGGCGTGCCCAGCTCTTCGGCAATACGGCGCGCGACGCTGATGGCCGCGATGCGCCGCGGCTGCGTGTGGCCGATCAGGCCCGTCTGACCACGTCCGAGTTCAAGGCAGATTTTGGGAAGCTGGGTGGTCTTGCCGGAGCCGGTTTCGCCGCTGACGATCACCACCTGATGCGCACGGATCTGGCGCGCGATTTCTTCGCGCCGGGCGGTTACCGGCAGCTCTTCGGGATACGAAACGGCAGGAATGGGGTTGCGTAAACGCTGCGCTTGAGAATTCACTCGACCAGAACAAAGAGATAACCAACCATTATAAGAAACACGGCGCGATAAAATGAAGGCAGCCGCATCGGGCCCCGCGCGAGCCCGATGAGCCGGCGCAACTTGCAATCAATGGACAAGCAGTCGGTGGATACGCAACAGAACAATGCGCAGGCCCAGCCTGCAGGCGCCGCAGACCCCGGCACGGGCCCGGCTGCAAGCGCCCCCGCATCGAATGAAGCCGAGACCGTCGCCCCGGAAGTGCGTCCCGCGCAGTTCGTGCGCTGGTTCCGGGAAGTCGCTCCGTATGTGCACGCCTTCCGGGGCAAGACCTTCGTCGTCGGCTTTGGCGGCGAACTGGTGCAGGCCGGCGCGCTGAACAGCCTGGTGCAAGACCTGTCGCTGCTGAACGCGCTGGGCATCCGTCTCGTGCTGGTACACGGGTTCCGGCCCCAGGTCAACGAGCAGCTGCGGCTGAAGGGTATTGCCCAGCAGTTCACCCGAGAACTGCAGATCACCGAGCCCGATGCGCTCGAGTGCGCCAAGGAAGCCGCCGGTGAAATCCTGCTCGATATCGAAGCCGCTTTCAGCCAGGGCTTGCCCAATACGCCCATGTCGCATGCCCGCATGCGCGTCATCACGGGCAACTTCGTTACGGCGCGTCCCGTCGGCGTCATTGACGGCGTCGACTACCGGCACACCGGGCAAGTGCGCAAGGTGGACGTCGAGGCACTGCGTTTTGCCATCGACCATGGCACCATCGTCCTCATGTCGCCCCTGGGCTTCTCACCAACCGGTGAAGCCTTCCGGCTGGAAATGGAAGACCTTGCCACCAGCGTGGCCGTGGCGCTGCGCGCCGAGAAGCTCATCTTCCTGACGGAGTCGGCGGGAGTGCGCGAGGGCGACGGCAGCATCGACACCGAGTTGGCCCGCGTCGACGCCGACCGCCTGCTTGCACAGGGCACGCTCGACGAAGAGACGGCCTATCTGCTGAAGCACGCTTCGAAAGCCGTCAAGCTGGGCGTGCAGCGTGCCCACCTTCTGCCCTTCCACCTCGACGGCAGCATCCTGCTCGAGATTTTCACGCACGACGGCGTGGGTACCATGGTGGTGGAAGACACCCTGGAAGATCTGCGTCCAGCCACCATGGACGACGTTGGCGCCATCGTACGCCTCATCGAACCCCTGGAGCGCGACGGGACGCTGGTGCCCCGAGGGCGCCAGCAGATCGAGCGCGACGTCGAGAAGTTCTGGGTGGCCGAACACGACGGCATCATCTACGGCTGTGTCGCCCTCTACGTGTGGGCCGAAGACCGCATGGCCGAAATGGCCTGCCTGGTGGTCCACCCCGACTGGCAGGGAGAAGGCGAAGGCGACAAGCTGCTGCGCCACGCCGAAACACGTGCCCGTGCGATGGGCGTGGAAAGACTTTTCGTGCTCACTACGCGTACATCGCACTGGTTCATCAAGCGCGGCTTCAAGCAGGCGTCGCTGGATGTCCTGCCCCGCGACAAGCGCCATCAGTACAATCGTGCACGCAATAGTCTGATCTTCATCAAGCGCCTGTAGCGGACGGGCTGCCGTCCTGGATGGCAGCTTCGCCGCACCGAGGAGAACACCCGCCCGCCTGCAACACGAAACCCGCGGGCAGGATGCCCGGACCCAAGGCTACGGCATGGCTCCGAACCCGGCTAGCGGATTGGCGAGAACGGCGCCGGAATCAGCAGCCTGGTTTCCTGTGCCAGGATGAGGTGCGAGGTCTCCTTGACGAACTCCAGCCATTCCGGCCGCTGCATCAGCACGGCACGGCGCCGTTGACGCTCTTCAAAGCTGCTGTAACCCCACAGGTTGACCGTCTGGTTGAGCGGACCGATTTCGGTCCAGAAATAACCCAACAAATTGCCCAGTACTTCAAGCTGGATGGCCAGTCCCCGCTCCTGATATTTCGCCATGAACTCCGGCACGCCGCCGGGCCTGAACGTATAGGTTCGATGTTCGACCAGCATGGGGGTCTCCTCGTACGGGTTGGTTCGTGTGCCGGCTCACCTGCTGCACGACGCGCCGGACGCCGGCCGTTCTTCGACGCACGATGTTACTGCAATGGGCCCCCGCTGTTCATCCGTATACTGAGGGTTTAACGTCCGGGCCGATTTGCGCTCAAGGAACATTTCAACAAAAATTGAAGCATGCAATCCAAATCCATCGTGAGCGCGCTGGCCGCCCTGGCGCAGGAATCCCGACTACGGGTATTCTGCCTGCTCGTGCAAAGCGGGCCGGACGGCCTTTCCGCCGGCGTGATCAGCCAACGCGCGGATATCCCGCCCTCGTCCCTATCGTTCCATCTTCGTGAACTCACCCAGGCAGGTCTGGTCACTTCGCGCCAGGACGGCCGCTTCGTCTACTACAGCGCCGACACCAAGCGCATGCGCGATGTGCTCACCTACCTGAACCGGCATTGCTGTCCGAACCAGTCAGACACCCCAGAAAGAAAAGGAATCGCCATGAACGTCAGGATCTACCACAACCCCAACTGCGGAACATCGCGCAAAGTACTGGCGCTGCTCAAGGAGCGCGGCTACCACCCAGAGGTAATCGAATACCTGAAGACACCGCCTGCGCGGGAGGAGCTCAAGTCGATGATCGAGCGCGCCGGCCTGTCGGTGCGCGAAGCCCTGCGCGAGCGCGGTACGCCCTATCACGAATTGAACCTCGACAACCCCGGGCTGACCGATGACCAGTTGCTGGATGCCATGATGGAACATCCGATCCTGATCAACCGCCCCTTCGTCGTCACCGACATGGGCGTCCGCCTGTGCCGTCCCATGGAAGTGGTCGAAGAGATCCTCCCGCCAGCAAGCTGAACCCCCGTTCACGCGGCCGCCTTGCCGCACGGGCGCGACCCGGCAAGGCAGGCGCCGCCCACGGCACCCGCGCCACCAGTGGCAAAGTGCCCTGACTTGTCCGAGCGCGGCATCACGCCCACATTGCCGCACTTGCCTTATCCCTCCTCCCGCTGCCTCTCCATCTGGAACACACATACAGCCCGCAGCACCCGGTGCGTGCAAACGTACACACCCGCGGCTTTTCATGTCCGCACCATGCCAAACTGCGTACCTGCATCTGATTGGTACATTTTAGGCTGCGAGTGCCGTGAACTACGTACATTCTTCATGCAGCGGGCGGAAGGTTTCCATACGTCTTCTGGCCTGGCTGCTGCTATCGGCAATTTGCGCGCATGCACGCATCCACGCGGCTGAGGCGGAAATCTACTTCCATTCGCCAGATGTGCACGCGAGCCTCACGCTGCAGCCCCTGGCCGGAGAGGTGCCCGGCGCGCCCGGAAGCGGCGACAACACCGAAGGTAGCAGCGGTCCTGACGACCCTCCGGCCCTCCCCTCAGCGGGCATCACCTTCCCCATGTCGGGCGACCTGATCTGTACCCGTACCGATCCGGGCTACCACTACGGCAAGGGTCAGCACACCAGCGCAGGCATCGTTTCCGACCATCTGCGCGACACCATCATCGCAGCTTACAAAAGCCTTCCCAGCCAGCGGTGCCCCGAGTACGGAATCGGTTCCCATCATGCGAGCTACCCCTACTGGGTGAACCAGGTCGGCATGCGAATTCTCGGGTTACTCGAGGGCCCCATGAGCGAATCGGAAGCAGAGCAATGGATCCACATTGCCATTCCGAACGCCGGCACTAGCGAAACACTGGCTGGCATGCATGACTGGTGCCAAAGAACGGCCGATGCTCGCTATGGTCAGGGCACCACGCGGGCCCGGTTCATCGAACGAGGCATGCCCGGCTACACGGGCAACACCTGTATCGTCATCACCGTCAACTGACACCTGCGCACGGAGGTTGCAGATGGAGCTTACCTACGCCCAGGCCCACCGCATGGTGGTGTTCCTGATTCAAGATATACTGGAACCCCATTATCCCGACACTGACCTCGCCGAGCTGCATCGCGATCTGCTGCTCGACGGACTGCGGTTCGATGCCGACCAGGGGCTGACGGCGCGCGAATCGGTACTCGCACGAGTCCATCACTGGGGCAACCTGATGTCGCACCGCGCCCTGGACATCGCAGTCCCTTCGCTCATCGACTTCGTAACATGGGAAGCCGGGTTTCCCTTCGTGAACTGGCTGCCGACACGCGAGCTTGTCGAGCTCGTCTATCCCGATGAACCGAACGCCGAGCGCGAAACCATTATCGGGGCGATCGAACTGGGGGTCGTCACGAATACTGCGTTCCTGCTTGCCTATCTGACCGAAGGCCAGCACGAACGCGCACCCTCGCTCACGCGGCTGCTGCACGTGGCACACGACGCGCAGCTGGGCCCGGTGAGTTTGCCCGAGGTGCCCGACCTGCTGGGATTCCTGCAACCTGCACACCTCAACTTTCTCGTAGGCTGCTATGTGGTGGCCTTTGCTCGTGCGCCGGAACATGAAGGCCTGGCGTACTGGGCCAGCCAGCTTGCCCGCATGCTGGAAAGCGGAGAAGACGAGCTAACCGCGCGGGCAACCCTGGCGCGCGACATCTACTGGGCAGGCACCGGGCACGGCGAGCATGGTACCGGGTTCGACGATGTCCGTTACATCGAGCTGGCCTATGCTCAGGCAATGCAGCGCAAGCCCACTGCCGAAGAATCGGCATACTGGATCGAGCTGCTTCAGCGCGAGCCTTACGGCCGTTCAAGCCTGCTGTCGCATCTGCTCGACCAGGCACTGGACGGCGAACACCCGCCTTCGCTGTTCCATGCCAGACTGGAAGCTGGCAAGTTCGCGGCCTGGTTCACACAGGGTCAGCGCAGTGCACCTGTCGACCTGCGCGAATTGATCACGTCGATGGACGACCCGTTCGATGTGGCGGGCGCCATTGTGAAGCTGGGGCCGGACGCCATCGCCGCACTCGCGCCCCAGCGCCCGCCGCTCGACCCCGACGATTACGACATTCCTCCGCCTTTGTACGGACAATATGAAATGACGGACCGGGCACTTTTCGAGGTCGGCCCGGATGTGGCCCACGCTGCGATCACCCTGCCGGCAACACCTGGCGGGTCAGCAGAAGCCCCACCGTACACGGAACACCTCGACCCCGCCACCAATGACTTCTGGCTGTTCTGACTCCCCCGCTCCCCGCCCTGCGCCGATGCGAGAAGCCTGCACGGCGCGCTGTCCTCGCGTGCACGCCGGTACGACGGGCAGCACGCCAGCAGCACACCGCGCGAGGGACCCCGTCCTTTACAATCAGCACATCCGATTGATTACCCTTGCATGAGGTCAACATGGCTCGTACGGTGTACTGTGTAAAACTGAAACGTGAAGCCGAAGGCCTTGAGTTCCCTCCCTACCCGGGCGAGCTGGGCAAACGCATCTGGGAAAGCGTTTCCAAGGAAGCATGGCAACAGTGGATCAACGTGCAGACGCGACTCGTCAACGAGAACCGGCTGAACCTGGCCGATGCGCGCGCACGCAAGTATCTGGCCCAGCAGATGGAGCGCTTCCTGTTCCAGGACGAGCGCATCGAGGCCCAGGGGTACGTACCGCCCACAGAGTAGGCACCTGAGCCGGGGCAATCCGGGGTGCCTCCGCACCCTGCCCCGCAGCGCCATCCCCAGTGCCGTGCCGGCCTCCCGGCAGGCCAGCAACCATCCATAACAGCAACAAGAAAGCGAGACGCCTATGCCATCCCTTCCACGGTCCGCGGTAGCAGCCCTGCTCGCCTTGCTCGCGGCAGGGTGTGCGAACAGCATCCAGCAATCCGAAGCAGTCGGGGCGCCACGCGCGCAAGCCGAAAATCCCGCATCGCCGCCTGTGTCCGCCCCGGCGCAGAGCCAACCGGACAATCCCACCGCTTTCGAACTCACCATCCTCCACATCAACGACCACCATTCCCATCTCGATCCGGCCACCGCACGGCTTGCGACCACTGCCGGCGGCAAGCGCGAGGTGGTCGAGGTCGAGGCAGGCGGGTTTCCCCGCGTGGTCCAGGTCATGGACGAGATCGCGCGTCAGCGCCCGGCGGTAGTGAAGCTGCACGCGGGTGATGCCATCACCGGAGACATCTACTACCAGCTGACCCGCGGAGCCGCTGACGCGGCTCTCATGAATCAGGCGTGCTTTGATGCGTACACCCTGGGCAATCACGAGTTCGGACACGGTGACGAGGGCCTCGATACCTTCCTCAAGGCGCTGGCGCAGGGCCCCTGCGCCACGCCCGTGCTGTCCGCCAACGTTCGCTTCGGGCCGTCATCCCCCCTATACCGCGCTTTCGACGACGGCAGGGTCCGACGTTCCGTCATCATCGAACGCGACGGGCAACGCATCGGCATCGTGGGCCTCACCACCGCGCTCAAGACGAAGCAGTCATCGCGGCCCAACCCCGACACCGACCTCCTCAACGAATTCGCCGTCGCCCAGCTGGAAATCGACCATCTCCGCGCCCGTGGCGTCGACAAGGTCATCCTGCTCACGCACATGGGCTACGAGAACGATATCGCCCTGGCCAAGGCCCTGTACGGCATCGACGTCATCGTGGGTGGCGATTCACACACCCTGCTGGGTCCCGATGCCCTCGCCAGCTTCGGCCTCGATGTGAAGGGCCCCTACCCCACACGGGTGCGCAATGCCGAGGGCGACCTCGTGTGTGTCGTCCAGGCACACCAGTACAGCCAGGTGGTGGGCGAGCTTCGGGTCGGTTTCGATGCTCAGGGGCGTGTCACCCACTGTGACGGAACACCGCACATCCTGATCGGCGATGATTTTCGGCGTGCCGACGGCAAGCCGTTGAGCGCGGAAGAGCGTGCCGCGCTGCTGCAGCAGCTGAACGCCACGGGCGCATTCCGCGTCACCCCACCGAGCCCGGCCGCGCTCGCCGCGCTCGAGCCATACGCCCGGCAGAAGCAGGAGTTCACCAGGATGACCATTGCGCAAGCCGCGCGTGACCTGTGCCAACGCCGCCTGCCGGGGAATCTGCCACTGCCGGCCGATAATCCGCTGGATGCGGCATGCGCCGAGGATCCCCACGTCATCGCCCACGGCGGCGACATGCAGCAACTGGTGGCCGAAGCACTGTTGCGTCGGGGCGCGCGCGACTTCAACGCTCGGATCTCCCTCGTGAACGCAGGAGCCGTGCGTACATCCTTGCCCAAGGGGCCGATTACCGTCCCCGACATTTACGCGGTACTACCCTTCCAGAACCAGGTCGTCCGGCTCAAGATAACCGGCGCCGAGCTCAAGCAGGCACTGGAAGAAGCACTGGATCACGCTCTCACGCAGCTGGTGACCGGCGCCTACCCATATACGGGCGGACTGCGCTTCGACGTCGATTACACGCGTGCCCGCGGTGAACGGCTGAGCAATCTGCAGGTGCGGAATGAACAGGGGCAATGGGTGCCGCTGGATCCTGACGCCACCTACGAAGTTGCCACGAACGACTTCCTGGCAGACGGCAAGGACGGATACGCCACGCTCGGCCGCATCGGCGGTGAACGCCGCGTAAACATGCGCCAGCTGCTGGCCGATGTATTCCTCGAGTACGTGCAAGCGCTCCCCGGTAATCCGCCGGTGCTGGACCGCCCGGCTTCATCGGACTACAGCACCCAGCACTTTACGGCGCCGAAGCTCTGACGCCTGGTTACGCCGGCCCCGCCCTGGTGCCATACCGCGGCGCCTCAAAGCAAAACGGCGGGCCACACGGCCCGCCGTTTTCGTGCACACCGTCACCGGCTCCCGCCCCTCATGCGACACGGACATCGGCCGGCGTCAACCAGCATCATTCGCGCGCGGAATCCACACCCAGAGCCTGCTTCTCGACGT
>CALAGD010000003.1 GCA_937891425.1 uncultured Pigmentiphaga sp.
TCCCCTGACGCGTCGATGAATACCGGGGCGCTGATTCGTACATTGCCCTGCTTGTTCAGCACGACAATGGATTTCACGACTCCATCGTCGACTTCCACTGTATGCAGGAAGGAATGCAACAGCAGCCGAACGCCATGTCTGGCCAGCAGGCCGACGACTGCCAGTTTCATCACTTCGGGGTCGTAGCAAACATAGTGAATGAGGCGCCAGTCGTTGAGCGCCCCTATGTAACCACCCAGGCGCTCGCATTCGGCGAACAGTTCGGCCGCAATGCCGCCCACGACCCATTCACCCCGGCCGTTGAGGGCACCGTCTACCGCCATGCCGGTCAGCAGTTCCCCGCCGGGCATGGGGCCCGCATCCAGCAGCAGAGTGGAGCGCCCGCTACGGGCAGCGGCAATGGCGGCACAGACACCGGCGGAACCAGCGCCGAGCACGACGACGTCAGCGTGAAGTGCAGGTGGAGTTGTTGTCAGATCGTCAAGCGTAACGGTGCGGCTCATGGCGTTTCCTGCGCAAAGAGGCGACTAGTTGGAATGGATCGTGGGAGTTGACCGGCCACGTTTGCGGGATTATCCACGGCCGCACCGCGATGCTTGACACGCGTCGTCATCATTTGTTCACATAGTAAAAAGCTGGTTGGGGTGGCCACAGGGCGCGCCTGTACGACCCGGCCACGCCCGCGTACGCTGCCGGGCGTGTTCGTCGCTCCAAGGAACCTGTTGCCGGATATCGCGACATGCCAGGTACGCGTTCAAAGTCCAATTCATCATTCGTTGCCTGCTCTTCTGCAGCACGCGTGGCACCGGCATGGCGACCGCCGCTGGGGCAGCCCGCGACCATGGAGTCCATCGCGGCGCGCGCGAGGGCCGTCGTGCCACCTGAGACGAACCTGCATGGCGTGCAGCTGCTGGAGCGGGCCTTTAAGGTCTTGCGTGCCGTATCGATACGCAATCGTGTGGGCTGGCGGCTGTCAGAGCTGGCAACGTACTGCCAGTTGCACCATTCCACCACGTACCGCATTCTGGCAGGCCTGATCGAGCAGGGCATGGTCGAGCGCGATGCCATCACGCACCGCTATCGGTTGGGGCGCCTGGCCTTCGAGTTCGGGGTTACCGCCGCTGCGTACTACGATTGGCGTGCGCTCGGTGCTCCAGCGCTCGACCGCGTTGCTGCGAGAACCGGGGACACGGTTTTCTTCAATCTGCGCAGCGGGCATGAATCGGTCTGCATTGACAGGCGCGACGGTGCGTTTCCGCTGAAGGCACTCACGGTAGAGGTTGGTGGGCGTCGCCCCCTGTGTGTCTCGGCGGGGGGTGCGGCCATCCTCGGGCTGGTTGAACCTCCGGAGCTCGACGTACTGCTGGCGGCCAGCGAGCCTTACATGCTGCGCTTCGCGCCCCAGCGCAGCGAAGCAGTGCACCGGATGCTTACACTGTCGCGCCGCCTGGGGTACGGATACAACCGCGAGATGATCATCCCGGGGGTACGCGCGATAGGGGTTGCCATACGGGGGCCCGACGCCAGCCCTCTGGCAGCACTCAGCGTTGCATCCACGACGCAACGCATGATGGGACCCCGACGCAAGGAGGTGCTGCGGTTGTTGCAGGAGGAAGCGGCTCTGATCGAGCAACGGCTGGGGTACGGCGGTGCTCCCGCCTAGGAGTCGGCGGTGAACCCGATGGCCTGGACAATCGGGGACCAGAACTCGGTGTCGCGGCGCAGCATCCGGGCGAGCTCCTCGGGTGTAGACGACTGCGCTTCCATGCCTGCCAGGGCGAGCCCTTCGATGACCGCGGGATCCGCCAGCGCGCGGCGCATGGCGTCGTTCAGGCGGTCAACCGTAGTGCGTGATGCACCCGCGGGCAGGAAGAAGCCATACCACTCATCGACGGTGAGGTTCGGCAGCCCCTGTTCCAGGAATGTAGGAACGTCTGGCGCAAACCGGTTGCGTGCGGTGCCTGTTACCGCGTTCAGGCGTATGCGTGTGTCGGCAAGATAGGGCAGGAACTCGCCCAGGGGGCAGCACACGGCGGCGAGGTGGCCGCCGATGGCGTCCTGGATAGCGGCTCGCGTGCCCCGGAACGCCACATGTTGCAGATTCAGTCCGGTATCGCGTGCAAGCATCGCGCCGACGAATGAGCTGGCGGCGCAACGTGGAATGCATGTCCGCTCCATTCTTTCTGCTTCAGTGGCGCAACCATGGCGGGCAGCACCAAATATATGAATATTCGTACAAATGAAGGTGCCGGGGGACCACGCTCCCCCGGAGGTCACGTGAACGCACGGCCCTGCTCAGGTGTCGGCCGAGAATCCGATGGACTGGACGACCGGACCCCAGAACTCGGTATCGCGGCGCAGGTAAGCGGCCAGTTCCTCAGGCGTGGAAGATGCCGCTTCCATGCCCGAGATCGCCAGGCCCTCGACCAGAGCCGGTTCAGTCAGTGCCTTGCGCAGAGCGGTATTCAGGCGGTTGACCGTGGCTGACGAGGCGCCCGCGGGCAGGAAGAACCCGTACCATTCGCCAATAGTGAGGTTCTTGAGCCCCTGTTCCAGGAAGGTCGGCACGTCGGGCGCGAAGCGGCTGCGGGTTTCTCCCGTGACCGCGATCAGGCGAATGCGCTTGTCGGACAGGTGGGGCAAGAACTCGCCGAGAGGGCCGCAGACCGCGCCAAGGTGACCTCCAATGGCATCCGCAATGGCGGGCTGCGTGCCGCGGAAGGCGACGTGCTGAAGGTCGATGCCGGTGTCACGTGCGAGCATGGCACCGATGAAATGCGGGGAGGCACCAGCGCCCGGACTGCCGAAATTGCCGAATCTTGGGTTTGCCTTGACCCATTCCACATAATCCGCGACGGATCTGACCGATTCGGGTACGCTCGCTCCGACGGCATAGCCGAACACGAAGGTGCACGCCAGGCTGACGGGAGTGAGATCTTCAAAAGGCCGATAGGACAGATTCCTGTAAGTGTGCGGGTAGATGGAAAGCATGGTGCTCGGTGTCTGCAGCATGGCACTGCCGTCGGGCGGCATGGACTTGATCGCGTTCACCGCGATCTGACCGCCCGCGCCAGTGCGGTTTTCTACGACCGCCGCGCGCGCATACTTGCCGCGCAAGGCTTCGGCAACCCGGCGGCACAAGATGTCGGAAGTTCCTCCTGGTGGAAATCCGGTGACGATGGTCAGCGTATCGAGCATGGCTTCCTCGGCCATGACCTGGGCGGGCAGGCTCGCCAGCATGGCAGCGGCCGCTGTTGTCCCCATGAACTGCCGTCGCGAATAGTGATTCATGAGCGTCTCCGTGTGTGGTCTCGTTGTTATGGTGGTGGTGATCTCCACATTGCCCGGCTCATGCGGAAACCGCTCGCCATGCGTCAGGCAAAAGAAAGCCAGGCCATGCGGCGATCAGCCAGGCCAAGCTTAACGGATCGTAACGGGAACGTACAGTGGTGTATGGAGATGGCGGGCCGCGTGATGCGGCCGTCGTGCCACAGAATTCGTATGTCAATTCAGGTGACGCCTGAACCAGTCGATGGTACGACGCCAGGCAAGTTCAGCGGCCTCCTTGTCGTACCGTGGGGTCGTGTCGTTATGGAAGCCGTGATAAGTGCCGGGATAGAAGTGCGCTTCGTAGGTCTTGCCGTGCTGCCTGAGGGCGGCTTCGTACGCGGGCCAGCCTGCGTTCACGTTCGGATCGTTCTCGGCGTAATGCAGCAGCAAGGGGGCCTTGATGTCCGGCACGCTCTCGACCGGCGCCTGCCGGCCATAGAAAGGCACCGCTGCCCCCAGTTCGGGGAAGGCGGCGGCCACCGCGTTGGCGATGCCGCCACCGTAGCAGAAGCCGACGATGCCGACCTTCGTGACGTCCTCGTGTCGCACCAGGTACTCCACAGCCGCAAAGAAGTCGTTGCGCAGTCTGGTCTGGTCGAGTTTGCTTTGCAGCTCGCGGCCCTTGTCGTCGTCACCGGGATATCCGCCGACCGGGGTCAGACCATCGGGTGCCAGGGCAATGAACCCCGCCTTCGCCAGGCGGCGCGCCACATCTTCGATATACGGGTTCAGACCGCGGTTCTCGTGCACCACGACGACCCCCGGCAGCCGGGTAGAGTGCGCTCGGGCGGGACGCACCAGGTAAGCACGTACTTGCCCGTGTCCGTTGGGGGAGGGATACGTGATGTACTCGGCCCTGATGTCGCCATCGTCAGGTGCGACCTGCAGGGCGAGCGCGTAGTCGGGGCGCAGCATGGCCAGCATCGAGGCGGCCGTCAGCCCGCCGAGCGCGAACCTTGCGGCACATGCGAGGAACTCGCGCTTGGTGATCATGCCATGCGCATATCGGTTGTAAAGGTCGATGACTTCAGGCGCGAAATCTTTGGTGGTCAGCCGCTTCATGGGGCATCTCCTCCGTGTTCTTCTTGGTTGAGGGGGATGCCTACATTATGCGTGGCACGCGGGTGTTTCGTGCCGCTGCGTTACGTTTGCTTGCACGCATCGACGCGCCCGCGCCTGGCCTGCGAGGGGGGCAGCGGGGCACTGGAAAGGCCGGAAACAAAAATGCCGCCCGATGGCGGCTTGGAAACGCAGAATTGCTGGCTGTAAAACCAGGCCACCACAGGGTGTGGGGGTGGTTTATGGTGGGCTGTGTAGGGATCGAACCTACGACCTACGGATTAAGAGTCCGCTGCTCTACCAACTGAGCTAACAGCCCGATGAAAGAATTAAATTATATCGTCAGAGAATCTTGTGTGCAAGCAAGGAGCAGGCACCGTGTGCTTTACCCGCCCCCTTGCCGCTCAATGGAAGGTCCATGGCGCAAGCGGCGCGCACACGCTGGTGGCGACCAGAGTTGCAACGCTACTCACCCGGCCGTGGTTGGGCGTATGATGGCGGGCATGTGAACGCATGTACCGCAAGCCGTTGGCCGGCTCCTGCGCCGCACATGGTGTGTCCCTCGACAGGCCCTGCTTCATGTCTGATACCCAATACGATACCCGTCGCGCTGTGCGCGTGATCCTGGTCGGCTCGCTGATCGTCTTTCTCGCTGTCGGCCTGCGAGCTTCTTTCGGTTTGTTCATGCAACCGATGGGGCTCGCGAACGGCTGGAGCCGCGACGTGTTTTCCATGGCTTTCGCGATCCAGAATCTGGTCTGGGGTGTGATGGCCATTGTGCTTGGAGCGGTGGCCGACCGTTTCGGCGCAGGACGTGCAATCGTGCTATCCGCTCTCAGTTATGCGGTAGGATACATCGGCCTGCGGTACGCCACCACCAATCTTGAGCTCTATTTCTACGCAGGTCTGATGATAGGCGTAGGGCAGGCGGGTACCACCTTTGCCGTGGTGCTGCCCGTGGTGGCGCGCGCGGTGCCACCAGCCTCGCGCAGCACGGCAATGGGAATCGCGGGGGCGGCCGGTTCGCTGGGACAGTTCCTGGTGGTGCCGGTGTCCCAGGCGTTCATCACGACGATGTCGTGGAGCGGCGCGCTGTGGGCGTTGTCGGCGCTGGTGTCGATCATCCTGCCACTGGCCTGGTTCCTGCGTGGCAAGTCCCCAGGAGCTGTCAGTCCAGGCATGTCGTTGGGCAGTGCAGTCAGGAAAGCTCTGGGCGACACATCCTATCACTTCCTGTTCTGGAGCTACTTCGTGTGTGGCTACCAGACCGCCTTTATCACGCTGCATCTGCCAGCCTATGTCGTCGACAAAGGGCTGACACCTACCAACGGTGCCGTTGCACTCGCGCTCGTCGGGCTGTTCAATGTGTTTGGCTCATTCTGGGCGGGCAAGCTGGGCGGCAAGCATTCCAAGAAGCTATTGCTGGCGGGCATCTACTGGGGGCGTGGCCTGGCCATCGTTTTCTTCATGACGGCGCCGATAGCTCCCTGGAGCCTGTACATATTTGCGTCGGTCATGGGTCTGTTCTGGCTGGGCACCGTACCGCTCACCCAGGGGCTCATCGGCGACATATATGGTTACCGCTTCGCGGCTACGCTCTCCGGCATCGTTTTCCTGGGGCACCAGGTCGGGTCGTTCCTGGGGGTGTGGTTGGGCGGCAAGATGTACGTCACCACCGGGTCGTACGACCTGGTCTGGTGGACGGGCGTGGCCCTCTCGGTGGTTGCCGGGTTGCTTTGCCTGCCGCTGCGGGTGCCCGCGCGCCTCGTGGTCGAGCCGGCCCGCAGCTAACGTCTTTGCTGCACTGAATCTCCGCTTGGCAGAGACATCATGAGACAGACAATGCGTGCGAACAATCAACCGGGCACGGACCGCCCGGCAGTGGACGCCCGGAATACTGGCCATCGCAGCGTGGCGCGTGTGGGGCGGATGCTAGGCTGGCTCGCGCTTGTCGTGGTGCTTGCCGTAGGCTTCTGGGCCTACACCACGCCGCACATGCAGGTTGCCTGGGATACGCTCATGGCGTTGTGCGGCTTCTAGCTGCTCGCCGTTGCAGTTTCCTGCGCGCTTTGTCGTTGCTGGCGTGCTGCTACGTAAAATACGCTGATCAACACTCTCACGTAGCAGGCAAGGTCTTGGCAACACAGTACACCGAAGCATCCATCCAGGTCCTGAAAGGGTTGGAGCCCGTCCGTCAGCGGCCGGGCATGTACACGCGTACCGAGAACCCGCTGCACATCGTGCAGGAGGTGATCGACAACGCGGCGGACGAGGCCCTGGCGGGGTTCGGCAAGCGCATTGCGGTCACGCTGCACGCCGATCACAGCGTCACGGTCGAAGACGAGGGGAGGGGCATCCCGGTGGGGGTCCACCCCGAAGAAGGCGCGCCGGTGGTCGAACTGGTGTTTACCCGCCTGCATGCCGGTGGCAAGTTCCAGAAGCATGGGGCGGCGGCCTACGCGTTCTCAGGAGGATTGCATGGCGTGGGCGTATCGGTCACCAATGCACTGTCGACGCGCATGGAAGTCACGGTCTGGCGCGACGGCGGCGAATATGTCATCGAATTCGCCAATGGCGAGGTCACGCGCACGCTCGAACGGGTAGGCGTGGCCGGCAAGCGCAAGAGCGGCACTCGCGTCCGTTGCTGGCCCGATCCCAGGTATTTCGACAGCGCTTCAATTCCAGTCGCCGATCTGGTTCGGTTGCTGCGCAGCAAGGCCGTCCTGCTGCCCGGGGTGCAGGTTGTCTTCCGTAATGAACGGGCGGGCGGCCAGACGCAGGAGTGGCTGTACGCCGACGGCCTGCGCGGCTATCTGGCCGAGGCACTGGCGGGCGAAGAGTTGCTGGTGCCCCTGGTGGAAGGTGAGCAGTATGCCGACGCTGACCACGACAGCTTCGCCGAGGGAGAAGGGGCACACTGGGTGGTCACCTGGACGGCCGAGGGTCCGGTGGTGCGCGAGTCGTACGTGAACCTGATCCCTACGCCGGCCGGGGGCACGCACGAGGCTGGCCTGCGCGATGGTCTGTTCAATGCGGTGAAGACCTTCATGGAGCTGCACAATCTCATGCCCAAGGGGGTGAAGCTGCTGCCCGAGGACGTCTTCGCCCGGGCGAGCTTCGTGCTGTCCGCAAAGGTGCTCGATCCGCAGTTCCAGGGACAGATCAAGGAACGCCTGAACAGCCGGGATGCCGTCCGGCTGGTCAGCGGCTTCGTCAAGTCGGCCCTCGACCTTTGGTTGAACTCGCACGTTGATCATGGGAAGAAACTTGCCGATCTGGTCGTTCGGCAGGCACAGGCGCGCACACGATCCTCACAGAAGATCGAAAAGCGCAAGAGCTCGGGTGTCGCCGTGCTGCCGGGGAAGCTGACCGACTGCGAAAGCAATGACGTGCGGCGCACAGAACTCTTCCTCGTCGAGGGCGATTCCGCGGGCGGGTCGGCCAAAATGGGGCGCGACAAGGAGTTCCAGGCCATCCTGCCGTTGCGCGGCAAGGTCCTCAACGCCTGGGAGGTCGAGCGCGACCGGCTCTTCGCCAACAACGAGATTCATGATATAGCCGTCGCCATGGGGGTTGACCCGCATGGTCCCGACGACGAGCCCGACCTCTCCGGGCTGCGCTATGGGCGCATCTGCATTCTTTCAGACGCCGATGTCGACGGTTCGCACATACAGGTGCTGTTGCTCACGCTGTTCTACCGCCACTTCCCCAGGCTCATCGAAGCAGGACACATCTTCGTGGCGCGGCCGCCACTCTACCGCGTCGACGTGCCCGCCCAGGGCAAGCGTCCGGCGCGCAAGATCTACTGCCTCGACGACGGCGAACTTGAGGCCGTCCAGGACAAGCTGCGTAAGGAGGGCGTGCGGGAGAACTCCTGGACCATCAGCCGCTTCAAGGGGTTGGGTGAGATGAGCCCTGAACAGCTCTGGGAGACCACCATGAACCCGGATACGCGGCGGCTGCTGCCGGTCAGGTTGGGCGATTTCGGTCCGGAGGGTACGACCCGCATGTTCGAAATGCTGATGGGCAGGACCGAAGCCGCCCAGCGGCGCGCGTGGCTGGAAGAAAAGGGCAACCTGGCCGAGGTCGACATCTGACCGGCGGCGGTCTGGCCTGGCGTCATAACACTCCGGAGTAGGGAAATGCATGGCCGTGAACCCCGGCAGAGTCAGTTCAGACTGTTGCGCGAGCGGCGCTTCATGCCGTTCTTTTGCACGCAGCTGCTGGGCGCGCTCAACGACAACGTTTTCAAGATCGCTTTCACGTCGCTGGTTACCTACCAGGCGGCCCGCTTCGAAGGTGTCGATGGTGCCACCGCGGCTTTCCTGATTTCGGCGATCTTCATCCTGCCCTTCATGCTGTTCTCGGCAACCAGCGGCCAGATTGCCGACAAGATCGACCGGGCCCGCCTGATGCAGGGCGTCAAGCTCATGGAGGTGGTGATCATGCTGGTGGGGGCTGCGGGTTTCTGGCTGTACAGTGCGCCCATCCTGTACGTGACAACCTTTCTGATGGGCCTGCACTCCACGATATTCGGCCCCGCCAAGTATGCGTACCTGCCGCAGCATCTGGCGCAGAGGGAGCTCATGGGCGGGAATGGTCTGGTGCAGATGGCCACTTTCGTGGCCATCCTGGCAGGCACGATTGGTGGCGGCGAACTGGCGCGCCTGGCAGCTGCCGACACCTGGATCATTGGCGTGATCTGCATTGCGCTTGCCCTGGCCGGGCTGTTCGCCGCCCTGCGCATTCCGCCGTCGCCGGCGCCTGCCCCCACGCTCGCCATCAACTGGAATCCGTTGTCCGAGACGCTGCATAACCTCAGGCTGGCGGGCTCGGACCGCACGGTGCTCATGGGGATGGTCGGCATATCGTGGCTATGGTTCCTGGGCGCGACTTTCCTGGCATCGTTCTTCGGCTTCTCGCGCGACGTGCTTTCGGCCGACCAGAGCGTGCTGACGCTGCTGCTTGCCATGTTCTCGCTGGGAGTCGGGGCTGGAGCGCTGTTGTGCGAGAAGCTGGGTGGCGGTCAGCTTGAGACCGGTCTGGTACCGCTGGGCGCGCTGGGCATGAGCGTGTTTGCCGCCGACCTCTATTTCGCCAGTGCGGGGCTCGCCGGTCTGCCACACCTGCAATCGATGTCCGAGTTCCTTTCGCGTCCGCAGCACTGGCGCATCCTGCTCGACCTCTGGCTGCTGTCCCTGTTTGCGGGAGTTTACAGTGTGCCCCTGTATGCTCTCATCCAGAGTCGGTCTGACCCGGCGTGCCGGGCCCGCATCATTGGTGCCAACAATATCCTCAATGCGGTGTTCATGGTGTTCTCCGCGCTGTTTGCCATGATGCTGCTCGGCGCGGGACTGAGCATTCCGCAGCTGTACGGGGTGACCGCCCTGCTCAATGTGGTGATGGCGGCGATCCTGTTCATGTCGGTACCCGAGTTCATGAACCGGTTTTTCATCTGGTGCCGTATCCGTAAAGTCAACCAGGAAGACGTGAATGACTGATTCCGATCAGCGTGGGTTGTTCGACACGCCTGACGACGAGGCGATTTGCCTGGCAGAGTACGCTGAACAGGCCTATCTTGACTATGCCGTTTCGGTGGTGAAGGGGCGCGCCCTGCCCGACCTTTGCGACGGCCAGAAGCCGGTGCAGCGCCGCATCCTGTACGCCATGCACATGATGGGCCTGACTGCCGGCACCAAGCCGGTGAAGTCGGCACGTGTGGTCGGGGATGTACTCGGCAAGTACCATCCGCATGGCGATCAGGCCGCCTACGACGCCATGGTTCGGATGGCGCAGGGCTTCGTCATGCGTTATCCGCTCGTTGATGGGCATGGCAATTTCGGGTCGCGCGACGGCGACAATGCCGCGGCCATGCGCTATACCGAAGCACGACTTACCGAGCATGCGCGTCTGCTGCTGGACGAACTCGACGAGGGCACGGTGGACTTCGTGCCCAACTACGATGGATCGCAACAGGAGCCGAAGTTGCTGCCGGCGCGGCTGCCCATGGTGCTGCTCAACGGCGCATCCGGCATCGCGGTAGGCATGGCCACCGAAATCCCCTCGCATAACCTGCGGGAAGTGGCCGACGCCGTAGTGGCCCTGCTGCGCAACCCGAAACTCACCGACGACGAGCTTTTCACGTTCCTGCCCGGGCCGGACTTCGCCGGCGGAGGGCAGGTCATTTCGTCCAGGGAAGAGATAGCACAGATCTACCGCACCGGACGCGGTTCGCTGAAGGTGCGCGCCCGCTGGACGTTCGAAGAAATGGCGCGAGGCCAGTGGCAGCTGGTGATCCACGAACTGCCGCCCGGCACTTCATGCCAGCGGATTCTGGAAGAAATCGAAGATCTCACCAATCCACGGGTACGGCCTGGCAAGAAAAGCCTGCTGCCAGAACAGGTGCAGACCAAGGCGCGCATCCTTGCCCTGCTGGACACGGCACGCGACGAGTCAGGCAAAGACGCCGCGGTGCGTCTGGTATTCGAGCCCAAGACCTCGAAGGTGGACCGGGGCGAACTCGTCACCGTCCTGCTGGCACATACCAGCCTCGAAACCAGCGTACCCGTCAACCTGGTCATGGTTGGCACGGATGGCCGCCCGCGCCAGAAAAGCCTGCGCGAGGTACTGGCCGAGTGGCTGGAGTTCAGGTTTGCCACAGTGACCCGACGCACCCGGCATCGCCTCGACAAGGTGGTCGACCGCATCCACGTGCTCGAAGGCCGCATGATCGTCTACCTCAATGTCGACGAGGTAATCCGGGTGATCCGCGAATCCGACGAGCCACGCTCCGCACTCATGGCGGCGTTCAATCTTAGCGAGCGACAGGCCGACGACATCCTCGAGATGCGGCTCCGACAATTGGCGCGTCTCGAAGCCTTCAAGATCGAGCAGGAGCTGAAAGAGCTGCGCAAGACCGAGCAGACCCTACGCGACCTGCTGGACAATCCAGCCTCCATGCGGCGCCTGATTGCCAGGGAAATTGAGGCCGATGCCAGGCAGTATGGCGACGGCAGGCGCACACTCATCGAGGAAGCCGAGCGCGCGGTGCTTGACGTCAAGGTGGTCGATGAACCTGTCACCGTCATCGTGTCGCAGAAGGGCTGGTTGCGCACCCGCCAGGGGCATGGACACGATGCGTCCCAGTTCGGCTTCAAGGCGGGTGACGCCCTTTACGCTGCTTATGAGTGCCGCACGGTCGATACGCTCATCGCATTTGGCGACAATGGCCGTGTCTACGCTGTCCCGGTAGCCAACCTGCCGTCGGGGCGTGGCGATGGAGTGCCCATCACCACGCTGATCGATCTCGAAGCCGGCACGCGCGTCGAGCACATGATCGCCGGGCCCGCGGATTCGCGCTGGATCCTCGCCACCCGGGGCGGTCTCGGCTTCCTGACGCGGCTGGGCGATATGATCACGCGTCGAGGGGGGAAGCAGTTCGTATCCCTTGAGCCGGGAGACGCGCTGGCGCGGCCGGTTCCCGTGCCCGAGCCGGCGCGCGAACTGGCGCTGCTGTCCGGCAAGGGGCGTCTGCTGGTCATTGCGCTGGATGATGTGAAATCGCTCGCCGGAGGTGGCCGTGGTACGCAACTGATGGGGCTGTACGCGGGCGAACCGCTGGCACAGATCGTGCCTTTTGGCGAGTACGGATTGAAAGTCTCCGGTACCTACCGAAAACGGGCCATGGAAGAGGTACTGGCGGGTACGGATCTGGATCCCTTCCGGGGCAAGCGGGCGCGCAAGGGGCGCCAGCTGCAGGTGCGCGTGAACGCGCCGGTGCTTTCGGCCATTCTGCCGGGCGAGTCCGAGTAAGGTTCAGTGCAGCTCTGGCCGGTTGGTGGATTGCAGCGCGCGCGCCGGTGCTGGCCGGTTTAGCCTTCGCCGGCCAGTGAGCGCACCGCCTGGGTCAGTGCCTGCATGCTCCCGGGGGCATCGATATCGGTAACCAGCAGGCGTACCCGACCGTTCCGGTCGAAGACATATACGCCACGGCTGTGACTGACCTCGTAGCTGGTGTCGTCGGTGCTGGCGGGGGCGTGTATCTGATACGACACGCGATAACGGCGGGCCAGGCGCTCGATCTGTTCGGGCGTGCCAGCGAGCCCCATGGCGTAGGGGTTGTCGAACGCGCGCACGTATTCTTCCAGCCGTTCCGGCGTATCGCGATGAGGGTCTACGCTGATGAACAGAATGCGCAGCTGTTCGGCCTGCTCCCCCAGTTCTTGCGTCACCAGGGTGAGCCGCGCCATCGTGGTCGGACAAATATCAGGACAATTCGCATAGCCGAAGAATACCAGCGCGACCTTTCCTTTCACGTCATCCTGCGTAACCGACCTCGCGTTCGCCGCCTTCAGGGTGAATTCCAGGTCGGGGAGATGGTTGCGAACATCGACGATCGGTTCGCGGGCCGGGTCCTGGCAGCCGGCGAGCGCAAGGGTGGTCACCAGGATGGCGCACAGGTTCCGGACGGCACGAATGACATTCATGGCAATGTGGCGTTGAGGTGAGGCGGCGCGGTGCGGTGATGATGAATGTTCGGACAACATCTACTCCTGACGCCGCGAGATACCGCTCAGCAGTACCGAGATGACCGCGTGTTCCACGTCGGCGCGCGCGAGCCGCTCGGCGCGCACGGCGTCGGCCGCGGCCTGCAACAGGGCACTCATGACATCCACGCACCACTGTGCGGAGATGTCAGCACGAAATTCACCGAGCTCCTGGCCACGCCGGAAAAAGCGGACAAGCAGTTCGCGCTGGCGCGTCCAGTCGCCCTGCAGTTGCAGGCAGCCTTGTGAGTGCACGTGCCGCTGCAGGAAAAGAAAGAGAATGGCGTGCGGATGCAGCTCCTGGACCAGGCGGCGCAGTGCCTGCACCGCGGATCCTTCCTCGAGATTGACGGTGCTGATGGCCTGCAGGCAGCTCTCGTACGCGAAGCGTTCGATGGCACTGATCAGTTCTTCCCGCGAACTGACCATGCGGTGCAGTGTGGCGCGACTGACGCCGATCGCCTGGGCGAGCTGCTCCATCGAAGCAGAGGGTTGACGCGTGAGAGCTTCCGCCAGCGTGTGGAAGGGGAGCCGCCGTTCAGTATTCATCGTATGGTCGTCTCAATTGATACTGAATTGTATCAAAATGAGGGAGTAATGTCTCATTGTTTCTTCATTGCTGCTTCCAGCGCTGCAGCAAGCTCGGCCACGGCGGTTGCGTAGAAGTAACTGCGGTTGTAGTGGGTGATGGCGAAGAAATTGGGCGTAGCCACGCGATACTCGACCGGACCATTGCGACCATGGGGCAGATCTACGATGCCCAGAGGAGCCTGCATCCATGACGGGGCTGCGCGAAACCCCTCGGCGGCCACCGCCTGGCCGACCAGGGGCGGCGGGGCCAGACTGGCTACCTGGACGGTCGGGCCGTGCGTGCCGGAGTTCCCGGAATCCCACGGAATCAGAGTTGCGCCAGCGGCCACAAGGTCTGGCCATGCCAGAGTGGGTTCCAGCTTGCCGTGGGCCAGATGACTTGCGTGTGACGGCACGCGCACCGGGGCGAACACGGGCAAGCCCCGCTGCCACCCGTGTGCAGCCAGATAGTTGGCTATGGAAAAGATGGCATCGGCGGGGTTGTGTTGCAGGTCGGGCAGAGCGTTTCCGTTTGCAGCCACAGCGTAGCGCCGGATGCTGCCCGGCATGAACTGCGGCATGCCGATGGCGCCTGCATACGAGCCGTAGATCGAGCGCGGGTCGACGCCCTGTACGAGTGTGAGCGCGAGAAACTCGGCGAGTTCCTTGCGGAAGTAGGGGCTGCGATCGCGTGTCTCTGTTTTCGGAAAGGCGAAGGCGAGCGTGTACAACGCATCGAGTACCGGAAAGCTGCCGGTATTGCGGCCGTATATTGTCTCGACGCCCAGGATCGCGACTATGATGGCGGCAGGAACGCCATACTGTTCTTCGGCAGCCTGCAGGGTGTGCAGATGCTCGTGCCAGAAAGTCACTCCATGGCGAATCCGGACGGGTTCGACGAAACGGCGGCGGTATGCTGGCCAGTTGCGCACGATGGGGCGCCCCGAGGTCGCGCTGGCGGGCGCCATGAGGCGCGCCACTTCCGGGTTGTACTGCGCGCTGGCCAGCACGGACTGCACCCGGGCCGCCGGCAGGCGAAGCGCTGCGGCCACCACGTGGGCGAACGAGGCAGGGTCTTCAGGCAACGGCTGGGACCATTCGTGCGGTGCACGGGCGTCACCGTTGCCAGACGTACTGCCGGCGGGTGTTTGCAGCACGCCGACGGCGGGGCTTGCGGGTGTCGAGGCCGGGCTGGCGCAGCCCGCCAGCCAGAAACCCATGCAGCTCGCAAGCAGGACCGGGTACAGTTTCATAATGTTATTGCGCATGAACGGGCTTCGATGACAACACTGTACATTACTCATCCCGATTGTCTACGTCACGAGATGGGGGCCGGGCACCCCGAGTGTCCCGGGCGTCTCGATGCCATTTCGGACCACCTGCTGGCCACTGGCCTCATGCCGTTGCTCGTGCAGTGCGACGCGCCATTGGGCACGGAGGAGGACATTGCCCTGGTACACGACCCCGTCTATTTCCAGGAGGTAGTGCGCCGGTCTCCGGCACAGGGCTATGAACTGATCGATGGTGGTGACACACGGCTCAATCCGCATAGCCTGCAAGCGGCCCTGCGTGCGGTCGGTGCGGCCGTGCATGCGGTCGACTGCGTCCTGGACGGCCAGGCACAAAGTGCCTTCTGCGCCGTGCGGCCGCCCGGACACCATGCCGAGCCACGACGGGCGATGGGGTTCTGTCTGTTCAACAATGTCGCGATTGCCGCGGCCCATGCGCTGGAACGGCGCGGCCTGCAGCGGGTAGCCATCATCGATTTTGATGTTCACCATGGCAACGGTACCGAGGCCATGTTCCGGAACGATCCGCGCGTGCTGATGTGCGGCATTTTCCAGCACCCGTACTATCCGTTTTCGGGAAACGATGATCCGGCCCCCAACATGGTGAACCTGCCGGTCGCGGCCTACACCGATGGAAAAGCCATACGCCCGCTCATCAGCCAGCACTGGCTGCCACGTCTGACAGAGCATGAGCCCGAGCTGGTGCTATTTTCGGCGGGCTTCGATGCCCATGTCGAAGATGACATGGGGCAACTGGGGCTGGTCGAGGCCGATTACGCGTGGATCACCGAAAACGTGATGGATGCCGCGCGCCCATCATGCCATGGGCGCGCAGTAAGCTGTCTCGAAGGCGGTTATGACTTTTCGTCTCTGGGTCGCAGCGTAGCGGCTCATATCCGCGCGATGGCAGGGCTTGACCCGGTGCGCGGCAAGCCTCGGCCTTCAGGCCGGGGAAGGATAGCGGGG
>CALAGD010000004.1 GCA_937891425.1 uncultured Pigmentiphaga sp.
CGTTATCGGTGCACCATTCGTGCAACGCGCGAATCAGATACGGTTTGGTGGAAGTCTCGGTCACTTGCGCATTACCTTTTCAGACGGAGTCAAAGCGTCGATGTAGGCCGGTCGGGCGAAGATGCGCTCGGCGTACTTCTGCAACGGAGCAGCGCTACGTGGCAGTTCGATGCCGTAGTGATCGAGCCGCCACAGCAACGGTGCCAGCGCTACGTCCAGCATCGAGAACTCGTCACCCAACAGATACTTGTTCTTCACGAACATGGGTGCGATCTGCGAGAGACGGTCGCGGATGGCCAGCCGTGCAGCGTCGAGTGCCTTTTCATCGCTTTGCAGGGTGCGATCCTCCAGCGTGCTGACGTGCGTGAAGAGTTCGCGTTCAAAGTTGAACAGGAACAGACGCGTACGCGCACGCATGACCGGATCAGCCGGCATCAGCTGTGGGTGAGGGAAACGCTCGTCGATGTACTCGTTGATGATGTTGGACTCGTAGAGGATCAGGTCGCGTTCCGTGAGGATGGGAACCTGGCCATACGGGTTCATGACCGAAATGTCTTCGGGCTTGTTGTAGAGGTCGACGTCGCGAATCTCGAAATCCATGCCTTTCTCGAACAGCACGAAGCGGCAACGCTGCGAGAACGGGCAAGTGGTTCCGGAATAAAGCACCATCATGGCAAGGATTCCATCAATAACAATCAATCATAAAAGACCATCAGCGCCCGCGGAAAATCAGGCGCTGATGGTCGCTGACAGCCGTTATATGGGGATGATTCGCGTTACTTCACGTCTTTCCAGTAGACCGCGTTCAGTCGCCAGGCAATGACCATGAAGATCGCCAGATACAGAATGACCCACACACCAATGCGCTGACGCTCAAGCTTCATGGGTTCGGCCATCCACTCCATGAAGGCAGCCAAGTCAGCGATCTGGTTGTCGAAGGCCTTGGCTGCTTCCGGATTCAGCGGCGTGAACTTGTACTCGACCGACGCATGGTGACCGATGGGCGCAGCCGTGGGCTCTACCTTGGTGGTGCTGTAACCGAATTCATCGTATTCGGTGGTGACCCGCTCCCAGCTGCCATCAGTGGCACCTTCCACGGGCCGCACCTCCACCTTGGTAAGGCGGCGCGGGCCTTGCTCTCGCCACATGACATGCGGCATGCCGACGTTGGGGAAAACGAGGTTATCCCAGCCAGTGAGCTTGGTGTAGTCGCGGTAGAAGCTACGCAGATAGGTGTAGATGTAGTCCGTTCCGGACGGACCGGCGTTGGTGGACTTGGCACGAGCCATCACCGACAGATCGGGAGGAGCGGTACCGAACCAGGTCTTGGCGTCGACGGGATTCATGGCCACCACCATCATGTCGTGCACCGAGTTGCCGGCGAACACCAGATTGTTCAGGATCTGGGCATCGGTCAGCCCGATTTGTCGCAGGTCGCTGTACCGCACGCTGGATGCGGAGTGGCAGTTCAGGCAGTAGTTGACGAAGAGCTTCGCGCCGTTCTGCAACGCGGCCAGATCGTTCAGCCGATCGGGAGCGCGTTCGAGCGGATAGGTTCCTCCGGCGGCACCCGCCGGAAGGGCGGTCACCATGCCGATGATCAATGCTAATGCACCAAGCAGCTTCTTCATTTTGCTTTCCGTTCGTCCGTTGGCTTAGTGAGCTTTATAGGTGACCCGTTCCGGCACCGGCTTGAAAGTACCCCACGTGCTCCAGAAGGGCATGAGGAGGAAGAAGCCGAGGTAGATCAGGGTGCCCACTTGAGACATCAGGTTGTACACGTTGTTGGGAGCCTGGGTACCCAGAAAGCCCAGCATCAGGAAGTTCACGATGAAGATCGCGTACAACACCTTGTGCCAGCCCGGACGATACCGGATGGAACGTACCGGCGAGCGATCGAGCCAGGGCAGGAAGAACAGAATGATGACCGCGCCGCCCATGGTCACCACACCCCAGAACTTGGCGTCGATGGTGCGCAGCAGAACGGCCAGGACGACGAAGATGACCGGTACACCCACGCGCCAGATGCCGCGCAGGTTGCTGCGGACGAGAAAGGCAAGCGCAGCGAGCACGGCCAGACCAGCCAGCACCCAGGTGAAGTCGTCGGTAATGGCGCGCAGCATGGAGTAGAACGGCGTGAAATACCACACCGGAGCAATGTGCGGCGGCGTCTTCAGGGGATCGGCAGGCAGGAAGTTGTTGTACTCCAGGAAATAGCCGCCCATTTCCGGCGCGAAGAACACGATGGCCGCGAACACGATGAAGAACACGGACGCACCGAAAATGTCGTGCACCGTGTAGTACGGATGGAATGGCACACCATCAAGGGGAATGCCATTGGCGTCCTTCTTGGCCTTGATTTCGATGCCGTCGGGGTTGTTCGAACCCACCTCATGCAGCGCCATGATGTGCAGGACCACGAGGGCGATGAGCACCAGCGGGATGGCAATGACGTGGAATGCAAAGAAGCGGTTCAACGTGGCGTCGGAAACGATGTAATCGCCCCGGATCCAGATGGCGAGGTCGGGCCCGATGAACGGAATGGCAGAGAACAGGTTCACGATGACCTGGGCACCCCAGTACGACATCTGCCCCCACGGCAGCAGGTAGCCGAAGAAAGCCTCGGCCATGAGGCAAAGGAAGATGGCTACGCCAAAAATCCAGACCAGCTCGCGGGGCTTGCGGTACGAGCCATAGAACAGGCCGCGCAGCATGTGCAGATAGACCACCACGAAGAACATGGACGCGCCAGTGGAGTGCATGTAGCGGATGATCCATCCTCCAGGCACTTCGCGCATGATGTATTCGACCGACTGGAAGGCCTTCGCGGCGTCGGGCTTGTAATGCATGACCAGAAAGATTCCGGTCACAATCTGAATGACCAGCACCAGCAACGCCAGGGATCCGAAGATGTACCAGACGTTGAAGTTCTTGGGTGCGTAATACTCGGAGGCGTGCGCCTTCCAGAGATAGGTCAGCGGAAAACGAGCATCGATCCAGCCAATTAGGCCCGTCGTCTCGATCTTCTTCTCGCCAGCCATGACAGCGGCTCCTTTTGCTTGGCGGGTTTATTCGAATCCGGTGAAACACACGGGCTGAACGCCCACATCGCCCGATATCAGGCCTTGTTGTCTTCGTCGACACCCACGATGATGCGGGTATCGGAGAGGAACTGATAAGGCGGGACTTCAAGGTTGTCGGGTGCGGGCTTGTTCTTGAACACCCGGCCGGCGAGATCGAATGTAGACCCGTGGCACGGGCAGAAGAATCCACCTTTCCAGTCGGCGGGCAGACCAGGCCCCGCTGCGGGAGTGAGATGCGGCGTAGGCGAGCACCCGAGATGAGTACAGATGCCTACGGCGACGAAGTATTCGGGCTTGCGCGAACGCCATTCGTTCCGCGCATAGGGAGGCGTGAAACCAGGGCGGTTCGAGTCGGGGTCGGCCACTTCGCTGTTGGTCTTGTTGAGCGTGGCCAGCATTTCAGGCGTGCGATGAATGATCCAGACGGGCTTGCCGCGCCACTCGACGGTCATCATCTCGCCGGGAGGGATGGCACCAATGTCGACCTCGACCGGAGCGCCCGCAGCGCGCGCGCGAGATGAGGGAGCGAAGGAGCCGACCAGCGGCACTGCCACACCGACCCCCACAACGCCACCGGCGACTGCCGCCGTGCCAATCCAGAACCGGCGTTGTGGATCGAGCGGTTGCTTGTTCTGGGGACCTAACGGGTTAACTTCCTTTTCGGCGTTACCGCCATCCAGCGGCGCCCGACCGTCGAACGTCATCGTATTCTGACTCATCATCCCATCCTTATTTCGACGCCTTTGCGCACGCGTCGCAACTGGCGATTATAGCGCAGGGTCACATCCTGACACCAACCGCGTACGTGTGCGCCAAGGCAGACCGGCCACTCGACGGGCCGGCCACAGGGGCGCCGGCGACCCCGGCCGAGAAGAGAATCGTGCGCCCGCCAAGATACCGGAAGAACCTGCAGAATCCAATGGTTCATGTCGGGTGCACGGCCTGAGCTCCCGCGCACCGCAGGATTCGTTGCATGAAACCCACATCACGGCGTTGCCAGACTTCCAGCGTCGAATACCTGATCCGATATTGGCTGCACTTGCCTGCGCCGAACTTGATGCAGACCGCATCCTCGATTACTTTTGTCGGGTCGAGTCGCGTCGATCCCTCGAGCACAACCCCAGCCAACACACTCCGTTCAACCCGACACGACGCCCGCTTGGCCAGCACAGGCAATACGACCGCGTTCCAGCCGGTTCCATCCAGTGCCTCCGCTCGCCGGCGGCCGCGACAACCCGGTTTCATACGACAAAAAGGAAGCACCCATCATGAGCGGCTTTATCAAGGAATTTCGCGAATTCGCGATCAAGGGCAACATGATCGACCTGGCCGTCGGTGTCATCATTGGTACCGCGTTCAGCAAGATCATCGACTCCCTGGTCGCCGACATCATCATGCCCATCGCCAACTTCATCCTGGGCGGGCAGGTAGACTTCACCAATCAGTTCATCGTGCTGCGCATGCCCGAGGGCTACGCCGGACCTGACACCTACGCCGACCTCACCGCGGCCGGAGCCATCCTTTTCGCCTGGGGCAATTTCCTCACCATATTCATCAATTTCCTGCTGCTTGCCCTGGTGGTGTTCATGATCGTGAAGGCCATGAACACGGCACGCCGACGCTTCGAACGTGAACAGGAAGCCGCCCCGCCCGCACCGCCGGCCGAGGAAGTGGTGCTGTTGCGGGAGATTCGCGACGCACTGAAACAGCGCGAAGGCGCGAACTGATTCTGTACGGCAGAACGTTCATTGCTGAGCCTGCCGCCCGCCCCATCGGGCGGCCTTGACTTGCTGGGTACCACGCATTGGGCACGGATCCGTCGGAACGCCGCGTGGCCAACAACACCGGATCACTTCATGCCGGTCGGGTCATGTTGAACACCGACGCGGCACACCTGCTGCCCTACACCGGATTATCGATGTCGATGAACCTGACCTCGACGCCAAACTGACGCGCAACGGCCTCACCCAGAGCCTGCACGCCGTAGCGTTCGGTAGCGTGGTGCCCTGCCCCGATGAATGCCACGCCTGTCTCGCGTGCCATGTGCGTGGTTTGCTCCGACGCCTCCCCGGTGATGTAGACGGTTGCACCGACGGCCACCGCATCTTCCATCATGTTTTGCGCAGCCCCGGTACACCACACCACACGCCCCACCGGTGCGTCGCGATCGCCAATGACCAGCGGTTCACGCTGCAATCGCTGGGCCACACGTTCCGCCAGTTCCCCAACCGTCGACAACCCCGGCGCGCGGCCGATCCACAACAGCCCTTCTGGCCCCGCCGTGAGAGGTTGCCCCGGCTTCGACGCATCGTCGTCCGGCAGAAGGTCGGGCGCCAGACCCAACACACGGGCGAGCTGCGCGTTATTACCCCACCGCGGATGAAGGTCGAGTGGCAGATGGTACGCGAATACGTTGATATCGTTGCTCAGCGCCAACTTGAGTCTGCGGCGGCGAGTGCCAATGACGCGGACGTCGTCGCTTTTCCAGAACCAGCCATGGTGGACGAGGACGGCATCGGCACCCATCCTGACCGCTTCCTGCAGCAAGGCTTCCGAGGCCGTCACCCCTGCAATGACCCGGCGGATCTCAGCACGCCCTTCAACTTGCAGCCCGTTGGGGCAATAGTCGCGGATGCGGTGCACCTGCAGCTCACGCGCGAGCCAGGCGTCGAGCTCATGGCGCGTGACCATGGGTGTGGTGTCGGCCGGCCCGGGTGTGGCCAGCAGCGTGCCCGCGTTACCCGCAGACGTGATGCGTGAAGTTGGACTTGTCATGACGGTTTCCTGCGCGGATAGCCCGAAAAGAATCGCGACCGGCAACAACATCAGGGCTGCTCGGCCCGAGGTACGTCTTCACGCTCCTCCTTGGGCTCGACGAGCCGGGCAACCAGCAGGCCGGCTTCGTACAGCACACACAGGGGCACAGCCAGCATGAACTGGCTGACCACATCTGGCGGGGTGAACACCGCGGCAACCACGAATGCACCGACGATGATGTAGCCACGCACGCTCTTGAGCTTGTCGACGCTGGCAATGCCGGTACGCACCAGCAGGACGACCGCCACCGGGACCTCGAACGTGATCCCGAAAGCCAGGAACATGGTCATCACGAAGTTCAGGTAGGCCTCGATATCGGGCGCTGGAGTAATTGACTGGGGTGCGAACGACGCGATGAACTGGAATACCGTGCGGAACACCACGAAATAACAGAACGCCATGCCCAGAAAGAAGAGCACCGTGCTGGACAGTATCAATGGCAGGGCGAGCCGCTTCTCGTGCTGATACAGGCCCGGTGCGACGAACGCCCACACCTGGTAGAGCACGACGGGCAACGAGATGAGAAACGCTGCGAGCAGCGTGACCTTGACGGGCACCATGAATGGCGTGATGACGCCCGTGGCAATCATGCGCGTGCCTTCCGGTAGCGTGGCCAACATGGGCTGGGCGAGCAGGTCGTAGATGTACGATGCTCCCGGATAGGCGAACAGAACCACAAAAACCACCAGCACGGCAAGCACCGACTTGAGCAGCCGCTGCCGCAGTTCGATGAGGTGTGAGAGGAAGCTTTCCTGCTGTTCTTCGGGGTCGTACTTGTCAGGCGTGCTCATGAGGTACTGGACTTGCCGGAAGCCGCGATCTGCAAATCAGCAGAACCTGCACTTGCGGCATGACTTCCTGGTTGGGACTGCGTAGGGGGCACCGCCGTAGCGGGATGGTCGGCCCGAGGCTGTTGCAGGGCTGCGCCCGGGGTTTCGTCACTGGCGACTGCAGGAACGTCCGCATTGCCGGAGCTCGACAGCGGCTGGGCAGCCTCATGTTTGACGTCGTCGAACGCCTCCTGGATTTCACCCATGTGCTGACGAGCCGAGACTTCCAGTGAACGCGCGGTGGCCTCCACCGAACGTGCGGCAGCGTCCATCTCGGCACGCAAACGCCGCAGCTCCTCAAGCTCTATTTCACGATTGATATCGCTCTTGACGTCGGCAACGTATCGCTGCAGGCGACCCAGCAGATGGCCAGCGGTACGGGCGACCTTGGGCAGCCTTTGCGGCCCGATGACGATGAGCGCAACAACGGCCACCACCAGCAGTTCAGAGAAGCTGAAGTCGAACATGCCACCCTACCGTTGCGCCCGATCAGGTATTGGTGCTTTTTTCACGCGCCTGCACGTCGATCGTTTCGTCCTGTACGCGCCTGGTTTCAGCCTTTTGGGCCTTGGCCTCCTCATCGCCTTCCTTGAGGCCTGCCTTGAAGCCGCGCACCGCACCGCCCAGATCCTCGCCAAGGTTGCGCAGCTTCTTGGTGCCGAACACCAGAGCAATGATGAGCAGTACGATGAGCCAGTGCCAGATACTGAATGTACCCATGGAGAACTCCGTTGTCTGATTCGTGCATCCGGCGTTCGACCCGGCATGCAAAATTTAATTCTAACGGACCGACGTCATTGTGCGACCCACCAGGAGACACAGCGAGGAGACACAGCGGCCCATAACCGGTACGGTACCACGTCATGTGTGAGGACGGGCGGGCATTAACCCGGAGTTCCGGATGTACGGATCGCGCCCGCGCCTGACCACCGCGGGATGGCGCCCTGCACCAGGGGCCTGACCGGCAACACCTTGCACACTGTGTGCGTGGTGGGTACAGTACCGCGGCTTGCGTCACCCTTGCTTGCGGGCCGCCTTCTCGGCCAGGCCCGATACGCCCTCGCGCCGGGCGAGCTCATCCAGCACCTGCTTTGGGTCAATTCCGTAATACTCCAGCATCACCATGCAGTGAAACCAGAGGTCAGCCGTTTCGTACACGATCTTGTCGGGGCTTGCGTCCTTGGCGGCCAGCACCACTTCGGTGGCCTCCTCCCCGATCTTCTTGAGGAAGGCATCAGGCCCGCGCGAGAGCAGCCGGGCCACATATGACGCTGCGGGATCGCCGCCACGCACCGGATTACGGGAAGCGATCGTTTGCGCGAGCCGCCGCAATACGTCGCCTGTGCCGGAGGCATTCGACTCGGGGGAGATATCGGTCATGAATAGATGGCCTTCGGATCTTTCAACACGGGATCGGTGGTGCGCCAGACAGGACCTTCGTCGCCGTGCGTGAGCTCGCGGTAGAAGCAACGCTCGCGACCGGTATGACAGGCGATTCCACCCTCCTGGCTGACCTGAAGCAACACCACGTCGCCATCGCAGTCGAGCCTGATGCTGTGCACCCTCTGCCGGTGTCCTGACTCCTCACCCTTCTTCCACAGACGCTGACGTGAGCGCGACCAGTACGTGGCATAGCCGGTCGCACGGGTGAGCTCCAGCGCTTCGCGGTTCATGTAGGCAAACATCAGGACGCGCCCGGTTTCGGCATCCTGCGCAATGGCAGGAACCAGACCATTGCTGTCGAACCGCACCTCATCCAGCCAGTTCATCATGCATCATCCAGGCGCACCGCGATACCACGGGCAGCCATGTACTCTTTGGCCTGCCGCACCGTATAGCGGCCGTAGTGAAAAATGCTGGCTGCCAGCACGGCGCTGGCATGCCCCTGCAGGATGCCGTCTGCAAGGTGGGACAGGTCGCCAACACCCCCTGAAGCGATTACCGGGATGGGTACCGCGTCAGCGATGGCGCGGGTCAGTTCGAGGTCGAATCCCTGCTGCGTGCCGTCGCGATCCATGCTGGTGACGAGCAGTTCGCCTGCACCCAGCTGCGCCAGCTTGCGTGCCCACTCGACGGCATCCAGCCCTGTGCCACGACGCCCGCCATGCGTGAAGACTTCCCAGCGGGCCGGCTCGCCCGCAGCAGACACCCGCTTCGCATCGATGGCCACCACGATGCACTGCGAACCGTAGTAGCTGGCTGCCTCTTCCACCAGACCCGGGTTGGCCACCGCCGCAGTATTGATTGAAACCTTGTCGGCTCCCGCATTGAGCAGACGTCGCACATCACCTGCCTGGCGCACCCCACCACCTACGGTCAGAGGGATGAACACCTGCTCGGCGACCCGCTCGATCACCGGCAGAATGAGGTCGCGCTCCTCGCTGGAGGCGGTAATATCGAGGAAGGTAAGCTCGTCGGCGCCCTGTTCGTCGTAGCGCCGGGCAATTTCGACAGGATCGCCGGCATCGACCAGGTTCACGAAATTGACGCCCTTCACGACCCTCCCGGCGTTGACATCAAGGCATGGGATGATGCGGCAGGTAAGGTCGGACCTGGCGGATGCCATGGCTGGGGTACCCGTCATCGCACGTTACCTGTGAGTTCGTCCGCACGTGCCTGGGCAGCCTCGAAATCGAGGGTGCCTTCGTACAGGCTGCGCCCCAGGATGGCGCCTTCGACGCCTTCGTCGTAGACGGCACAGAGTTTCTCGATGTCTTCGATGGTAGCGATGCCGCCGGAGGCAAACACCGGGATGCTGACTGCCTGCGCCAGACGCACCGTTGCCTCGACGTTGACGCCGGTCAGCATGCCGTCGCGCCCGATGTCAGTGTAGATGATGGCCTCCACACCATAATCTTCAAACTTGCGGGCCAGGTCGATCACGTCGTGCCGGGTGAGCTTGCTCCAGCCGTCGGTAGCTACCTTGCCATCCCGCGCATCGAGGCCGACGATGATGTTGCCGGGGAAAGCGCTGCACGCATCGTGCAGGAAACCCGGACTCTTCACCGCCGCAGTGCCGATGATGACATAGGAGACTCCGCCATCAAGGTACCGTTCGATGGTGTCGAGGTCGCGGATGCCACCGCCGATCTGCACGGGAATTTCATCGTCGATCGCATCGATGATGGCCCGTATGGAGGCCTCGTTGCGTGGCTTGCCAGCCACCGCGCCATTGAGATCGACCAGGTGCAGGCGTCGGGCGCCAGCCTCCAACCACTGGAGCGCTACCGCTGCCGGGTCATCGGAAAATACAGTGACATCGTCCAGATCGCCTTGGCGTAAGCGGACACAGCGCCCGTCTTTGAGGTCGATGGCGGGGATAAGCAACATAGCTTGAAACTGGGGAAGATTGTGAGACTCGCCGGCATAGCTGCCAGACTTGCTATGAACTGGCTTGCGAAATCATGCCTGGCAAAGAGTTTGAGAGACTCTGGATGTACTAGGGTTTCCAGTGCACAAAGTTACGATACACGCGCAAGCCAGCGGCCGCGCTCTTCTCGGGGTGGAACTGCGTAGCAAAAATGTTAGCGTGTGCTACCACCGACGTAAAGTCGAATCCATAGTACGTTTGACCTACAGCAATTTCCGTGTCTGCAGGCGCCACGTAGTAGCTATGCACAAAATAGAAGAAACTGTTGTCGGGCACGCCTTCCCAGAGCGGGTGCGATCGTACCTGCCGCACGCGGTTCCAGCCCATGTGCGGAACCTTGAGCACTTCGTGCGGAGCAGCCGGTTTCTCGTCGAAAGCCGTGCCCCGGAACCGCAGGACCTTGCCGGGGAAAATGCCTAGCGCGGCGACATCGGGGGCCTCTTCGCTCATCTCGAACAGCATCTGCATGCCGACGCATACGCCCAGCAATGGTTTGGTACGGGCTGCTTCGATCACCGCATCGGCGAGGCCGTCACGACGCAACTGTTGCATGGAGTCGCCGATAGCGCCCTGCCCCGGCAATACGACGCGATCTGCCGCCCTGACCCCCTCGGGCGTCGACACCAGCTGGATGTCGGCCTCGGGAGCCACATATCGTAACGCACGTACGACCGACCGCAGGTTGCCGGCGCCGGAATCCACGACCGCTATGCGTGTGGCTCCCACCTCAGAGAACTCCCTTGGTTGACGGCACGACACCGACTGCACGCGGATCGATTTCGACCGCCATGCGCAGGGCGCGGCCAAAGGCCTTGAATACCGTCTCGCACTGGTGGTGCGCGTTCTCGCCCTTGAGGTTGTCGATGTGGACCGTAACCCGGGCGTGGTTCACGAACCCCTGAAAGAACTCACGCGCCAGATCGACATCGAAATCGCCAATGCGTGCCCGAGTAAAAGGAACGTTGTAGAACAGTCCTGGACGTCCTGAGAAATCGATGACCACGCGGGAAAGTGCTTCATCCAGCGGCACGTAGGCGTGACCGTAACGCCGCACGCCTGCCTTGTCGCCCAGGGCCCGGGCAAAGGCCTGCCCCAGAGTGATGCCCACATCTTCCACCGTGTGATGCGCATCGATGTGCAGATCGCCGTCTGCCTGGATGTCTAGATCGATCAGCCCGTGCCGGGCGATCTGATCCAGCATGTGGTCGAAGAACGGCACCCCGGTTGCAAGGTTCTGCCGCCCGGTGCCGTCGAGGTTGATTGCAACGCGAATGCGCGTCTCGTTGGTATTGCGGGTTACTTCTGCGGTACGCATGCTAGAGCTCAGGTAATCGACGCGGTTCACGGGCGGAACCGATATTCAGCGCTGGCGGCGTGTGCCTGAAGACCTTCCCCGTGCGCCAGCACGGAAGCTACGCGCCCCAGCTTCCCGGCAGCCGCGGCAGAGACCTGGATGATGCTGGAACGCTTCTGGAAGTCGTAGACCCCCAGGGGAGATGAAAACCGCGCAGTGCGAGACGTCGGCAGCACGTGGTTGGGTCCGGCGCAGTAGTCGCCCAGCGACTCCGAACTGTACCGCCCAAGAAAGATGGCACCCGCGTGACGAATGTGCGCCACCCATTGCTCGGGGTGCTCGGTGGAAATCTCGAGGTGCTCGGGAGCGATGCGGTTCGCAATGGCGCACGCCTCGGGCAGATCGTGCACCTGGATGAGCGCGCCGCGATTCGACAGGCTGGTGCGTATGATCTCCGATCGCGGCATGGTCGGCAGCAGACATTCGATCTCGCGTTCAACCTGATCGAGATACTCGACGCTGGGGCACAGCAGGATGGCCTGCGCGAGCTCGTCGTGCTCGGCCTGCGAGAACAGGTCCATCGCCACCCAGTCCGGCGCTGTGGAGCCATCGGCAATGATGAGGATCTCGCTGGGCCCGGCAATCATGTCGATGCCGACCGTGCCGAACACGCGTCGCTTGGCCGCAGCCACATATGCATTGCCCGGACCGACGATCTTGTCGACGGCCGGAATGCTTTCCGTCCCGTAAGCCAGCGCACCGACTGCCTGCGCACCTCCGATGGCCCAGATGCGATCGACCCCGGCGATGGCTGCTGCTGCGAGAACGATCGGATTGCGTACGCCGTTCGGCGTGGGCGTGACCATGACCACTTCACTTACGCCAGCCACTCGCGCAGGTATGGCGTTCATCAGCAGCGAAGACGGGTAGGCTGCCTTGCCCCCAGGGACGTACAGGCCTACACGATCGAGCGGCGTGACCTTTTGCCCCAGTACGGTGCCGTCATCTTCCGTGTACTGCCAGCTCTGCGCCAGTTGCCGCTGGTGATAGGAACGGATACGCTCGGCCGCGGTCTCGAGCGCCTCGCGCTGTTGGGTGCCGAGCGCGTTCAGGGCGGCCTCCCATTCGCTGCGGGGAATTTCAAGCGCGGGCACGCTTGGCGCGGGATGATGATCGAAACGGCGGGTGTATTCGAGGACAGCCGCATCACCGCGCTCGCGTACGTCGGCCAGGATGGTTTGCACCGCCTGCTCGATGGAGGCGTCTTCCGTCGCCTCGAACGCGAGCAGGCGGCCAAGCCGCGCATCGAAATCGGGCTGGCTCGTCGCGAGCCGATTGATTACCGTCATGTCAATCCTTTCCATTGTTGGCCGCGACCCGGCCGAATACATCCAGCAGCGGCTGCAGTCGCTCGCGCCGCGTCTTGAGGGCAGCCTGGTTGACGATCAGCCGCGATGAAATCGGCATGATCTCTTCGACTTCGACCAGGTTGTTGGCACGCAGGGTGCCTCCGGTGGAAACCAGGTCAACGATCGCGTCGGCCAGTCCGACCAGCGGCGCGAGCTCCATGGAGCCATATAGCTTGATCACGTCGACATGCACGCCCTTGGCCGCGAAATGCTCACGCGTGGCCTGGACATACTTGGTCGCCACGCGCAGGCGTGCGCCCTGGTGGACGGCCGCCTCGTAATCGAACCACCTAGGAACCGCCACGCACAGCCGGCAACGGGCGATGTCGAGATCGATCGGCTGGTAAAGACCTCCCGGATGCAGCGTCTGGTGTTCGTACAGGACATCCTTCCCGGCTATCCCCATGTCGGCCGCACCATATTGCACATAGGTGGGGACATCCGACGCACGCACAATGATGACCCGCAGATCCGGATGGCTGGTGGGAATGATCAGCTTGCGGGTGGTATCGAGGTCTTCCAGCACTTCGATACCGGCCGCCGAAAGCAGCGGCAAGGTTTCATCGAAAATCCGCCCCTTGGACAGCGCCAGCGTGATGGGGGTGGGCGTCCGGTTCATGCTGGCACCTCGTCAGGATTGCCGTTCCCCCGCACCCGGCGGATATTCGCGCCCAACTGGGCAAGTTTGTGCTCCATATGTTCGTAACCACGATCGAGATGGTAGACGCGCTCGAGCGTCGTCACGCCGTCGGCCACCAGGCCCGCAATGACGAGGCTGGCCGAAGCGCGCAGGTCGGTGGCCATGACTGTGGCACCCGACAGCCGCGGCACACCTTTGACCACCGCCGTGGCGCCGTCGATATCGATGTCGGCCCCCAGGCGGCGCAATTCCTGAACGTGCATGAACCGGTTCTCGAAGATGTTCTCGGTGATGACGGCGGTGCCTTCGGCAATAGTGTTCATGGCCATCAGCTGCGCCTGCATGTCGGTCGCGAAGCCGGGGTACTCGAGCGTGCGAAAACCCACCGCGGCAGGCCGGCGCGTCATGCGTGCCCGAATGAAGTCGTTACCACATTCTACCTGCAAGCCCGCTTCGCGCAGCTTGTCGAGAGTGGCACCCATGGTGCCGGGCGCTGCGTGGGCGAGCACGACTTCCCCGCCAGCGGCCGCTACCGCACACAGGAACGTACCCGCCTCGATACGGTCGGGCATGACGGCGTGGCGCGCCCCGTGGAGGGATGGACGCCCGTGCACGACGATACGGTCCGTACCGTGACCTTCTATCTGCGCACCCATGGCGATCAGCGCGTTGGCCAGATCCACCACCTCGGGTTCACGCGCGGCGTTGTCCAGGATGGTTTCACCTTCGGCCAGCGTCGCGGCCATGAGCAGGTTTTCAGTGCCAGTCACCGTAATGATGTCGGTACGCACCACCCCGCCCTTGAGCCGACCGGCGCGCGCGACCACGTATCCGTGCTCGATGCGGATGTCCGCCCCCATGGCGGCAAGCCCCTTGATGTGCTGGTCGACCGGCCGCTGACCGATCGCACAACCGCCAGGCAGACTGACCCGCGCTTCACCGAAGCGGGCCAGCAGCGGGCCCAGCACCAGAATGGCGGCACGCATGGTCTTGACGAGTTCGTATGGCGCCTCGTTGGAATGAACTTGAGAAGCCTCAAGCACCATGCAACCCGCTGCGTCCCGGGTAACCTTGACGCCCAGCTGACGCAGCAGACGGGCCATGGTGGCAACGTCGTTGAGTGCGGGCACATTCTCGAGCACCAGCGGTTCAGAAGTGAGCAGGCTTGCGCACAGAATGGGCAAGGCTGCGTTCTTGGCGCCGGAGACGGAGATTTCACCGTTCAACGTCGCGCCGCCGGTTATTTCGAGTCTGTCCATAGGATGGGGCTGGTGGTAGGGGCTATTACGGGTAACGATCGGGAGTCACGAAGGCGCGCCACACGACTCGTGCGGCGCCCCGGACATCGGGGCAACGAGAGGTCTGGGCAGCGCGACGGGGTACTGGGTCGGTGTGTACATCAAACGTTCGCGCCGCTCTCCGCCGACCATTCCTCGGGGGTGAGGGTACGCATGGACAGTGCGTGGATCTCGGAATGCATCCGGTCGCCAAGCGCACGGTAGACCAGCTGATGGCGGGCAATAGCACGCTTGCCAGCGAATTCCCCGCTGACGATGACCGCTTCGAAATGCTGTCCATCGCCAACCACCTCGACGTGTTCGCACTTCAATCCGTCAAGGATGTACTGACGCACTTGTTCCGGCGTAGGAAATGATGACATGAGCTAGCTCCGCAACTTGTAACCGCTTGCCAGCATGCGCATGGCAAGCGCGGCAAGCAGCAGATAGACACCGCCCACGACGACCAGGCTGAGCCAGGGGGTAGTGTCGGACACGCCAAAAAAGCCGTAGCGGAATCCGTCGATGGCATAGAACACCGGGTTCCAGTGCGACACACCCTGCCAGAAGGGCGGCAGCGAGTTGATCGAATAGAACACACCGGACAGGAAGGTTGCCGGCATGATGAGGAAGTTCTGGAAGGCAGCGATCTGGTCGAACTTCTCGGCCCAGATGCCCGCGATGAGCCCCAGCGTGCCCATGGAGGCGCACGCCAGCACCGCGAAGACGATCAGCCACCCCGGATACGCCAGTGCCGGCGGCACGAAGAACAGCGTAACCAGCCATACCCCGACACCGACCACCAGGCCGCGCACGACCGACGCCAGCACATAGGCAGCGTAGATTTCCACGTACGACATCGGTGGCAGGAGGATGAAGATGAGGTTGCCCGTGACGCGGCTCTGGATGAGCGACGACGACGAATTCGAGAACGCGTTCTGCAGCATGCTCATCATGATGAGCCCTGGAACGAGAAACGCGGTGTAGGGAATCTTGTCGTAGATGTTCAGCCGGCCTTCGAGCACGTGCGCGAACACAAGCAGGTAGAGCAGCGCCGTTACCACGGGCGCGGCGACCGTCTGGAAACTGACCTTGTAGAACCGCAGCAGCTCCTTGTAGAAGAGCGTGGGAAAACCGAGGCCAGCCTTGAAATTCGGTTGCACGGACGGCACGGTCGCCGTCCCGGAAGATGTTTCAGCAGGCGCCTGCACAGGATTGGTCGTACTCATGCCACCTCCGCACGTGCAGCCGACAGGGTAAAGTCTTCCCCGCTCATGATGCGCACGAAGGCGTCTTCAAGATCGCTGCCCCCCATGCGCTCGACCAGCGCGCTCGTGGTGTCGAGAGCCACGATGCGACCGCGCCGCAACATGGCGATGCGGCCACACATCGCCTCGGCCTCTTCCAGGTAGTGTGTGGTAAGCATGATGGTGTGGCCTTGCTGGTTGAGCCGCATGACGAACTCCCAGAGCCCGCGGCGAAGGTCGACATCGACTCCCGCAGTGGGCTCGTCGAGGACGATGACTGGCGGCCGGTGTACCAGTGCCTGCGCCACCAGAACACGACGCTTCATGCCCCCGGACAAGGCGCGCATGTTGGTGTCGGCCTTGTCGGCCAGGCCAAGATTGAACAGGATTTCATCGATCCAGTCGTCGTTGCGACGCAATCCGAAGTACCCCGACTGGATGCGCAAGGTTTCGCGCACCGTAAAGAAGGGGTCGAACACCAGCTCCTGCGGTACCACCCCGAGTGCCCGTCGTGCATACTTGTAATGCGTGCTGACATCGTACCCATATACCGAGACCCGCCCGGACGTTGCACTTGCCAGGCCGGCCAGAATGGAGATGAGCGTGGTCTTGCCCGCGCCATTCGGCCCGAGCAGCCCGAAGAACTCGCCCTGCTGAATGGTGAAGCTGACGTCGTCGAGCGCCTGGAACCCGGCCGAGGGCACACGCCCACGGAAGCGGTCGAGCCAGCGACGACGCGGATAATAGATCTTGGACAGGTTTTCGACTGAAACAGCAGCGGTCATGGTTGGGGTACGGGAGCCAGGACTTCAATTATAGGACGTACCTGGTTCTTGACCTGGACACAACTTGCCCAGGCGACCGGGCGCCCCTGCCAAGCTTACCAGCTGTCGTAAAGGCGTTCCGGGCATTGCTGCGGACCACGCCCTTCGGCCGGGCCCGGAGCAGACCCGCCAGCCTACTGATTGCGCGCATTGAGCGCGGCGATCAGGCCGTCGATACCCGATTGCTGGATCTGGGTTGCGAACTGGTTACGGTAGTTCTGGATCAGCCAGATGCCCTCGACGCTGAGGTCGTATACGCGCCAGCCTTTGGGCGTGCGCTCGAGCCGGTACTCTACCGCCGCGGGCTGCGCGCCCTGCCCCGGAATTACGCGGCTGCGCACCACCACGTCGTTCGCCTTGGGATCACCCCGGAACGGCAGCATCTCGATGCGCGTGTCAGGGTTCACCTGCCGGAACGCACCCGCGTAGGTGCGAACGAGGGTGCCCCGGAACGCGTCAATCAGCGCCTGGCGTTGCTTCGGGGTGGCTTCACGCCAGTAGCGGCCTGCCGCCAGCCGGGTGGTTTTCTCGAAGTCAACGTATGGCATGACGTACTCGTCCACCGCTTCGTTGATGCGCGCGATGTCGCCACTCTGCAGGCGACTGTCGGACTTGAGCACACGCAGCATGCGATCCGCGACCTGTTCGACAAACGTCTGCGGGTCGCCGTTGGGATCAGGCTCCTGGGCCAGTGCACGACCGTGCATGGTCAGGGTGGCTGCGCACAGCATTGCTGTCGTGGCCATGAAAAAGGCCATGCAAAACCGACGCCGGGACAGGGACTTGGAACGGCCCACGCGGGCCAGGTAATGGAATAACGTCATGTGTCTCACATCAGGAATCAGTTGACCGACGCACGTTGCCGGATGACGCTCACCGCAGTGTCCGGAGGCTGGCGCGCGCCCCCGGCTGCCCGCCGGACGCCTTCGACATCAGCCGTCGAGCGCGTATCGTCTGCAACCGGGGTGCCGGCGGGTTTCTCCGCCGGGGCGTCAGCTTCATCATCGGCCCCAGACTCTGCGTCACTGGCATCATCCTCGGGATCGTCATAATCGGGCAGCGAGTAATCGGGCAGATCCTCAAGGTCGCCTGCTATCAGTCGCTGGCGCCGCTGCAGGTAGGCATCGCGCACGAAGGTATACGAATCGAGCGCGAGCTGATCAACCATGTCGCCAGCCTGCAGCAGATTGGCGCGGGTGTTGAGCCCCGCCACTGCCCACAGCGAATTACGTACCCGCACCTCGCGCACCTGCCCCACCGGCCCTGCGTAGGCATCCACCGCCAACCCGGCACCGTCGCGGAACGAGCTCGGGCCGATGAAGGGCAGTACCAGATAAGGCCCGGAACCAATGCCCCACACGCCGAGCGTGACGCCGAAATCGTTGTGGATCTTTGCCACCCCGACTTCCGACGCGCGATCGAAGCAACCGAGTCCTCCGATCGTCGTGTTCATGAGCACCCGGCCCAACGAGTTGATGCCATCGGGCACACGTCCCTGCAGGAAGCTGTTCACTGACGACCAGAGGTCGCCCAGGTTGCCGAAGAAATTCGATACGCAGCTACGGACCGGGTGCGGCACCACCTCAACGTACATCTCGGCGATGGGGCGGACGACCGCCCGGTCGACGGTATCGTTGAACTCAAAAATGGGCCGGTTGATGCTTTCGAGAGGATCACTCGGATCGTCCTTGCCAGGCGCCGTGGCGCAACCCGCAAGCACCATGCAGCCGCTCAAAATGGCCCAAATGCGTATCGAAGGAAAGGTCATTTGTGTTCTTCTGTAGATGTACCAGGGATCGCAGCGTCAGCCGGAGCCGACCCTGAACCCGCGCTGCCCGCCATGCCGTACAGGAACTGGCTGATCAGGTTTTCGAGCACGACCGCGCTTTGCGTGTACATCACGCGGTCGCCATTCGCGAGATATTTGTCGTCGCCGCCCGGATCGAGACCAATGTACTGCTCGCCCAACAGCCCCGATGTAAGAATACTGGCCGACGTGTCTGCAGGGAAACGATAACCGTCTTCGATGCGCATCGTCACGACTGCCTCGAAGGTTTCGTTGTCAAACCCGATGCTTTCGACGCGGCCCACGACCACGCCGGCACTGCGCACCGCTGCCCGCGCCTTCAGACCGCCGATGTTGTTGAAGCTGGCCGTGAGGGTATAGGTTGGCCTGAACGAATACGTCGTGAGATTGCCCGCCTGCAGGGCCAGAAACACGAGCGCGATCCCCCCTAGGAGCACGAACAGGCCCACCCAGAAATCGACTTTGCTACGAGACATTGAGAAAACTCCGGGTCAGTTGCCGAACATCAGAGCGGTCAACACGAAATCGAGACCTAATACCACCAGCGAGCCAGTGACCACGGTGCGCGTGGTCGCCCGCGCAACCCCTTCAGGCGTAGGCCGGGCGTCCCATCCTTCATAGAGTGCAACCAGCGTAACCGCAACGCCGAATACCACGCTCTTGATGAAACCGTTGAGCACGTCATCGACCACATCGACCCCGTTCTGCATCTGTGACCAGAACGACCCGGCGTCCACACCGATCATGATGACACCCACGAACCATCCGCCAAGCACGCCCACCATGGAAAAAACGGCCGCCAGTATCGGCATCGCGATCGTGCCCGCCCAGAAGCGTGGCACCAGCACGCGCCGCAGCGGGTCGACCGCCATGACTTCCATGGCCGCCAGTTGCTCGCCCGCCTTCATCAGCCCGATCTCTGCCGTCAGCGAGGTGCCCGCACGCCCGGCGAAGAGCAGCGCGGTGACGACCGGTCCCAGTTCGCGCGTGAGCGACAGGGTGACCATGAGTCCCAATGCGTCTTCCGACCCGAACATGCTGAGGGTGTAGTACCCCTGCAGCCCCAGGACGAACCCCACGAACGTTCCCGAGACGGCAATGATCAGCAGCGAATGGTTGCCTACGAAATGCAGCTGTTGCACGAGCAACCGCGGACGCTGCCATATGATGCTGCTGCGGGCAAGCAAGGCACAGACGAAACGGGCGAAGAACCCGAGCCCGCTGACGACCTCGCGGGACGTGGCGCCGACGCGGGCAACGAATTCGATGATACGGTTCATGAACGCCTCTTGCCCTCGCTGCACGCCTGCTGCTGCAGCCAGACACGAAACTCCGCCGACTCGGGGTAATGAAACGCCACCGGCCCGTCGGGCAACCCCTGCAGGAACTGCTGGACATACGGATCACGGCTGGCCCGGATCTCTTCGGGTGTTCCCCAGGCCTTGAACGTACCCTGCCCGATCAGATAGACGTAATCGGAAATGGCAAACGACTCCTGGATGTCGTGCGTAATGAGAACGGAAGCACACCCCAGCTGGTCGGCCATCTGCCGGATAAGCTGGGCCGTGATGCCCATGGCGATGGGATCCAGCCCTGCGAACGGTTCATCGTACAGGATGAGCTCGGGATCGAGCACGATCGCCCGGGCAAGCGCCACGCGCCGCGCCATACCTCCTGAGATCTCGTCGGTGTGCAGGTGAGCCGCACCGCGCAGGCCAACCGCATGCAGACGCTCGAGCACGCGCTCGCAGATCTCCGCCTCCGACATGGTGGTGTGTTCGCGCAGTCCGAACGCCACATTCTCGAACACTGTGAGGTCGGTGAAGAGCGCACCCTGCTGGAACAGCACTCCCATGCGCTGCCGAATCTGCTGCAACTGGGCCGGGCTGACCTGCGCGAGATCGTGCCCCAGCGCGATAACCTTCCCCAACTGTGCACGGATCTGTCCGGTGGCGGCACGCAGCAATGTAGTCTTGCCCGAGCCAGAACCTCCCAGCAGCGTGACCACCTGGCCCCGCGGGACACGAATATTGATGCCTTGCAATATGGTTCTGTCCCCGTAGCCGACGCTGACGTCGTGAAACGCCAGGATCACGTCGTCATTCGAGCTGGGTGCGGCCGGTTCATTCATAACGCGGCATTCTATCAACTCGACCACAGGCCGGTCACGTGCCGGACCGCCTCGTCATGCGCATTTCGCGGTGCAACACCCCCGCGCCGCACCCTGCGGGGGATATTCCGTGGCGAAAGCGCGACGTTGCGCTGCATCCTGCGTGTCTGCCGTGGCACGCAAGTCACCCGAGCGGCCCGCCTGCGATCCTCCCGTCATACCCGGGGCAGCACGCTTGCGGCAGCACCCTAGACTTCGAGCACCGTAGTGTTCTTGATTTCCTTCAGGATGAACGAGGATCGCATGTCGACCACCGACGGGTGGTGCATGAGCGTATCCAGAGCGAAGCGGGAGAAATGCGCGAGATCACGCACATGCACGCGCAACAGATAGTCCATGTCGCCCGTGGTCGCATAACACTGGATTACTTCGGGCCACGTCTGTACGTCGCGCGTGAATTCGGTAATGGGACTGTGGCTGCCCCCCGCGTGCTTCTGCAGACGCACCTCGATGAACCCGGTGAGTCCGAAGCCCACTTTCTCAGGATCAAGCAACGCGGTGTACTGGCGTATGACACCCAGTTCCTCCAGCCGCTTCACCCGACGCAGACACGGGCTGGGCGACAGGGCAACGCGTTCGGCCAGGGCCTGGTTGCTTAGGCGCCCGTCGCGCTGCAACTCCTGCAAAATGCGCCGGTCTATGCGGTCGAGTTCAATTTCTGGCATTTTCTGCCCCAAGCAAAGCCAAAAATTTGATTTTATTGCCTGTACGCGTCATATGCAGGCATAAATCGCAATAACTTGCCCCGCCATCATTCCTACAATGTTCTCCTCTGAGAACACCGTGTCCGGCGCCTCGCGAAGGGCCGGGCCGGCATGACCTTGCGGCACACGGATTGCGGGCAGTCATCCTGCCCATCGTTCAACATCAACGGAGCCACGTATGGAGACCAGCCGTTTCGAACCTTGGGACAACCCCATGGGCACAGATGGTTTTGAATTCGTCGAGTTCGCTGCACCTGATCCCGCCATGCTTGCCAAGGTCTTCGAAACCCTCGGGTTCAAGGCCATTGCGCGGCATCGCCACAAGAACGTCACCCTCTATCGCCAGGGCGGCATCAATTTCATCGTGAATGCCGAGCCAGACTCCTTTGCCCAGCGGTTTGCCCGCCTGCACGGACCCTCCATCTGTGCGATCGCGTTCCGCGTGCAGGACGCCGCGGCTGCGTACAAACGCGCGCTGGAACTCGGTGCCTGGGGCTTCGAAGGCCGTCACGGCCCCATGGAGCTGAATATCCCTGCGATCAAGGGCATCGGCGATTCGCTCATCTACCTTGTCGACCGCTGGCAAGGCAAGAATGGCCAGAGTGGCGGCATTGGCGACATCAGCATTTACGATGTCGACTTCGTGCCGATCGACCCGGCCAATGCCGCAGCCGACATGAACCACAAGGGCGCTGGCCTGGTAGCGCTGGATCACCTCACCCATAATGTGTACAGGGGCCGCATGCTCGAGTGGGCACGGTTCTACGAGCGCCTCTTCAACTTCCGCGAGATCCGCTATTTCGATATTGAAGGCCAGGTGACTGGAGTGAAGTCCAAGGCCATGACCTCACCCTGCGGCAAGATCCGCATCCCCATCAATGAAGAAGGCAAGGACGAGCCTGGCCAGATCCAGGAGTATCTGGACCAATACGGCGGCGAAGGCATCCAGCACCTGGCGCTGGCCACCGATGACATCTACGCCACGGTAGAGCAGCTGAAGGCCAATGGCGTGCGCTTCCTCGACACGCCCGACACCTATTACGAGCTGATCGACAAGCGTCTTCCCAACCATGGAGAAAATGTTGCGCTACTGCAGAAGAACCGCATCCTGATCGATGGCGCACCCGGGGGCGGACTGCTGCTGCAGATCTTCACGGAAAACATGATCGGCCCGATCTTCTTCGAGATCATCCAGCGCAAGGGTAACGAAGGCTTCGGTGAAGGCAACTTCAAGGCGCTGTTCGAATCGATCGAACTCGACCAGATGCGTCGGGGCGTGCTGAAGGCCAAGGCGTAAGTCGTATCCCCTCGTGCCGCTGCTGCGGCGCTCCAGCCGGCGCAGCAGCGGTTAATCCACGGGCGCAAGTACGCGCCCGCGTTGGATCACACTTCTTCCACCACCACGTCCCAGGTAACTTCCGCCGTCTTCTCCAGCATGGCGGTTGCCGAGCAGTATTTTTCGTGCGAGAGCTTGACCGCGCGCTCGACCGCCGCTGGCGGCACGCTCTTGCCGCGCACGGTGAAACGCATGTGGATACGCGTGAACACCTTGGGATCAGTCTCTGCCCGGTCGGCCTCGAGGGACACGGAACACTCGCGTACATCGTGCCGACCGCGTTTCAGAATAAGTACCACGTCGTAGGCCGTGCAGCCGCCGGCACCGGCCAGGAGCATTTCCATGGGACGTGGCGCCAGGTTCTGCCCGCCACCCTCGGGCGCGCCATCCATGTTCACCACATGGCCGCTGCCTGTCTGCGCCGTAAACAACATTCCCCGGGGACCACCCCAACTCACTGTGCATTGCACGATAAGACCTCACTCTCCAGATGAAACTCAATGGAATCGATCGAATGAATTCTGGAAGACGGATGTTGCTCCCGCCGCCCATGTTGCATTGCAACATCATGTGATTTTGGCATGGGGCAATCGCTCCGGACAAACCCTTAGAATACTCCACTAAATTGCAACTATATGTAACTTTTGATGCGCTTTCCAACCCCTAGGGTTAACACTAAGATAACATAACCTATTGAAATCAAATGTAATTTTTAGGCTGTTGCCTTGTTTCCAAAACATCACAAACACGCTTGCAAGGACACCAACCGGCTCTTGCATTGCACAACCGGATTCTCTATAATTCACTTGTCGGACGTCGAAACACAGCAGCAAACAGTTGGTGTTTCGGCATCCCCAAGTGTCTCCTCCACCCTCCTCCTTTGGTGGATTTGGCCCGAAGCCGCAAGGCCTCGGGCCCTTTTTTTACGCAGCATCCACGCATGCATTGCGCCTGACCCTGTGCGCGACAATCCCCGCCGTTCAGGGCGGGGAAGGATAGCGCGGACG
>CALAGD010000005.1 GCA_937891425.1 uncultured Pigmentiphaga sp.
GGATCATCCCGGCAGCCGCCGTCTGGTGCGTGGCTTCGTCGATCAGGATGAACGCACCGGCGGCTGGCAGGTGGGCATACGGCTCGAATACCAGCGGCTCGCGCGTGGTCAGCGAGACCCGGCCGATATCGTTCATGTTGAAGGTCCCATCCGCGCCGTCGATTTCCTGCAGGGTGTGGATGTCGCGCCGTGCTTGCATGGCGTCGATGCGTGCACTGGTCAGCCGCGTACCATGCCGCAGGAGATACTTGCGCGCCGGATTCAGGGGCTGGGAATCCAGCCAGCACAGGTCAGCCTCGAAGCGTCGGTCGACCCGGGCAGGTGCATCCTGGTGCACCAGGACATCGCCGCGCGATACATCGATATCGCGATCCAGCACCAACACGACGGAATCGCCCGCCACCGCCTCGTCCACATCGTTCAGCGAGCGCACGATGCGCGCTACGCGGGCCGTCATGCCCGACGGCTGCACCGCGATGTCGTCGCCGACCCGAAGCGTGCCGGCTTCCAGACGGCCGGCATAACCGCGGAAGTGCTCGGTGCTGTCGCCCCCATGCCGCACGACCCACTGCACCGGCAGACGCAACGGGTGGTGCAGTGCCACGGCGTTGGGCTTCAGGGTTTCCAGCAGGCGCAGCAACGGCACACCGTCATACCACGGTGTGTTGGTCGATGGATGGACCACGTTGTCGCCATGCAGCGCGGAGATCGGCAGCATATGGAACCGGGCGATGCCGATGCGCTCGGCCAGTTCCGTGTAGGCTGCGTGGATGCGATCGAACGCCGCCCGATCCCATCCCAGCAGATCCATCTTGTTGACGGCAACCACCACGTGCCGGATCCCCAGCAGATGCACCAGCGCACTGTGCCGCTTGGTCTGCGCAAGCAGTTTGCCGTCGGCGGCACGGGTAGCGTCGATGAGGATGATGGCTGCGTCGGAAGTGGACGCGCCGGTGACCATGTTACGAGTGTACTGTTCATGGCCCGGGGCGTCGGCCACAATGAACTTGCGTAGCGGCGTGGCGAAGTAGCGGTATGCCACGTCGATCGTGATGCCCTGCTCACGTTCCGCTTCAAGGCCATCGGTGAGCAGGGCAAAGTCGATGCCGTCGCCCTGCACGCGCTTGTGCTTGGCGCGGGACACCGCTTCCAGCTGATCGACGAACACGCCTTTGCTGTCGTAAAGCAGGCGGCCAATCAGGGTGGACTTGCCATCATCTACCGAACCCGCCGTAATGAAGCGAAGAACCGTGGTCTCGCCGGGAAGAAGTGACTCGTTAACAGCGTTCATGAAAACGTCCCGTTCAGCCCGGGTGCACAGCGACTGTACGCCCCGGGGGTGTTCAATAGTCGTGCCCATGCGTCAGAAGTAGCCTTCCCGTTTGCGGCGTTCCATCGAGGCTTCCGATGTCTGGTCATCCATGCGCGTGGCACCCCGCTCGGTAATGTTGGTCATGGCGGTTTCCGCCACGATCTCGGCTGGCGTGCTCGCGTCGGACTGCACCGGGCAGGTGCAGGAAATGTCGCCGACGGTACGGAAGCGCACCCGCAGGTGTTCTACCTGCTCGCCATCCTGGGGAGGGGTCAGCGGCGTCACCGGCACCAGCAGGCCGCGCCGGCGCACGACCGGGCGCACATGGCTGTAATACAGCGAGGGCAGGCTCAGGTTCTCGCGCTCGATGTACTGCCACACGTCCAGCTCCGTCCAGTTCGAAATGGGGAAGACGCGCATGTGCTCGCCCTTGTGCACCCGTGCGTTGTACAGGTGCCAGAGCTCGGGCCGCTGGGCCTTCGGATCCCACTGGCCGAATTCATCGCGGAACGAAAAGATGCGTTCCTTCGCGCGCGCTTTCTCTTCATCGCGGCGCGCACCGCCAATGCATGCGTCGAAGCCAAATTCTTCGATCGCCTCCAGCAGGGTGACGGCCTGTGCCGCATTGCGCGATTCATTCTCGTGACGCAGCACGACGGTGCCGCGGCGAATGGAGTCTTCCACACTGCGCACGATCAGGCGTTCGCCCAGCTCCTGGGCGCGTGCGTCACGAAACGCGATCACTTCCTCGAAGTTATGCCCGGTGTCGATGTGCAGGAGCGGAAAGGGAAACCTGCCCGGACGAAAGGCCTTCTCGGCCAGGCGCAACAGGACGACGGAATCCTTGCCGCCCGAGAACAGCAGGGCGGGATTCTCGCACTCTGCGGCGACCTCCCGCAAAATGTAGATGGCTTCCGATTCGAGCCAGTCCAGGTGAGTGCGGGAAGCGCGGCTCACGGCTTGAGTCATGGCAACATCCTTGGCGTTGAATTGCTGATTCGGTGATGTCCTGCGAGGCGTCGGGAACCGTGATGGGGGCACAGCCTGCCGCGCAACCGGCAGGCCAGACGCGCGAACGGTCACTCAGGCGCGTGCCCGTTCCAGGTTGGTTGCGTGCAGTCCGCACTCTTTCGAGTCGGACGATTCCCACCACCAGCGACCGGCGCGCACGTCTTCCCCTGGCCGAATCGCGCGCGTGCAGGGTTCGCACCCGATCGACGGATAGCCCCGGTCGTGCAGCGGGTTGTAGGGGATGTGCAGGGCACGGATGACCGCCCATACGTCTTCGTCGCTCCAGGCCGCCAGCGGATTGAACTTGTACAGGCCGAATACCATGTCCTGTTCTTCTTCGGGCAGGTCTGCCCTCGTTACGGCCTGGGTGCGGCGCTGTCCCGTAATCCAGGCGGAACGCCCGGCGAGGGCCCTGCGCAAAGGCTCGACCTTGCGAATGTTGCAGCAGGCTTTGCGCAGATCCACGCTGTCATAGAAGGCGTACTCGCCGTATTGGGCTACGTGCGCTTCCACGCTTTGCGGGTCGGGGTGATACACCGTGATGTCGCGCCCGTAATGGTTGCGCAGCACGGCAAGCATCTGCAGCGTTTCCGAGTGCAGGCGACCGGTATCCAGCGTGAACACCTCAATGGGCAGCTGTTCGCTGAGAATTGCGTGTGTCAGCACCATGTCTTCGGCTCCCAGTGATGACGCCAGTGCTGCATCCGGATGCTTGCGCGCGATCAGCGTGAGGCGTGATAGCAACGCATGCCAGCGGGCTGCTGTCGCAGGTGTCAGCGGTGTCGGAGGAGGGGGCGTGTATAAATGTCCAGGGCCCGGCATGGTTTCCAGTCAGAACAGATTGCGGTATGAAAGCCTGGCCCAATTGTCCGCCGTTGCCGGGCGATCACGAACAAATCTTTGTTCAGTAATACATTTCCCGAAACATTAAGGCGGAACAGTAATAAGGTTGTTCCACCGCTGCATAAGATGATGCAGCATGTGCCACCACCGGCCACGTGGCCGTGTGGATGACAGGCGGGCTCTCCAGCGGGCCAGGTGGCCGCACTCGTTGCGATTGACGCCCCCCGGCGGGTTGCGTATATTTGGATCAATTAGGTTTCCAATTTAAACCAAACAGAACCAATCGGGCAGCCATGCCCGCGCACGTTTCCCGGATATACATAGTTACATAGGTGTTGCATGCGCTTTGCTACGCTCGCAATTGGCGGCCAGCCGCAAGTCGTCCTCATTTCTCCCGACAACGAACGTTACGTGCCGGTGCTGGCGCCCAACGGCGAGCCGGTACGCGACATGAAAGCCGTCATCCAGGATTTCGACGCCTACGCCAACCGGCTGGCCAACCCAGACGGCTGGCAGCCCGTAGGCGATGCACAATGGCTTCCCCCCGTCCTGCCATCGCGCAACATTTTCTGCGTGGGCAAGAACTACTACGAACATGCGCGTGAGTTCGAGAAGTCGGGGTTCGACAGCTCTTCGGGCGGTGAAGTGGTGCCCACGGCGCCGGTCGTTTTCACCAAGGCGCCCAGTTCAGCCATCGGCCACCTGGCCAGCATCATGCCCCATTCCGGACTGACCGAGCAGCTCGACTACGAAGCCGAGCTGGCTGTCGTCATCGGCCGTGGTGGCCGCGGCATCCGCAAGGCCGACGCCCTGAATCACGTCTTCGGCTACACCCTGGTCAACGATGTGACCGCGCGCGACCTGCAGCATCGGCACCGCCAATGGTTCCTCGGCAAGTCGCTCGATACGTTCTGCCCCATGGGTCCGGTGCTGGTCACGCGCGACGAGGTCGATGGCAGCACCCTGAATATTTCCTGCAGGGTCAACGGTGAATTGCGTCAGAACGCCAACACCCGCGACCTCATCTTCGACATTCCCACGCTCATCGAAACCATTTCCGCGGGCATCGCGCTGCAGCCGGGCGACGTCATCGCCACCGGCACACCCGCAGGGGTGGGCATCGGCCTGAATCCGCCGCAGTTCCTGAAGAGCGGCGACGAAATCGTGGTGGAAGTCGACGGCATCGGACGGCTCGTGAACCGCGTCGCCTGAGCCGTTCCGGCCGTAAGGCAGATTGCTTCGTCAAGACTACATAACAAGGAGGAACGTGATGAGGCTGTTGAAGAAACTGGCGCTCGCCAGTGTGCTGGCAATGGGTCTGGCAGGCACGGGAGCCGCCCAGGAGGACTACCCCAACCGACCCATTACCATGATCGTGCCATTCCCGCCAGGGGGCGTTGCCGATACCGTGGCACGCCCCGTCGCCGACGCCATGGGGCGTTACCTGGGGCAGCCGGTCGTCATCGAGAACCGTTCGGGTGCCGGCGGCGGCATCGGCATGGCAGCTGCCGCGCGCGCCAAACCGGATGGCTACACCATCCTCATGGCGCTGTCCTCCATTTCCATCATTCCTGTGGCCGACGAGATCCTCGGCCGCAGTCCGATGTACAAGCTCGACCAATTCATACCAATTGGCCGGATCACCGCCGACCCCACCGTACTGGTGGTGCCTGCCGACAGCCCCTGGAAAACCGCACAGGAGTTCTTCGAGGCAGCCCGGTCGGGCAACAAGGAAATCTATTACGGTTCGTCGGGCAACTACGGCACCATGCATGTGCCCATGGAAATGCTGCGCGCCGCCGCCGATCTGAAGAATCTGCAGCACGTGCCGTTCTCCGGTGCGGGTCCGGCGGTCATCGCCTTGCTGGGCGGACAGGTCCAGGCGCTCTCCACTGGCCCCGCATCCATCGTGCAACATATCAAGGCCGGCAAAGTACGTGCCCTGGCACACTGGGGCGATGGGCGCCTTGAAGCGCTGCCCGACGTTCCCAGCCTGAAAGAGCTCGGGCTGCCCGTCACCTTTGCTCAGTGGTCCGGCGTATTCGTGCCCGCCGGTACCCCCGAGCCGATCGTCCAGAAGCTGCGTGAAGCAGTGAATGCTGCCGCACACGACCCGAAGGTCAGGGAAATCATCCAGGGTGCCGGCAGCCCCATCCTCTACCAGGACGCGCCAGAGTTCCGTGAGTACTGGCTGACCGACGCAGCGCAACTCGAAAAAGCCGTAAGAACCATCGGCAAAGTGGAATAAGCGCCTGCATGTTTCGGCAGGGTGCCCCAGGTGGTGAGCAATGAGCGGGGCACCGCTTTGCCGCGAGGGGCTGCGTGCACCGTGCGCCCCTCGTTCATTTGCAGTCCGGCAGGTACAATGCTGGCGCTTTTGCGTAACCCCCTTGGGCAGGTACCGGTCCGCGCTGGGCCGGTGTCAGGTCGCGTAGCGGGGGCGCAGCAGGGCCCCTCAGCATCGCCAGTTCTTCGTGCTGCCATGTCAGATCCCGCCCTTCAGTTGGAAGACTACCTGATTCAGAATCTGCGCACGGGACGCTGGGCGCCCCGGCAGCGCCTTCCAACCGAACGTCAGCTCAGCGAGCAGTTCGTGCTCAGCCGCACAGTGGTGCGGCGGGTGCTGAGTGAGCTGCGTGAGCGCGGGCTCATCGAACAGCGCGTAGGCAGCGGCACCTATGTCACCGACCAGGCGCCCCTGCTACTGGCAGAAGATGCCGCAGGTTCCCGCGAAGCGGCCATCAGTCCGGCAGAGCTCATGGAAGCCCGTCTGCTGTTCGAACCGGCGATTGCCGAGCTGGTCGTCAGCAACGCCACCAGCGCCGATTTCGAATACATGGACAAATGCTGCGAGCAGGCTGAAGCCGCCGAAACGCTGCAACAGTTCGAGTACTGGGACGCCGAACTGCATAGGGCCATTGCGCTGGCGACGCACAACGGCTTTGTCGAGCAGGTGTTTGCTGTCATGAATCGGGCACGCGCGCACGGCGACTGGGGCGCGCTGAAGCGGCGCAGCCTTACGCCCGAACGGCGCGCTGCGTATCAGCGCGAGCATCGTGGTATCGTCCTCGCGTTGCGGCAACGCGACCCGGACCTTGCCCGTACGCGGATGCGTGAGCACCTGCTGCACGTGCGCAGGAATCTTCTGGGGAACTAGTTCTCGTGCAACCGGGCTGGCCCGTGTCGCCGGACATTCACCGAACAGGATGCGGGCATGCTCTTCGATGAAGATGACACTCAGCGGTATCGTCGCATGTTCGGGCGATATCCAACGGGCGTGGCGGTCTGTCTTGCCGGTGATGGTGCATTGCCCGATGGCATGACCATCAACTCGCTGACGTCCGTCAGCCTCGAACCGCAGCTGCTGTCATTCTGTGCGCGAAAAGGCAGCCGAACGGCCCGGCGCGTGAGGGAAACCGAAAAATTCAGCATCAACCTGCTCACCGTACGTCAGGAAACCGTATCGCAGCACTTCTCTGGCACATATGCCGAGAACATTCACAAGTATCTGATCCGCCGCCAGGGGTTCTGGTGCGTCGACGAAGCGAACGCCTCGTTCCTGTGCCACCTGACCCTGTGCGCGACAA
>CALAGD010000006.1 GCA_937891425.1 uncultured Pigmentiphaga sp.
CCAATTGTGGCAAACTGGCTGTGGCGAATCACAGGCAGTTTCCCCATGCGGCTGGCACGGCGCACGCGCAGCGCCGCTGTCGCGAAGTACACCGTACACCTGTGGCACGCCCTTGGGCATCACCGTCATGACGGCCCGTAGTCCCGGGCTGAAAGACCATCGTCGCACTCTGATTTGAACCAAGAATCTGCTCTCCGCTCTGGCATTGCTTGCTGGCGATGCGAACCACGAGGACACCAACCGCGCCGCTGCATTGCTGCCGGCTCTGCTGAAGCAGGTGCGCAAGTATCCTGGTGGGCTGAACGGACTGGTTGCAGCCTTTCAGCAGAACGGTCTGGGCGAGATCGTGGCTTCATGGATCAGCACCGGGCCCAACCTTCCCGTTACAGTGGAACAACTGCAAGGTGTGCTTGGCGCCTTCATGATCGAGCAGTTGGCCCAGGACTCGGGTCAAGAAAGCAGCGAAGTACTTGAAATGCTCGCCCGCTTCATGCCCATGGCCATCGACCGGCTCACACCCGATGGCGAACTGCCCGGGGATCGCGGCTTGAGTGCGGCCTCGCTGCTGGGGCTGCTGGCTGCATTGAGATCAGCGTCCTGATCAGCCGCGCTGCACGGTGTCGCTGAAGCGCCAGCGACACTCGAACCGCGGCCCCTCTCCGGCGCACGGCACATTCGTGTCAGGCAGGTCAATCCAGCCCGCCAACTCCTCGGGACGTTCCCGTTGACATGCCGGTTCACAAGAACTCGCTTATGGAGCACGCTGCCCATGCACCGCAGAGATAGCCATATCGACACCTTGCGGGGAATCGCCTGCCTCCTGCTGGTCGCCTACCACGGCATCGGCGACGGTTCGCGCGGCCTGCGCCTGCCTGACGACCACATGCTGCGGATCATTTCCGACTCACTCGTCTATCTGCGCATGCCGCTGTTCACGTTTCTTTCCGGATATGTCTATGCCTTGCGACCCCCTGCAGGCTTCCAGGACGCTGGCAGGTTTCTGCGCGGCAAGGCGCGCCGACTTCTGTTTCCACTGCTATCCGTAGGCCTGCTCTACCAGTGCGCACAATTGGCCATGCCCGGCGTCAATCGAAGCGATGCGGGGTTCGACTGGCTTTACTGGCTGCTGCCCTACGAACACTTCTGGTTCCTGCAGTCGATCGTCCTCATCATCACGCTGGTATTCCTGGTAGATGCGCTGGGCTGGCTGAATCGCACCTGGAAGCTGACATTTGCTACCGCGGTGGTCTTCCTGGTGTTCTCCCATTTCCGGTTCGAGACCAACATTTTCTCGATCAACGGGGCGCTGTACCTGCTGCCGTATTTCCTCATGGGCATGCTGCTGCGCCGGCATGAGAACCAGGCCGGGAAGCTGCTGCTGCGCGGCTGGCCCCTGCTGGCGCTGGCGCTGATGGTGCTGACATGCATTGTCCTTGAGCAGCGTCCACCCGAGGGCATCGACTTTACACCGGGCAGTTACTGGGGGCAGGCCTATTCCGCCCTCAGCATCATCTTCCTCTATACATTGGGTTGGTCAGTCAGCTGGCTGGCAGCGACGGGCCGATATTCATACTCCATCTATCTGTTTCATGTGTTCGGAACCGCAGGTGCGCGCATCGTCCTCACCCGGCTGGGAATTGACCAGGTTCCGCTGCTGTTTGCGGGGGCGATGGCGGCGGGAGTGCTGTTGCCCATCGTTCTGGATCGCGTGCTGAGCACCTGGGCGGTAACGAGCACCGTGCTGCTGGGCAAGCCTTGGGAAAGCAGGAGCTGGAGGGTGTTCCGACGCCCCGGTGCGGGGGCACAGTAGGCTGGCGCCCCGGACACGGATCGAACGTGTGACCCCCTTCTTAGGAGGAAGGTGCTCTATCCACTGAGCTACCGGGGCGCAAACGTTTATTGTAACCCAGCGACGTAGCTTGCCGGCGGGTCACGATCAGGGACGTGCCGCGGGCACTGCGAAACCGACTCGCGTTATAGTCCCACCTGCAGCCGCGAGACACGCCTATGTTCAGTTACCGACACGCATTCCACGCCGGCAACCATGCCGACGTGCTCAAGCACAGCATTCTCACGCGCATACTCCTGTACTACACGCAGAAAGACACGGCCTTCTACTACATCGACACCCACGCCGGTGCGGGACTCTATTCGCTGGAGAGCGCCTGGGCCACGAAGACGGCCGAGTTCGTGCAGGGCGCGCAGAAGCTGTGGAGCGAGCCCCGGCTGCCGGCCCTGCTCGCCGACTACGTCGCGATCCTGCGCAAGATGAATCCCGACGGACGGCTACGCGTGTACCCGGGCTCGCCGTGGCTGGCCATGCATGTCTTGCGCGAGCAGGACCGCCTCCGGCTCTTCGAGCTGCACCCCAACGAGATCAATATCCTGCTTGAGAACCTGCGCAGGTTCGGGCGTACCCAGCAGCGTCGCGTACAGGCACAGGCAACCGACGGGTTCAACGCGCTGAAGGCGCACCTGCCCCCGCCCTCCCGGCGCGCAGTGATACTCATCGACCCGCCATACGAAGACAAGCACGATTACCGGCGTGTCGTCACTGTCCTCAAGGACGCGGTCAAACGTTTTGCCACCGGATGTTATGTGGTGTGGTATCCCATCCTGAGCCGACGTGAATGCCAGCAACTGGTGGCACAGTTGCGTGACCTGCCAGTGAAGAACTGGCTGGATGTGCAGCTGTCGGTAGACCCGCTGGGCCGCACCGGCCGACGCACGCGTGGCAGCGGGGTATTTGTCATCAACCCGCCCTACACCCTGAAGGCCGAACTGGATACTGCCCTGCCCTGGCTCGCCAGGCACCTGGGCTTTCAGAACCAGGGGACCTGCGGCGTGGAGGCACGGGTACCCACCAGTGATACTACGCCCTAGCTCGAGGTTTCCATGCCGTACCCGCACCGAATGCCAAGCTTGTTCATTGCCCACGGCTCACCGCTGAATGCCATCCTCGACACGCAGTTTTCGCGAGCCTGGAAGGCACTGGGGCCGGCGCTCCCGCGTCCCGCTGCCATTCTGGCCATTTCTGCGCACTGGGAAACCGCAGGCACGGCCGTCACCGCCATGAACCACCCGCGCACCATTCACGACTTCTGGGGTTTCCCGCCCGCCCTGTACGAAATCCAGTACCCGGTTCCGGGCAGCCCGCTCCTGGCCGAACGAGTTCGCGAACTGCTCAGCCCCCAACCCGTGGCACTGGACGAGGAAGTGTGGGGACTCGACCACGGTAGCTGGTCGGTCCTGGTGCATATGTACCCGCAGGCCGACATCCCCGTCGTCCAGCTCAGCCTGGACGCTACCCTATACCCCGAACAGCACTACCAGCTGGCGCAACGCCTGCAGCCTCTGCGCGATGAAGGGGTCCTGATCATCGGGTTCGGGAACATCGTGCACAACCTGCGCGCTGCCCAGCGTACCGACGCCATGCCGCCATACCCCTGGGCCGTGGAATTCGAACAAGCCGTGCGCGCAGCGCTTGAAAGGGGCGATCATCGGGCCCTGTGTCAATGGGAAAGCCTGACGCCCGCGGCGCGACTCAGCGCGCCCACACCCGAGCACTACCTTCCTCTGCTATATGCCGCCGGTGCGAGCGGCGGCGACCCTGCCTGGTTCCCCATCGAAGGCATCGTCTGGGGGTCAATCAGCATGTTGAGCGTAGGCTTTGGAGACCGGCCGTCCACCTGACTTGCTGGTTAGCTGCGAATGGTTGAAACCTGAACAGGCTCCGGACCGCACGCGCGAGCAGGCCGTCGTGCAGGCGTGCTGCTAACGGCCCGGGCGCCGCGGGTAACCCTGTGCGCGGATGCGCGTCCAGACCTGCTGCTTCTCTTCTGCAGACATGAAGACCCAGTTGGCAACTTCAGCGGCTGTGCGGCCGCAGCCGCGGCAGATTTCATCGAACAGCGTAGAACAGATCGCAACACAAGGAGAATCGGTATTTTCGAATACCGGACTGGCGGAATGGGGCGGCCGGAGGGGCACCTTCCCATCCGGCTGCAGCGCTGCGCTGAACCTTTTCACTTCATCGTTGGAACTCATGGCCCAAGCATATCACCTGGCAGCATCGGCAGCGGGCAGAGCACATGCCACAGCGCCCCCGACCTGGCGACACGCCTAGCGCGAATCTTCCCGGATGCGTCGCGCCTCGGGAAGCGACACCGCCCCTGTGCGGTTCCCCCAGGCCGAACGTATGTAGCTGACCACCGCCGCGACCTGCGCGTCGTTCAGCACGTGGCGATATGGTGGCATGCCATGAGGTTGCGGATTACCCGTGGTGGCGGGAGCGAACCCGCCATCCAGTACCACGCGCACGGCATTTATCGGGGAATCTGCCACGACCGATGGATTGCCGGCGAGCGGCGGCCATGCTCCAGGTTCACCACGCCCATCGGCACGATGGCACTGGGCGCAGTGCTGCTCATACACCTGCCGACCGAGTTCCAGCACGCTGGCGCCTGCCTGCGTGCCCTGCCGGCCGCGGGATTCGAGATCGGCAGCCGGCAACGACTTGAGGTATGCGGCGATGGCCTCGGTGTCGCCGTCAGTAAGATGCTGGTATCCCCAGTACACCGATTCCGCCATGGGACCTGTCGCATGACTGCGTGTGGACAGACCCGACTTGAGCAGGGACGCAATATCGTCTGCTGACCATTCACCCAATCCGGTGACCGGGTCGCCCGTGAGTGGCGTGGCGTACCAGTCCTGCCCCGGAATGATGCCGCCTTGCAGATGCTTGCTGCGATCGAGCCCGCCCCAGCGGGTACGGGGCGTATGACATTCCGCGCAATGCGCCAGACCCTCTACCAGGTAGCGGCCGCGTATCCATTGCTCTGACTGGTCCGGCACGGGGTCGAGCGGACCCGGCCGGAAATGCACCGCACGCCAGAGGCTCAGCAGCCAGCGCTGGTTGTACGGAAACGCGACCTCATGCTCGCGGTTCGGCCGGTCGATGGGCGGCAGCGATTTCAGGTAGGCATACAACGCGTCGGCGTCTTCCCGACTGACATTGGTATAGGTGGGATAGGGGAAAACGGGATAGAGCAAGGTGCCATCGGGCGCCTTGCCGTCGTGCAAGGCACGCCAGAAGTCGTCGGCCGTCCAGTTGCCGATGCCGGTGGTGGCATGCGGCGTAATGTTGGGGCCGAAGAATGTGCCATAAGGTGTGGGAATGGCACGTCCTCCCGAATACGGTGCGCCCCCGGGGGCCGTGTGGCATCCCATGCAGTTGCCGACCTGCGCGAGGTAGCGCCCGCGCTCGATCAGACCCGGATCGGAGAAGTCGGCAGCAGCTGCCCCGGCGCCCTGGTGGCTTTCGCGCGCACCGTACCACATGGCCACGCCCACGACCAGCGCAAGCAGCACGACAACCGCCAGCAGCATTCGCCCGGTTCGACTCATGGCTGCACCTCCTGCGTGACCCTGGCCACGGGCTGGCTACCACACTCGAGCGGAAGCGGACGCGTACGCTCGGGGGCAGGACCAGCGCCTTCGGGTACGGGCTGGGCCGCAAGCCATGCGGCTACCGCCGCGACATCTTCCGGTGTCAGGCGGCGGGCAATGTCTTTCATGCAATCCGGAGCTTTCGCGTTGCGCATGCCCGTCAGCCATGCCCCGAATTGCGACGCGATGTAATCCCGCGGAATGCCCAGCAGGCCAGGCACACCGGGTTCCGCACCCATCAGCTGCTGGCCGTGGCAGGCGACGCACGCGGGTACGCCGATAGCCCGATCACCTTCGAGCGCCAGCTTCTGACCCCTTTGCATCACCGCAGGTGACACGCGCGCGACGGCAGGCGCATCGTATGCCGGCCGCTGCTCGGAGAACCAGCGGGCGATCTCGCGCAGGTAGTCGTCGGACAGCGTGCGCAGCAGCAGGTGCATGGGCTGGTATGTGCGCTCACCATCCCTGAAATGAACCAGCTGGTTGTAGAGATAGGTTGCCGGCTTGCCCGCAAGCCGGGGGTAATAGGCGTCGGGACCGGCCTTGCCCTGTTCACCATGGCAGGCCGTGCATGCCGCCAGACGTGCCGCCATGGTTCCTGCTTCCAGGGTGGTGTCCTGGCCAGCGCCCCAGGCGCCCGCAGAAATGGTGAGTGCCGCCATGGCCACGCCTGCTGTACGTGCGCCCGGCAGATTCCGTATCCGCATCCGCGTCGGAAACAGTGATCGTCGGATTGATCGCCTCATTCGCTACTCCGCAAACCCCTCCTCAGGGAACTGTGACGGTACTACGCCCGCGCGAGCGCGCCAAGCTGATTGAGTGTCGGGATGCCGCCGGCGCCTGGGGCCGCAGTACTGCGGGATGCTCCAAAACAAACGCGTAGCCAGACGGTGGCTGGCTACGCGTTGCTGAACCGCTGACTGCTGAAAGGATCAATGCCCGGCAGCCTGCCGCAGGGCCTCGGCGCGGTCGGTGGCTTCCCAGGTGAATTCGGGCTCGGGACGCCCGAAATGCCCGTAGGCCGCCGTCTTGGAATAGATGGGGCGCAACAGGTTGAGCATGCGGATGATGCCGCGCGGACGCAGATCGAAATGCTCGCACACGAGACGGGCGATTTCGCTGTCGGGAATGACGCCCGTACCCTGCGTATTGACGGTGATGTTGATGGGAGCCGCCACGCCGATCGCGTAACTGACCTGTACGACGCACTTCTTCGCCAGACCCGCTGCGACGATGTTCTTGGCCACGTAACGCGCGGCGTAGGCACCGGAACGATCGACCTTGGAAGGATCCTTGCCCGAGAACGCTCCACCACCGTGCGGGCATGCTCCACCATAGGTGTCAACGATGATCTTGCGCCCGGTCAGGCCGGCATCGCCCTGCGGCCCGCCGATGACGAAGCGCCCGGTGGGGTTCACGAGGTAACGGGTCTTCGACGTGAGCAGGCCGTCGGGAATGCACTTCTTGATGACGTCTTCGATGACAGCTTCGCGGATGGTGCTGAGGCTGACCTCGGGCGCATGCTGGGTGGACAGCACCACGGTGTCGACTTCCACCGGTTTGCCATCGACATACCGGAAAGTGACCTGCGACTTCGCGTCAGGACGCAGCCAGGGCAGTCGGCCGTCACGACGCAGTTCGCTCTGGCGTTGCACCAGGCGGTGGGAATACCAGATGGGGGCGGGCATGAGGTCGACGGTTTCGTCGCAGGCGTAGCCGAACATGAGAC
>CALAGD010000007.1 GCA_937891425.1 uncultured Pigmentiphaga sp.
GCTCGGCGCGCTGGGTAAACGCATCGATGAAGGTGGTGGCGATGCGGTTGAATACCGGCCCCACCAGCATTTCAAGTGCCCGGCTGGAGAACGCGTATTCCAGGGTGAACAGCACCTTGCAGGCGTCGTCGCCCAGCGGCTGGAACACCCAGGTGCCTTCCAGCGCCGAGAAAGGCCCGTCGACCAGCGACAGGTGGATGCTCTCCGGGTACCTGTGCGTGTTCTGGGTGGTAAAGGTTTGCCGTATGCCCGCGAAGTTGATCGTGACCGACGCGCGCATGCCTTCGGGCGTGCGTTCAAGCACGCGCGCACCACCGCACCAGGGCATGAATTTGGGATAGTCCTCGACGTTCGCCACCAGCTCGAACATATCGGCTGCCGGATACGGTACAAGGACGGTTCGGTGCACTTTATGCATTACGGCCTTTCACAAAGGGTAGAATGAGGCGATTTTACCGGCTTGGCGCAAATGAGCATTATCGACAACCGCAAAGCGTTTCACGACTACTTCATCGAAGACCGCTTCGAGGCCGGACTGGTGCTCGAAGGCTGGGAGGTCAAGGCCATCCGCGCCGGACGCGTGCAGATCAAGGAAAGCCACATCGTCGTGCGCGATGGCGAACTGTACATCATCGGCATGCACATCAGCCCGCTGCCCACCACGTCTACCCACATCCGGCCCGACGCCCTGCGCACCCGCAAGCTGCTGCTGCACCGCGACGAGATCAACAAGCTCATCGGCAAGGTGGAACAGCGCGGGTACACCCTGGTGCCGCTGAACCTGCACTACAAGAATGGCCGCATCAAGCTCGACTTCGCCCTTGCCCGCGGCAAGAAGAAGCACGACAAGCGCGACGCCGAACGCGAGCGCGACTGGAAACGTGAACGCGACCGCATCATGAAAAGCACCCGCTAGCTGCCGGCGCCGGTGCGGGGTACGGTGCGATGTTGCCGGTCATCGCGCCTCCCCGGCCGCCAGGCGCCCTGGGCGTGCGGTTGGCCATTGCCATGCGCGCCGCCATGCCGCCCGCGCGGCCCGTACCGGTACCATAGCAAACACCCGACCACCTGAACGAACCGACCAGGAGCACGACATGCCACGTTGTGCCTGGTGTACCCCGAACATCCATGAACCTGATCCTGCAAGGCTCCGATTTCAACGCCTCCGTCATCGATGAACTCGCCCGGCTCGTACGCGCTCAACGTATCGTAGCTCTGGGAACGAGCGCCGCGCGCCTGGAAAACATTGCCTGCGACGACATCACTCGCGAGCGTGCCCGAGAAACCGCACGCCAGGCTCGCCTGGATGCAGCCTTCGTGCCCGCAGGGCAGCGCCTGGCCGATTTCCGGGTGCTTGCCATGGACATGGACTCCACCCTGATCAACATCGAGTGCATTGACGAGATCGCCGACGCGGTGGGCCGCAAGGCGGAGGTCGCAGCCATTACCGAGGCCGCCATGCGCGGGGAGATCGCGGATTTTGCCGAAAGCCTGCGGCGGCGTGTAGCCCTGTTGAAGGGCGTGCCGGCCAGCGCGCTGGAAAAAGTCTTCACGGAAAGGTTGCGCCTGAACCCGGGTGCCGAGCGTCTGCTCTCCACCGCCCGCGCTGCGGGCCTGAAGACCTTGCTCGTGTCGGGAGGCTTCACCTTCTTCACCAGCCGGCTGCAGCAACGCCTGCAGTTTGACGAGGCGCACTCCAACGTGCTGGAAATCGAAAACGGTGTGTTGACGGGGCGGGTGCTGGGTCGCATCCTGGATGCCTCGGGCAAGGCGGCGGCCCTGGTAGAGCTGTGCCAAAAGATTGGCGCCGACCCGAAACAGCACGCGATTGCCATCGGCGACGGCGCCAACGACCTGCGCATGATGGGCGAGGCCGCCATCAGCGTGGCCTACCACGCCAAGCCCGCGGTGCAGGCGGCCGCCACGCACGCCATCCAGTACTCGGGGCTGGACGCCATCCTGAACTGGTTCGAAGACACGGCCGGCACAGGCCCCAGCACCGGCACACCGATCTCCTGACAGTCGGCCGCGTTCCGGGCTCGGGGCGCGCCCGGGCTTGCAGGTTCCAACCGCTTTACGGCTTCCCGCCGCGTCTGCAACCGCAGCTTGCGGCTTCGGTTGGCGGGGCCGCGCGCCATACTCCCGGCCCTGCGCTGGGACACCCTTCCTTCGCGGCCCAGGCCTGCCCCAGTAGCGTGACCCGGCCAGGCCGGTTCAGTTCGCCGTTTACGAATTCTGCGACGAGTCGGATTTCTCGCCCTTGTCGCCGGCGCCAGGCGTGGGCTCGGGGGGCCGGTATGGATTGACCGCGCCAAACGGGAACTGCGACAGCATGGCGCGCGTCTGCCCCTCAATTTGTTCCTGCATTTGCAGGAACAGGTTCTTGCTCTGCTCGATGTAGTTCGACATCATGTTCTGGAGCATCGGGGCCTGTACGTTCATGAATTGTGCCCACAGCTCGGGGCCAAACTGGCTCTTGCCGCCATACAGGTTCTTCGACTGCTCGGCCATGCGGTTCTGAATCTCGATGAACGCCTGGATGTTCTTCTCGATGTACGAACCCATGATGCCCTGCATGGCATGGCCATAGAACCGGATGATCTGGGCCAGCACCGCCGACGAGAACATTGGCATGCCGCCCATTTCTTCCTCGAGGATGATCTGCAGCAGGATGCTGCGGGTGAGGTCTTCCCCGCTCTTTGCGTCGACCACGTGGAACGGCTCGTTGTCGAGCACGAGCTGCTTCACATCGGCCAGGGTAATGTACGTACTGGTCTGCGTGTCGTAAAGCCGACGGTTGGGGTATTTCTTGATTAGCCGTTCTGTGGGCCTGGATTCATTCTGCATATTGCCGCCGCATGAAATCTTGGGTGCTGGCCATGGCGTGCGCTGCGCGCATCAGCCCATGTGCAGCCCGCCGTTAAGCGAAAAATCGGCGCCGGTGGCAAAGCCGGCGTCGTCCGATGCCAACCAGCCTACGATGGAGGCGATTTCCTCGGGCGTACCCAGCCGGCGCACGGGAATAGTAGCCACGATTCTTTCGAGCACGTCCGGCCGCATGGAACGGACCATGTCAGTGCCGATGTAGCCGGGAGACACGGTGTTCACCGTGACGCCCTTGGCTGCCACTTCCTGCGCAAGCGCCATGGTGAAGCCATGGATGCCCGCCTTGGCCGTGGAATAGTTGGTTTGCCCGAACTGGCCCTTCTGGCCATTGACCGAACTGATGTTGATGATGCGGCCCCACCCCCGCTCGACCATGTCGTCGATGACCTGCTTGGTGACGTTGAACAGACTGTTGAGGTTGGTGTCGATCACGGCACGCCAGTCTTCGAGCGTCATCTTGCGGAACACCACATCGCGCGTGATGCCGGCGTTGTTCACCAGCACGTCGATAGGGCCGTGTTCCGCCTTGACCTTGCTGAAGGCCTCGACGGTGGAGTTCCAGTCGGACACGTTGCCGACGGATGCATAAAAGGTGAATCCGTCTTCGGCCTGCTCGCGCAGCCACCGCTGGTAATCGCGGTTGGGCCCGCACCCTGCGATCACCTTGAAGCCCTGGCGGGCGAGGCGACGGCAGATGGCCGTGCCGATGCCGCCCATACCCCCGGTGACGTATGCAATTCTCTGACTCATGACACTCTCCTCATTCAAGACCCTCTACGCGCAGGCAGACGGGCCAGGGTTGCGGCCGCCCTACCGACGACCATACCGCCGTTTGCCCCTGCTGCCTGCGCCAACAATCATGGGATGCCCAGGGCGCAACGTTCAGACGGCGCGGGCCCGGACGTAGCTGCCCGGCGCTTCCTCCAGGGCCCGGTACTCGGTGTTACCGGCCCGGGTGGGGGCCTGCACCCTGCTGCCGCTGTGCTGCGCCAGCCAGGCGGCCCAGTCGGGCCACCAGCTGCCGGCATGCTGCGCGGCACCTTCGAACCATTCGCGCGCCGACCGCGGGAACTGTTCGCTCTCGTTCACCCAGTGCTCGCGCTTGCGTGCCGCCGGAGGGTTGATGACTCCCGCGATATGACCCGAACCGCCCAGCACGAAACGCCGCGGACCGGTGACGATGTGAGTGGAAGCGTAGGCGCTGGTCCACGGCACGATGTGGTCGTCTTTCGATGCGTAGATGTAGGCCGGCATGTCGAGCTTGCCCAGGTCGATGGGCGTACCGAGCACTTCCACCGCGCCCGGCCGGACCAGTTTGTTCTCGAGATAAGTATTGCGCAAGTACCACGCAAAGAATGGCCCGGGCAGGTTGGTGCTGTCGGCGTTCCAGTAAAGAAAGTCCAGCGGCTTGGGCGTTTCGCCCTGCAAATACTTGCTGACCACGTAGTTCCACACCAGTTCGGACGGTCGCAGGAACGAGAACGTGGCGGCCAGGTCTCGCGCAGGCATGAGCCCGCGCTGGCCCATCTGGTGCTCGCGCAGGCGCACATGTTCTTCATCGATGAATACGCTGATGACCCCGGTATCGGAAAAATCCAGGAACGACGTGATGAGCGTGAGCGATTGCACCGGATCGATGCCCTGCTGGCGCGCCGCCGCCAACGCCGTGGCGAGCAAGGTGCCGCCCACGCAGAACCCGAACGCGTTGACCTTGGGCTGCTGCGTGACCGCGCTGGCGATGGACAAGGCCCGCAACACTCCATCCTTGACGTAGTCGTCCCACGTGAGCCGGTCAGTTCCGTCGGTATCCGACACCAGCGGATTGCGCCAGGAAATCATGAACACCGTGAACCCCTGCTGCACCAGGTACGACACCAACGAGTTGTGCGGCTGCAGGTCGAGGACGTAGTACTTGTTGATGCAGGGCGGGACCATCACCAGCGGTATGGCGTGTACGTCCGCGGTGGCCGGGGCGTACTGGATGAGCTGCATCACGCGGTTCTGGAAAATGACGCTGCCCGGCGTGATGGCCAGGTTGCGCCCTACTTCGAACTGCGTTTCGTCGGTATGCGAAATGCGACCTTTCTTGAGGTCGTCAAGAAGGTTCACGAAGCCGAGCCGCCCGGTTTCCCCGCTGGTCTGAATGAAACGGCGCTGTACTTCGGGGTTGAGCGCCGGAAAATTGGTGGGCGACGCAGCCTCGAGCCATTGCATGACCGCGAAATCGATGCGCCGCTTCAGCAGCGTGTTGCCCTGCGCCGACTCCGACAGGCGCCGCATCGCGTGCGCGGCGATGGTGTAGTAGTACGCCACGTACCGGCTGAACGGGCTGGACGTCCAGGCCTCGCCGGAGAAGCGCCGGTCGAGCGCGGGAAGCTGGTCGAACCGGCCGGTGGCCAGGGCCTGACAATGTGCAGCGAATTCCTGCCGTATTTCCTCCAGCGCAGTCGCCGGTATGGACAATTGGTTCGGAATGACTGGAAAGGTGACACCGGAAAGTTCGGCAGGAACCTGCATGACAGTACTCGCTGTAGTCTGGGCGGCAGGCGCCCAGAGGCCTCAACAACGCGTTATTCAACGCTTCTTCGTTGATAATACTTGGAAATGACTGCACCTATGTTGCATAAGGCGAATGACCTCGTCAACCGCGCGCGGTGTTCGCTGCCCGAGTGGAAGGTTCCAGCCACGCCAGGGTGGCGAAACGGCCGGTGACGCCATCGCGCCGGTAGGAATAGAAGCGCGAATCGCTGACGGTGCACCAGCCGCTGGTTTCCACCTGCTCCACGCCCGCAGCCTGCAGCCGGGCACGCGCCAGCAACGGCAGGTTGCACAGCCACTTCCCGGGCGCGCCCGGGCGCGGCACAAGCGCCTCAGGCGCGGGCGGCACGGCAAATGCCCGGTACACGTCTTCCCCTACTTCGTACACCTGAGGGCCGATGCAGGGTCCGATCCAGGCGCGCCAGGTTGCACTGCCCTGAACCGCGCGCTGCAGGCGCTGCAGGGTGGCCTCGACAATACCGCCGGCCAGCCCGCGCCAGCCCGCGTGCGCGAGCCCAAGTGCCCGCCCGCAGCTGCTGGCGATGACAATGGGCACACAATCGGCAGTAAGCAGCGCCAGCACCCGCCCGGGTGTGGTCGTGATGACTGCGTCGGCGGTGGGCGCCTGCATCCCGGGTTCCGCATGCTGCCTGCCGATTGGCGCGCGCTGCTGGCCCGGCACCCCGTCCGCGTCGAACACCTCGATGCCGTGCACCTGGTTCAGCCAGAGCGGATCGGACGGCAGCAACGGGCGCAGGCGCTGCCGATTCGCCACCACGGAATCAACCGCGTCGCCCACATGCAGGGCCAGATTGAGCGAGGTGTAGGGATCTGCACTGACGCCGCCGGCACGCGTGGTGCAGAGAATGCGCACCCCCGGCCAGTGCGGGCCGTGCACGATGGGAAGTTCCGAAGTGGTCTGCATGGCGACCGGTTGTGTGAGCCCCTGCAAGTGTCACCCCCTGTTGGAATGCCCGAGCGACGCAACGTTTCTCCGCCCGCCGGCCCGGCACCGGACCGATCGCGCGTTCAGGTTCAGTAATCGTCGAAGTCGTCTTCGCCGGGTTCAGGCAGCTCTGGCTCGATCCACTCGACCGTGTCGAGCACGCGCTGCAGGTCAACCGGCAGTTCGGCACTGAACGACACCTCGGTGCCGGATGACGGGTCGATGAAACGCAGCCGCCGGGCGTGCAGCATCTGTCGCTGGGCGTTGCCGATGGCACGCCCGCCGTACAGCGTGTCTCCCACCAGCGGATGGCCGAGCGAGGCCATATGCACGCGAATCTGGTGCGTACGGCCAGTTTCAAGATGACACGTTACCTGGGTGACCGGGGCGGTGTCGAGTCTGCCTGAGCCTTCGGCCCGGTAGTGCGTGATGGCGGGCTTGGGTGCGATGGCCCGGCCGACGGCCATCCGCACCGGAACACGCGGGTCGCGGCCGATGGGCTTGTCGACCGTGCCCGACTGGCCCAGCCAGCCGTGCACGAGGGCCACATACTCGCGACCAACGGTACGCGCCTGCAGCTGGCGCACCAGCGCCTGACGGGAAACTTCATTGCGCGCCACTACCAGCAGGCCTGACGTATCCTTGTCGAGCCGGTGCACGATGCCGCCCCGTGCCAGCTGGCGCAACTCCGGAAAACGGTACAGCAGTCCATTGAGCAGGGTGCCATGCCAGTTACCTGCCCCCGGATGCACCACCAGCCCGGCGTGCTTGTTCACGATGATCCAGTCGTCTGATTCGTCGACCACCTCGAAAGGCACCGGTTCGGCCTCGAAGGCGAGCGCTTCCGGATCGGGCTGCGGCACGACCACCAGTTCGTCGCCCGGCCACACCTTGTGGCGCACGCTCTCGATGCACACGCCGTTGACCCGCACGTGGCCCCCTTCGATCCAGGTCTGCAGCCGGTTGCGCGAATGCTCGGGGATGAGCTCCGCCAGTATCTTGTCGAGCCGCCCGCTCAGGCCGGACGGCACCACGAAGGTACGGGTCGTGCCCTCTGATTCCTCGCCGCCGGTTTCATCATCCCAGTCGGCGTGTTCGTCGAACGGCTCAGGTACCGGTCCAGCGGCGGCTTGAACGGAGGAAGGGGCGGCATGTTGCCGCGGGGCTGCGGCGTCCGGGGATTGCTTCGGCACTTCTGAACTCACGAAAGAACCATGGGGTCTGTGGGCGCATGACACGCAAGGCAGGCCACTGTACACGATGACAGCTGGCGCCAGCACTTCCGCGGCACAACCGCCCCACAGAGCACAAATAATCGATGCAGTGCGGTAAATACCAGCGGCACACGCATATAATCGTTGCGTTTACCCCATCGATTTCCAGGATAACCGATGCAGTATCGAATTGCCGCTGCTGCCACTGCTACCCTGCCGGATGCGCATGCGTCGTGGCTGGTTCGCGTGGGGCTTCCCCTGCTGCTGGCACTGGCCGTATTCCTTGCCGGCTGCAGTTCGTTTGGCTCCGACGAGGAACCCGACCACACCGTCGGCTGGAGCGCCGAGCAATTGTACCGGGATGCCAAGGCCCAGATGGCTGCCGGCAACTGGCAGGAGGCCATTACCCAGCTCGAGCGCATCCAGGCCCGCTACCCCTTCGGCGTGTACGCCCAGCAGGCCATGATCGATGAAGCGTATGCCTACTGGCGCGACGGCTCGAATGAACAGGCCCTGGCAACCATCGACCGGTTCCAGCAGCAGTACCCGAACAACCCGGCCACCGATTACATGCTGTACCTCAAGGGGCTGATCAACTTCACCCCGCCCAATGCTTTCCTGAATCGACTGGTAGGACAGGATCCGGCCGAACGCGACCCGAAAGCGCTGCGCGCCTCGTTCGATGCCTTTCGTGAGCTGGTCGAGCGCTACCCCGACAGCAAGTATGCGCGCGACGCCCGCGAGCGCATGAACTGGCTGCTGAACACCATCGCCATGAACGAGATCTACACGGCGCGCTACTACTTCGACCGTGAGGCCTATGTGGCGGCCATCAACCGCGCCGAAACCGTCGTGGCCGACTTTCAGACCACGCCCGCGGTAGAGCAGGCGCTCTACATCATGATGGTGTCGTACGACAAGCTCGGACTCACCCAGCTACGCGACGACATGCGCCGCATCCTCACTACCAACTTCCCCAATACCCGGCTGCTGGAAGAAGGCTTGCCCAAGCGGGAATTCAAATGGTGGAACCCGCTTACGTGGAGCAACGGATGACCACCCGGCAGGCCTGAGCCTGCCGCAGCTGATGGCCTTCAGTTAGTTTCCCTGGCTAGCCGGCGCCGGTACATCAGAAGCCGCTTCCTCGACAGGAAGCGGCTTTGTTTTGTGCGCACGCAGGAAATCGATCGCGGTCTCGAGGCTGCGGGTACGCGCGAACGGCGGCAGCCCCCGCCACAGCAGCTTGCCGTATGGCTTCTCGACCAGGCGGCCGTCACCGACCATGAGCACGCCCCAGTCGCTTTCGGAGCGGATCAGGCGGCCGGCACCCTGCTTCAGCGCAATGGCGGCCTGCGGCAACTGGAACTCGAAGAACGGATTGCCACCGCGCTCGCGGCAAGCCTTGATGCGAGCCTCGATGACGGGGTCGTCGGGCGGCGCGAAGGGCAGCTTGTCGATGGCGACCAGCGTCAGGGCGTCGCCCGGGACGTCGACGCCTTCCCAGAAACTGGCACTGCCCACCAGCACTGCATGCTGACCGGCGCGCAACACGGCAAGCAGGTCGCGCCGGGAGCGCTCGCCCTGGCGCCAAAGGGGCCAGCTCCAGCCACGTTCCTTGAAAGCACGCTGCAGCAGGGCGTGGATCTGGTCGACCGCGCGTAGCGTGGTGCACAGGACGAGCGCACATCCCTCATTTGCTTCGAGCAGCGGCAGCAGCGTCTCGACGAAGTTTGGAGTGAATTCAGCGTGGTGGGGTTCAGGCAGACCGTCCGGAACGAACAGCAACCCCCGGTTGGGGTAATCGAAGGGCGATTCCCATTGCCCGGTAATGACATCGGACAGCCCCAGCGCTCGCGTGAAATGGGAAAAGTCGTTGCGCACCGCCAGTGTGGCCGAAGTGAACACCCAGGCCTGACCCTTGGGCCGGTACCGGGTGAAGGCATGCGCAACGCTCAACGGTGCTGCGTGCAGACGTATGTGGTTGGCGGTGGTTTCCACCCAGCGCACCCATGCCTCGGCGTTGCGTGCGCCCTTCGCCCGGGCCGCGCCCGCCTCGGTTCCCGCGCCGGCGGCAGAGTCCTGTTCCTCCGCAGGAGCCGTCCGGTTCAGCACATCGGCTGCATCCCCTGTTTCAGCACACCAGCGCTGCAGCCGGGCGACCAGATCGGGGCCCCGGCGCGCGAGAAGTTCGAGGTCGGGGTGGCGCTCGCGCACCGCGTGCAGCACCTGGTTCAGACGCACCAGGGCATCAATGGTGTTCTCCACTGCCTCGTCGAACGAAGCACGATCAGTCATGGCGTCGAACGCCAGTCGCTGCCCCGGCATCTGTTCAATACGTGCGCAGCTCAACCGCAATTCGCGCGTCTGCTGTTCCAGCACCTGGGTGAGTGCCTCCCAGTCCGCATTCTCACGGGCATAGGCCCGCCCTGCAGCCAGTGCATCGCGCGCGAATTCCAGCAGCTGGAAGCTCGACACCGACTCGCCCAGGAAACGCGTGGCCACCTCGGGGAGCTGGTGAGCCTCGTCGAAGATCACGCAATCCACCGCCGGCAGCAGATCGGTAATTCCCTCGTCTTTGAGTGCCATGTCGGCGAGGAACAGGGCGTGGTTGACCACCACCACTTCAGCTTCCTGCGCTGCCTTGCGTGCCTTCACCACGAAACAGTCGCGATAGAACTCGCAGTCGGCCCCCAGGCAGGTGTCGCGTGTGGAGGTGACGCGCGACCAGACAGGTGCATTCTCGGGCACGCTGCCCAGTTCGGCGCGGTCGCCCGTGCGTGTCTGCCTCGCGAATTTCACGATCTGTGCAAGCTGCGCCACCTCCTCGCGCGAAGCCAGACCGCGCGCATCTTCCTGCGTGCGTTCCAGGTGCCAGTGGCACAAATAATTGGCGCGGCCCTTGAGCAGCGCAACATGCACCGGAATCTGCAGCGCACTGATGAGCTGTGGCAGGTCGCGCGCGTAAAGCTGATCCTGGAGGGTCTTGGTACCCGTGGACACCAGCACTTTCCCTCCGCCCAACAACACGGGCGCGAGGTAAGCGTAGGTCTTGCCTGTGCCCGTACCAGCTTCGACCACCAGGGTAGAGCCCTCCTCCAGCGCCTGGGCGACGGCAACCGCCATGGCAAGCTGCTGCGGGCGGACACGGTAATTGGGAAGAGCTCGTGCAAGCCGGCCGCCTTCAGCGAATACTTCGGCAACCTCGGCGACGCGTTCAGAGGGATGGACGTTGTTGGACATGCAAGGATATCGGCGGTGAGCACCCGATTCTCCCACGCGTCCGCACGCGCGGCAAATGCACCGTGTCACACGACGCACCTGGTATTCTCCGCAACCTGATCGCACCGGCAGTCGAGGCTGCCCTGCACTCGAAATAGTGGCAAAATCGCAGGCTTTGGCACTTCGACCGACCGTGCTGGCGCAACTGGCGCCAGGCGGCAATGCAACCGACCTGGACAATGACCGTTACAGTTAATCCTACCGCTTCCGAAACCAGTGTTCATCTGCGCATTTGCGCACAACTTGCCGACGAGCTCAATGTGCGTACCGAACAGGTGCGGGCCGCCGTAGGCTTGCTGGACGAAGGCGCCACCGTGCCCTTCATTGCGCGCTACCGCAAAGAAGTGACGGGCGGGCTGGACGACACCGTCTTGCGTCAGCTCGAAGTGCGGCTGGAATACCTGCGCGAACTGGAAGCGCGGCGCGCCAGCATTCTCCAGTCGATCGCAGAGCAGGGCAAGCTGACGCCCGAGCTTCAGCAGGCCATTGAAACGGCAGACTCCAAACAGCGCCTGGAAGATCTTTACGCGCCCTACAAGCCCAAGCGCCGTACCCGTGCCCAGATTGCGATCGAAGCCGGGCTCGAGCCGCTGGCCAACCTGCTGCTGGAAGACCCGGCCGCTGATCCGCAAACCGCCGCGGAACCGTACGTGAATGCCGAGAATGGCTTTGCCGACGTGCGCGCAGTACTGGGCGGGGCGCGCGATATCCTGGCCGAACGGTTCGCCGAAGACGCCGAACTGCTCAGCAGCATGCGCGATTATCTGTGGAAGAACGGGCTGCTGTACTCGCGCGTGGTGGAGGGCAAGGAAACTGAAGGAGCCAACTTCCGCGACTGGTTCGATTTCTCGGAATCGCTGCAGACGCTGCCTTCACACCGCATCCTGGCGCTGCTGCGCGGCCGTGCCCATGGGGTGCTCGACCTGCGCCTGGGGCTCGCGCCCGACCTGGAGGAAGCCGTCCCCCACCCCTGCATTCGGCGCGTCGCCGACCACCTGCAGTTTGGCGAAGGCATCTTCGCGCTCGACGCCACCGAGCGCGACCGCTGGCTGGCTGACGTATGCCGCTGGACGTGGCGCGTGAAGCTGCTGCCCGGCTTCGAAACCGAATTCATCGCGCGGCTGCGCGAGTCGGCCGAGGAAGAAGCCATCCGCGTGTTTGCCGCCAACCTGAAGGACCTGCTTCTCGCGGCTCCGGCGGGCCCGCGTCCGGTGCTGGGCCTGGACCCTGGCATACGCACCGGCGTGAAAGTAGCTGCCATCGACCGCACCGGCAAGCTGCTCGAGACCGCTACCATCCACCCGCACGAACCACGCCGCGACTGGGATGGTTCGATCGCCACGCTGGCGCGCATGGCTCGCCAGCACGGGATCGAGCTGGTAGCCATCGGCAATGGCACGGCCTCGCGCGAAACCGAAAGGCTGGTCGCCGACCTCATGAAACGGCATCCTGAGCTCAACCTCACGCGCATCGTGGTGTCCGAAGCCGGGGCCTCAGTGTATTCGGCCTCGGAAATTGCCGCGGAAGAATTCCCCGATCTGGACGTCAGCCTGCGCGGCGCGGTATCGATTGCGCGCCGCTTGCAGGACCCGCTCGCGGAACTGGTGAAAATTGATCCGAAGGCCATCGGGGTGGGTCAGTACCAGCATGATGTCAACCAGCGCCAGCTCGCAAAAACCCTCGACGCGGTCGTGGAAGACTGCGTGAACGCGGTGGGCGTGGATGTGAACACGGCCTCGGCTGCACTGCTTGCGCGCGTGTCGGGGCTCAACCCCAGCCTGGCGCGCAACATCGTCGCGTTCCGCGACCAGAACGGGCCGTACCGCTCGCGCGAAGCCCTGAAGGCGGTGCCGCGTTTTGGGGCCAAGACGTTCGAACAGGCAGCGGGCTTTCTGCGTATTCGCGATGGCGACAACCCGCTGGACGCCTCGGCCGTGCATCCGGAAGCCTACCCCGTGGTCGAGCGCATTCTGACGGCCATCCAGGCTGATGTACGCGCCATCATAGGCAACCGTGAGGCACTGAAGGGGCTGTCGCCCGGCCAGTTCGTGGACGAGCAGTTCGGCCTGCCCACCGTCCTGGACATCTTCACCGAGCTGGAGAAACCCGGACGCGACCCGCGCCCGGAGTTCAAGACTGCCCAGTTCAAGGAAGGCGTAGAAACCCTCGCCGATCTGGCACCGGGCATGGTGCTGGAAGGCGTGGTCACCAACGTGGCCAATTTCGGGGCATTTGTTGACATCGGCGTACACCAGGATGGCCTGGTGCACATCTCGGCGTTGTCCGAACGCTTCGTGAAGGATCCGCGCGATGTGGTGCGCGTTGGTCAGACTGTGAAAGTGAAGGTGCTGGAAGTGGACCTCGACCGCCAGCGCATTTCACTGACAATGCGGCTCAACGATGAAGCACTGCCGGTCGGCCGTAGCGGTGACGCCCCGGTGCCGCGCAAGGACGGGCGCCGGAGCGGCGAGGCGAAGCCGCGCGGCCGCGGCCAACCCGATCCGGCGAATAGCGCCATGGCCGAAGCGTTTGCGAAGCTGAAGCTGAAGAACTGAGGCAGGAAACAGCAGCGGCGCACCTTGTGCGCCGCTGCATGCTGTGAAAATACCGCGCGCGACCACCTATTCGGCGTTGGCCAGTGCCTCGAGTTCCGCGCGTGCCTTGGCCAGTGCGGCATCGCGTGCCTCGGGCGTGGCATAGGCATCGCTGGACGCCACGCACTCGCCTTCGATCATCACTCCAAAGCGGTTGCCGTCGAACGACACCAGCACGGCACTGCCCCGCGACTGAATCAGGCGCTGTACGTTGCCTGCCGCCTTGGGATCGACAAAACCCTTGGAAAGCAGCAGCTGCTCGCCGTCCGCGGCCACGAAGCGGAAGTGGAACTGCCCATCTTTCTCACGGAAGCTGACGAACCGCGCATTCCTGCTGGACTTGTTCGCCCTGGTGGTGGTCGAAGGTTTCTCGGGACGCCGCAAGCCAACCGCGCGTCGCACTTCATCCATGAGCGGTGCTGCCAGTGCACGAGCCTTGCGCGCGCCCTGCTGGAGGATATCTTCGATCTCGTCGGGATTGCGCATGAGGTGATCATAGCGATCGCGCATGGGCCCGATGTGCTCCTGGATGAGGTCGCCCAGCATGCGCTTGGCCTCACCCCAGCCCAGGCCTTCCAGCAACTGCTGCCTGAATGCCGCGGCCTGCTCGGGCGTAGCGAACGCCCGGTAGATGGGCAGCAGGTGCGAAGCATCGGCATCCTTGGGCTCACCGGGTTCGCGCGAGTCGGTCACGATGCGTGCGATCGCATCGCGCATGGCGCGCTCACCTCCCTCGAACAGCGGGATGGTGTTGTTGTAGCTCTTCGACATCTTGCGGCCGTCCAGCCCCGGCAAAGTGGCCACTTCGTCGTCGATGACGGCTTCCGGCAGCTTGAAGATGGAGCGGCCGTTGCCGTACAGATAATTGAAGCGCTGCGCGATATCACGCGTCATTTCGATGTGCTGCAACTGGTCGCGCCCCACCGGCACCTCGTCGGCATTGAAAATGAGGATGTCGGCGGCCATGAGCACCGGGTACGAGAACAGGCCCATCGTAACGCCGTCGTCGGGCTCGTTGCCCGCGGCCGTGTTCTGATCGACCGCAGCCTTGTACGCGTGGGCGCGATTCATCAGGCCTTTTGCCGTGACGCAGGTCAGCACCCAGCACAGCTCGGTCACTTCAGGCAGGTCGGACTGCCGGTAAAACGTGACACGGTCGGGATCGAGCCCGGCAGCGAGCCAGGTGGCAGCAATTTCCAGGCGCGAGCGCTCGATGCGCGCCGGGTCGTCGCACTTGATGAGCGCGTGGTAGTCTGCCAAAAAGAAGAACGCGTCCACGCCGGGCTGTTCGCTGGACGCGATGGCCGGACGAATCGCTCCTACATAATTGCCCAGATGCGGAGTGCCGGTGGTGGTAATCCCGGTGAGTACCCGTTTGTTCATGTTCTTCGCTTGCCGCTGAACCGAAAAGAATCAAGTTTACCGCGCCGCACCCCGCACCGTACCGTGTCGAGCCATCGCGCCTGATTTCCCCAAAAGGAGATACCGTTATATGATGAACGCGCGACCAAGGCATGGAAGGAAATTCACATTGGAAACATCACAGGATACGACACGAACCCTCGAAGAGTATTATTCCAGGATCCTCACAGCGCTGGGTGAGGACGTCACGCGGGAAGGCCTGCAGCGCACTCCGTTACGCGCAGCGAAGGCCATGCAGTATCTCTGCAAGGGGTATCACGAGAACCTCGACGAAATCGTCAACGGGGCTCTGTTCGAATCCGACACCAGCGAAATGGTGCTGGTGAAGAACATCGAGATGTACTCGCTGTGCGAGCACCACCTGCTGCCGTTCGTCGGCAAGGCACACGTGGCCTACATACCCAATGGCAAGGTACTGGGGCTGTCAAAGGTGGCGCGCATCGTCGACATGTACTCGCGCCGGTTGCAGATCCAGGAAAATTTGTGCCGTCAAATTGCCGAGGCAGTGCAAAAGGTTACCAATGCTTTGGGCGTGGCCGTGGTCATCGAAGCCCAGCACATGTGCATGATGATGCGTGGCGTTGAAAAACAGAACTCTGTCATGGTCAGTTCCGTAATGCTGGGGGTTTTCAACGACAACCCCGCCACCCGCAGCGAATTCCTCGCCCTCGTGCGTTAACGCCTCTGTGGTGCGAGAATACCGCGCCACCGTACCAGGCCTCGTCGCGCCGTCCCGCGGCAATTGCCCTCACAACACGGCTGCTGCCCGGTGCGGCGTCTCCAGGTATTCCCGCGACTGCATTTCTATCAAGCGCGACACGGTGCGCTGAAACTCATTGGCCAGCGCACCCGAGGTGTACAGCTGTTCCGGGGGGCAATCGGCCGATACGATCAGCTTCACTTTGTGGTCGTACAGCACGTCCACCAGCCAGGTAAACCGCCGTGCTTCAGACGCATGGCGCGGCCCCATGCAGGGTATGTTCGACACCAGCACCGTATGGAAACGGTTCGCCAGTTCCAGGTAGTCGTTCTGTGAACGCGGGCCGCCACAAAGCGTATTGAAATCGAACCAGACTACGCCGCCAGCCACGGCTACCGCGGGTACGCGCCGGTTCTCGATGATGAGCACCGGATCCTCGCGCGGCACCTCCGCCAGGCGGTCGAAAGTGGCCGTCAGCGCGGCCTCTGCCCGGTCGTCGAGGGGTGTGTGGTATAGCTCCACCTGTTCCAGCGTGCGCTTGCGATAGTCGATGCCGGCATCCACGTTGAGCACGTCCAGCCGTTCCTTCATCAGGGCGATGGCCGGCAGCAGGCGTTCCCGGTGCAGTCCGTCGGGGTACAGCTGGTCGGGCGCGTAGTTGGACGTCATGACAAACGACACACCACGCTTGAACAGCCCGTCGAGCAGCTTGTAGAGGATCATCGCGTCGGCGATGTCGGAGATGTGGAATTCGTCGAAGCAGATGAGCCGGTAACGCCGCGCAACCCGTCGCGCTACCTCGTCGAGCGGATCGGCAATACCCTTCACCTCGTCGAGTTCGCGGTGCACGCCGCGCATGAACTCGTGAAAATGCAGACGCGTCTTGCGCCGTACCGGTACCGTGGCATAGAACGCGTCCATGATGAAGCTCTTCCCGCGTCCTACGCCGCCCCACATGTACACGCCGCGTGGCGGCTCCAGGCGGTTGAACAGCTTGCGCAAGGCATTCGATCGACGCGCCTTGTACGCGACCCATTCGTCATAGCAACGTTGCAGACGCTCTATGGCACGCTGTTGCGCCGGATCCGGCGCGTAGCCACGAGTGGCCAGGGCTTGCTCGTAATACTCGGTGACGTTCATATACGACGACGCCCGAAACACGGTCGTGTTCCGGGCAGAGGAGCCGTATAACGGCTCGGACGACAGGAGCGGATGCCCGAAGACATCCGCCACAGGCTGGATGAGAAAGCGTCTTAGAAGTTCAGCGCGCGCTTGTCGGTGGCGAGTGCTGCTTCCTTGAGCGCCTCGGACAACGTGGGGTGCGCATGGCAGATCCGGCCGATGTCTTCCGACGCGGCCCGGAACTCCATGGCCGTGACCGCTTCGGCAATGAGCTCGGACGCCACCGGACCGATGATGTGCACGCCGAGGATCTCGTCGGTCTTGGCATCGGCCAGTACCTTGACGAATCCGGAGGTGTCACCCAGGGCACGGGCCCGTCCGTTCGCGAGGAACGGGAACGTACCCGCCTTGTACTCGCGCCCGGAAGCCTTGAGCGCCTGTTCGGTCTGACCCACCCACGCGATTTCAGGCGAGGTATAGATGACCGACGGAATGGTATTGAAGTTGACGTGCCCGTGTTGACCGACGATGCGCTCGGCCACGGCCACGCCCTCTTCTTCCGCCTTGTGCGCCAGCATGGGACCACGCACCACATCGCCGATGGCCCAGACGTTGGGCAGGTTGGTCTTGCACTCGTCATCGACGGCGATGAAGCCGCGTTCGTCGAGCTTGAGGCCCACTGCTTCGGCGTTGAGCCCGTTGGTGTTGGGCACACGACCGATGGCGACGATGAGGCGGTCGACCGTGAGCGACTGCTCGGCGCCTTCGCTATTGGTGTATGCCACCGTAACATTCTTGCTGGTCGTGTTGACCGAGTTGATCTTCACGCCCAGCTGGATGTTCAGGCCCTGTTTGGTGAGCAACTTGTGTGCTTCACGCGCAACCTGTTCATCGGCCGCCGGCAGGAACTGGGGCATGGCTTCGAGGATGGTGACCTCGGCGCCCAGCCGACGCCAGACACTGCCCAACTCCAGCCCGATGACGCCTGCGCCGATTACCCCCAGCTTATTGGGCACGCTGGGAATGGCGAGAGCGCCGTCGTTCGAGAGGATGCGCTCCTCATCGAACGGCAGGTCGGGCAGTGCGCGCGGATTCGAACCCGTGGCCACCACCACATGGCGGGCTACCAGCTCTTCGTTGGCCGGTTCGGAAACCTTGATGGCCCAACCGCCATCGACCTGGCCGGAGAACGATCCGCGGCCGTGGAAGAACGTGACCTTGTTCTTCTTGAACAGGTACAGGATGCCATCGTTGTTCTGCTTGACGATGGCTTCCTTGCGCTGCAGGAACTTGGCCACATCGATGCTGACGCCTTTCACCGTAATGCCGTGCTCGGCAAAGTGGTGATTCGCCTGCTCGAAGTGTTCGGACGACTGCAGCAGTGCCTTGGACGGAATGCAACCGACGTTGGTGCAGGTTCCGCCGGGCGCCGGTTTGCCCTCTTTCGTGGTCCAGGCGTCGATGCATGCCACCGACAGGCCGAGCTGCGCGGCACGAATGGCAGCGATATACCCGCCCGGCCCTGCTCCGATTACTACGACATCAAATTGTTTTGCCATGATTCTCTCGCGATCTGGGGATTCTTAAACGTCGAGCAGCAGGCGCTGCGGATCTTCGAGCGCTTCCTTCATGGCCACCAGCGCAAGCACGGCCTCGCGACCGTCGATGATGCGGTGATCATATGACAGCGCGAGATAGTTCATCGGACGAATGACGATCTGGCCATTCTCGACGACCGGACGCTCTTTGGTGGCGTGAATGCCAAGAATCGCGGATTGCGGAGGATTGATGATGGGAGTGGAGAGCATGGACCCGAACACACCACCGTTGGAAATCGAGAACGTACCCCCGGTGAGCTCGTCGAGCGTGAGCTTGCCTTCGCGGGCGCGCACGCCGAACTCGGCGATCTGGCGTTCGATGTCAGCGAAGCTGAGCTGATCGGCATTGCGCAGAATGGGCACGACCAGGCCGCGCGGGCTGCTGACCGCCACGCCGATGTCGAAGTAGCCGTGGTAGATGATGTCGGTGCCATCCACCGAGGCGTTGATGATCGGGTATTTCTTGAGGGCAGCCACGGCCGCTTTCACGAAGAAGGACATCAGCCCGAGGCGTACACCGTGTTCTTTCTCGAACTTGTCCTTGTAGCGGGCGCGCAGGTCGAGCACCGCCTGCATGTTGACCTCGTTGAACGTGGTCAGGATGGCGTTCTCGCGCTGCGACTGGACCAGGCGCTCGGCGATGCGCGCACGCAGGCGGCTCATGGGCACGCGCTGTTCAGGACGGCCCGTGATATCGACCGTAGGCGCAGCCACCGGAGCAGCAGCGGGTGCAGGAGCAGGCGACGCCCCCAGGGCGTCGGCCTTGGTGATGCGGCCACCACGGCCGGTACCTTGCACCGACGCAGGCTCGACACCTTTCTCGGACAAGATCTTGGCAGCAGCGGGCGAGGCGATGCCAGCCGCAGGCGCGGTGGCAGCAGGAGCAGCCGGAGCGGCCGCGGGCTCGGGCGCAGCGGCAGCAGCCGGGACTTCAGCGGCCGGTGCGGCCGTTGCCTGCGCTTCGGTGTCGATGCGCGCGATGAGCTCGCCGGCAACAACGGTGCTGCCGTCACCCTTGATGATTTCTGCAAGCACGCCAGCCTTGGGTGCAGGTACTTCAAGAACGACCTTGTCCGTCTCGATTTCGATCAGGATTTCGTCGGCGGCAACCGCTTCACCGGGTTTCTTCTTCCAGTTGAGCAGGGTAGCCTCCGCTACCGACTCGGAGAGTTGCGGAACGACGACGTCAACCAGGGCCATAGTGAATTCCTTTGGGCTTGAATTGGCAATAAAAGCGAAGAACTTTAACGAAATGGGCGGCACGCCGCTGCCCGGGCGGCAGGGCGTGCGTCAGAACCACTGCCGGATCAGCGAACCAGCGCAACTCCTTTGAACTTGCCAAAGGCCTGCTCGATCAGCGCCTTTTGCTGCTCAACGTGCTTGGCCATGTAGCCCACGGCCGGGGATGCCGACGGCGGACGTCCAGCATACCCGAGCTTCTGGTTGCCCGTCATGTTTTCGAACAGATGATGCTGGATGTAATACCACGGCCCCTGGTTCTGGGGTTCATCCTGTGCCCAGACGAGCTCGGTCGCGTTCGGATAGCGCCGCAGCTGCTCGGCCAGCGCCTTGTGCGAGAACGGATACAGCTGTTCGATCCGGATGATGGCAACATCCCATGCTTCGCGCTCGGCACGTGCCTGGGCGAGATCGTAGTACACCTTGCCCGAGCAGAGCACGATACGCTTCACGTTTTCGTCGGCCACACGTTCGTCGTGCTCGCCGATGACCGTCTGGAACTGCCCTTCGGCCAGCGCCGACAGCGGTGACGTGGCATCCCTGTGGCGCAGCAGTGACTTGGGCGTGAAGATGACCAGCGGCTTGCGGAACGGACGAATCATCTGCAGGCGCAGCAGATGGAAAATCTGCGCCGGCGTGGTGGGCTGGGTGACCTGCATGTTGTTGTCGGCGCACAGCTGCAGGAAGCGTTCGATGCGCGCGGACGAGTGTTCGGGCCCCTGCCCCTCGTAACCGTGCGGCAGCATCATGACCAGCCCGGAATAACGGCCCCACTTCGCTTCACCGGAGCTGATGAACTGGTCGATGACGACCTGGGCGCCGTTGGCGAAGTCGCCGAACTGGGCTTCCCAGATGACCAAGGCCTTGGGTTCGGCCGTCGAGAAACCGTATTCGAATGCCAGCACCGCCTCTTCGGACAGCACCGAGTCGATGACGGTGAACGGTGCCTGCCCTTCGGCCACGTTCTGCAGCGGAATGTAGGTACCGTCGTTCCAGCGCTCGCGCTTCTGGTCGTGCAGCACCGCATGACGATGGGCAAAGGTTCCACGTCCGGAATCCTGACCGGAGATGCGGACCGGATAACCGTTGGCCAGCAGGGTAGCGAATGCCAGGTGCTCGCCCATGCCCCAGTCGAGGTTCATTTCGCCCCGAGCCATTGCGCGGCGGTCGTTGAGCACGCGCTGCACGATGGGGTGCACGTTGAAGCCCTCGGGCACCGTGGTGATGCGCTCACCCAGACGCTTGAGCTCGGAGAGCGGAACTGCAGTGTCGGCGCCGTCGGTCCATTTGGCGTTGAGGTACGGCGTCCAGTCGACAGCGTACTTGCTCTTGTAGTCAGTGAGAACGAGTTCGACAGTGCGACGCCCTTCTTCCATGAGGCGCCGGTAGGCTTTCACCATTTCCTCGACTTCGTCCTCGGTCACCACGCCCTGGGCGATCAGCTTCTCGGCATACTTCTGGCGGGTGCCAGGATGCTGGCTGATGCGCTTGTACATGAGCGGCTGCGTGATTGCGGGCGTATCTTGCTCGTTGTGACCCAGCTTGCGGAAGCAGACCAGATCGATGACCACGTCACGCTTGAACTCGCGGCGATAGTCCAGCGCCAGCTGGGTGACGAACACCACCGCTTCCGGATCATCGCCGTTGACGTGGAAGATGGGGGCTTCGATCATCTTGGCCACGTCGGTGCAGTACAGCGTAGAGCGGGCATCGCGCGGGTCGGACGTAGTGAAGCCGATCTGGTTGTTGATGACGATGTGCACCGTGCCGCCGGTACCGTAACCACGCGTCTGTGCGAGGTTGAGCGTTTCCATGACCACGCCCTGACCGGAGAAAGCGGCGTCGCCGTGTACCTGCACGGGCAGTACCTGGCTGCCGTCGGTATCGCCGCGGCGCTCCTGGCGTGCACGCACGCTACCTTCGACCACCGGGTTGACGATCTCCAGGTGCGAGGGGTTGAAGGCGAGCGACAGGTGAACCGGGCCTCCCGGGGTGGAGACGTCGCTGGAGAAGCCCATGTGGTACTTCACGTCGCCGGCGGTAAGGTCGTTGCTGTGCTTGCCCTCGAACTCGGCGAACAGGTCGCTGGGCATCTTGCCCAGGATATTGACCAGCAGGTTCAGGCGGCCACGGTGGGCCATGCCGATGACGATTTCCTGTACGCCCTGCGAGCCGGAATAATTGACCAGTTCGTCCATGCAGGCGATGAATGATTCACCCCCTTCCAGCGAGAACCGCTTCTGCCCTACATACTTGGTATGCAGATAACGCTCGAGGCCCTCTGCCTCGGTGAGACACTTGAGGATGTGGCGCTTCTTCTCGGCCGTAAACTGTGGCCGCGCCATCGTGCTTTCCAGGCGTTCCTGAATCCAGCGCTTGACCGCTGGATTCGAGATGTACATGAATTCTGCACCGATGGTGCCGCAATACGTGTCGCGCAACCCCTTCACCATGTCGCGCAGGCGCATGTGTTCGGCCTTGGTGAAGTAGGTGTTGGTTGCCGAATAGACCTCGTCGAGATCGGCTTCAGTCAGTCCGTAGAACTCGGGTTCGAGTTCGGGGATTTCAGGGCGCTCCTGACGCTTGAGCGGATCGAGATCGGCCCAGCGCACGCCAAGCGTGCGGTAAGCCGCCACGATGGACTGGACGTGTACCTGCTTGCTGGCAACGCTGAGGTCGGCCGCAGTCGCGCGAGGCGTAAACGCGTTGGCACGCGCACGCTGCGCGAACGACTGGATGATGGGGCCGTGGGCCTGGTCGCGCGTGGATTCCTGACCGTCGGTTGCGGGTTGCAGCTGCAGTTGATCGAAATAGGCGCGCCATGCGTCGCTGACCGACGCCGGGTTGTTCAGATAGGCTTCGTACAATTCTTCAACGTACGAAGCGTTACCGCCATAAAGATATGACAGAGACAGTTTGTCGAGGACGTTTGACATTTTACGCTTCACCTTTAGGGTGCTTCACCCATGCGATGCAGGACAGACCTTCCGCGACACGGCCAGACCGAATAGCGGATAGCAAGTTCGAGCGAAAGGCGGTTTGGGAAAGGCGTTGACGGCGGATACCGCACGGCCACGCCAAAGAACGATTCATGTGAATACTCTAAGGATAACACCCAACTCGACTACTGCCCGAAAAACAGGTACATAGGCCGCGAAAAATTTTCCGGAGCGTGACGGAAACACAACCTGTGCGCCCTGCGATGACCGTGACGGCAATCGTTGAATGCTGCTGACCGTTCCTGAATGGATACTACTGTTCCTGATTGTGGACGCATCGCGCAGATGAAAAAACCCCCCGGTCACGATAGATCATCGCTCCCAGGGGTTCTACGCTACGCAATCCTAAACCACCAGGGTGTAGGTACTATGGGGTCGTAGTCTGAAGATTTCAACGCTTCGAGATCTCGACCACATCGCGCCGACCTGCACCGGTGTACAGCTGACGCGGACGACCGATCTTGAACTCGGGGTCGGACAGCATTTCGTTCCATTGTGCAATCCAGCCCACCGTACGCGCCAGCGCGAAGATGGCGGTAAACAGCGAGGTGGGGATACCGATGGCGCGCTGGACGATGCCCGAGTAGAAATCGACGTTCGGATAGAGCTTGCGCTGCACGAAGTAGTCGTCTTCCAGGGCGATGCGCTCGAGCTCCATGGCCAGCTTGAACAGCGGATCGTTCTCCAGACCCAGCGCCGTGAGCACTTCCTTGCAGGTTTCCTGCATGAGCTTGGCGCGCGGGTCGTAGTTCTTGTAGACCCGGTGACCGAAGCCCATGAGGCGGATACCCGAGGTCTTGTCCTTGACCTGCTGGATGAACTCGCCGATCTTGGCCAGACCGCCCGCGGCCTGCAGTTCCTCAAGCATTTGCAGGGCGGCTTCGTTGGCGCCACCGTGCGCAGGACCCCACAGGCAGGCCACACCCGCTGCGATGGCGGCAAACGGGTTGGTACCCGACGAACCGCACAGACGGACCGTGGAGGTGGAGGCGTTCTGTTCGTGGTCGGCGTGCAGGATGAAGATGCGGTCGAGAGCGCGCTCGACGACCTCGTTCACCTCGTAGTCTTCACACGGGTTGGCGAACATCATGCGCAGGAAGTTGCCCGTGTAGGACAGGTCGTTGCGCGGATAGATGAACGGTTGCCCGATGGAGTACTTGTACGCCATGGCCACCAGCGTGGGCATCTTGGCGATGAGCCGGATGGCCGATACGTGGCGGTGATGCGGGTTATTGATGTCGGTGGAATCGTGATAGAAGGCCGACATGCCGCCCACGAGGCCGGTGAGCACCGCCATGGGGTGGGCATCACGACGGAAGCCACGCAGGAAGGTGTGCATCTGCTCGTGCACCATCGTGTGGCGCGTGACCTGATTCACGAAGTCGCGCTTCTGCTCTTCCGTGGGCAGCTCGCCGTTCAGGATGAGGTAGCAGACTTCGAGGTAGTCGCAGGAAACCGCGAGCTGCTCGATGGGATAGCCGCGGTACAGCAGCTCGCCCTTGTCGCCATCGATGTAGGTGATGCTGGACGCGCAGGATGCCGTCGACAGGAAGCCCGGGTCGTACGTGAAGTACCCGGTCTGATTGTAGAGCTTGCGGATATCGATGACATCCGGCCCCACCGAACCTTCATAGACGGGAAACTCTACGCTCGCGCTACCATCGGAGAACGACAGTATCGCCTTCTTTTCAGATAGATTCATTTCAACATTCCTTAGCAGGTGTAATCAGGCTGTTCGCATTCGGGCCAGAACATCGCGTACGACCGTTGTGTTCAGATCGCCCGCTGGCTCAGCCCTGCCCAGGAGCAGGTCGAGCAGGACGGTATCGTCGAGCTCGAACAATGCCATGAGGGCAGCCACTTCCTCGTCGGAAAGCGTATTCTCGTATGCATCGAGAAAACGCGTGATGATGAGGTCGTTCTCGAGCATGCCACGGCGTGCCCGCCAGCGCAGTCGTGTTCGATCGTGCGTATGCGCCATGAGCCGTCTCAGATGGCCCGCCTGACCAGCATTTCCTTGATTTTACCGATGGCCAGCGCGGGGTTGAGCCCCTTCGGGCAGACATCGGTGCAGTTCATGATGGTATGGCACCGGAACAGACGGTACGGATCGTTGAGGTTGTCGAGACGTTCGCTCGTGGCCTCGTCGCGGCTGTCGGCCAGGAAGCGGTACGCCTGCAGCAGTCCTGCCGGGCCCACGTACTTGTCGGGGTTCCACCAGAACGACGGGCACGACGTCGAGCAGCATGCGCACAAGATGCACTCGTACAGACCGTTGAGCTCTTCACGCGCCTCGGGCGACTGCAGGCGCTCGCGCTCGGGCGGAGGCGTATTGTTGATGAGGTATGGACGCACCGAGTGATACTGGTTGAAGAAGTGCGTCATGTCGACGATCAGGTCGCGAATGACCGGCAGGCCCGGCAGCGGACGCAGCACCACCGGCTCCTTCAGGTCGTTCAGGTTGGTAATGCAGGCCAGACCGTTCTTGCCATTGATGTTCATGGCGTCAGAGCCGCACACGCCTTCACGGCAGGAACGGCGGATCGACAGACTGTCGTCGACGGTGTTCTTGATGCGCACAAGCGCGTCGAGCAACATCTTGTCGGTGGGCTGTAGCTCGACTTCAAGCTTCTGCATGTAGGGCCGCTCGTCCTTGTCGGGATCGTAGCGGTAGATCTCAAACTTCATGATACGTTTGGTGCTCATTCCGGCATCCTGCTCGTAGACTTAGAAGGTTCGGGCCTTGGGCGGGAAGGATTCGACCGTAAGGGGCTTCATCTGCACAGGCTTGTACTCGAGCCGGTTGCCGTCGGAGTACCACAGCGTGTGCTTCAGCCAGTTCACGTCGTCCCGCTCGGGGTGGTCGCTCAGGGCGTGAGCACCACGGCTTTCGGTGCGATTGGCAGCCGAATTGATGGTGGCACGCGCAACCTCGACCATGTTCGCCAGTTCAAGCGCTTCGATGCGGGCCGTGTTGAAGACCTTCGACTTGTCTTTGAAGTAGATGTGCTCGGCCTGCTTGGCGAGCTGTTCGATCTGATCGACGCCTTCGCGCAGCAGCTTGAGGGTGCGGAACACGCCGCAGTGGTGTTGCATGGATTGGCGAATGCCGTCTGCCACTTCCTGCGTGCGCTCGCCGGAGGTACGTGCCTCCAGGCGGGCGACCCGGTCGAGCGAGAAGTCGATGGCATGTTCGGGAATCGGCTGGTGCGTGTGTTGCCGTTCCAGATGCTGCTGGACAATGAAGTTGCCGGTGGAGCGGCCGAACACGATGAGGTCGAGCAGCGAGTTCGTACCAAGGCGGTTGGCGCCGTGCACCGAGGTAGCCGCGCATTCGCCCACTGCAAACAGGCCGTTGACGACCTTGTTCTCGCCGTTGACCCAATCGACCACCTGCCCGTGATAGTTGGTGGGAATGCCGCCCATCTGGTAGTGGATGGTGGGCACCACGGGGATGGGATCCTTGATGGGGTCGACGTTGGCGAACTTGATGGCAATCTCGCGGATCGACGGCAGGCGCTTCATGATGGTTTCGGCGCCGAGGTGATCGAGCTTGAGCAGCACGTACGAACCGTCGGGTCCGCAGCCGCGCCCTTCCTTGATTTCCTGGTCCATCGAGCGCGAGACGAAGTCGCGCGGCGCGAGGTCTTTCAGCGTTGGGGCATAGCGCTCCATGAAGCGCTCGCCGTTCTTGTTCAGCAGGATACCGCCCTCGCCGCGCACACCCTCGGTAATGAGAACGCCGGCCCCCGCCACGCCCGTGGGGTGGAACTGCCAGAACTCCATGTCTTCGAGCGGGATCCCCGCACGAGCGGCCATGCCGAGACCATCGCCCGTGTTGATGAAGGCATTGGTGGAAGCAGCCCAGATGCGGCCCGCACCGCCGGTGGCCAGCACGGTGGCCTTGGCTTCGAGCACATAGATGTCACCCGTTTCCATTTCGAGGGCGGTAACCCCGAGCACCTCGCCTTCATCGTTGCGCAGCAGGTCGAGTGCCATCCACTCGACGAGGAACTGCGTACGCGCGGCGACGTTGCGCTGGTAGAGCGTGTGCAGCATGGCGTGACCGGTACGGTCGGCCGCGGCGCAGGCACGCTGGACGGGCTTCTCGCCAAAGTTGGCGGTGTGCCCGCCGAACGGACGCTGGTAAATCGTGCCGTCCGGGTTGCGGTCGAACGGCATGCCGAAATGTTCGAGCTCGTAGACGGCACTGGGAGCTTCTCGGCACATGAACTCGATCGCGTCCTGGTCTCCAAGCCAGTCGGAGCCCTTGACGGTGTCGTACATGTGCCAGAGCCAGTTGTCTTCGCTCATGTTGCCGAGCGCGGCACTGACCCCTCCCTGAGCCGCCACGGTGTGCGAGCGCGTCGGGAAAACCTTGGAAAGCACGGCAACCGACAGGCCAGCCTGTGCGAGTTGCAACGAGCACCGCATACCGGCGCCCCCGGCGCCTACGACGACCACGTCGAACTTGCGGCGCGGCAAAGATTTCTTGACAGCTACCACGGTTTATAGACTCCAGAGAATTTGCGCAGCGTACACGGCGGAACCGACTGCCCAGAGAATGGTCAGAGCTTGCAAGAACAGACGCAGCCCGGCCGGCTTGATGTAATCCATCCAGATGTCGCGCACACCAATCCAGCCATGGTAGGCGACCGCCAGCACGGCAAGCGTAGCCAGGATCTGACCCATCGGGAACGTGCCCCAGCGGAAGTTGAACAGACCCACCCAGTTCTCGTATGTAAACGAGGGGGTGAGCAGCGCCATGACACCCAGAATGACGGTATAGACGATCAGAATAACGGCGGTGACGCGCTGGATGAGGAAGTCGCGCACACCGTAGTGCGCACCCACCACGTGACGCCGTTGGCCGGTTTTTTGTACTGATGCCATGGTCAGAAGGCTCCGAACAGTTTGAGACCGAAGATGACGGTAAGGACAAGGCTGACCGAGAACGAAATGGCCGCGGTGCGCGTATGCAGGGTGCGCTTATCGCTGATCTTGACATCAGCCCCGATGTGCAGGTCGAACAGCAGGTAGCGGATGCCTGCGCAGAAGTGGTGCAGGTAGGCCCAGATCAGAACCAGCAGGACGACCTTTGTAATGGGGTGCGAGGCATAGCGACTGAACTCTTCGAAGCCTGCAGGCGAGGATACACTCTGCCCGAACAGCGGAAGCAGGAACAAGGGCAGCGCGAGAAACAGCAAGGCTCCGGAGACACGATGCAAGATTGACAGCTTGCCCGCTAGCGGCAGGCGGTAAGCGAACAAAATCTCGGGGACCGTAACGTTACGGAACTCTCGACGCGGCCGTGACTCTGGCCTGGCGGTTGTTTCAGACATGTGAACCTCGGTTGGTAATAAGCAAACCTGCAAAGCTTGAATCGAAGCTTGATTTTTCAGTCAAACGCGCTATTTTCGCCCAATCACTCCGTGCGTATCAACTCGTAAACGGCGTGACATGGCCGCTGTTCTGCCAGACATCCGCCCTCTGCCCACCCGTATTCGGCCACCACGCGGCGGCGCGGGCCGTGCCAGCGCGGCAAGCACTTTCCTTCAGGCACCCTCGGCACCCCTCCATCATGACTGCCATACCTGCGCGAACTGTAGCGAAACCGTCCCCGATGCTCAATTGACACTGGTGCGATAGTGGTGCCTGTCGGTACGGTACAGGCCGCGCCGCATTTCGACGGGCCGGTTGCCGTAGGTATAGGACGTTCGGTCGACCTGCAGCAACGGAGACCCTTCGGGCACTTCGAGCAGCCTGGCCACTTCGGCGGTAGCAGCCACTGCGCGCAGCTTTTCATCGGCGCGGATCATGCTGACACCAAACCCGCTTTCGAACAATGCATACAACGGACCGGTATTACGCTGCAATCGCTCCAGCGTCAAGCCCTTGAAGAGGGCTCCGGGCAACCAGATGTCGTCGAGCACGGTAGGCACGCCCCCGAACGTGAGCATGCGTCGAATGAATACAACACTGTCACCCGGCCGCCCCTCGAGCCCGCGCGCCACCTCTTGCGACGCGCGCTGCCGTCGGCATTCCAGAATGATGCTGCGCGCACGGGCCCTGGCACCGCTGGATTCCTCATCGTCGGGCGCCAGCCGCAGGAAGCGGTAGCGCACCTCGGCCTCGTTGTGCGTGGCTACGTAAGTGCCCTTGCCTTGGCGCCGCAGCAGCACGTTTTCGGCCGACAGCTCATCGATGGCCTTGCGCACGGTGCCCTGACTGACCTGAAAACGCGCAGCGAGCTCGAGCTCGCTGGGGATGGCTTCACCAGGCTTCCATTCTCCCTCGTCGAGACTTTTCAGCAGCAGTTCCTTGATCTGCCGGTACAACGGGCTGAACGCGGCCGCCGGCTGCGCCCCCTGCGGGCGCGACGCCACTTCAGGAGGATGCGATGGGCTAGCCGACGTAGGTTTTTGCGAATTCATAAGCGCGAGATTTTGGCACAGAGTGAAATTTCCGTCCATTCTGAAACAAAAGATATCTTATATAAGACATAAGACTGTTGACGTGCATCCGGGTCTTTCACTATGATTCGCCGCGCAGAGTTAAACTCCGGCACTGATCGTGCTGCATGGGTTTCCCCGTGGCAGCGCGGCACTGCGTTTTAACCCTGCAAAATCTGGAGATATCCATGACCAAACCTCCCGTTCGCGTCGCCGTCACCGGCGCCGCAGGACAAATCGGCTACGCCTTGCTGTTCCGCATCGCCTCGGGCGAGATGCTGGGCAAGGACCAGCCGGTCATTCTGCAGCTGCTCGAGATCCCCGATGAGAAGGCCCAGAAAGCCCTCAAGGGCGTGATGATGGAGCTGGAAGACTGCGCCTTCCCCCTGCTGCAGGACATGACCGCCCACAGCGATCCGCGCACCGCGTTCAAGGACGCCGACATCGCCCTGCTGGTGGGTGCCCGCCCCCGCGGCCCCGGCATGGAACGCAAGGATCTGCTCACGGTCAACGCCAAGATCTTCATCGAGCAGGGCAGGGCCCTGAACGATGTGGCCAGCCGCGACGTGAAGGTGCTGGTGGTGGGCAACCCCGCCAACACGAACGCCTACATCGCGATGAAGTCCGCTCCCGACCTGCCTTCGAAGAACTTCACCGCCATGCTGCGTCTGGACCACAATCGCGCCCTTTCGCAGCTGGCTGTCAAGGCCGGTGTGGCCGTGGCCGACATCGAGAACCTGGTGGTATGGGGCAACCACTCGCCCACCATGTATCCCGACATCCGCTTCGCCACTGCCAACGGCAAGAAGCTCAAGGAGCTCATCAACGACGACGCCTGGAACCGTGACGTGTTCATCCCCACCGTGGGCAAGCGCGGCGCGGCGATCATCGACGCGCGCGGCCTGTCGTCGGCTGCTTCGGCGGCCAATGCCGCCATCGACCACATCCGCGACTGGGTGCTCGGCTCGAACGGCAAGTGGGTGACCATGGGCGTACCCTCCGATGGCTCCTACGGCATTCCCGAAGGCATCATCTACGGCTTCCCCGTCACCACCAGCAATGGTGAATACAGCCTGGTCACCGGGCTGGAAATCGACGCGTTCTCGCGCGAGCGCATGGACAACACGCTCAAGGAATTGCTCGAAGAGCGCGACGGCGTGAAAGACCTGCTGGCCTAAGCACCGTCCTGCCGCCCTGCCTGTCCGGCGTCGCTCCGTCCGGTACCCTGCCGGCGCAGGGCGCCCTGGCAGCGCGGGGCCGCAGTTGTTGCCCACGGTCGCGTGGCCAATTCATAAGGAACTGCAGCATGACAACTTCCTCTGCTGGCGCCCGTTTCCGCCAGGCCATCGTCGACGAGCACCCCCTGCAGGTCGTCGGTACCATCAACGCCTATACCGCCCGCCTGGCCGAAGCGACCGGATTCCGGGCTCTCTACGTTTCTGGCGGCGGGGTGGCTGCCAATTCGCTTGGGCTGCCAGATCTTGGCATCAGCACCATGGAAGATGTGCTGACCGACGTACGCCGCATCACCGACATTACATCCCTGCCCGTACTGGTCGACATCGACACCGGCTGGGGCAGTGCCTTCAACATCGCGCGCACCATCCGCTCCATGATCAAGGCCGGTGCGGCTGCGGTGCATCTGGAAGACCAGGTCGGGGCCAAGCGTTGCGGTCACCGCCCGGGCAAGGAACTGGTCTCTAAGGAAGAAATGGTCGACCGCGTGAAAGCTGCAGTTGACGCGCGTACCGACGACAGTTTTGTCATCATGGCACGCACCGACGCGCTGGCCAACGAAGGGCTGCAAGCCGCCATCGATCGCGCCTGCGCCTACGTCGAAGCCGGCGCCGACATGATCTTTCCCGAGGCCATCACCGACCTCGAGATGTACCGCAAGGTACGCGAGGCGGTTGGCGTACCCATCCTGGCCAACATTACCGAATTCGGCAGAACGCCCCTGTTCACCCGCGACGAGCTGGCCTCGGTGGGTGTGGACATCATCCTGTACTGCTGCGGGGCGTACCGCGCCATGAATGCCGCCGCCCTCAAGGTATACGAAACGATCCGTGCGCAGGGCACGCAGCGCGAGGTGGTGCCCATGATGCAGTCGCGCGAAGACCTGTACCGTTACCTGGGCTACCATGCCTACGAACAGAAGCTCGACGAGCTGTTCTCGCGCGATCGCGACGGCGACTGATCCGTTCTGCACAACAACGGCGGTGTTCACGCGTGCATGGCCCGCGCGCACGCCATGCGTGGCCCGCAACACAAGTATCAATAACGTGGAAGGAGAACCATCATGAGTCAGACAGACACCGCCACTGCTGGATTCAAGCCCAAGAAGTCGGTTGCACTCTCAGGCGTAGCCGCCGGTAATACCGCCCTCAGCACCGTGGGCCGCACCGGAAACGACCTGCACTACCGAGGCTACGACATTCTCGATCTGGCCGACCAGTGCGAATTCGAGGAAGTGGCCTACCTGCTGGTGCACGAGAAGCTGCCGAATGTCTCCGAGCTGCGCGCCTACAAAGAGAAGCTGCGCGCGCTGCGTGGTCTGCCGGCCCAGCTGAAATTGGTGCTGGAAGCACTGCCGCCGGCATCACACCCCATGGACGTGATGCGTACTGCTGTGTCGGTGCTGGGCTGTCTGCTGCCCGAGAAAGACGACCACAACATCGCAGGGGCACGTGACATCGCCGATCGGCTGCTCGCCAGCCTGGGCCCCGCCCTCCTCTACTGGTATCACTACAGCACGAACGGGCGGCGCATCGACGTGGAGACCGATGACGACACCATCGCTGCCCAGTTTCTGCGTCTGCTGCACGGCCGTGCCCCCGATCCGACCTGGGTGCGCGCCATGCACACCTCACTCATTCTTTATGCCGAGCACGAGTTCAACGCATCGACATTCACCTGCCGCGTCATTGCAGGTACTGGCTCGGACATGTACTCGGCCATTGCCGGCGGCATCGGTGCCTTGCGCGGGCCCAAGCATGGCGGCGCAAACGAAGTGGCCCTGGAGATCCAGCAACGCTATGGCGACCCTGATTCGGCCGAGCAGGACATCCGGCAGCGTGTGGCCAACAAGGAAGTCATCATCGGCTTCGGGCACCCTGTCTACACGGTAGGCGACCCGCGCAACCAGGTCATCAAGAAGGTGGCGCACACGCTGGCGCAGCAGCAGAACAATTTCCGCCTGTACAACATCGCGGAGCGGCTGGAGACGGTGATGTGGGACATCAAGAAGATGTTCCCCAACCTCGACTGGTACTCAGCGGTCAGCTACCACCTGATGGGTGTGCCCACCGCCATGTTTACCCCGCTGTTCGTGATGGCCCGCACCGCAGGCTGGGCCGCGCATGTGATCGAACAGCGCATCGACAACAAGATCATCCGGCCCAATGCCAATTACGTGGGTCCCGACGATCGTCCGTTCGTGCCGCTGGCCGACCGGCCTTGAGCACAACCCCGCGCCCTGCCATGTCCGCACGCTTTTTGTGTACGCTGCACACGGGCCGCTCGGCAGGGCCTGCAACACGCCATCTGCCCACAAGGCCTGCCGGAGGGTGTCGGTCCCCCATGGTACGCCTGCGGACGCAAGCCTCTCAATCCTGAATACGCGAAGCTATGTCATCTGCCATTTCCAACGTACGCCCCGAACCGGATCAGGTGCTCGTCGACATCGCCGACTACGTGCTGAACTACCGCATTGAAAGCGACCTGGCTTACGAGACTGCGCGCAACTGTCTCATCGACACGCTGGGCTGCGGTCTCGAGGCGCTGGAGTATCCGGCCTGCACCAAGCTGCTCGGCCCCATCGTGCCGGGCACCATCGTTCCCCATGGCGCGAAGGTACCGGGTACGTCCTACCAGCTCGACCCCGTACAGGCCGCGTTCAACATCGGCACCATGATTCGCTGGCTGGACTTCAACGACACCTGGCTGGCGGCCGAATGGGGCCACCCGTCGGACAACCTGGGCGGCATCCTGGCCACTGCCGACTGGCTGTCCCGGCAGGCCGTCGCCGCCGGACGCAAACCGCTCACCATGCGCGACGTGCTCGCCGCCATGATCAAGGCGCACGAGATACAGGGTTGCATCGCGCTCGAGAACTCGTTCAACCGTGTGGGTCTGGACCACGTCGTTCTGGTGAAAGTAGCCACCACGGCGGTTGTCGCGCAAATGCTCGGGCTTTCCCGCGACGAAATCATCAACGCGGTGTCAAACGCCTGGATCGACGGGCAGTCGCTGCGCACCTACCGCCACGCCCCCAACACGGGCAGCCGCAAGAGCTGGGCGGCCGGTGATGCCACCAGCCGGGGCGTGCGCCTGGCGCTGATCGCGCGCACCGGCGAGATGGGGTATCCGTCTGCTCTCACTGCGCCCACCTGGGGGTTCTATGATGTACTGTTCCGTGGCCAGCCGTTCAAGTTTCAGCGGCCCTACGGCAGCTACGTGATGGAGAACGTGCTGTTCAAGATTTCCTTCCCGGCCGAATTCCATGCGCAGACCGCGGTGGAATGCGCGATGCACATCCACCGTCAGATGCACGCCGCCGGCAAGTCGCCCGAAGATATCGCCCGCATCACCGTGCGCACGCATGAAGCATGCATCCGCATCATCGACAAGAAGGGCCCGCTGAACAACCCGGCCGACCGCGACCACTGCGTCCAGTACATGATCGCGATTCCGATCCTGTTTGGCCGTCTTACCGCCGCCGATTACGAAGATGAGGTGGCCCGAGATCCGCGCATCGACGAGCTGCGCGCCAAGATCGTATGCGTGGAAGACCCTGCCTTCACCGCCGACTACCACGACCCGGACAAACGCTCGATCGCCAATGCCCTCACGGTGGAGTTCAAGGATGGCACCCGGTTCGATGAGGTCGTGTGCGAGTACCCCATCGGACACAAGCGTCGGCGCGCCGAGGGCATTCCGCTGCTTGAGGCCAAATTCAGGACCAACCTGGCGCGCCGCTTCGCGCCACGTCAGCAGCAGGCCATCCTGGAGGTATCCCTCGACCAGCAACGCTTTGAAAGCATGCCGGTGCACGAGTACGTCGATCTTTACGCCATGCCCTGAGTGCCCGGGCTCCTGCTCCCCGGCCGCGTGCCGCGTGCATGTGGCCGGAGTGCGAGCGTCATGCGTGCGATACGTATCGCAAATCCTCCCGTGCATGAACTGCAGCGGCAGGGGTACTGGATGCGGGCGCGCATGGGCCGACGGCCAATGCACCCAGGCGCAACAGCTGGGGCTGGCGTCGCCGCCTGACCCGCGCCCTTCGCTCAGGTCCGGTCTTCCCCGTCGTCGTAGTCGGGGATGTTGAAGACCTTCTTGAGATAGGCAACGAACGTGGCGTCGACGTCTTGCATGACCTTGCCCGCCGCATCAGGCAGTTTTGCCACGGGCTGCCCGTTGCACTCTACCAGTTTCATGACGATATTGATGCGGTCGAGCCCCATGTCGTTGGTGAGATAGGTGCCGATGCCAAAGCCCAGGTGGGTACGCTCGCAGAAATGTGCATGCAAATCGAGCGCCCGCTGAAAATCGAGCGCATCCGAGAACACCAGTCGCTTCGTATGCGGATCGATCCGCAGCGACTCGTAATGCCTGAGCGCCTTTTCGCCCCAGGTGTAGGGATCGCCTGAATCGTGCCTCAGTCCATCGAAGAGCTTCGCGAAGTACAGATCGAAATCGGTCAGGAAAGCGTCCATGCCGACGGCATCGGTCAGCGCGATGCCCAGGTCGCCCCTGTACTCCTGTACCCAGTCTTCAAGCGCGGCCCGCTGGAAGTCGCGCAAACGCACGCGCTGGGCCTGATATGAAAGCAGATACTCGTGCGCCATGGTGCCGATGGGTACGAGGCCGAGGTCTTTGGCGAACATGACGTTGGACGTGCCCTTGAACATGTCGGGCAGCTCCACTTTCAGCGTAGTCAGCACCTCCTGTTGCCAGGCCTTCGAAAAACGACGGCGCGCCCCGAAGTCGAAGAATTCGAACGGGTGACGCCCCGAGGTAAGCCGCGGGTTGCTGTCCGCAGCATCCTTGAGCAGTTGCACCTTCCCGCGCAGGCGTTCGCGCCCGCCGGCCATTGCCTGCTCCTGGTCGAACTGTCGGTAATACAGTTCGTTGACGATGGTAAGCACGTGGATCTCGAAGCCCATGACGTGCACCTGCGGCCCACGCGCCTCGATGCGCAGGTCGTCGCCCTCCACCCAGACCCGGATGAACTTGCGCTGATACTGGAAGATGCGCAGGAAATCGATGAAATCCGGCTTCATGAAACGCAGGCCAGCCAGGTAGGCGAGCTCGGCTTCGGTGAACCGCAGGCTGCACAGCGCATCGAGTTCTTCTTCAACTTGGGCGCGCAACCGGGCCAACGGATATAGCGGCCGGTTTCGGCACACGAACCGGTAAACGGCCTGGTTCGCCGGGTTGCGATGCAGCATGGCCTGCCACATCGTGAATTTGTATAAATCGGTATCGAGTAGACTGGTCGTTATTGGATTCATCACTGTGATCAGTTCATCCCTGCCTGCAGGTCCACATGCAGGGGCATGGGCAAGGGATCTACCTTCCATACACGCTGGCAATACTCGCGGATGGTGCGATCCGATGAGAACCTGCACGAGCGTGCACAATTGCGTATGGACTTTTCGGTCCAGTGGGTCACTTCGAGATAGGCGCCATCGACATTGCCCTGGACCTGAACATACGAATCATAATCGGCCAACAGCATATACCTGTCGGTTTCCATCAGTTCGCGAATGACGGGAAGAAACCGGTCGCCGGTACCCCGCGAGAAAAAGCCCGAGGCGATAAGGTCGATGGTCGCGCGCAGCTCGTCGTGCTCCTCGTACCAGGCTCGCGGATCATAACCGCTCTCGTGCAGTGCATGCACCTCGCCCGCGTGCATCCCGAACCGGAAGAACGCGTCGGGGCCGACGGCATCGCATATCTCGATATTGGCCCCGTCCATGGTGCCGATCGTGAGTGCCCCGTTCATGGCAAACTTCATGTTCCCGGTACCCGATGCTTCCTTGCCCGCGAGCGAGATCTGTTCGGACAGATCAGCAGCCGGGTAGATGCGTTGCGCCAGGCTCACGTTGAAATTCGGCAGAAACACCACCTTCAGGCTGTCCCTGACGTCGGGGTCGTGGTTGATCACCTGCCCCACCGCATGAATGAGCTCGATGAGGAGCTTCGCCTGCCGATAGCCCGGCGCGGCCTTGCCCGAGAATACGAAGGTACGCGGCACCCGGGGCACCAGCGATCCGGACTTCAGCCGCCGGTACAGGGCGACAATGTAGAGCACGAGCAGGTGCTGACGCTTGTACTCGTGTATGCGTTTCACGAGCACGTCAAACATCGAGTCAGGGTCCACCCGCACGCCGGTGCGCTGTTCGACAAGCGTGGCAAGGTCCGCCTTGTTGGCACGTTTGATCTGCTGCCACCGTTCGCGGAAGTGGCTGTCGCTGGCGTAGGCTTCGATGTCGGCCACCCGTTCCCAGTCGGTGCGCCAGCCTTCGCCTACCACTTCATCGAGCAGCATTCCCAGTCGCGGATTGCCCAGAGCTACCCAACGCCGTGGCGTGACGCCATTGGTAATGCTCACGAAGCGGTCTGGCCACATGGTGTAGAAGTCGCGCAAGACGTCGCGCTGCAGCAGCCCGGTGTGCAGCTCCGAAACCCCGTTGATGGTGTGGCTGCCTACCGCGGCCAGATAGGCCATGTTCACCGACCCGCCATGCGAGTTGCCGATGATGCTCATGCGCGCGACCTGCTCCTCGTTGCCGAAGAAATGAATGCGCGCCTCATTGAGGAATCGCCGGTTGATTTCCTCGATGATCTCGAGGTGCCGTGGAAGCACGCGCCGGAACAGGTCAAGCGACCAGCGCTCAAGCGCCTCGGGCAACAGCGTATGGTTGGTGTAGGAAAACGCCTGGCGGGTAGTCTCCCATGCTGCCTCCCAGGGTACCAGGCGCTCGTCGACCAGCAAGCGCATCAGTTCCGCGATCCCCACCGCCGGGTGCGTGTCATTGAGCTGGATGGCGAACGACTCGTGGAGCCCGGTCACCGGTAGCCCGCGATATACCTGCATGCGCAACATGTCCTGCAGCGAACACGAGACGAAGAAGTACTGCTGCTCCAGGCGCAGCTCCTTGCCCTGCTCGCTTTCGTCGTTGGGATACAGCACCTTGCTGAGGTTCTCTGACGTCACCTTCTTGCTGACCGCACCCAGATAGTCGCCCCGGTTGAACACTGAGAAATCGAATTCCTCGGTGGCTTCCGCCCGCCATAGCCGCAGCGAGTTGACCGTTCCGACGCGGTAGCCGGCAATGGGAATGTCGAAGGGTACGCCTGCAACCGTCTTGTTCGGAACCCAGCGCACGCGGAAGCGTCCCTGGTCGTCGAGGTAATGCTCGGTGTAACCGCCCAGTTTCACTTCCACCGCCCATTCCGGGTGATGCACCTCCCAGGGATTGCCAAAGCGCAACCACTTGTCCGTGTCTTCGACCTGTGCACCGTCGACAATGGACTGGTGAAAAATGCCGTACTCGTAGCGGATGCCGTATCCGATGGCGGGCACCTCCTGGGTTGCCAGCGAGTCGAGCAGGCAGGCGGCAAGCCTGCCCAGCCCGCCATTGCCCAGCCCGGGTTCAAGCTCCTGCGCAAGCAGGACGTCGAGATCGAGCCCCAGCTCGCGCACCGCCGCTGCCACCTGGTCGCGTATGCCCAAGAACAGGAGGTTGTTGGCAAGGAACGGGCCGGTGAGGAACTCGGCCGACAGGTAGGCCACCCGGCGCGCACGTGCCCGCAACTGGATGTTCTCCGCCCGTTGCAGCAACAGGAAGTCGCGCACCGTATAGGCCAGCGCCTGGTAAAAGTCGTTCAGCGATGCCAATTCGATGGGCCTGCCCAGAGTGAACAGCAGGTGACTCAGTACGGAGCGCCGCAGACCGGCCGGGGTGGCGTCCAGACGGGTCTGTGCGGCCTGCGCAACAGGCGGATCGCTTTCGGGATGCGGGAGTTCGGCCACGATGGCTCCTCGGTCGATGACTGAAAATACCACTGACGACGCGGTCTTGCGGTGGGAAATGCGCAACGGTCAGCGCACGGGTTGGGCCCGCGTGTTGCCGCACGGCGCACGGAACATGCCGGAATGCCCTGCGCATTACGGCAAAACGCACGGGATGACGTACCATTGCATCAGAGGAGACCTCGTCGCTGCCGCGACGCTCCGCATGACATATCCCGTCTGCATTTCACCAGAATACAGCGTTCGTCCGCTCACACTTCTGTATCGAGGAGCACTCATGACCCGTCGTCTGATCACACTGCTTTCGCTCATCATCCTGGCTGGATGTGCCTCCACTGGCGGTAGCGCATCCGATGCCACGGGCTCGTCATCTGCCAGCGGCCGACCGGCCGCCGTCGGCAGCGAATGCAAGTCGGACAGCGTTGCTGCCCTGACCGGCACGGCCTATTCCGACTCGCTCGCACAACGCGCCCAAAGGCAGAGCGGCTCGACCGTCTTGCGCGTGCTCCGCCCGGGCGAGCTGATGACGCTTGAATACAACCCCCAACGTCTGACCATCGTCATCGATGACGACGGCAAGATTGCCTCGATCCGTTGCGGCTAGCACGCCACCCCGGGCACCGGTGCAGCCGCTTATGTACGCCAGTGGGCGGCGCCGGCCACACGCGCCCCTATGACCATCTCACTCACCCAATTGACCAGAATGGAGGTATACGCCACCTGGCTCCTGTCAGTGCTCAACGCGTGGTCTGCGTCGTCAATGATCCGGTGCGTGAGCGAATGCGAATGCTGGAACGCCGCCCGATAATTCATGATGGTGGTGTGCGGCACATACGCGTCATGCTCCGATTCGACGATGAGCACATCCCCTTCGAACGCCTGGCATGCAGCCAGCGCGCGGTTCTCGTCCGGCCGCAGCCGCTGCTGCCGGAACCGGGTGAGATCCTCGCGGTTCAACTGGTATTTGGGGACACGCCAGTCCTCGTCGCGATACAGGGCCGGCACGTGCAATGCCAGCCACTTCACGGGGCGCAAAGTGGTGAGTATCGCCGAAAGGTATCCGCCATAACTGCTGCCCACGACTGCGATCGCGTCGGTGTCCAGTCCGGGATGCGAGGCCAGCAGATCGTAAGCGGCGACAATGTCGCGCAGATTGTCTTCCGGCGTCACGCTCGCGCGCTGCGCGGCCGTTTCTTCATGACCGCGCAGGTCGAACGTCAGGCAGATGCATCCCAGACCGGCAATACTTGCGGCGCGCAGCTCGTCACTCTTCTGGCTTGCACCCCACCCGTGCACGAACAACACCCCCGGCCAGCGCGTGGCGGGCGCCATGAACGTAGCCGAAATGCGTTGCTCGCCGACCGGCAGCGTCACGACTTCACTGTGTGTTGCCATTAGCGTTCGCCATACGATTCGAGCACGGTGTATTTCGAGATGAATCCCACCTCTTCGTCGAACCCGCTGTACGCGCACATGGCGTCTGGCGGGATCGCCGCTTCCCGGCCATAGACCTCATGGCAGGCGGCGCACACGACCCGCTGCTGCGGCTCGGCGTGCAATGCCCGCAAGGCGGCCACTTCGGCGCCGCTAGCCCCGCCGATGCGCCAGGATTGTTCGAGCACGCCATACCGTTCCCGATCCGCGCCATCCCTTCCGCAGGCCACATCGTAGTTGCGCCGCGAGGCCACCAACCCGCCCAGACATTCGGAGGCGGCCCGATCGTAGACCTGTGCCAGCGCAACCGCCATGCGCATCGGCGCGGGCAACCCGACGCGCATCAGCTCATCGAAGCCGCCGCGTACCGCCAACAGGCGCGATCCGCCATAAACCGGTTCCCCAGCATTGTCGGTGGTGAGGCATTGTGTGCCGCAATAAGCCATGCACCAATCACCGACCACTACCCGCCCGACACTGAACGTCTGCACATTTTCAAGATGAGTTTCAATGACCAGGCCATGCCTGGCCAAGGAAAGCGCATCCATGGCCTCCAATGCCTTGAGCAAGCCGTTGATATCGTCCACGCGCGCCTGGCCCCGCCCCGCCGTTGCGGTCGCAGGCTTGAGCCGCACCGGCCCTTCGCGCAGCATGCGACGGCCCGCTACCTCTGCATCCTCCAGCGAAAAAGACGAGTAACCCGGCAGGACCACCGGCTCGACTTCCGTGGCGAAACGCTGGTCCCAGCCTTCAGGCTGAATCGCGCGTGGATGCACCAGAGCGTGTGTGATCACTTTGGTTGCCATCCATGGGCGCGGCACCATGCCCCCGAAGAAATCCCTCTCCGAAGAGATGCCGAGGCGCTTCAGCTCAGCGTCGCCTACGAGCGTGGCGCTGGGTACCATGTAGGCCCCACGCGCAGGTGCCTCGCCCGGACGGAGAACACCGCGGAAGTGCCCCCCCAGGATGTCTGCCAGGCCGCGTGCAACGTGTTCGTACGAACCCAGCTCGTGGCTGGGATCGCGCTCTCGGTTCGGGTACACCACCACTTCAGTCACGGGAGCAGAGGTAGTCGGATTCATGCGGTGCCTCGTTGGTACGTCGTGCGCCCCCTTTCTGACGGGCGCGGCCGAGGGCAGCGCAAATGACGTGCCCGGGTGGCCCGTTTTCCCCACCGCCTGTGGATAAACCTCGGGTTAACCCGTGTACATATTACAAATAACCCATAAAATCAATTACTTGGAAAACGTGCTCAACAAAGCGTCAACGACGCACCGGCACGTCCTGCAAGTACTACTGGGCACTCGCTGCAGGCAAACCCGACACGTACCGATAGCCGGGCGCACGAGCAGCACGGGCCACCCGTACTGCGGCCGGGACGCGTTGTGAAGAGCAAGACGGGATCCCTGCGCGGTCAGGCGCCCGGGTTACGCGAGCGTCGCTTCGCGACTTTCATGCTCCCCGGTGCTGCGCAGCGGCGGCACAAAGAAGCGATGCTGCAGCTCTTCCAGCCCGAAAGACTCCAGCAGGGCGCGCAACCGTTGCGCGGGGCGCCCACGCGGGCGGTTGGCATAGGTGGCAATGATGAGTTCGTTCTTGAGCGAGTGCTCCCAGCCCACGAGCTCGGTAACGGTAACCTGGTAGCCATGAGCTTCGAGCTGCAGGCAGCGCAATGCATTGGTCAGCTGGCTGCCGAACTCCCGCGTGTGCAGCGGGTGCCGCCAGATTTCCGATAACGCTGTTTGTGCCAACATTTTGGCCTTCGTCTTGCGCAGCACTGCCGCCACCTCGGCCTGGCAGCACGGCACTACAACGATGTACCTCGCCTGCCGGGCAAGCCCGAAACGGATGGCATCATCCGTCGCCGTATCGCAGGCATGCAGGGCAGTGACGATGTCGACGCGCTCTGGCAACGCGGCGGAAACGATGGACTCTGCCACCGACATGTTGAGAAACGTCATGCGCTCGAAGCCCAGCCGCTGCGCGAGGTCCTGCGAGCGCGCGACCAGCTCGGCCCGTGTTTCGATGCCGTAGATATGCGAGGCATCGGCGTGGTGCTTGAAGAACAGGTCGTACAGAATGAAGCCAAGGTACGACTTGCCCGCCCCGTGATCGACCAGCGCAGTGGCCCGCCCCTGTTGTTGCAGATCGAGCAGCAGCGGCTCGATGAACTGGAAAAGGTGGTAAACCTGCTTGAGCTTGCGGCGGCTGTCCTGGTTGAGCTTGCCATCGCGGGTGAGGATATGCAGGGCCTTGAGCACTTCGACAGACTGATCGGGACGCGGTTCGTACATGGGATGCTCGCACTGAAGCGCGAATTTTAGCGCCGCCGCGCCCTGCCCGCCGCACGGGCAACCTTGGGCACCATGCGGGTGTGGAATCTTATATAAGACACAAGAGTTGCGGCGCCGGATGCGCCCCCACTACAATAGGGTTTTCTGTCCTCCAACCTCTCACAAGTAGCCATCCATGCTGGAATCCTATCGACAACACGTAGCCGAACGCGCTGCGCTCGGCATTCCGCCCCTGCCCCTTTCCGCTGAACAGACCAAAGCACTCGTCGAGCTGTTGCGCCAGCCCCCCGCCGGCGAAGAGGAATTCCTGCTCGACCTCATTACCTACCGGATTCCAGCGGGTGTCGATGACGCCGCGCGTGTCAAGGCATCGTTTCTCGCCGCCATCGCCTTCGGCAAAGACCACAGCCCGCTGATCGACCGTGCCCTGGCTACCCGCCTGCTCGGCACCATGCTGGGTGGCTACAACGTGGCTCCGCTCATCGAACTGCTGGACGACGCCGAGGTTGGCAGCGTCGCCGCCGAGGGGCTGAAGCACACCCTGCTGATGTTCGACGCCTTCTATGACGTGAAAGAGAAGGCCGAGGCAGGCAATGCCAACGCCCGGGCCGTCCTCCAGAGCTGGGCCGACGGCGAGTGGTTCACCAGCCGCCCTGCAGTGCCCGAGAGCCTCGCCGTCACCGTATTCAAGGTGCCGGGCGAAACCAACACCGACGATCTGTCCCCCGCGCCCGACGCCTGGAGCCGCCCCGACATTCCCCTGCACGCGCTGGCCATGCTGAAGAACCCGCGCCCGGGCATCGAACCCGATGAACCCGGAGTGCGTGGCCCCATCAAGCTCATCAACGAGCTCAAGCAGAAAGGCCATGTGGTTGCCTATGTGGGCGACGTCGTGGGCACCGGCTCCTCCCGCAAGTCGGCCACCAACTCGGTCATCTGGCACACTGGCGAGGACATCCCCTATGTGCCCAACAAGCGCTTCGGCGGTGTCTGCCTGGGCGGCAAGATCGCTCCCATCTTCTACAACACCATGGAAGATGCGGGTGCGCTGCCCATCGAGCTCGACGTCTCGCAAATGGAAATGGGCGACGTCATCGAGCTGCGCCCCTATGAGGGCAAGGCCCTGAAGAACGGCCAGGTCATTGCCGAGTTCAAGGTCAAGTCCGACGTCCTCTTCGACGAGGTACGCGCCGGAGGCCGCATTTCGCTCATCATCGGTCGTGGCCTAACTGCCAAGGCGCGCGAAGCCTTGGGCCTGCCGCCCTCGACCCTGTTCCGGCAGCCCGCACAGCCGGCCGGTTCGAACAAGGGCTTTACGCTGGCCCAGAAGATGGTTGGTCGCGCCTGTGGTCTGCCCGAAGGCCAGGGCGTGCGTCCCGGCACCTACTGCGAGCCGCGCATGACCACCGTTGGCAGCCAGGACACCACCGGTCCCATGACGCGCGACGAGCTCAAGGACCTCGCCTGCCTGGGCTTCTCGGCGGATCTCGTCATGCAGTCGTTCTGCCACACGGCCGCGTACCCCAAGCCAGTCGACGTGCAGACCCACCTCACACTCCCCGAGTTCATCAGCACCCGTGGCGGCGTGTCGCTGCGCCCGGGCGATGGCGTCATCCACTCCTGGCTGAACCGCATGCTGCTGCCGGATACCGTCGGTACGGGCGGCGACTCGCATACCCGCTTCCCCATCGGCCTGTCATTCCCGGCCGGCTCGGGCCTGGTGGCATTTGCTGCCGCCACGGGCGTCATGCCGCTCGACATGCCCGAATCGGTGCTGGTGCGTTTCAAGGGCAAGATGCAGCCTGGCATCACCCTGCGCGACCTGGTCAACGCCATCCCCTACTATGCCATCAAGCAGGGGCTGCTCACGGTCGAGAAGAAAGGCAAGAAGAACGTCTTCTCCGGCCGCATCCTCGAAATCGAAGGCTTGCCCGACCTCAAGGTGGAACAGGCGTTCGAACTCTCCGACGCGTCGGCCGAACGTTCTGCTGCGGGCTGCACCGTGCGCCTGAACAAGGAACCCATCATCGAGTACATCAAGAGCAACATCGTGATGCTCAAGTGGATGATCGCCAATGGGTACCAGGACGCACGCACCATTGCCCGCCGCATCGAAGCCATGGAAGCCTGGCTGGCCAACCCGCAGCTGCTTGAGCCGGATCCCGATGCCGACTACGCCGCGGTCATCGAAATCGATCTCAACGAAATCACCGAGCCGCTGGTAGCCTGCCCGAACGATCCGGACGACATCAAGCCGCTGAGCGAAGTGGCCGGCACTCCCATCGACGAAGTGTTCATCGGCAGCTGCATGACCAACATCGGCCACTTCCGCGCAGCCTCCAGACTGCTGGAAGGCAAGCGCGACATCCCGGTACGCCTGTGGATGGCGCCGCCCACCAAGATGGACGCACAGCAGCTCACCGAGGAAGGCCACTATGGCGTGTTCGGCGTGGCCGGCGCGCGCATGGAAATGCCGGGATGCTCGCTGTGCATGGGCAACCAGGCGCAGGTTCGCGAGGGTGCCACCGTCATGTCCACCAGCACCCGCAACTTCCCCAACCGTCTGGGCAAGAACACGAACGTGTTCCTGGGCTCGGCCGAGCTGGCTGCGATCTGCTCGCGGCTGGGACGCATCCCCACGGTTGAGGAATACATGGCCGACATCGGCGTCATCAACGAAAATGGCGACCGCATCTACCGCTACCTGAACTTCGATCAGATCGACAGCTATCGTCAGGTAGCCGAGACGGTCAAGGCCTGACTCGGCCTGCCATTGCGCTGAACGCGCAAACAGCCTTCGGGCTGCAGGTGCGGTTGCTCCGGGCAACCGCACCACTTCCACGGGCGGCGTCATGTCGCCCGCTTCATTTCCGGCGCCGGAACCAGCACGTGACCAGAACTGCCGCGCGTGGATACTGGCCGCCGCTGCATCCATGTCCGGGCAGCCTGTCGCTGGAACATGCTCGCCATAGGGTGTACCCTTTGTACCATACGAAGCCATCCCTGCTGACATGGCACACACCGCAGTGCGAGTCGCCGTCACCGCACACTGCCACGCCAGCCTGTGCCGTACCCCATACACACCCATTGGTGTTACTTTAAGTACGTCATATCTTGGAGCCGATCATGCCGCACAATACCTTCAATACCTTGAAGACTTTCAAGATATCGGACTCGAAAACCGGTTACTTCTACTCGCTTCCTGCACTGGGAGAAGCACTCGGCGTGGACATTTCCCGCCTGCCGGTTTCGATCCGGATCGTGCTCGAGTCGGTACTACGCAACTGCGACGGACACAAGGTCACGGAAGAACACATCAGGCAGCTGGCCAGCTGGCAACCCAATGCTCCCCGTGAGGACGAAATCCCCTTCATGGTTGCCCGCGTCGTGCTACAGGACTTCACCGGCGTACCTCTGCTGGCCGACCTGGCCGCCATGCGCAGCGTGGCCAACCGCATGAACAAGGATCCGAAAACCATCGAACCGCTGGTACCCGTCGACCTGGTGGTCGACCACTCGGTCATGATCGACTACTTCGGCACGACCGACGCGCTGCAGAAGAACATGCAGCTGGAGTTCGAGCGCAACAAGGAACGTTACCAGTTCATGAAATGGGGCATGCAGGCCTTCGACACGTTCAAGGTCGTGCCCCCGGGCTTCGGCATCGTGCACCAGGTCAACCTCGAGTACCTGGCGCGCGGTGTGCACCACGACAAGGCCAGCAACGTGTACTACCCCGATACCCTGGTGGGTACCGACAGTCATACCACCATGATCAACGGCATTGGCGTAGTGGGCTGGGGTGTCGGTGGCATCGAGGCCGAGGCCGGCATGCTGGGCCAGCCCGTGTATTTCCTCACCCCGGACGTAGTCGGGGTTGAGCTCAAGGGGCAGCTGCGCGAGGGCGTCACGGCAACCGACCTCGTACTGCGCATCACCGAGATGCTTCGCCAGGAAAAGGTGGTCGGCAAGTTCGTCGAGTTCTGTGGCGAAGGTACTGCCAGCCTGTCGGTAACCGACCGCGCCACCATCGGCAACATGGCACCCGAATATGGTGCCACCATGGGCTTCTTCCCGGTCGACGAGCGCACGCTCGAATATTTCCGCGGCACAGGCCGAACCGAAGAGGAAATCGCCGCTCTCGAGGCGTATTTCAAGGCACAGCAGCTGTTCGGTGTGCCCAGGGCCAACCAGATCAATTACACCAAGCTGCTCACACTCGATCTTTCTACCGTCACTCCATCGGTCGCCGGACCCAAGCGCCCACAAGATCGCATCGAGCTGTCGGCAGTAAAGCCCACCTTTACCGAACTGTTCAGCAAGCCCATGGCCGAAAACGGGTTCGCCCAACCAGCGGACAAGCTCGCCACCAGGGTTCAGCTTCCGGGCAGCAACGACACCGTCGGCCATGGCGACATTCTCATCGCCGCCATCACGTCGTGCACCAATACGTCCAACCCCAGCGTGATGCTGGCAGCGGGGCTGCTCGCCAAGAAGGCGGTGGAAGCAGGGCTTGCCGTGCCGCCACGCGTCAAGACCTCACTGGCGCCGGGCTCCCGGGTAGTCACGCGCTACCTTGAAAAAACGGGCCTGCTGCCCTATCTGGAGAAGCTCGGCTTCGATGTCGCGGCCTACGGCTGTACCACCTGCATCGGCAATGCTGGCGACCTCGCACCGGAAATCAACCAGGCAATCGTTGAGAACAACCTGGTCTGCGCCGCCGTGCTGTCGGGTAACCGCAATTTCGAAGCGCGCATCCACCCGAACATCAAGGCCAACTTCCTCGCCTCGCCGCCCCTGGTGGTAGCGTACGCCCTCGCGGGCAACATCACCCGCGACCTCACCAGCGAACCCATCGGCCGGGGCACCAGCGGCGACGTCTACCTGCGCGACATCTGGCCCACTGCCGAAGAGGTGAACGCGCTGCTGAACTCTGCCATGGATCCGGAAGCCTACCGCACCAACTACGCGCAGATTGCCGCAAATCCGGGCGAACTGTGGAAGCAGATCGAAGGTGTTTCGGGCCAGGTATACACCTGGCCGAAATCCACCTACATTGCCGAGCCGCCGTTCTTCCAGGAATTCACCATGGAGCCGAAATCCACGCCACCCGTGCGTAACGCGCGCGCTCTGGCCATTTTCGGCGACTCCATCACCACCGACCACATCTCCCCGGCTGGCTCCATCCGCGAGACTTCCCCGGCCGGCAGGTGGCTGATCGAGCACGGTGTGCCCAAAGCGGAGTTCAACAGCTACGGCTCGCGCCGCGGCAACCATGAAGTCATGATGCGCGGCACCTTCGCCAACGTGCGCATCAAGAACCTGATGATCCCGCCCCTGCCCGACGGCTCCCGCTTTGAAGGCGGCGAGACCATCTTCCAGCCCACGGGTGAGCGCCTCTCGATCTACGACGCCGCCATGCGCTACATAAGGGAAGGCACTCCCACCGTGGTGTTCGGCGGCGAAGAGTATGGCACGGGCTCGTCGCGCGACTGGGCGGCCAAGGGCACGCAGCTGCTGGGCGTGAAGGCGGTGATTGCCCGCAGCTTCGAGCGCATTCACCGCAGCAACCTGGTGGGCATGGGTGTGCTGCCCCTGCAGTTCAAGGGATCGGACAGCGTCGATTCGCTGGGCATCACCGGCAACGAGACCTTCGACATCGTGGGGCTTGAACAGGGCATCCGACCGCAACAGGACGTCACGCTGGTGATCCATCGGCCCGACGGCGTGACGCAGCAGGTCACGCTGCTGCTGCGCATCGACACTCCGATCGAAGTGTCGTATTACCTGCACGGCGGCATCTTGCCGTTCGTGCTGCGACAACTGCTGGCGGCCTGATTACCCCGGCGGTCCTCACAAGAAGGGGCCGCCCCCGGCGCCATCGATGGCACCGGGGGCGGCCCCTGTCCCCTGTAGCCAGCCGACAGGCCAGCAGCCCGTCGGGGGTTTACATCTGGCTGATCGACTTGGTCACGAGGTAACCATCGAAGGTTTCGCTGCCACCTTCGCTGCCGATGCCGCTGTCCTTGACACCGCCAAACGGGAGTTCGGCCAGCGTAATGCCGAACTGGTTGATGCCCACCATGCCCACTTCAAGCTCGCTGGACACCTTGTGTGCGGTCTGCAGCGAGGTAGTGAACACGTAAGAAGCCAGGCCGAACGGCAGGCTGTTCGCTCGACGGATGACCTCGTCGACATCCGAGAAGCGGGTAATCGGCGCAATGGGCCCAAAAGGCTCTTCCGTCATCAGACGGGCATCGTCGGGCAGCCCGGCAATGATGGTGGGCGGGAAGAAATTGCCTTGCGGATGGACACCGCTGAGTGGCTCTCCGCCGGTGAGAATCTGGCCACCCCGCCTGAGGGCGTCGTCGACGAACTCCTGCATGGCATTGACACGGCGGCGATGCGCGAGTGGTCCCATCTGGGTGTCGGGTTCAAGCCCGTTGCCCACCCTGATTTCTTTCAGGGCTTCCACGAAACGTTCGGCGAAGGCCTCGTAAACGCCGTCCTGCACGTAGAAGCGAGTAGGCGAAATGCAGACCTGGCCGGCGTTGCGTGTCTTGAACTTGGCCAGATGGACGGCGGCACGGTCGATATCGGCATCGTTGAAAACGATGACCGGCGAGTGTCCGCCCAGTTCCATGGTAACTCGCTTCATGTGCTGTCCGGCCAGTGCCGCGAGCTGCTTGCCAACCGGCACGGAACCCGTAAACGAGACCTTGCGGACGATGGGCGACTGGATGAGGTAGCTTGAAATTTCGCCGGGCACGCCCCACACGATATTCAGGACGCCCGGCGGGAGGCCCGCTTCGTGGAAGAGACGCGCCATGGCGACGACGGCGCTGGGGGCATCTTCCGGACCCTTGAGGATCATGGTGCAGCCCGCGCCGATTGCCGCTGCCACCTTGCGTATGGCCTGGTTGAAGGGAAAGTTCCAGGGCGTAAATGCCGCACACACGCCCACCGGCTCACGCACCACCATCTGGCGAACCGCCGGATCACGCGACGGGACGATACGGCCGTAAATGCGGCGCGCCTCTTCGGCATGCCATTCGGCGTGCTCGGCGCAGCCCAGGATTTCCGCCACGGCCTCACGATGCGGCTTGCCCTGGTCGAGCGTGATGTTGCGGCCGATCTCGTCGGCGCGTTCGCGCGCCAGTTCTGCCACTTTACGTAGTATTCTGGAGCGCTCCAGGGGCGAGCTGCGGCGCCAGTCCTGGAAGGCACGCTGGGCCGCTGCAAGCGCCCGGTCGAGATCTTCCCGTGTGGCGTGCGGCAATTGACCGATGACCTCGCCATTGGCAGGGTTGATGACATCCTGCTGCGGGCGCCCATCGGTAATGAACTCACCATCAATATACAGGGCAAGTTTTTCGTACATGAAGCGTTTTTCCTTTTTGTGTCATGCAAAGCGCTGAATCCCGGACGAACGGCGCGCAATCGCCTCGACCACCGTTCCGGACCCGTAATTTTGCATCATAGCGCCCCCGATGGGGCTCTTCAATGCGATCTGCCGAAAGCCGCACATCACTCGTGCTTCTGCCGGGTTACACTATTGGGTTATCCATTGGTTTGAGATTTCATGCCTCGTAATCGAATTTCCACGTCCAGCCGTTCCAGCCGCGAAACCGAGCGTCTGGTGCGGCTTGCTTTGGCACTGAATGCCTCTACCAGCCGGCCGGAAGAGCGCTACTGGGAGCATCAGCTCGAGACTCTCATGCTGCGCCTGCTGCGCACTGGAAACGATGCTGCCCTTGAGGCCGCCTTCGAGCGGCTGACAGGGAATGAGCCGGGCGCCTACGAGGTATTGCTGGAAATGGCCGAGAGCCTGTCGGAGTCGACGCTCGTCGAACATGACGGCAAGCGCTACGACGTGCTCCTGGTGGCCCTGCCTTTTGCCGTCTGGACACGCTACAGCATTCCTCAGGGGCCCATTCGTCCAGACATCGTGGACGTTCTGCGCGGCCGCCTGGCCGAGCATGTCCTGGCCAGCAATGTGCAGATTGCCCTGCTTCCCCATCTGCTGTCGATCGACCACATGCCGCGGTCATTTTCCGCCACTTACCAGTGGCTGCAACGGCTGGGAGCCCAGGTCACGGGCAAGCATGGGTCCGTCGAGCTACCGCCGGCGGAAGTACCCATGAACATGCTGGCCGATACGCGCTACATTGCGGCGGCGGTGGCCGTACCCGAAGGCGGACCCATGTTCGCGTGGCAGGAACACCCCTCCGACCCCACCTACAGCCGGACTGCATGCCAGAGCCGCTGGGAGGAACATGTGCGGACGGTCATGGGCGAGCTGCTGCCCGGCTGCGGGGTGGAAATCCTGCTGCCGGATGCCTGGTTTGCAGCTAACCGTGCCGCTGACCGCCGTGTGCGGGCACTCTCCATTGGCGCCGCGGTGGCCTGGCTCGACAGCGTGGCCAACCTGCCGCCCGATTCCCTGCGTGCCGTAATCGCGGGCTGCGGTGAAAACCAGATTGATGAATATCGTATCGGCATCACCCGTCGCAACAGCAACGAGGTCATCTATGGCTGCGTCTGGCCGCTGTTCGGGCCAGATGACACGCCGGCCCCCTCAGACCGTCTGGATGCGCCACTCGACGTACAGGACGAGATCGCGATGCTGTTCAAGGAGCAGGGCGTGACCGACATCCGGCGCATTCCTGGCATCCTTCCGCCCGAATTCTGTGAAGATTGCGGATCACCCTATTTCCCCGATCCGACGGGCGAAATGGTACACGTGGAACTCCCGGAAGAGGCGGAGCAGGCCCCCACACACTTCCACTAGG
>CALAGD010000008.1 GCA_937891425.1 uncultured Pigmentiphaga sp.
AACGTCGCGTCGGGGCGGGTGCGGCTCGTATTGGACAAAGTAAAGGCCCATTTTCTTCCTCATTCGGTGACCGCACAGTTCCCGCTGGCCCATGACGCCTGCCAATCCTTCGTTCAGCAGTACGCCAATGACGGGGCTAGTCGATAAAGACAAGATCCGCTTTTTAGCACGCCTGTAAAGTCATAAGCAAATTACGTTTCTATCTTTTGGATTTTTTTACATTCATTACTGAAAGAAACTGAAAACGATCCATGAGATTTCATGTTGCCGGTTGCCATATCACCTCTTCATCATCCCGCCATTTGCAACCAGTGCAGCAATTCGAGACTGAAATCAAATGCCAACGCCGGATGGCCTGGAACACCATTGACCAATCCGGCGAGAATTTCAGCGCACGCAATGACTTTTTATGCCAACATTAAAGTAGAAACCGAGCGGGCGCACGTGCACGTGTCCATGTCAGCCCGCACTCAAGCGTGCCGCGAGACGTTGCAGGAATTCCTGGGTAGTCATGCCGGGTTCTGCCCCGTGGTCACGCGCAACGCGATTGAGCGCCGAGATGATGCCCGTCTCGAGGCTGGAACGCGCATCGCCAATGCACGCAGTCCAGGCGCTCACGCAGGCAGCGGGAATGCCCCGCTGATCCAGCGCTGGCAAGCGCGAGATGCCCGCGTCGTCGACACCACGATCCGCATCGTTGAAAACGATGGCGCGCACTTCCGCAGGCACTGCACTTCGCGGATCGTTGCCCAGCACGGCGCCGTGCGATCCGCACACGACGAAATGTCCTGCGTCACTCTGCGTAAGCAGCGAGTTGGAATCCACGAGAACGACCAGACCTACGCCACCCAGGTAAATATGACGGCGGCGCTGAACGACGTGAGGTGCATCAGACTGCGGCTCGGATGGAGCAGCCGCACGCTCGGCCAGCAGGTGGAGCGCCGCCTGGCAGCTGTGGCCCACCCGCACGCCCAGCGCGGACGCGGCGGAATTCACGTACGAGATTCTTCCGCGCTCGTAACCATCGCGACCGTCTCCAATACGGGCACTGCGATGACTGATCGTCGCTGCCGGAATGCCGTAACGTGCCAGAATGGCCAATGACGCAATCCCAGCCTGCCGAAGTCCTACCCCCGCATCGTTCAAAATGACAGCGCGCAAACGCGCCTGGAGAGCCACCGCCGCAGCAAACTGCCCGGCATGCGACGCACAATAGGCCACTGCATGGTCTGCTCGTGCAGTGAGCTGCGTGACACTATTTAGAATCAGGACGTCTCCTCGCATATCCCCTCGCGATGTTCCGTCGATGAGAACAGCAGCCCGGTCCCACGGATTGCAGAATACACCTCATGTTAATGAATCTGACCTTGCAGCACCTTCGGGGCTACCCTTCGCGTCATTGTCTGGCAGGAGCGAAGGCTTCGCAAGGATGGCGGAATGCTGCGTTCACCACCAATAGCGCTTGGGAAAATGGAAGCCGCCAGATTCGAAAAAGCAGAAAACCCATCCAGCCGAACGGGAAACGGCTGAGAACCCGGATATGCGGCCTGGCAGCCGCACCCGGTTGCCCCCGTGGCGACGATGAGGAGATCATGGGGGGTGGCCTGCCCAGAGGGATTCGAACCCCCGACCGCCGGCTTAGAAGGCCGATGCTCTATCCAGCTGAGCTATGGGCAGTCGCCAGCGGCCCATGAGCGGGGGCCGCCAACCGCGTGAGCGCGAGTTTACCAAACTCGGCGACCTCCCGAAGTAACACCTTGAGATCACACGGAGTCAGCGCGTGGCACCTGGCTGGTTCGGGTAGATCAGCGTGGCGTCGGCGGGCGCCTGGTCAGCCGGGAAGCGTAATACTCGTTCACGCAGTATGCCGCCCCCCTTGACACTGCCACGCACGGTGACGGCCGAGGAGTCGCGCAGGGCCAGACAGAATTCGCGCTGATGCGCCGGAACACGCTCACAACGCAGGCGCGCGTTGCGCTCGTAATCCGTGCTGGGGTCCTGCAGGCGGTTGCGGCGCGCCTCCTGCAATGCGGCGCCGGCTTCACGCAGGCAGTTCTGCTGATCTTCGTGCGTCGTCTCTCCACGCAGGCAGGCTTCACGCATGGCCTGGTATTCCGCGACCGGATCACTCATGGCAGCGGCTGCCGGAGCAGCGGCCCACAACGCACCCAGTGTGATGAAACCGACGAGAGCGGCCTTGCCGCGCATGCATCGTACGTTCTTCATAGAGGCTCCCTCTTGTTTCTGAACAGTTCTTAGAAGCAAATGGATCGCCGGCAGACCCACGCCCACCGGTGAATGTCGCAGAGTCAGCAACTCGTGTACCGCTCGCAACAGAGCATCGTCAGAAATAAGCCATACGGATACATGTCAATCGCATCACCCCGCCTCACGTGCTACCGGGCGCCGCCGATGGGTTACGACACCCGGGCCGGAGCAACCCACGCTGCCGGCCAGAGCCCGCAAGCCGGGCGCCGAGGAGCGGGACCCCAAACGGCGCTCCGCGCATTGCCTTCACCAGGCGGTGGCGATGTACTTGGCCTCAAGGAACTCGAGCACGCCGTGATGCGCGCCTTCCCGTCCGAGGCCACTTTGCTTCACCCCTCCAAATGGGGCTGCCGGGTCGGAAACCAAGCCCCTGTTGAGCGCCACCATGCCGCTCTCGATGGCTTCGCACACACGCAGACCACGCTGCATGTTGCCCGTGTAGACGTATGAAACCAGGCCGTACTCGGTAGCGTTGGCCAGCGCGATGGCCTCCTCCTCGGTTTCGAACGCCACGATGGGAGCGACCGGCCCAAAGATTTCCTCTTTCAGCACGCGCGCATCGGCCGGCACATCAGCCAGCACCGTCGGCAGGTAGAAGTGCCCGGGCCGCTCGAGCCGCTTGCCGCCCACAACCACACGTGCGCCCTTGGCCACGGCATCGTCCACCAGCTCGCTGACCGTCTTGACCGCCTGAGCATTGATCAGCGGCCCGCAGCCGGTGTCGCGCAAGGTGCCATCGTCGACCTTGATCGCCGCCATGCGCGCGGCAAACTTTTCGATGAAGCGGTCGTATACGCCACGCTGCACATAGAAGCGGTTGGCTGCCGTGCATGCCTGACCGCCGTTACGCATCTTGGCGATCATCGCGCCCTCGACCGCGGCGTCAACATCGGCATCATCGAACACCACGAACGGAGCGTTCCCGCCCAGCTCCATGGAGCAGTGCACGATGTTCGTCGCCGCGCCGGCGAGCAGGACGCGCCCGACCTCGGTCGACCCGGTGAACGACAGCTTGCGTACCCGTGGGTCCTTCAGCATGGCATCGACCACACGCCCCGTCGTCGACGTAGTCAGGACATTGACGACCCCGGCAGGCACTCCGGCCTCTTGCATCAACGCGGCCAGCGCATAGGCCGTAAGCGGGGTTTCAGTAGCCGGTTTCAGGACACAGGTACACCCTGCGGCCAACGCCGGGGCGATCTTGCGAGTCGCCATCGCAGCCGGAAAGTTCCAGGGGGTAACCATGACCGATACGCCGATCGGCTGGTAGATGACCAGCATGCGGTTCGCACCGCCCGGCGCAACCCCGAGGTCTCCGTTGATCCGGACGGCTTCCTCGGAAAACCACCGGAAGAATTCGGCTGCGTAAACAACCTCGCCCAGCGAGTCGTTGAACGACTTGCCGTTCTCCAGCGAAATCAGGTAGGCAAGTTTCTCCTTGTCGCGGATCATCAGCTCGTAGCTGCGCCGCAGAATCTCGGCGCGCTCGCGCGGTGCCATGCGTGCAAACGACGGCGCGGCCGCACTGGCCGCATCTACCGCCGCCATGGCGTCTTCCACCGTTGCGTTCGCGACACTGGTAATGACAGTTTCCGTAGACGGGTTATAGACGTCGATGCGGGCCCCCGAGCCGTCACGCCATTGGCCCCCGATGAAGAGCTTGGTAGGCAGGCTGGAAACGTCGAGCCCATATTGATTAGAAGCAGCAGAAGTCATGGCTATCTCGTCGTAGGTAATTGCTTGCGATGCCAGGGACTGTCAGGCGTTCCTCCAACAACCGCAACAGGTCGAGTCGATCGGGGTGGATGATACGCCGTTTTGATTAACATGTTAAACAAGGCACCCATACCCCGGTAATCCCGGTTCAGTACAGTGTATCGCCAGACGCAACCCGCCCGACGATCCGGCGGCCGCCGTTCGGAAACCAGCGGTCAGTGACGTTGCACGTCCATCCTTACCAGCATCTTGCCAAAATTGGCACCGGCCAGCATGCCCATGAACGCTTCTGGCGCCCGGTCCAGACCATCCACGATGTGTTCCCGGTAACGCACGCGCCCTTCATGCACCCAAGGCGCGACTTCATCCAGGAAGTCAGACCGCTGATCGGCAAACTCGTGCTGGATGAAACCGCGCAAGGTCAGGCTGCGGTCGAGAATGCCGCGCATCATCTGCGCAACCCCGAGCCCTGCAGGGTGATCCGCATCCACGCCTGGCGTCCGCACCTGCGGCACCGGCATGACCGAAACGGCATGATCGTATTGCGCGATCAGCCCGCATACGGGCACACGCGCATGAGTATTGAGCAGCGGGAAGACTGCACCCCATATCCTGCCGCCAACCAGCTCGAAATACACATCAATGCCATCCGGGCACGCTACCGCCAGCATTTCGGCCAGACCGGGCTCACGGTGGTCGAGCGCCACGTCGAAACCCAGCTCTTCCTTTATGTACCGACATTTATGCGGACCACCCGCAATGCCGACTACCCGTGCACCCTGCATCCTGGCGAGTTGTCCAACCATGGACCCGACCGGTCCGCTGGCTGCCGCCACCACCAGCGTTTCTCCAGCACGCACCCGGCCAATGTTGCGCAAGCCCGCATATGCCGTGAAGCCCGGCATGCCCAGCACCCCCAGCGCCGTGGAGATCGGGGTACAGCGCGGGTCGATATGGCGAAGAAGCCTGGCCGCCAGCACCGCATGCGTGCGCCAGCCTGAGTAACACAGGACGCGGTCGCCTTCACGATACCCGGCGCTTCGCGACGCAATGACGCGGGCAACGGCCTCCCCCGGCATGACTTCGCCCAAGGCCACCGGAGGTGCGTACGATTTCCGGTCGTCCATGCGGGCGCGCATGTATGGATCAAGCGACAGGAACTCGACGGCGACCAGAACTTCGCCGTCGTGCAACTCCGGCAGACGGAATTCTTCCAGCCGGAAATTGTTCGGTTCAGGCCTTCCCTGGGGCCGGGATGCCAGCACAATTTGTCGACCAACCTGGGTCATGCTTGCCTCATGTGCGTTGGGAGGACGTTTCGGATGCGGCAATGCGTGCCCGGGCACTCGCGTTGCGCACACCACAAGGCCCATGCAGCACGCCGCACGATACAGCAAACGTACCACGCGAACGCGAACAGAAGGAAGGCAACGGGGCGGAGATGGGCGGTCGCACGGCTGGACCGCTGCAGACCGGGGCACGGCCCGGCTGAGATGGTCGGGGCGAAAGGATTCGAACCTTCGACCCTCTGCTCCCAAAGCAGATGCGCTACCAGGCTGCGCTACGCCCCGACGATATGAATGCAGTAAAGACCGCAAATTGTACACGACTCGTGCCGTTGCCGGCCAGACTATGCAGGATGTCGCATGCCAGACGAGCCACTTCTTGCACGGCGTCTAGGTGGCACCTGCTGCCTTGGGCGCGTGAAGCTTGACCCCGTGCAATGCCATCAGACCCTCGTGCAGATTGAACGGTTCTGCGCCCTCGTCGACACGACGGTAATCGCCATCAGGCAACTGCTCCCACGCGAGCTGGTTGTCGCACAAGGCGAGTTCAAAAGCCTCGCGCACGACCCGCCTGCGCAGATCGTGATCAAGCACCGGAAAGGCTATCTCGACCCGCCGGAAGAAATTGCGGTCCATCCAATCGGCCGACGAGAGATAGACCACCTCGTCGCCCCCATTCAGAAAATAGAACACCCGTGAGTGCTCAAGGAAACGGCCTACGATGGACCGTACCCGAATGCGCTCTGACAGGCCGGGCACACCGGGACGAAGGATGCAGGCACCCCGGACGATGAGATCAACCTGCACACCGGCCTGGCTGGCCTTGTACAGTTCACGGATGATGTTGGGCTCGAGCAGCGCGTTCATCTTGGCCATGATGCGCGCCGGACGGCCCGCGCGGGCATGGTCCGCTTCCTGGCGTATCAGCTCTACCATGCGTGCATGCAGGGTGAACGGCGCCTGCAACAGCTGGTGCAGCTGGCGTTGCTCCCCCAGACCAGTCAGCTGCGAGAACACCCGGTTGACGTCCATGCATATCGCTTCGTTTGCGGTGAGCAGGCCGAAATCGGTGTACACCCTCGCGGTACGTGGGTGATAGTTACCCGTGCCCAGGTGGGCATAGCGTTTCAGGCCGCCACTCTCGCGCCGCAGCACCAATGCCATTTTCGCGTGGGTCTTGTGGCCAACAACGCCATACACCACATGCGCGCCCACCTCTTCGAGACGCGCTGCCCAATGGATATTCGTCTGCTCGTCGAAACGCGCCATCAGCTCGACGACCACCGTGACCTCCTTGCCCGCACGCGCGGCCGCAACGAGCAGCTGCATCAGTTCGGAGTCTTCACCGGTGCGGTAGATGGTCTGCTTGATGGCGACCACGTCGGGGTCGAGCGCGGCCGCGGTCAGAAAGTTGATGACGGGCTGGAATGACTCGTAGGGATGGTGCAGCAGGTAATCGCGCGCCGCGACCGCGGCAAATATTTCGTGCGGACTGCGAGTGGCGTCCAGTTCCGGAGGAGCCCACGGATGGTATTCCGGAAACGACAGGTCAGGACGGCGGGTCTGATCGGCTATGACCATCAGACGCGACAGGTTCACCGGACCAGTCAGCCGGTACGTATCGATCTCCTTGAGACCAAACTGTTGTTGCAGGTAGTGTTCGAGCTCGGGGGGCGTACCCGCGTCGAGCTCGAGTCTGACGGCATCACCGAAATGCCGCTGCATCAGTTCGCCCTGCAGGGCCAAGCGCAGATTGGTGACTTCCTCTTCGTCTACAAACAGGTCGCTGTTGCGCGTTACGCGCCATTGGTAACATCCCTCGACCGTCATTCCCGGGAACAGCTCACCCACGAACGCGAGAATCAGCGAGGTGAGCATGGCATATGCCCACGGGTAACCCGCCACTTCAGGCGGCACCCGGATGATGCGCGGCAATGCGCGCGGTGCCTGTACGATGGCAATCCGCACATCGCGGCCGAAAGCATCGCGCCCGCCAAGCGAGACGATGAAATTCAGACTCTTGTTGTAGACGCGCGGGAACGGATGCGCCGGGTCGAGCGCGATAGGAGTCAACAGCGGCATGACCTCGCGCCGGAACAAGTCGAGTGCCCATGCACGCATTGCCTCGTTCCAGTCTCCCACGCGCAGCAAGGCAACGCCTTCGTCACGCAAGCGCGGCAATATCTCGTCGTCCAGCAATGCATATTGACTTGCCACCAATTCCTTGGTTTTGTGGGCGACGAGTTCGAGCACCGTCTCGACGGACCGGCCATCGCTGCCCACCCGCCCCGGGCGTGCCCGCTGCTGTTCTTTCAGCGACGAAACACGCACTTCGAAGAACTCGTCGAGATTCGAACTGACGATGCACAGGAAACGCAGCCGCTCGAGCAGAGGCACCGCCGGGTTCTCGGCGAGCGCCAATACCCGCCGGTTGAACTTCAAGACGGCAAGTTCCCGGTTCAGGAACAGGTTTTCGGCGGATGTATCGTGGGACATGGGCAAATCGACGAGGCACGCATCGTCGGGGCGATGCAACGTCCGCGGCGCGGAGCGCACCGCCGGGCGCTTCAGCCTTCGGTTGCGCCAAGGTAGAGTTTGGACGAGCGAGTGCCTGTGCGGCAAAAAGCCAGCACGGGTCCCGGGGCGGATTTCAGCAACTCACCGAAGGCGGCAATGTCTTGCGGCTGAATGTTGGCACCATTGACGGGCAGGTAGAAATACTGCAGCCCGGCTGCGCGAGCCGCGACCTCGATGTCGGCGCTGCGTGGCTGGTCGGGACCACCCTCGAAATCGGGCCGGTTGTTGATGACGCTCTTGAACCCGGCAGCGGCGACTTCCGCCATATGTTCGGGGGCCAGCTGGCCCGCCACGGCAAACGCGTCAGTGATCTGCCTGAACATGGGTAAAGTGTCGGACACGATGATCTCCCAGTTGGCGCGCACGCGCAGAAACCGGGACCGGTTTGCTGCCGCTGGCGCGCAAATATCCACAGGCATTCATGGTAACGCAACTGGATTGCGTTGCGTGAGTCCACGCCCGTGCATGTGCGTGGCCACCAAAAACCAGGGCGCCAGCGTCCCCTCTCTCCGAAAGAAAGCGCCCGCGCCCATGGCCAGCAAGCGGAACCGCCACGCACCGGCCCAGCCGGTGCATCCGGGTTCAGATCTTGAACGATTCGTAGGTGGCGGGGTGGAAGATTTCCTCTACGCTCAGCTTGCGCGCCGACAGCCCCTGGCGATGGTGATGATGCAGGAAGGTCTCCAGGGTGGCGAGGTTGGGCGCCACGCCATACGACCAGTAATCCTCGCCCATTTCATCGCGAGCCGCCTTCAGCTGCTCCTCCACGAAAGGCAGGGTAACCTTGGTGGCAGACGTATCGCCCAGCAGTTCGAGCGCCATCGCCTTGGACTGCTCAAATGCCTTCATGACGGCGCCAGGCAACCACGGATGCTGCTCGGCCAGCTCCTTGCGAATGCCGACGACGTGCATGATCGGGAACACTCTGGTGCGACGGTAGTAGTCTTTCGCGGCCGCGGTGGGGTCGTCGAACAGCCACCGGATGTTCGGATTGCTGCGCAAGATGGAAGCCGTGGGCGGACGCGGCGCCATGAATGCATCGATTTCGCCCTTGTCGAGCAGGGTGGAAATGGTCTCGTTCTCGGGTGCGTCTTCCAACTTCACGCCCTCGGGCAGTTGCAACTTGATCTTCTCGGGGCGCCCAGGCTCGTCGATACCCCCGCGCACCCAGGTGACGTCCTGCGGACGCACGCCATAGTCGTCTTCAAGAATGGCGCGTGCCCATACCATGGCGGTCAGCTGGTACTCGGGCAGACCGATGCGCTTGCCGCGCAGGTCTTCGGGCTTGTGGATGCGATCGCGACGCGCGTAAATGCAGGTATGGCGGAATGCGCGCGACAGGAACACCGGAATGGCAATGTAGGGACTTTCCCCACGTGACGTCTTCACCAGGTAGCTGGAGAGCGAAAGCTCGCTGATGTCGAATTCGACATGACGAAATGCCCGAAAGAAAATTTCCTCGGGCGAGAGCATCATGCATACCGGGTCCACTCCGTCGATCTGAACTCGACCATCTGCCAGCGGTCGGGTTCGATCGTAGTCTCCCATGGCAACCGAAAGCCGCAATTTGGACAAGGGAATCTCCTGCTGGTTGTGTTTCACATGAACGACGCGTGCCCTGAGGCACGCGCCGGATAATGCACCCATTGTATGGGCAATGTTTTCATGCCAGACGAGGCATTGACAGGGCGCTATTGTACCCGCGCCCGGCCCCCTCACCGCGACTGTACGGAGTACGCCGTATCAAGCATGACCTTCGGCTCGTCGTCCCAGACATAACTGGTCTTGAAATCGCGCCAGTCGGTTGTTTTCGGCACAACGGCCTGAAATGAGCAGACATCTTCCGGTACCCGCGAATCACCCTGCCCGATGACCACCCCCTCCTCGGCAAACTTGCGGGCTGCATCCACCATCATGCGGCGGAACTGTGCGACCGCCAGGTCGCTGCTGCCCAGGCGCTCGCGGGTGCGATCGGCAATGGGACCCATGGTGACCCACATGGCGACGTCCTGGTTCGGAAAGCCCTTGATGCCGGTGAAGTTGCCTGCGCGCATTGCCTGACGGTCTTGCCAGAAGTTGTTCTCGACGTTGCGCAGGGGGCGGTACTGCGAATCGAGATCGACACCCACCGTCTGGCGCAGGAACTTCCGCCACGTTTCGGTTTCGGGCGTCTTGTGCGGATGGCCCCAGGCAATGAAGTAGAACGCCGTCGTCGTGTCGTCCATGGGGACATTGACGTTGGCGACGTTATACAGATTGTTGGGCGGGATCAGGACGGTAAATGGCGCGACGAAAACCGTGGTACGAACGTAGTCGGTTTCCTCGGGATTGACGATCGGGTGCCGTATGGCCGCATAGCGGAATCCGTAGCTGGTGCGCTCGAGCTGCAGACGCGGTGATTTGTCGGCCGAAGGTCGCAGCCACAGCGAACTGGTTGCCTTGGCACCATCGACATTGGCGGGAACCATGTCGGACGAATGCAGGCTGGAGCTGTGCGCCGAATCGATCGCACCTTCGAGGATCTGGGCCCAGTTGCATGGAATGATGACCTTGGCGATGGAGACGCGCGCCTCAGGCGTGGGCGCCCACCGCGGCGGAACGAACTCCGGGATGGTTTCCCGGGGGCCGAGGTAAGCCCACACCATGCCGCCCCATTCCTTCACGGGGTAGGCCGTGTGCTTGATGTTGTTGCGCATGCGCTCGTCGTTGGGTTCGGACGCGAGCTCGAGCATGTTTCCGTTCACGTCCATCTTCCAGCCGTGATACAGGCAGCGCAGTCCGCCCTTTTCGTTGCGCCCCAGCGCAAGCGACGCGCTACGGTGCGGACACCGCTCGTCGAGCACGCCGACATTGCCATACGAGTCGCGAAATACCACCAGGGGTTCGCCCAGGACACGCGCCCGCACCGGGTCGCCATCAGGCTCGCTGACCTCTTCGGTGAGACAGACGGGGATCCAGTGGCGTCGCATGAGCTGCCCCATGGGGGCGTCTCCTTCCACACGACACAAGAGGTCGTTCTCTTCCTTCGTAATCATTGTTCCCTCCGTACAGCGCTGGTGTGCTGCGGTGACGGTCAACCGATGGGGGGAATTATACTTAGATCACTAAGTTTTTTACAAGTGATTTCGTCATCCGCCGGCTCCGCGTCGACCACCGCTCTGGAAGCCCTGGCAATACCCGGGGCGCACTCGGCATCCATCGCACGAGCGTCGTCCGCCCTTTCCCGCTCGGGCAGATCACCGATGGATGGCCTGTCCTGCCTGTCTCAGGCATGCGCATGACCACCCCACCGGGTTCGCAGCCAATGGGCTCTCCCGGCTTCATGCAGAGATGGACTGGCACGCCCCGCCCGGCCGGCACATCATTGCCAAGGCCGCGCAGGGGTGAGATGACGGGGAGGGAAAGGTGAAGGTCTTGCCTTACAGGAGATACACGGCGGCAATTGCCAACAGGCCCAGGATGAGGTTGACGAACACCCATTGCCGGATACTGCCGAGCGCGGCAATGGCTGCGTCGCGGTCCTGCGCCTGGCCGGCCCGCTGCAGGCGCCGGTACAGGGCAAAGCGAATATGCCCGAAGAGAAGCAGCATGATGATGCCCAGCGTGGCCATCGTAGTCCATCCGAGCGGCATGGAGAAGTGCCCGCCCGCCGCGCTGGCCTGATGCACGACGCGGCCGATCATCCACAGGCCACTGAGCACCGCCACTGGCGCAGCCACCAGTACCACCCCGAAGAAGCGCCGCAGGGCGTCGATCATGAAGGGGATGCGCACGTTGGCTTCGAGGCCGGTGGCTGCCGGCCGCATGGCGAAGTGCGCGAAAAACATGCCCCCGACCCAGATCACGACCGAAAGCACGTGCACGAAGTTGAGGATCTGGTAAATCATTCCCTGACCCCGTGTTCGTTGGCCAGCAGCTCGTCGAGCTTGCCGGAGCGAATATCGCGCCGAATGATGACCGGCTTGCCACCCAGTTTCTGCTTGCACATCCAGTGCGAGAGCGCCGAATCGAGGTAATCGGTGTGGCCCGGGAACCAGCGCGCCAGTTCGCGCCCCAGATCGCGCGCGATCTCGTAGTTACCCTGGGCAACCAGCTCTTGCACCTGTTGGACTGAGTGCAGCACCGCCGTATGCTCGTTCATGTGACATTCGCGCGCCGGGAAATCGGTTGACGTCATCCACTCGTCTTCGGCGCCGAAATGCGCGCGCGCATGACGTGCAAAGGCCTCCAGGCGCTCTGCCACCTCGTCGTCGGCCGCATGAATGAGGGCATCGACGCATTCGACGAACTCCTGGTGCGCGGCATCCATGGGGCCATACCCCTGGGCATAGGCGTCGGTCCAGAGGAATCTTGATTCGTTTGTTGACGACATGACAAACTCACTCATCTTGCAATCGGACTAGGCTGACTTGCCCCTATTTAACCATTAATAAGACGGCAAGCAACGCCAGGAATGACAACAGCAGCCGTTGAAACGCCACTTCGCTGAGGCGGTGCCGGATGCGCTTGCCCACGGCCATGCCAACGAACATGGGAATCAGGGCGATCAGCGAGATGACGGCTTCCACCAGACCGAGCCGTCCGTACACGATGAGCGAGCCATACAGCGGGACTATGCCGAACAGGTAGATGATGCTGATGCAGCCGATGAACGCTTCACGCGGCAGCTTGAGCGCCACCAGGTAGGTGATGATGATGGGACCGGTCATTGATGACACGCCGCCCATGATCCCGGCCAGTACGCCCACCAGGGCGCTCGTCCACTTTTCATGGCGTGGCTGAATACGCAGTTGGGGCTTGAATGCCATCAGTGCCACCGCCGTAAGCACCGACAGCGCTACCAGGATGTTGAGGGCGTGTGAGGACAGAGACAGCGCCAGCGGAACGGTAATGAGGGTACTGATGACCAGCGTCGCGCTCAACGGCGCAAAGCGCAGGAGATACTTCTTGGGCGCTTCGCTGTCGAATGCCTGCCACAGGTTGGATGCCAGCACCGGAACGGCCATGATGCTGATGGCCGTTGGCGCCGGCAGCACCAGAGACAGTATGGGCACCACCGAGAGGGGCAGGCCCACCCCCAGCGTGCCCTTGACGACCCCTCCGGCAATGAATGCAACGACGAGATATGCAACCAGGCCCGCGAGGGGCAAAACGTCTGCCCACTCGGGCAAGGATAATGACATGGTGCGGACTAATGCCGGAACTTCATTGGGCAGTCAGGCCGGCAGCCTTGATGGCCTTGGAATAGCGTTCGGTTTCGGCGGCAATTGCCTTGCCGTACTCCTCGGCCGAGCCGCCGACCGGGTCGATCCCCATGTTGCGCATGGTTTCAATGACCTGCGGTTTCTTCACGATTTCCGCGACCCGTGCGCTGATGAGGTCTATGGCCTCCTTCGGGGTGCCCGCGGGCGCCAGGATGCCTACCGTGGGTGCGAAGTCGAACCCGGGAATGAGTTCCGCAATGGCAGGAACATCGGGCGCCATGCCGTACCGCTTCTCGGAGTTGACAGCCAGCAGTTTGGCCTGGCCTTTCTCCACGAACCCGACCAGCGATGGCAGGGCCGAGAAAACCATGGGTACCTGGTTGCCGATGAGTGCAGGCACCGACTGACCGGTTCCGCGGAAAGGCACGTGGTCAATCTGCAGTCCGAGCGCGGCTTTCAGTGCTTCCATGGTGAGATGGTGACTGCTGCCGATGCCCGACGAACCGTAGTTGTACTGCCCTGGCCTGGACTTCACCAGCTCGATGAACTCCTGAAAGGTGTTCGCGGGGAAGCTGGGGTGAGCTGCCAGGAACAGGGGCGAAGTAGCCACCAGCGACACCGGCATGAAGTCGCGCTTCGGATCGTACGACAGGTCTTTGTAAATGAACGGGTTGATGGACATCATCGAACCGTCGGTGACCAGGAAGGTATAGCCGTCGGCGGGGCTGGACATCAGCGCCTGAGCGGCAATCACCCCGTTTGCCCCGGGCTTGTTGTCAACCACGACCGAAACGCCCAGATCTTCGGTGAGGCGCTGCGCGGTAATGCGCGCGACCGTATCGGGCAGGCCTCCGGGCGAATACGGCACGATGAACTTGATGGTTCGGTTAGGGTATTTCTCGGCAGCCTGTGCCGACGACATATTGCCGGCAAACACGAGCCCGGCCAGCGCAGCGACAGCAGCGCAAACCGAACGGCGCCCAAATGATGGTTTTCTGGACATGTTCGTCTCCTCCCCTGATAAGGACATGCGGGTAGCACGCGTTGTTGTGGACTTATATTATTAGATATCTAAGATGGCCAAATACTAGCATTTGCCCTAGTACAAATGTGCGGCTTCGCAGACTTACAACGATTGGCAAAGGAGGAACCATGAGCGACACACCGTTACGTCTGGGCGTCCTGGGGCTGGGCCGCGCCTTTACCCTGATGGTCCCAACATTTCAGCGCGATCCACGCCTGCGCCTGGTGGCAGCTGCCGACCCGCGCCGTTCGGCGCTCGAACAGTTCGAGCGTGATTTCGGCGGAGTCGCCTACCCGGGCGCCGAGGAGTTATGCGCCGACCCCAACGTGGAAGCCGTCTATGTAGCCACCCCGCACCAGATGCACGTCGAGCACGTTTGCCTGGCAGCCCGCCACGGCAAACACGTGCTCGTCGAAAAACCCATGGCGATCACGATCGGGCAGTGTACGCGCATGATTCAGGCAGCCGACGAAAACGGCGTCTTCCTCATCATCGGCCATAGCCACAGTTTCAACACGCCCGTGCTTCATGCACGCCGCCTTATTGAAGCCGGCACCTACGGTTCGGTGCGCATGATCAATGCCATCAACTACACCGACTTTCTCTACCGCCCCCGACGCCCCGAAGAGCTGCGTACCGACCAGGGCGGTGGCGTGGTGTTCAGCCAGGCAGCTCACCAGATTGATATCGTGCGCCTGCTGGGAGGCGGCCTGGTGCGGCAGGTGCGTGCCCTGACCGGGGCGTGGGATCCCGCCCGCCCCACTGAAGGGGCGTATGCCGCACTGCTGCAATTTGCCAATGGCGCATTCGCCAGCACGGTGTACAGCGGATACGCCCACTACGACACCGACGAACTGCTTGACAACATTGGCGAGATGGGCCGTCCGAAATCTCCCGACACCTACGGCCGCGCGCGTAAACGGCTGCTGCTCGGCATCCCGCCGGACGAGGAGGCCCGCCTCAAGGCCGAAGCCAACTATGGCGGCAGCCAGTATGCCGGCCCCTCGCCCGTGGCGCCCTATCACCAGCACTTCGGCCATATCGTGGTGTCCTGCGACCATGCCGACCTCAGAATCACGCCCCAGGGAGTGGTGATCTACGGCGATACCGAAAAACACTTTGAGTTTCTTCCAGCACCCGAAGTGCCGCGTGTGGAAGTCATCGATGAGCTCTGGAATGCCGTGCGGCTGGGCACATACCCCGTACACAATGGCCGCTGGTCGCGTGCCACGGTGGAAGTCTGCCTGGCCATACTTGAATCGGCTCGCGCCGGCCGCGATATGATTCTGGAACATCAGGTCAGCGCCGAACCGGTGACGCGTGCCTGAGTGACGAAACGCACGTGCAGCCATCGGTAGCAAAACGCCTGGCTGCGCGCCGGGTTACTGCCCGTTCGCGTGTTACCCGAAACTTACTCATGCAGTCTGACGTTGCGGCCAGGCCGACTCGCCAGACGTCTTCTGGCAGCACAGTGATGAAAGAAGCCGACGATACCCGCAAGATTCTCAAGCACTGGCAGGAATCGGTTCCCCACGACCGCCTCGCCCACCTCATCAAAGACGCCACCCGGGCGCTCGTACGAGCACTTCAGATGCGGTTGGCCAGCCATGCCGTGTCTTTCGGTCACTGGACCTTCCTGCGTATCCTTTGGGAACAGGACGGTCTCACCCAACGCGAATTGAGCGCCCAGGCCGGCGTCATGGAACCCACCACCTTCGCAGCCATGAAAGCCATGGAGAAGCTGGGGTATATCGAACGACGCCAGCGTCCCGGCAACCGCAAGAACATGTATGTGTACCTCACTGAGTCCGGGCGGGCATTGAGAGACAAGCTCGTGCCCCTCGCGGTCGAGGTGAACAATATTGCCGTGGAAGGGTTGACACCAGAGGAGATCGCCACCACGCGGCGCGTGCTGCTGACCATCATCTCCAACCTGGCTGAAGACGAGGCGCGCGCCGAGAGCGAAGACCGGCGCATGCCCTCCACCCGAGAACTGTCGCGACTGCTGACGGAAGCCGAAGCGCGCTAGACGTGCGGATTCCTGGTCAAGACGCTTCCTGCTGCGCTTCATGGCACGCGCAGCCATGCAAGTAAAGAATGCCGCACCGGCCAAACCTGGCCTCGTGCGGCACAATACAGGGACGGCGGCAGCATCCGTGCCCTGCCGACCCGCCACATTCGTGCGGGCACGAACAATGTTCAGAAGTGGCGCTTGATGATGTTACGGTCGACCGACCATGGGCCACCACCCCAGGCCGCGAAGAACAGCGCCCCCACCGTCCAGATGGCCGACAGGAACTCGGCCTTGTGCTGTACCTGGGTAAGGAACGCCGCACCACCATCGGCCAGCCGGCGCAGACCTTGCGGAGTGAACAGGGTTTCTCCGCTGGTCTTGAGAGCCTCGATACCCTCGGGGGTCAGGAACATCGGACCGTAAGGATTAGCCGCGTGGAACCAATACGTAATGGCCAGCATGACGGCGTTGGCCAATGCGATCGGGCGCGTGAACAGGCCTACCACGATGCATATGCCACCGAAGAACTGCATGACTGCCAGCAGCGGCGACCAGAACCACCCCGGGAAGAATCCAAGACTTTCCACGAATCCCGTTTGAGCGAGCGGAGCCTGGATTTTGGGCCAGCCCTCAAGAATGAGTGCGCCGCCGATGAATACACGCAGCAGGACCCAACCGAGAGGCTGGGCGAACTTCTCGTAAAAAGGTCCAAGGAAAGGCAGGAAGAGATTCTGGTTTTCGGGCAAGGGATTAGACATGACAATCACCTCTGGACGTTAATAATAATGTCCACACTTTATACACCGAATCACCCACCTGACGCTTGATGTAACGCAGATGTGCAGCGACGCCACAGTCACTTTTTCAGGACGGATGGCACCTCAGGCACACGACTTGCTACGCAGCGCGCGCATTGCTTCCGTATGAAAGATGGGAGTTTCCTGTATCGACCGATACGCCTCGCCATGAGTTGCTGTTCTCAAAAGGGAACGCGCGCGTCACGCAATGGACGGAACACGACGGGTTTCAGGGTAGCCGCCAGGCAGAGCCCGCGCAAGGCGTTAAATGTGAGGAACGACGCCCAGAGCCCGTGATTCTGGAACAGCTGGACCAGCGCGAATGACATGCCTACAAAACTCGCCGAACAGACCATCATCACCAGCATCAGCGTGCGCGTTGCCCCCAGGAATACACCATCGTAGAGGTAGGCCGGCATGGAAATGGCTGGAGCGAGCACCGCCCATACCAGATACTCGCTTGCCGTACGGACAATGGTTGGCTGGTCGGTGAGAAGGGTAACGAGGCTCTCTCCGGCAAGGGCGTATACCAGGACATACAACAACGCTCCCACCAGACCCGTAAGCTTCCGGCGAACACACGTTGACACCTGCAGCGCTTGCGGTTCTCTATCG
>CALAGD010000009.1 GCA_937891425.1 uncultured Pigmentiphaga sp.
GGCGATGGCGCGTGCAACCGAGGTGCTGCGGCGTGCCGGCTGGATCTGATCCGGTAGTGCGTGACAGCCCTTCTTTACCTTTGCAGAGGTGTGCATGAGCAAGCAGGAAGTCGTCCTGGTTACGGGCATCACGGGTCTGATCGGGGCCGCTGTCGTGCAGCGCTTGCGCGCGCAAGGCGTGGCAGTCGTGGGGATGGACCGCACCGCGCCGGTGAATGCCGACTATCCGGTGATCACCCACGAACTGCCGGGGCCGCACCGCTGGCATGAGGTGGTCGTGCGCTACGGTGTGACGCGCATCGTGCATGCCGGCGGAGTGTCGGGCCCCATGCTGTTGCGCGACGATCCGGCACGTGTCTGCGACATCAACCTGCAGGCGGTGGTAGATGCACTGGAGGTCTGTCGCATCCATGGCATCCGGCGCATGGTGTGGTTCTCGTCGATCAACGCTTACGGCGAGCACCCGATAGATGCCGTAGTCGACGAGTCGTTTCCGCTTCGCCCGACAACCGTCTACGGTGCGACCAAAGCGGCAGGCGAGGCACTTGTTGGCGCATACCACGCAGAGCACGGCGTGGACGCGGTTGCCTTGCGCGTGGCCTCCTGCTATGGCCCGGGCCGGACGACGGCCTGTCTCATCCGTACACTGGTCGAGGATGGTCTCGCAGGGCGCGTCACACGCGTTGGTCGGGCCTCGAATCGCACCCGTCAGTTCATCCACATCGACGACGTGGTCGACGGAATCCTGGGGGCCCTGCACGCGGCCGAGCTGGGGCAACGTTCCTACAACATCGCTCCGGGCAGGGTGCAAACCCTCGATGAAATCGTGGCGGCGGTCAGACTGTCGGTACCCGCAGCGGCGGTCGAAGTCTGCGACGATGGCATGGTCTGGAACACGTTTCCCCTGGGCCGGTTGTCGATCGACGCCGCACGCCGTGACTTTGGTTTCCAGCCGCGAGTGGCGCTCGAAACCGGCGTGCGCCGCTTGCGTGACGCCCTGGTCGGAGGCTAGCGCGGCCACACCTGGCGCATGCTCACGGGTTGCTGTGCCACGCCGGTGCGCACGCGCAGATCGCGAAATGCACCGCGACTTGGCGGTATGATCCGCCCATGCAAAAACTTCATGTTCCCAGCACGCCCCGCATCGTGGCCATCGTGCCCGCCGCGGGCATCGGTTCACGCGCTGTCGCCACGTCATCACCTGGGCAGTCGCTGCAGGCAGCGACCCGCGCAGCCGCCCCGTTGCCCAAGCAGTATCGATTGATCCATGGCCGGCCCATGCTGTGGTGGTCCGTCCGTGCTCTCTTGCAGGACGAGCGTATCCGGGAGGTGGTGGTCGGCGTGGGCCGGCAAGATCCGTACGTTGTTGCCGCGCTCGAAGGCCTTCATCGTGTGCGCTGGCTCGAGACGGGCGGGCCCAGCCGTTACGCCACCGTGCGCAACACGCTTCAGGAGTGCGGCATCGACGACGACGGTTGGGTGCTGGTGCACGACGCGGCCCGGCCGGGTCTGCCGGGATCGGCCCTGCGCGCCCTGATCGACGCCTGTCTGCCGGATGAAGTGGGTGGACTGCTGGCACTTCCGGTAGCCGACACGCTCAAGCACGATATGGCTCTCCAGAATGGTGAGGCAAACGGCCCACCGGCGCGCGTGGCGCGTACGGTCGCGCGCGAACATCTGTGGCAGGCCCAGACGCCGCAGATGTTTCGGGCCGGTCTGTTGCGCCGCGCGTTCGCCGAGATGGACCGGCTCGGCCTGGAACCAACCGACGAGGCTGGCAGCATCGAAAACCTCGGCCTGCAGCCGCTGCTGGTGCAGGGTTCTCTGATAAATTTCAAGGTCACCTGGCCCCAGGACTTCGAATGGATGGAAAAATGGCTTCAATAGCAGGACGCATACGTGTGGGGCAAGGCTATGATGTGCATGCCCTGGTGGCGGGCAGGCCGCTCATCATTGGCGGTGTCCACATCCCGTACGACAAGGGTCTGGCCGGGCATTCCGATGCCGACGTATTGCTGCACGCCATCACCGACGCCTTGCTGGGCGCCGCAGGACTGGGCGACATCGGGCACCATTTTCCCGATACCGATCCGCGCTGGGCGGGCGCCGACAGTCGGCACCTGCTGCGGCTGGCGTACGCGCGGGTCCGTGAAGCGGGTTGGGAAGTCGGCAATGTCGACGCTACCGTGCATGCCCAGGCACCCAGGATCGGACCGCATGCTCCTGCGATGCAGGCGAACATCGCGCAAGACCTGCAGCTGGCCGACCTGGCCTGCGTGAACATCAAGGCCAAGACCAACGAATCGCTGGGCTTTCTGGGGCGCAAGGAGGGCATCGCGGCTACCGCGGTCGTGCTCATCATGCGTTCGTCAGCCTGAGCATCGTATTCACGCCCGCCGGAGGCACTCCCGCGGTCGCTATACTGAATCCCCCGAAACTCACCACATGACAGGTGTCTCATGTTGCCAGCCAGATTCTTGCAAGGCAGGTCGGCGCTAGTTACAGGCTCAACCAGCGGCATCGGCCTGGCCTGTGCCCGGGCCTTGGCCAGCCAAGGTGCCAACATTACGCTCAACGGTTTCGGGAATGCCGCCGAAATCGAACGCATGCGTGCTGAAATTGCCAAAGAGTTCGGCGTCGAAGTGCGCTACTCACCGGCCGACATGACCCGGCCCGATGACATCGTGGCCATGGTGCATGACGCGCAGGCCGAGTTCGGAGCGCTCGACATCCTCGTCAACAATGCCGGCATCCAGCACGTCGCGCCCGTTGAAGACTTTCCGCCTGAGAAGTGGGATGCCATCATCGCCATCAACCTTTCGTCGGCATTCCATACCACCCGTGCCGCGATTCGTGGCATGAAGGCGCGCGGCTGGGGGCGCATCATCAACACCGCTTCCGCGCATGCCCTGGTCGCATCACCGTACAAGGTTGCCTACGTGGCCGCCAAACACGGCATTGCCGGGCTCACCAAGACCATCGCGCTGGAAGTCGCGCAGGACGGCATCACGGTGAACGCCATCTGTCCGGGATACGTCTGGACACCTCTGGTAGAACGCCAGATCCCAGACACCGCGCGGGCACGCGGCATTTCCGAAGAGGAAGTGAAGCGCAACGTACTGCTTGCAGCCCAGCCTACGCGCGAGTTCGTCGGCGTGGACGAGGTGGCCAGCCTGGCGTTATACCTGTGCAGCGATGCCGCGCGCTCCATTACCGGCGCCATGCTGACGGTCGACGGCGGCTGGACGGCTGCCTGATCCGGCCGGGACGTCGCCGCTGTGGCCAGGCGTCCCAATCGCATCGGGCACGCGTTTGCCCATTCACAACCCTACGAGGAACTGCGCGCATTGGTGTGCGCCACCATCGGTCAGACATTTGCCATGCTTTACGTCATTTCTCCTGCCAAAACGCTCGACTACGAATCGCCGGTCGAGATGAGTGACGCGACCCATCCCCTGTTCGTGGAACAGGCAGCCGAGCTCATCGAGGTGCTGAAACGCAAGAGCCCGGAAGAGATTTCGGAGCTGATGTCGCTGAGTCCGGCGCTCACTGCGCTCAACGTCCGGCGCTTCCAGGAATGGAGGCCGGAGTTCTCGGCCGAGACGGCGCGTCCAGCGGTACTCACGTTCAACGGGGATGTCTACGAAGGGCTCGACGCGCGTTCACTTTCCCGCACCGATCTGGACTGGGCCCAGGAGCACCTGGTCATCCTTAGCGGTTTGTACGGGGTGTTGCGGCCGCTCGACCTGATGCGACCCTACCGCCTGGAAATGGGTACCCGTCTGAAAGTTGGCAGGGCGCGCAACTTGTACGAGTTCTGGGGCGACCGGCTGGCGCACTACATCAGCGAGCGGCTGCAGCAGCAGGGCGGTGAACCCATCCTGGTGAACGTGGCATCCGAGGAATATTTCAAGTCGGTGCGCCGTCCCGCGCTGAAGGCGCGCGTCATCCAGTGCGTGTTCGAAGACTGGAAGAGCGGCACCTACAAGGTGATCAGCTTCCACGCCAAACGCGCGCGCGGGCTGCTGGTGCGTTTTGCCGTACAGAACCGCATCGACCAGCCCGCCGGCCTGTGCGATTTCAACCTCGAAGGTTATGCGTTTGCCGCCGAGGCATCGGACAACGACCGCCTGGTCTTCCGGCGCAAGCAGGCCGGGTAGTTCAGGGTCTGCACATCGGTCCCACGCCGACCAGCGCCCGCAAGGCAGGCACTGGTCGGCAAGACACTACTCCAGCGCCTTCACCATGTCTTCGACGACCTTCTTGGCGTCGCCGAACACCATCATGGTCTTGTCCATGTAGAACAGTTCGTTGTCGAGGCCAGCGTAGCCCGACGCCATCGAGCGTTTGTTCACGATCACGGTGCGCGCCTTGTACGCTTCCAGGATAGGCATGCCTGCGATCGGCGACTTCGGATCATGTGCGGCCGGGTTGACCACGTCGTTGGCGCCCAGTACCAGCACGACGTCGGTCTGGCTGAACTCGGGGTTGATGTCCTCCATTTCGAACACCTGGTCGTACGGCACTTCGGCTTCCGCCAGCAGTACGTTCATGTGGCCCGGCATCCGGCCAGCTACCGGGTGAATCGCGTACCGCACCTGAACGCCCAGCCCCGCGAGCTTGTCCGCCAGCTCCTTGAGGGCGTGCTGCGCGCGCGCCACCGCCAGCCCGTAGCCGGGCACGATGATGACGCTTTCAGCGTTGCTCAGCAGGAAGGCAGCATCCTCGGCGCTGCCCGACTTCACCGTGCGTTCAGCCGTGGAGGCACCGGTCTCGGCCTTCTCGCCGCCGAAGCCGCCCAGTATCACGTTGAAGAACGAGCGGTTCATGGCGCGGCACATGATGTACGACAGGATCGCGCCGCTCGAGCCGACCAGCGAACCGGCGATGATCAGCATGGCATTGTTCAGCGAGAAGCCAATTCCCGCGGCCGCCCAGCCGGAGTAGCTGTTCAGCATGGACACCACCACCGGCATGTCGGCTCCTCCGATGGGAATGATGATCAGCACGCCAAGCACGAACGCAATGATGGCCATGAGCACGAACGGCAGCCATGCCTGCGTGCACACGAACCAGATACCGCAGCCAATCATGACCAGCGCAAGCAGCAGGTTCAGCAGGTGCTGCCCCGTGAACACCACGGGTGCGCCCTGAAACAGGCGGAACTTGTACTTGCCCGACAGTTTCCCGAAGGCGATCACCGACCCGGAAAACGTGATGGCCCCCACAAATGTTCCAATGAACAGTTCGACCAGGTTGCCGGTGGGAATGCGCATGCCTGCGGCCGGGACCAGCCCGAACGCCTGCGGTTCGGCCACGACGGCGACCGCGATGCATACTGCGGCCAGACCGATCATGCTGTGCATGAACGCCACCAGCTCCGGCATCTTGGTCATTTCAACGCGCAGGGCAAGCTGCGCGCCGAAGACCCCCCCTATCAGCAACCCGAGGATGACCCAGCCGAGCCCGGAGGTCACGTTGACCTCCGGGAGGGATGTGCCCAGGGAATAGATGAGCGCCGCCGTGGTCAGGATGGCGATGGTCATGCCGACCATGCCGAACACGTTGCCCGCCCGTGAGGTTGCAGGATGCGAGAGACCTTTGAGCGCCTGGATGAAACATACCGAGGCGACCAGATAGAGCAAGGTCACTACATTTGCCGAAAGCATTGTTCTTGTCTCCTGGCGCGGATCGGCAATCGCCGGTGCGCCTGTATTCGTTCGGAATTGCTCTTGCCGTGTGCTTCTTACTTGTCTTCCGACGCGGCTTTTCGCTCCTTCTTTCTGAACATCTCCAGCATGCGCCGGGTGACCAGGAAGCCGCCAAACACGTTGACCGCCGCCAGCGCAACGGCCAGCACCCCCATCAATTTCGCGAGGCTCCCGGTAGTGAGCGCTGCGGCCAGCATGGCACCGACGATGACAATGGCGGAAATGGCATTGGTGACTGCCATGAGGGGCGTGTGCAGAGCGGGCGTCACATTCCACACCACGTGGTAGCCCACATACACCGCGAGCACAAAAATGATCAGGTTGATGATGATGGGATCGATCACATCCATGGTCAGGCTCCATGCACCAGTCGACCGCCTTCGCACATCAGGCAGGCAGCCACGATCTCGTCGTCACGCCGGATGTCCAGCGTGCCTTCCCGGGTGGTTATCAGTTTCAGGAACTCGAGCAGATTGCGCGCGTACAGGGCCGACGCATCACTGGCGAGCATCGCGGGCAAGTTGCGCGGCGCCAATATGGTGACGCCGCGATGCTCGATCACCTCGTCGGCGCGTGACAGGGGACAGTTGCCGCCACGCTCGATGGCCAGGTCGACGATCACTGACCCCGGGCGCATCTGCTCCACCGTCTCGGCGGAAATCAGAATGGGGGCGGGGCGGCCAGGAATGAGGGCGGTCGTAATGATGATGTCAGCCTGCCGGCACCGCTCGGCGACCTTCGTCGCCTGGCGCTTCATCCAGGCTTCCGGCATGGGGCGGGCATAGCCGCCGACGCCCTCCGCAATCTCGCGCTCTTCGTCGGTTTCATACGGTACATCGATGAACCTGGCACCCAGCGATTCGACCTGCTCGCGTGCAGCCGGACGCACGTCCGAAGCTTCCACCACGGCGCCCAGCCGTTTTGCCGTGGCGATGGCCTGCAGGCCCGCCACCCCGGCGCCGAGCACCACGACGCGCGCGGCCTTGACCGTGCCCGCCGCGGTCATCAGCATGGGAATGAACCGTCCGTAGTGGTGTGCCGCCAGCAGGACCGCCTTGTAGCCGGCTATATTGGCCTGCGACGACAGGACATCCAGCGCTTGCGCGCGCGTGATGCGCGGAGCGGCCTCCAGCGCAAACGCCGTGATGCCGTGTTGCGCCAGCCGCTGCAGACCTTCCTTGTCGAAGGGGTCGAGCATGCCGATGAGCACGGAACCGGATTGCATGCGGGCGAGTTCGTCGGCGTCGGGCGCGCGCACTTTCAGCACGATGTCGGCACCCAGTGCGCCGGCGCGATCGACCAGTGTGGCTCCGGCGGTGGCATAGGCCTCGTCGGTATAATGTGCCCGTAAGCCAGCTTGCGTCTCCACCAGAACCTCATGGCCCAACCCCACCATTTTCTTGACGGTTTCTGGTGTGGCAGCCACGCGTGCCTCGCCCGCCCGGCTTTCGAGCGGGATTCCTATGCGCATTGAATCCTCCTTGTTGTTGTTTTCGTGTCGTTTTCGTCTTTCGTTTCGGCCCGTACGAGGGGGCTGGCGACAAGCTTACACGAGCATCGGGGTTACGATGGCCGGGCACGCCAGAAAAAATTGTTCGACCTGGCCTCACGTGAGGATACCGTGACCATTCATCGTTGGAAGCCTTCCGTAACCGTCGCCGCCGTCATCGAGCAGGGCGGCCGCTTTCTGCTGGTCGAGGAAGACACGCCCGCGGGCGTGCGCTGGAACCAGCCGGCGGGTCACCTGGAACCGGGCGAGTCGCTGCTCGACGCGGTCGTACGCGAGACGCTCGAAGAGGCTGCACACCCGTTCGTCGCGGAGGGGCTGCTGGGCGTGTACCTTGCCCCCGGCGACCCTACCTACCTGCGTTTTGCTTTCGTGGGTTCGGTGGGCCAGCCGCTCGAGCGGGCGCTCGATACCGGAATCCGGCGTGCATTCTGGGCCACGCCCGACGAACTGCGCGCCAACCCGCAGCGCCACCGCAGCGTGCTCGTCATGCGCTGCGTCGACGACTACCTGCGGGCGCGCCATTTCGGCCGACCCTGGGTGCCACTGGAATCGCTGGCGGTGGTCGGGCAAGACATCTGTTCGCGTCCCACCGGGGCTGATTCGGAGCAAGCCGATGAGCAAGGGTAAGCGTGTCGTCGTCGGGATGTCCGGCGGGGTCGATTCGTCCGTGGCGGCCTGGCTGCTCAAGCAGCAGGGCTACGAGGTGGTTGGCCTGTTCATGAAGAACTGGGAAGATGACGACGATTCCGAATACTGTTCCAGCCGGCAGGACCTGCTCGACGCGGTCAGCGTGGCCGACCTCATCGGCATCGAGATCGAGGCGGTGAACTTTGCTGCCGAGTACAAGGAGCGCGTCTTCAGCGAATTCCTGCGTGAGTACTCGGCCGGGCGCACACCGAATCCCGACGTGCTGTGCAATGCGGAAATCAAGTTCAAGGCGTTTCTCGACCATGCCATGCGCATGGGAGCCGACCTCATGGCTACCGGGCACTACGCGCGCGTGCGTCAGGTGCAGCACGGACCGGCCGCCGGGACGTTCCAGCTGCTTAAGGGGGTCGACCCCGCCAAGGATCAAAGCTACTTCCTGCACCGGCTGAACCAGCAGCAGCTGGCGCGCAGCCTGTTCCCTCTGGGTGATCTCTCCAAGACCCAGGTGCGGCAGATCGCGCGCGAACTGGGGCTGCCCACGGCCACCAAGAAAGATTCCACCGGCATCTGCTTCATTGGCGAGCGGCCGTTTCGCGAGTTCCTCAACCGGTATCTTCCTACTGCCCCCGGCCCCATCCTCACCGATGATGGCAAACAGGTGGGTGAACATATCGGGCTGTCGTTCTATACGCTGGGGCAGCGCAAAGGTCTTGGCGTGGGCGGCGTGAAGGGGCGCCAGCGCAACGACGGCACTGCGGACGCATGGTACGTGGCGCGCAAGGACATGGCGAACAACACGTTGTACGTGGTGCAAGGGCATGACCACCCATGGCTGCTGTCCACCGAACTCGAGGCCATCGACGCCAGCTGGGTCGCCGGCACGCCGCCCGCGCCGGGCCATTATGCGGCGAAGTCACGCTACCGCCAGGCTGACGCGCCTTGCACCCTGTTGCCGTCCGAAGCGGGCGAGGGCCGTTTCGTGCTGCGGTTCGCGCAACCGCAGTGGGCGGTCACCCCCGGGCAATCCGCCGTGCTCTACGACGGCGAAGTCTGCCTCGGCGGTGGCATCATCGATGCCGCGCGCTCAGGTAACGGGCCTGACTCCGTCCATTCAAGTAGTGCCGGTGTCCTTCCCGACTGAGATTCTTCCCGGCTGCTGATCCGCTCTTGGGCCGGGAGCAGGGGCAGCCGTGCCACCGCCCCGCAGAATCGGCGCCGTCTGGCATGCCACGCATGACCTGTGCATGCCGGCGTGTACTTTTTCATCCGATGCCAGCCGCCTCGACGCGCTCGTGCGCGCCTCCCACCCGGCCCACACGCGCTCCAAAGAAAAATTTCGAAATCCGTTTTCAAAATATTTGACAGACCGCCGCCCCCGGTAGAAAATTCACTCGTCCGAAACTCGCCGGCTGCTGACACCCGGTAGATGTCCCGCCGGCAAACGTCCAGAGCAAGCCTGTTTCCTTCATGTCCGGGGAGGGTGCATGAAAAAGCGTCAGCTGCGCAGCAACTTTCCGCGCGGGTCGTACCTGTGGGCCGTGCGCAATGCACAGTGGAGGGCCTTGGGTATACCCGAGGAAGACTGCGACAAGCCCAAGATCGCCATCGTCAACAGTTCGTCCGAGCTGGCGAGCTGCTTCAGCCATCTCGACCACATCGCCGCGGTCGCCAAGGAAGCCATCCGTGCCGCTGGCGCCGTACCGTTTGAAATCCGTACGGCGGCACCCAGCGACTTCATAACCGGGGCGGGGGCACGCGGGGCCTATCTGCTCACTGCGCGCGACCTCATCACCAACGACATCGAGGTCGCGGTCGAAGGAGCGCAGCTCGACGGCATGCTCTGTCTGGCTTCATGCGACAAGACTGTGCCCGGACAGCTCATGGCGGCCGCACGCCTGAACATTCCCACCATCGTCGTTGCCTGCGGGTACCAGGCCAGCGGCCAGTATCGCGGGCAGCATGTCGATATCGAGGACGTGTTCATCCAGTCGATGCATGCTGTCATGGGCTCCACGCCCGTCGAACAGGTCGTCGAGATGAGCCGTGAGGCCATCCGCAGCCCGGGCGTATGTGCCGGGCTGGGAACTGCCAATTCCATGCACATGGTGTGCGAGGCGCTCGGCATGGCCCTGCCGGGCAGCACGCCGGTGGCTGCCAACAGCGAACGCATGTTCCATTTCGTGCGCGAAGCCGGCAAGCGCATCGTGCAGATGGTCTGGGACGACCTCAAACCGCGTGACATCCTCACGCCCGAAGCCTTTGCCAACGCCGTGCGCGTGGTGCTGTCCGTGGGTGGCTCGGTCAATACCGTCAAGCACATGCAGGCCGTGGCGACCGAGGGCGGGTGCAACGTCGATGTCTATGCATTGTTCGAACAATTCTCCGCACAGGTACCGGTCCTGAGCGAAGTGCGGCCCATTGGCGAACGTCTGATTGAAGAGTTCGAAGCTGCGGGTGGCTGCCGTGCTCTCATGAAGCAGCTCGAGCCACTCCTGGATACCGGGGCGCTTACCGTAACCGGCAAGAGCGTTGCCGAGAACCTGGCTGATGCGCAGGTGGTCGATGACGATGTCATTCGCCCACTGAGCAACCCCATCGCGACGCGTCCGGCCATCGTCGTTCTGCGCGGCAACCTGGCACCTGAAACGGGCATCGTCAAGACTGGCATCATTGAACGCAAGGTGCGCAGGTTCACGGGCGAGGCCATTTGTTTCGACAATGCCGAGGCAGCGCTGCAGGCATTGAACGACGGTACCGTCAAGCCAGGCATGGTGCTCGTCATGCGTGGCGTGGGCGCGCGCGGTGCACCCGGCATGGGTGGCGGCGCATCGCGGGTAGTGTTCGGTATCGATGGCGCGGGCATGGGTGAAAGCATCGCCATGCTCACTGATGGCCATCTCTCGGGCCTGGTGTGCAAGGGGCTGGTAGTGGCCGAAGTGGCGCCGGAAGCGGCGGTCGGTGGCCCGCTGGCGCTGGTCCGCGATGGCGACCGCATCACCATCGACCTCGACAGCCGCGACCTGCACCTGCATGTCGACGATGACGAACTTGAACAGCGTCGGGCAGCCTGGCAGGCCGAAGCACCCCGCTTCAACCAGGGATGGCTCAAGATCTACCGCCAGAATGTAGGCAGCACCGCGTCGGGTCTGGTTCTCACGGGCGGCTCCGGCTGCGCCTAGCACGGTTCCTGGTTCGGCGGTGGCGAACCAGCACGGAGGTGCGCGCCCGCGTGACGGCTTCACGCGGGCCTGCAGGGGCGACGGCTGGAGCAGAGTGGCACAGGTCAGTCGCCAATAGCGCCGTTCCGCATATTCGCCAAACCATGACTTGCGGGGCGGCAGAACAACAGGAGGGGATCCATGAAATCGCTCACGAAGCTCTCTGCTGCGATTGCAGCGTTCACCGTCAGCGTGGCCGCCTCGGCGGCTTACCCCGACCGGCCATTGCACCTGTTCGTCGGGTTTGCGCCGGGCGGGGCCGCTGACGTCATTGCCCGTACCATCGCTGACGGGCTCAGCAAGGAACTGGGTCAGCAGGTAGTGGTGGAGAACCGGCCCGGTGCCGAAAGCACGATCGCGATGAACGCCGTGGCACGAGCGGCGCCCGATGGCTACACCTTCGGGCTGGGCACGAACACGGCCATGGTCGCGGTGCCGACACGCCCCAACACGTTCGTCACCTACGACCCGTTCAAGGACTTCACGCCCATCAGCAGTGCCGGGCAGTTCTCGATGTTCCTGGTGGTGAACAACGCGCTACCCGTCAAGACCGTGAACGAACTGCTCGACTACGTTGCGGCCAATCCGGACAAGCTCACCTCGGCCTCCAGCAACAGCGCGGCCGAACTGGCCATGATCCAGCTGCTTGCCATGCGCAACGCCAAGGTCATGAACGTGCGGTATAAGGGCGACGTGCCGGCACTGACCGACCTCGTCGGCAACCAGATCAACATGATCTTCACCACCGGAACCACCGCACCGGCGTTGGTGCGCGATGGCCGGGCGCGCGCGCTACTCACGTTGCAGCCTGAACGCAGCCAGTTTCTGCCCGATGTGCCCACTGCCGCCGAGCTCGGCATCAAGGACATCACCATTCTGCCCTGGGCGGGTTTCTTCGGGCCGGCAGGCATGCCGGAAGAGGTCACCGAAAAGCTCAGCAGCGCGCTGCAGAAGGTTCTGAAGTCGCCTGAAGTGCGTGCCAAGCTCGCTGAGCAAGGATTCGAGGGGTACGGGATGTCGCCCAAGGAGTTCGCGGCCTTCTTCAAGGAGCGCCATGACGGCTGGGTCGACACCGTGAAGA
>CALAGD010000010.1 GCA_937891425.1 uncultured Pigmentiphaga sp.
AGGCGCACCCGGCGGTGCAGGTTCCGAATTGCCATCTGGCCCTGGCCAACGGCATCGGGGGGTCCATCGCCACCCGCCACACCGCTGCCACCGTGATCCTGGAGCGCGTCTGATGCAAAACGAGAATCTCATCCCCGCACCCGCCATCCTGCCGGACACCGCCCCTTACTGGGAGGCCGCAAATGAGGGCCGGCTCCTGCTGAAGTGCTGCACCGATTGCGGCGAAGTGCACTTCTACCCGCGCGACATCTGTCCGCACTGCCTCAGCAGCCGCACCGAGTGGTTCGAAGCGCAAGGTACGGGCACCATCTACTCGTTCAGCACCAACCCCCGCGCCAGGGACAATTTCATCATGGCGTACGTTACGCTGGATGAAGGGGTGACCATGATGACCAACCTGGTCGATTGCGACCCGGGCACCCTGAGCGTGGGGCAGCGGGTGAAGGTCGTGTTCCGGCCCGCCTCGAACGGCCAGGCGGTGCCCATGTTCGCGCCCGTAGCCTGATCGGCCGGCATGCGCTCGCCACTTCCATTCGGGCACGCCATAATGCAGCCTGCACGCCCGGTGGATGCGCCAGGTCGTGTTCGTCGCATGTGGGAGGTGCCGGAATTGAACTTCGAAGATATGGCGGCCTTTGTGATGGTCGCGCGCCTGGGCAGTTTCTCGCGCGCGGCCGTCGAGCTGAGCATTGCGCAATCGGCGCTCAGCAAACGCGTGCGGCGGCTGGAAGAGAAGGTTGGTATCCCGCTGCTTGAGCGCCGGGCGCGCGGGGTGGTGCTCACCGAGGCGGGCAAGGCCTTCCTTGAGCGGGCACGCCAGATCATGGACGATGTCGCCAGCCTCGAGCGCAACCTTTCTTCGCTGGTGCTGACACCCACGGGCGAAGTGCGGGTCGCCATGACCCAGCGCATGTGTTACCTTGCCGCGCCCAGGCTCATCGAGCGCTGCAAGGCCGAGCTGCCGCTTATCGACCTCAAGATCCTGGAAGGCACGCTGACCGACGTGCAGTCGTTCATCCTGTCGGGCGAGGCCGATCTCGCCCTGTGCTATAGCCCCGAGTTCGGCCCCGAGTATCTCGTGCAGCCGATCTTTACCGAGCCGCTGTTCCTGATTGCCCCCTACGACACCAGCGCGCTGGCAGTGCAGCCGCCCGAGGCCTGCGAACTGGCAGACCTGGCTCAGCTGCCTCTCATCATGCCAGAACGTCCGAACTACGTGCGGGTGCTGATCGACCGGCTGTGTGCCGGGCACGGCATCCGGCCCAACGTCATCCATGAAACCGACGGCACCTACACCATACGCGGCATGGTCGAGCACGGCATGGGCTACACCATCTTCACGTCGAATGCATGGTTCTCCTCGTTCGCGGCGAAACGCCTCAGGCGCGTTCCGTTCCGCTCACCGCTCGTCAGCTGGCAGATGTGCATGGTGCGTCCGCACCGTAGCATCAGCTCCGTAGCCATCAATCGCGTCAAGGCGCTCATCGAAGACCAGATCCTCGAGATGCTCGACGCCAACACCTGGCCTCATGCACGGCGGCACGCCGAGCCTGCCCTCATCTGACCGGAACTTATTTAACATTTTCAGGCGCGCGGCCTAGAATCTTCTGTTTTTCGCCGTCGGTACTTCCCGCGGCCAGAGTCTTGCAGCGAAACAACCAACGTGGCCCGCCAGCGTCCCATCTATATTCCCGACAACTACACCCTGTTGCTGTTGGCCGTGGTCGTGCTCGCCACGCTGCTGCCCGCCCGTGGCATCGGGGCCAGTATCCTGCAGGTCATCACCAACGCAGCCATTACCCTGCTGTTCTTCCTGCATGGCATGCGGCTGTCGCGCGAAGCCATCGTTGCGGGCCTGGTGCACTGGCGCCTGCACCTCATCATCTTCTCGTGCACCTTCGTGCTGTTCCCGGTGCTGGGCGTTGCGTTCGAGCCTGCTTATCTGGCCTTCGTGCCGCAGCAGCTGTACCAGGGCATTCTTTACCTCTGTTTCCTGCCGTCCACGGTGCAATCGGCCATTGCGCTCACCAGTATCGCCAGGGGAAACATATCGGCGGCCGTATGCGCTGCATCCAGTTCCACCATCGTGGGGGTGTTTCTCACGCCTTTCCTGGTGGAGGCCTGGGTCGCGCCTGCCGAGGGCGATCTCGCCATCTGGGAATCCATCGCGCGCATCATGCTGCAGCTGGTGGTGCCTTTCCTGGTGGGCCATCTGCTGCGACCCATCCTGCTGAAGTGGATGGCGCGTACCGGGCCGCTGGTCATGCTGGTCGACCGTGGCTCCATCCTGCTGGTGGTCTACACGGCATTCAGCGCCGCGGTGCTGCAGGGTATCTGGCAGCAGGTGTCGGCAGGGGCGGTGGTCGCGCTCATGGCCATCAGCCTGGTGCTGCTGGCGCTATCGCTGGGGTACACCTGGTTCGTCGCGCGCTCGCTCGGGCTCAATCGGGCCGACCAGATCACCACCATGATGGCCGGCTCGCAGAAAAGCCTCGCCAGCGGGCTGCCCATGGCACAGGTGCTGTTCCCCAACCCGATGGTCGGCATCATGGTGCTGCCCCTCATGGTGTATCACCAGATCCAGCTCATGGCCTGCGCCGTACTCGCGCAGCGCTGGGGCGAGAAGTCCGCGGCCAGCGCGACACAGAACTGACGTGCGCTGCGGGCAAAACCCGGTACAATCAAGAGTTTTTCCGACCTTCCGAATTTTGCGCCCGTGTGGCGTGCTTCCGGTTCTAGACAATGTCTGAAAATTCAGCCGCTTCCAATGCGCGCCGTAAGCTGGTGCTCGGCAACTGGAAAATGAACGCCTCGCTTGCGGCGAACCTGACCTTGCTCGAAGGGCTCAAGAAGAACATCGCAGACTTGCAAGACGTCGCGCGCGGCGTCATCGTGCCCTTCCCGTACCTTGCTCAGACCCAGTCGGTGCTTGGCGAGACCGACATCCACTGGGGCGCCCAGGACGTCAGCGACAAGGAATCCGGCGCCTATACGGGCGAGGTCTCGGCCGCGATGTTGTCCGACTTCGCCTGCCGTTACGTGCTGGTCGGTCATTCCGAGCGGCGCGCGCGTCATGGCGAGTCCAGTGAACTGGTGGCCAGCAAGGCGTCTGCTGCGCTGAAAGCCGGCATCGTACCGGTGGTCTGCGTGGGCGAAACACTGTCCGATCGCGAGCAGGGCAGCACCCTGAGCATCATCCGGGCGCAGCTGCAGCCGGTGCTGGCGCTGGGGCCCGGGCAGGTCGGCCAGCTTGTCATTGCGTACGAACCGGTGTGGGCCATCGGTACCGGCAAGACGGCTTCGCCCGAGCAGGCACAGGAAGTGCACGCCGCCATCCGGGAAGAGCTGGCGCGCCTGGGTGTGGCCGAAGTCCCCGTGCTCTATGGCGGCAGCGTCAAGGCAGCCAACGCGGCCCAGCTGTTCGCCATGCCCGATATCGATGGCGGCCTCATCGGTGGCGCCTCGCTCGACCCGGTCGAGTTCAGCGACATCGTGCATGCCGCGCGCGAAGCCAAGAAAAACGGCTGATGAAGATTACGCCGCCGCTCGCAGCAGAACGCCGTCGGGTGGCGGCAACATTCATGCACATAACATCAACACCCATCGCGCGGACGCGTGGCTGCCAGTTGTAGCGGTTGGCTGACGGGTTCGCATTCTGGAGCAAGCAAACATGTCTTTCATACTTACCCTGGTGCTGGTCGTGCAAGTGCTGTCGGCGCTGACCATCATCGGGTTGGTCCTGCTGCAGCATGGCAAGGGCGCAGACGCGGGGGCAGCCTTCGGTGGTGGTTCGGCAGGAAGTCTGTTTGGTGCTGCAGGCGCGGCCAACTTTCTGTCGCGCACCACCAAGTGGGCGGCCATCATCTTCTTCATCTCAACGGGCGTCATGGCCTACCTGTACGGCAAGACCGCCAATGTGGCTGCCCCGGTGGGAGTCATGGAGAACTACGAGCCGGCAGATCCGTCCATTCCGCAGGTTCCGGGCGTCGTGAATGGCGATCCTGCCGTGCCGGCGCTTCCCGCCGATAGCGCTCCAGCCGGGCAGGCAACCGGCGCAGCGACGCCTGCCAGCCAGCCTCCCGCAGACACTTCTGCGCCCGCTGCCAGCGAGCCCGCGCCGGCGGCGCACGAAGCCACCGATGCCACTACCGACGAGACCAAGCCCGCTGAGGCGGCCTCTGAGGGCGGGCATGCAGGCGCCGAACCTGCCGCAAACGAAAGCAACGATGCCACCAGCACCGCCGACGACGCCAAGGCAGAGCAGCCTGAGACACCGCGAGAAGGTGCCCGGCCGGCGGAAGCGCCCGAAGCAGCGGCTACCGGCAGTGCCGACGGCACCGGCGAGGCAGGCAAGGCTGGCGAGTCCAACTAAGCGGTTGACGTGGCGTTCCAGTGCTCGCCGTGGGGGGCGGGGCACCACTTCACCGCACCGCGGCCTGCATTTGCGGTGCATCGTAGCACTAGCATTTTCGCGAAAACGTGCTATAATTTTGTTCTTCACCGAACACACGAAGCCGTCGTGGTGGAATTGGTAGACACGCTATCTTGAGGGGGTAGTGGCGAAAGCTGTGCGAGTTCGAGTCTCGCCGACGGCACCAGAATTCCTTACCGTGGCCTGATCGGCCAGCAACGGAAACATGAACCCGCACCGGTTACCGATGCGGGTTTTTTGTTTTGTGGCTCCGTACTGCCAGGGCCGCCAGTAAACAGCCCTGACAAGGGTCTCCGGCCGTTCGCCGCTATTTCGTGCGCATGCGGGCTGACTGACCCAACGGGTGATCCTCGGCCTGCTCAAGCGAGTCGTATGCGCGCTCCGATTCCGCGCGAATTTCATCGACCAGCGCGCGGCTAGCCGCCGACATGACCGCATCCCGGCGGTAGATCAGGCCGATGGTGTGCATTTGCCACAGAGCCTTGACATCTTTCTGGCTGCCCAGAACCAGTTCCACCAGCCTACCTTCGTTCAGCTCGAAGCGCACCGCATCATGGCGGGTAATGCCGATACAGTCGCTGTCGGTAAACATGGTTTTCACGAACAGGGGAGAGTCGCTACGCACGACGCTCTTGCGCATCGGCACCTGGTGCTCGTACAGCAGCTGGCGCAAGCGTTCTACCGTGGAACCTGCCTCGGACAGTACCACCCACGGATAATCGGCCAGGGGTGCAGGGTGGCTCAGCGACTTCTGCAAGATCGGGTGCCCCGCGCGCACCACGATCACGTTGCGCTCCCGAAACAGGGGTTCCTGCACCAGGTCTTCGCTGGCGGGGCTATCGTCGATGCGCGCAATCACGAAATCGAGCGAGCCGTCGCGCAATGCCGGCAGCAGCCGGCCCAGCACCCCCATGGTGTAGTTGATGATGAGATTGCGGCCGTGGTCGATGAGATTCTGGGTAGCTTTGGGCAGTACCACGTTCTGGAAGCCGGGCCCCGGAGCGATACCAACATTTACCTCGCCCAGTGAAAGCGCGTTACGTGCGGATACTTCCGCATGCAGTTTCTTGATCTCAGCGTCGATGAGGCGGGCGCGCTGGTAAACCACGCGGCCGATGTCGGTGAGTTCGATGCCGCGCGCGCCACGGTGCATCAGTACGCCGCCGAGGCTTTCTTCAAGCAGCTGGATGCTTTTCGTGAGCGCCGGCTGGGTAATGGAAAGCCGGCTCGCAGCCTTGTTCAGGCTGCCTTCTTCCACCACGCACAGGAAGCGTCTCAGGTTCACGAGATTCATGGCCATGGTTATAAAGTGTCTTGATACCTTTATTCATATTAATCAATTGACGCTATATCAGGCACTCCGGATAATCCTGACCAATGGCTCAACGGACTCAAACAAAATGAATATTGCAGCCCAACGTACGGAAAAGACGTTGCAGGCAGCCAGGGAGAGCGGGTGGAGCGTTCTTGTTGCCTATGGCAACGCCTGGCGTGCCGAATACGTTCGTTATCTGACCGATTTTGCCTGCCTCGACGGACATGCAGTCCTGATCATGGCCGGCGGAGAAATGCAGCTGCACCTCGAACATCCAGGGGATGCGCTGCGGGCGCGTGCCGAGGCGCGTAACGTGCGTGTCGTCCACGAGGAGGATTTTCTCGGCGGCGTGGCGGCGGCCATCACGCACGTGTGCCGGCGCACAGGTGCTGCGCAAATCGACGCAGTACTGCCGTCGATGCTTCCATATGGCATAGCCTCACGGCTGACGACGCCGCTTAACGACATCACGGCTGCATTCGACCAGCTCATGATGGAAAAGACCTCGCTGGAAATCGAAGCAGTGCGGCGTGCCGCGGCACTGGCCGATGAGGGGTACGAGGTATTCCGTCACGCGGCACGCCCTGGCCGCATGGAATATGAAGTTATCGCCGATGTCGAGGCCTTTTTTCGACGCAAGGCTTGTCCCGACAATTTCATGATCATGGCTTCGGGCGGCAAGGAGGTCAGGGCGATGCATCCTCCGGG
>CALAGD010000011.1 GCA_937891425.1 uncultured Pigmentiphaga sp.
GACCTGACCCATGCCTCGCCCGGCACCGACGGCCCTCCGGCCGCCGAGATCTCCGCGATCATCCTGGTCCGACTCACCGCGCGTGACCCGACCGCCGCTGGCGTGGGGCGTGTCGAGACCGGCTTGCCCGACGTCATTGCCCTCGGTGCCAGCGACCAGCGCGCCCAGCGCGGGGTGGCGGCCACGCTCATGAGGCGCAGCTGGCAGGACTGGCTGAACCATTGGCGGAGCGCATTGACCCACCTTGCCGAAGAATTCAACGACGGTCGTGCCGACAACATCGTGGCGGACGAAAATGACATCGAATATTGCGATGTCCGCCCCTTCCTGCGCCGCAACCTGGTCCACGACGACGAATCCCGATAAGTGCCCATGCTGCCCCGTGATCATGCTGCCCGCACTGCCGCCCTCGATCCGCACCGTTCCCTGCTGGTGCAGGCGCCCGCCGGTTCGGGCAAGACTGAACTGCTGACCGACCGCATCCTTGCCCTGCTCTCGACGGTCGCGCAACCCGACGAGATCGTTGCCATCACCTTCACGCGCAAGGCTGCGGGTGAGATGCATTCCCGCGTCATGCAGAAACTGCGTGCAGGCCTGGCCCCCTGCCCCGACGCGCCCCACGAGCGCCGCAGCTGGGAGCTCGCGCGCGCTGCGCTCGAGCACGACCGGCAACAGGGCTGGCAACTGCTCGAGTTTCCTGCCCGCCTTACCATACAGACGATCGACGCGTTCTGCGCCTCGCTGGTGCAACGCATGCCTTATCTGTCGCGTCTGGGCGGCAGTGCCCGCATCACCGAGTCGCCGCACGAACTGTATCTGCAGGCGGCGCGGGAAACGCTCGCGCTGGCCGACGACTCCGACCACGGCACGCCGGTACGGCGGCTGCTCGCCCATCTCGACGTCAACCCGCGACGCGCTGCCGAACTGCTGGCCGGCATGCTGTCGAGTCGCGATCAATGGCTGCCCCTACTGGCCGGCACCGGCGAACGCGCGTGGCTCGAGCACAACCTGCGGGACGCAGTCGCGCACGAACTGCGCCAGCTGATCGATGCCATGCCGCTGGGATGGCAGCACGAACTGCCACCACTGGCGCGCGCCGCCTGCGAATTCCTGGCCGACAATCCGGACCACCCGCTGCAACCGCTCGCCCGTTGGTGTGACGGACACACGCTATCCCACGACATCAACGATCTCAGCCAGTGGCGTGCGCTCGCGCATCTGCTGCTCACTTCATCCGACAAGCCAAGACTTCGCTCGCGCCTTACACGCGACCTGGGTTTCCCACCCGGTTCGAAACACAAGGCGGCCATGGAAGAATGGCTGCGCGCGGCGGCAGGCGACACGGCCTGGGTCGAGCTACTGGCCCAGGTACGCACCCTGCCCAACGGGGAATACAGTCCTGAGCAGTGGGAGGCGCTCACTGCGTTGTTCCACTGCCTGCGGCTGGCTGTGGCCCAGCTGCAGCTCACGTTCGCGGCAGCCGGAGAGATCGATTTCATCGAAGTTACCCAGCGCGCACTCGCAGCACTCGGCTCGGCCGATGATCCAAGTGAATTGCTGCTGCGCCTGGATCGTCGCATCCGTCACCTGCTGATCGACGAATTCCAGGACACCAGCCAATCCCAGATCGAACTGCTGCAACGTCTCACCGCAGGGTGGGAGCCTGGCGATGGTCGCACCCTGTTCGTGGTCGGCGACCCCATGCAGTCGATTTACCGCTTCCGCAAGGCCGAGGTATCCCTTTTCCTGGATGCAGCCACGCATGGCATCGGGAACACAGTTCTCCACGCGCTGCAACTGTCGGTCAATTTCCGGTCGCAGGCTGGCATTGTGGACTGGGTCAACGAGACATTCAGCAAGGTTTTCCCACCAAGGCACGACCCCGACCTGGGCGCCATTGCCTACGCCCGCTCTGACGCTTTCAATCCGCCGCGCGACGGACCTCCGGTGCAGTTTCATCCCGTGTGGCGGCGCGACGGCGACTCCGCTCCGCTCGACGAGACGGAAGAAGACATCGTCGTGCGCCTGGTGCGCGCGGCGCTGGCAGGCGACAGACCGGATGACCAGCCTGACGTGGCCATCCTCGTGCGCGCCCGCACCCATGTACAGGCCATCGCACACCGGCTCTCCACCGAGGGAATCGCCTACCAGGCGATCGAGCTCACGCGCCTCGCAGAGCGTCCGGTCGTGGCGGACCTTGTGCAACTGGCGCGGGCCCTCGCCCACCCGGGCGACCGGCTTGCCTGGCTTTGCGTACTGCGCGCACCCTGGTGCGGCGCCAGCCTGCGCACCCTGCACCAGCTCGCTGGCGAGGACCATCACGCAACGATTCCCGACCTGCTGCGCACCCGACTGCCCCAGGTCACGGACCCGTCTGAACGGTTGCGGCTCGAGCACGTACTGCAGGCCCTGTGGGGCCGCGCCCCGGTCGCGATTTCCCCAGACAATGAAACGCTGTGGCGGGTGCCCTCGTACCACGATGCCGCGGCCATTCCCTTCGCTGCATGGGTGGAACAGGTCTGGCAGCGCCTGGGTGGCCCCCTGGCTTTTCCGGGAAAGCGCAACGCAACGGATGCCGAAAGTTTCTTCCGGCTGCTCGAAGAACAGGCGCCCTATGGTCGTCTCGACCCGGCGCGTCTGACCGAAGCGCTGCAGGAGCTGTTCGCCGCGCCGGATCCCGGCCGCGACGCCAGCCGCGTCCAGATCATGACCATGCACAAGTCGAAAGGGCTGCAGTTCGATACGGTTATCCTGCCCGGGCTGCACCGCAGACCCCGTCGCGAGGATGAGCGACTGGTCCGCTTCGAATACGCCGGTGGCCGCCTGCTGGTCGGCCCCATCAAGCCACACGACAAGGCGGAGCCTGATCCCATTTCACGCTTCCTGGCGCAACGTGAAGCAAGACGTGGCGCCTACGAGAGCGATCGCCTGCTGTACGTGGCGGCTACCCGCGCGCGCCGGCACCTGCATCTGGTGGGCGAAGTGTGCTTCGATGGCGCGAGCGGCGAGATCAGGCCTCCGGCATCCACAAGCCTGCTGTCGCGACTCTGGCCGATGATCGAGCGCGATCTGAGTCCCCCGTCTACCGATGCCCCGCTGCCTGCCGACCCGGCTGCTTCCGCCGCCTGCGAGGGTGGCCATGGCGGCGGTGCGAACGGTACTGGTGCTCCCGAGCCAGCCCGCAACGAGGCGGCCGAAAGTGTCGCCGGCGTGCGCACGGCCACGGTCACCTCGGGCGCTGCCGCTCCGCCCCTGCAACGCCTCCGGCTGGATGTCATCACGGCGCTGCGCGCCCACCCCACAGAGCCTGAATATGAGAAGACGCCCCCCGACACACCATCATGGGACGTTGACCGGGTCATGCAGGGCGAGTCTGTTCATCCGGGACTGACGGCGACAACGTGGCCCCCGGCTCAGGACACCATTGCTGCAGACATTGAAGGAGCTGGCGATGCCGTACCGCCCTTGCCACCGGACAACACCAGTTCACACTTCACGCTGACACGGCATGCCACGCTCGAACGCGTTATCGGCCGAGTGGCGCACGCATGGCTGGAGTACATCGGGCGGCATGGGCCCGACGACTGGACACCGCTGAAGGTGACGGAGTCAGGCGCTCGCATTCGCACCCAGCTGTTGCGCTCGGGGCTGGACGGCGCGCAGGCCGATGCGGCCGTGGAAGTCGTGCTCGACACCCTGTCGGCCACATTGACGGACGAGCGTGGCCGCTGGCTGATGCAGCAGGCCGCGAAACGGGAGTGGCGCCTGCTCAACCGTGAAGGGCGACAGGTGATCGTCGACCTTGCCATTGAGCAGGACGATGCCTGGCTGGTGGTGGACTACAAGACCCAGGCTCGCCCCGAGGACATGGACATGAGCGAATTCGCGCGCAAGATGCTGGCCCTGTATCGGCCCCAACTGGCCGCTTACTGCAGCACCATTACGGCTGCCACCGGCAAACCGGCAAGCGCCGTCCTGTACCTGCCAAGGGCGAGGCTCTGGCTGCCCGTATCCGATGCCAATGTTGTTGAGTTGTCTGGGAAAGTTTGATACGGCAATTCAACTATTGAAACGCGCCATCGATACCAAACGACACGCCAGCGCATTGGCCATGCCGGCGATTCGCTGGCACCCCCTCAACAATCGACGCAGACGCGGCTATAGTATTTGCGCTCCAAATGTGCGGCGCAAAGCCTGCTGTTCCATGCAGCACAGCAATAGTACGTGAATTTGAAACACTGGTTTTGACATCACGAGCGAACCGTGATACTGACAGCGCAGAAGGCCTTTCGACACAAGAGCATTGCCGCGATTCTCGCTTTCTTCTTCGGCTGGGCAGGAGCCCACTGGTGGTATCTGCGCCGGCGTTTCGCCTGGCTACCGCTGGTTGCCACGCTTGCCATCCTGCTGGCTGCCAGCATGCGCACCACTCCGTTCTATGCCCAGCTTACCTACTATCTGGTGTTGATACCGGTCATGGCCGGTGTGATCGAGGCCCTGGTGTTGTGCCTGATGTCGGACGAGCGCTTCGATGCGCGGTACAACTCTGGCCATACCAGACGCTCAAAGACCGGCTGGGGCCCCGTCTTGCTGGCGATGTTTTTCCTGCTCGTCGGCACTGGCATCCTGATGGGACATATCGTGATGCTTTCCCTGGAGATGGCTGCAGGAACACTGACCTTGTAGTACCGCGAGGCAGGAACGCATGGCTTCCGGCGTTTCGGACCTGACCGAAGTGATGGCCAACGCTGCCATCAGCGCCGTTGCCCTGCCGCACTAGAAGCCTAGCAGGCGTCCCAACCAGAGCATGGCCGGGATGGACGCGGCCCAGCACACCGCCGACAGCGCGTCGATGATATTGCTTTCCCTACGGAATGGATAATAGCGGCGCGCCTGCCTTGATGAATGTACGAACATTAGACATCCTCCTCCGGGAACAAGAGCCCCTGCCCCGAGGGCGCAGGTGGCCGAAACTGCGAGCTGTCGAGATTGAAGCCGCCTTGTGCGAGCCCGTGGCGGCGAGACGCGACTGCGAAGCGCTGTGCCAGCAATTGGGCCCACAAGCCTTCGCCGTGCATGCGCGCACCGAAGCGTGACGAGGCGCGACGCCCGGAGGCATCGCGCGCGTTCAGGTCTTCGAGGCGACGCAGTACGCGTTGGGCGCGCTCGGGAAATCGCGCCTGAAGCCACTGCTCGAACACCTCGCGCACCTCGTGCGGGAGCCGCAACACCGTGTACCCGGCAATCGAGGCGCCAGCCTGAGCTGCCGCTGCTAGCACTCTCTCGAGCTGGATATCGGTAATGAAGGGAATGAGCGGCGCGACCATGACTCCAACGGGCACGCCGGCGTGCGCGAGCGCCTGCATGGCTTCGAGCCGCTTCCACGGTGCGGCGGCTCGGGGCTCGAGCATCCGAGCCGTCTCGGGCTCGAGCGTGGTGATGCTGAACAGCACGCCGACCAGCCGCCGCCGCGCAAGCTGCGCGAGAAGATCGAGGTCGCGCTGGACGAGTGCATTCTTGGTAATGATGACGACCGGGTGGCGCGCTTCAAGCAGGACCTGGAGGACGCCCCGCGTTAGCCGCCAGTGACGTTCGATGGGCTGGTAGCCGTCGGTGATTGACCCGATGGTGACGGGAGCCACCTTGTACCCTGGGCGGGAGAGCTCGCGGCGCAACAGCTCGACGCTGTTGACCTTGGCGATGAGACGCGTTTCGAAATCGAGCCCTGGCGAATAACCCAGGTAGGCATGAGTTGGCCGCGCATAGCAATAGGTGCAGCCGTGCTCGCACCCCCGATACGGGTTGATGGCGCGATCGAACGGGATATCGGGCGACCGGTTGTAGGTAAGGAGCGAGCGTGCTTCTTCGCTGGCGACCTGTGTTCTGACAGGCTCAGGCAGCGGGGCCCGATCCGGACTGCGCTGGAGCTGCTGAAACCGGTGTGCAACATTTCCAACCGCCCCCCTGCCATGCAGAGGCGAAAGATTTGCTTCGGGCGAAGGGTGGCGGTACGTATCCATGACGGATACTGTACATAATTACAGTGCTGTATGCAATACCAGTTGTCGTCCAGGTGCGCCCGCCAGGCCCCGACAAAAAAGCCGCCACGTCAACGGAGAACGTGGCGGCTTCTGTGCCGACTGCGACGCACACGGCAGCATGGAAAGGCCCGATGCACCGGCCGCAAGGGCTGCTGACCGAGGGATGCGGCTGTAGTCCGGGCAGCCTTGCCCTGCCCGTGCCGCGCACGGGCGGCTGGCTTACAGCGCGTCGACGAGTTCGGGCACGATCTGGAAGAGATCCCCAACGATACCGTAGTCGGCCACGCTGAAGATCGGCGCTTCCTCATCCTTATTGATGGCAACGATGACTTTGGAGTCTTTCATGCCCGCAAGGTGCTGGATGGCGCCCGAGATACCCACGGCGATATAGAGCTGCGGGGCAACGATCTTGCCAGTCTGACCTACCTGCCAGTCGTTGGGCGCATAGCCTGCGTCGACCGCGGCACGCGACGCGCCCAGCGCCGCATTGAGCTTGTCGGCCAGGGCCTCGAGGATCTTGAAGTTTTCGGCGCTCCCCATGCCGCGCCCGCCGGAGACGACGACCCGGGCAGCCGACAGTTCGGGTCGATCGGACTTGGCGAATTCACGGCCCACGAAACTGGACTTGCCGGAATCGGCAACCGCTTCAACTTTCTCGACTGGCGCCGAGCCACCGGTGGCCTCGACCGCATCGAAGCCGGTGGTGCGTACGGTAATCACCTTCACCGGGTCAGGTGCCTGCACCGTGGCAATGGCATTGCCGGCATAGATGGGCCGCTGGAAGGTGTCGGGCGACTCGACCGCGATGATGTCGGAGACCTGAGCCACATCAAGCAGCGCGGCAACCCGTGGCGCGATGTTCTTGCCCGAAGCCGTGGCCGGGAAGACGATGTGGCTGTACCCGCCTGCCAGCCCCACCACCTGGGCAGCAGCATTCTCGGCCAACCCATGTTCGTGTTGCGGACCATCGGCCAGCAGCACCTTGCTCACGCCCTGCAACTTGCTGGCGGCTTCCGCTACGCCGGCGGCGTCCTTCCCCATGACCAGCACATGTACGTCGCCACCCATCAGGCGGGCCGCGGCCACGGCGTTCAACGTGGCCCCCTTGAGCTCATGATTGTCGTGTTCAGCAATAACGAGACTCGTCATTTTCAGATCACCTTCGCTTCGTTCTTGAGTTTGTCGACCAGCGTGGCCACGTCGGGCACCTTGATCCCGGCCTTGCGTGCAGGGGGCTCGGCCACCTTGAGCGTCTTCAGGCGCGGAGTGACATCGACGCCAAGGTCCTCGGGGGTGACGGTCTCGAGCGGCTTTTTCTTGGCCTTCATGATGTTGGGCAGCGTCACGTAGCGGGGCTCGTTCAGCCGCAGGTCGGTCGTGACGACCGCCGGCAGCACAAGCGCCACGGTTTCGAGACCACCATCGACTTCACGGGTGACGGTCGCCTTGCCATCGGCGATCTCGAGCTTGCTGGCGAAAGTCGCCTGCGGCCAGCCCAACAGCGCGGCCAGCATCTGACCGGTCTGGTTGGCATCGTCGTCGATTGCCTGCTTGCCCAGAATGACCAGCTGGGGCTGTTCCTTTTCGACCAGGGACTTGAGCAACTTGGCAACCGCCAGCGGTTGCAGTTCGACGGACGTTTCAACCAGGATGGCGCGATCAGCACCCAGGGCGAGCGCGGTGCGCAATGTCTCCTGGCACTGAGCCACACCCGCCGAGACTGCCACGATTTCGGTCACGACGCCTTTTTCCTTCTGGCGTACGGCCTCTTCGACCGCAATCTCGTCGAACGGGTTCATCGACATTTTCACGTTGGCGATATCGACCCCGGATTGGTCGGACTTGACGCGTACCTTGACGTTGTAGTCAACGACACGCTTGACGGGCACCAGCACCTTCATTTGAAGTGGCCTCTCAATAACTCAGTTTGACCCCGGCACAGCCAGGGCGATGGTGGTTGACGAATAAGTTTTTGATGGGAAAACGAAAAATGATTCGGGTAGCAAGACAAGCGGAGTGGCACCAATGGCGCGCGGGCATGCTACTATTGCACCCGGGAAGTCTTCTGATAACCATAAAACCTAAACACTAACACACATTCTCACCACCACACAATTTGCCGCCACTTATGACCTTGCTTACTGCACTCCAGAACGTCGTCGGAGCTCCCCATGTGCTCACGGGAGACGACGCCCGCCCCTACCTTACCGATTGGCGCGGCCGCTATACGGGCAAGGCGCTGGCGGTAGTGCGTCCCGCCACCACCGAGGAAGTTGCCGAGGTGGTGCGGCTGTGTGCCGAACACAACGCACCTGTCGTGCCCCAGGGGGGTAACACCGGACTGGTCGCCGGCGCAACGCCCGACACGAGCGGGCGCGCAGTCGTGGTCGCGCTTACCCGACTCAACCGCATTCGCGAGATCGATACCGACAACGACACCATCACCGTCGAGGCCGGATGCATCCTGCAGAGCGTGCAGGAGGCCGCCGCATCGGCCGGCCGCCTGTTCCCGCTGTCGCTGGCGGCGGAAGGCAGCTGCACCATCGGGGGCAACCTCGCCACCAACGCCGGCGGCACCCAGGTGCTGCGTTACGGCAATGCGCGCGAACTCACGCTGGGCCTTGAAGTCGTCACGCCCCAGGGCGAGATCTGGAACGGGCTGCGCGGCCTGCGCAAGGACAACACCGGCTACGACCTGCGCGACATCTACATCGGCAGCGAAGGCACCCTGGGCATCATCACGGCGGCCACGCTCAAGCTGTATCCATTGCCGGTGGCCCAATGCACCGCCCTGCTGGCGCTGCGATCGGTGCGCGATGCCATCACCTTCCTGTCACGCGCTCGCGCGGGTTTCGGCGCGGCACTGACCGGGTTCGAACTCATGTCCAGCGCCTGCCTCGAACTGGTGCTGAAGCACTACCCCCAGCAACGGCTTCCGTTCAGCGGGCCGGCCAGCCAGTACCCCTGGTACGCGTTGCTGGAGCTGTCCGACAGCGAAAGTGAAGAACACGCGCGTGAACGCTTCGAGGCCGTGCTGGGCGCTGCCATCGAAGACGATCTCGTGATCGACGCGGCCATTGCCGAGAATCTGGCCCAGAGTCAGGCGATGTGGCATCTGCGCGAAAGCATTCCGCTCGCGCAGGCCGAAGAAGGCAAGAACATCAAGCACGATGTTTCCATTCCCATTTCGCGCATCGCCGACTTCGTCGAGGTCACCGACCGGCTATTGCAGGAACATTTTCCCGGTGTGCGAAACATCACCTTCGGGCACCTGGGCGATGGGAACCTGCATTACAACGTGCAGGGCCCGGTCGGCGAGCCCGAGCCCCAGGTGCTGGCCCGCCAGGACGACATCTACCAGCTGGTGCACGACAGCGTACACGCCTTCAATGGTTCCATCAGCGCGGAACATGGCATCGGGCAGCTCAAGCGCGACGAACTGCCACGCTACAAGAGCGAGGTCGAGCTGCGGCTGATGCGGCGCATCAAGGATGCCCTCGATCCCCAAGGCATCATGAACCCCGGCAAGACCCTGCGGGATGCAGCAGCGAACTGACCGGGCGCGCCGCGCCTCGCTTGCAGACGAAGTTGCCCGGGAATTGCGCCGGCGCATTCTCGGGGGCGAGTTTGCACCGGGCGAGCGCCTGCCCACGGGCAACGAGCTGGCGACCGACTTCGGAGTCAGCATGTCGGTCGTGCGCGAGGCACTCGCGCGTCTGAAGCACGACGGACTGGTCCATACCGTTCAGGGAGCGGGCGCCTTCGTTGCGGAACGCCCCCAGGCTCATGCCTTCCGCCTTGAAGATTCGGGAGGCCAGCGGCTTGGCCTGCAACGCGTATTCGAGCTGCGGCAGGCGGTCGAAGGAGAAGCGGCGCGCCTCGCCGCGGTACGCCGTACCAGCAGTCACCTGCGCGAGCTGCGCGAGGCCCTGGCGGAGATGGAAGGCGCAGTGATCCACGGAACCGATGGCACGCAGGCCGACACGCGTTTCCACTTCGTGGTGGCAGAAGCCACCGGTAACCCGCTATTCCCCGAGATGTATGCGTTCTTGTCGGCGCACATCCGCATGGCCATCGAGGCCGCACGTCTGCATTCGGAACTGCGGGGAACGTGGCACGAAGCCCACCAGGAACACCAGAGAATCTATCGCGCCCTGGAAGAAGGCGACCCGGAAGGCGCGCGCCACGCCATACTCATGCATATTGGTGCAGCCGCGCGCCGCCTGGGTGTGGCCGACCCTGAGACCCTGCCCCCGTCGCTGGTCGACCACGAATGACGTCCACCAGAATCGCGGCCGTGGCTAGATCGGGTAGATCAGCGAGTTCGGAATGATCTCACTGTCGAACACGCAGATGCGCGACTGCAGTTTCAGGCCTTGTGGCGTCCTGCGGATGACGTCGATGTAACGGCCCACATTGAACACGGTGGTGAGCTCGTCCATGCGCGACCGGAACACCGCATAATTTGCCTCGGATTCGATGGTGTCGGCAGTCACCGAATGGATGAGCGGCGTGCCCACCACATGGCGCTGGTGGTAGATGTCGTGGTAGATGGTTTCCGTCGCGCCGAAAATCCGGTCTTTCAGCATCCCCTTGCTCTCGAAGGCGATAGTCGCCAGCGGCAGGCCACGTTCGTAGTTTTCGCGCGGCTGTACCTTGTAAATGCAGTCATCCGTAAAGAACTCTGGCCACTTGTCCCATTCACGGTTGTCCAGCACCGAGGCGTAATCCGTGTACAAGCGCGTGACCGCAAGAAAGGTTTCGAAATCGATCACGATCAGTCCTCCATGATCTTGCGCCAGTAGTCGTACATGCCACGAATGAGCGTCTCGGTCACCATGTGTTCGGTATTTTCACAACCCCTGCCGCCCAGTTCCACCAGTGCCCGATGCCAGGGTACCTGTTCGATGCCGCGCTGCGACAATTCGATGACCTCCCCATCGTCGGCCGAAACAAACCCGGCCGGCCCGAACAGGTTGGCCTGGCGCAAGCGGCGGCGCGTCATTTCCGGGGAATCATCGGCATAGCCGAAATGCGTCCATACGAAGTCGAACTCGCCGTGCCCGCGCGGGATGATGTGACGAGTCGACAGCGAATTGATCTGCTGCTGGATGATGACGCTGGGAAAGAGCGTCAGCATGACCACCGTGGGTTCGCCCCACCAAGGCTCGTGCACGATGTCAAGGAATCGGTCGTCGTTCAGTTTCAGGTTCTGCTTGAAGCTGGATACTCCGCTGGTGACTTCCTTGTTCTCGCCACCACTGCCCTTGCGCGAGATCATCGCCGCATGCCGGAAATGTTCATCCATTCGCAGCTGCGACTTGTTGTCGGCCCGCCAAAGACCGAAGTTGACGAACCACGTGTGCAGCAACCCCGGGTGATAGGGGTCCTTGATGTTTTCCTGCATCAGTTTCCAGTTGCCCGGGATGCGCTGCCGGCTGTAACCCAGCAGTGTCAGCTCGCGGCCGTTGAAGACACGGTCGAAATACTGCAGGATGGTGGGCCCCAGATAGTCTTCGAACGGCTCGACCGAGTGGTCGAATGACGCAAAGACGACACCATTGCGCCGCGCCACCTTCAGCTGCGTCAGACCATGTTCTGACATGTCGAAATCAGCAGGCATGCCGCCATGCACTGATCCATCGGGCTGCCGTACCCCACGCGAAAACGGTACGCCACGCAGGCGGCCGTCGAGGTCATAGCTCCACTGGTGATACGGGCACACCAGGATGTTGCGGTTGCCGAAACGCTCACGCACGAACTGCACACCGCGGTGCGCGCACACGTTCTCGACCACATGGACATCGCCGGACTTGCCCCGGACCATCAGCACGGAGCGCTCTCCAACCTGCGTGCGCTTGAAGTCGCCGGGTTTGGGAATCTCGGCTTCCAGGCCAACATAGCACCAGTGGCCCTTGTAGAAGAACCGCTCCAGCTCGCGCCGGTAGACTGCCTCGTCAGTGTAGACACCGTACGGAACGCGGCTGGTATCGCCCCGTTCCCAGCGCGGCATGGGCGCGTTCGAGGAATGCAGAGACACGATGCTCCTCCCTTGTCTCGAACATTACGTCACGTTGAATGAGTGCGTATGATGGCCCGCCCGCGTGAATAAATAAATAGAATATGCTAAATACGGTATATCACCCATCAGAATGGGTGCCGAGCATCCCCGTACGGCCCCGCCATGCCGATTTCATTGAAAGACATCGACCTCAACCTGCTGGTCATTTTTGATGAACTGCGTCGCCAGCGGCAGGTATCCGCGGCCGCCAGGGCCCTGGGCATTTCCCAGCCCGGCGTCAGCAACGCCCTGAATCGCCTGCGACGCCTGCTGGGCGACGACCTCTTCGTGCGCACGCCCGAAGGCATGCTGCCCACCCCTTTTGCCGAACAGCTTGCCGAGCCGGTAGCGGACGCCTTGCGCACCTTGCATACGGCGCTCAGCGCGCGCACCAGCTTCGACCCCGAAACCAGCACGGATATCTTCACTGTCGCCATGAGCGATGTGGGCGAAATCTATTTTCTGGCCCCGCTCATGCAGCATCTGGCTAAGGTAGCCCCCAACGTCACCCTGCATACGGTGCGCACGACCGACGTCGACCTCAAGGGCGAGATGCAGCGCGGCACCATCGACCTTGCGCTGGGCTTCATGCCCGACCTTAAAGCGGGGTTCATCCAGCGCCGGCTGTTCCGGCAGACCTACGTCTGCATGTTCCGCCAGTCACACCCATACGCCCGCTCGGACATGACGCTGCAGCAGTTCGTCGAGGCAGACCATGTCATGGTGCTCGCGACCAACACTGGCCACGGTATCGTGAATCGTGTGCTGCAGGATGCGTGCGCTGGCAGGAAGATCCGCCTGTGCGTGCCCCAGTTCATGGCCGTTGCCCAGGTACTGCAGCTGACGGACATGATCGCAGTCGTGCCCGAACGTTTCGCGCAGCGCGTGGCGGGCCATTTCGGTCTGTGCGCGCGACCCTGCCCCATCTCCATGCCAGTCACCGAGATCCATGCGGTCTGGCATGCACGCAAACAGCGCGACCCGGCGCACCAATGGTTGCGTAGGGTCGTGGTGGAACTGTTTGCCGACGACTGACGCGCCCTCCGGCGCGGACCAGGCACGCCAGCATGCAACTTGCGCCGCAGGAGGCGCCGTGCATCCCCCTTGCCGGGCGGGCACTCAGAACCATTGACATCCTCCCCCGCCTAAAGTTGGGGGATTCCTACTGCGCCCACCCCGGCA
>CALAGD010000012.1 GCA_937891425.1 uncultured Pigmentiphaga sp.
CACTGATCCTTCTGAAGCATGGTGGGCCTTCGCGCAAAAAGGCCTCACTTTACGGAAAAGTGGCTCAGATTTACTTTGCACTTCGTGGCTCATTTTTACTCTGCGCGCAACAGGGGCGGGTATCGGGTATGCCTGGGCCAGGGATGATGACGGGCGCAAGGCGAGAATCCGTCAGCCATTCGTCGGGGTGAAGTACTTCCTCAGCAAGCGTACTGAACTCTACGCCATGGCCGCCTTCAACCATACATCGGATCGCCACGTAGTCCCCGCCACGGTCGGGTCGCCGGGCGGTGCACCGGGCATTTCGTCGAGCAGCTCGATGAACGTCGTGCGCTTCGGCATCAACCACATGTTCTGAGCGGTACCGATGTAGCGTGTGGCGTACGAGCGGCCCCGTGCCGGCTGCGCCGCACGTGTCGGCTACGGCTAATAACGGCGGGCCGATTCAATTTCCTCGAGTACACGGCAATAGAGCGCGTAACGGCCCGGGTCTATCTCGCCCCACTTGAGCGCTTCGAGCACCCGGCACCCGGGCTCATGCCGGTGGGTGCAGTCGTAGAAGCGGCAATCGGACGCATGTGGCGCAAACTCGGGAAAGCCGCGTTCGACTTCCTCCCGGCCAAGGTGCAGCAGTCCGAATTCCTGGAAGCCGGGTGAGTCGATGATCTCGCCGCCCGCGTATTCGGCGTACGGCGGCATGTGGTAGAGACGGGTGTGGGTGGTGGTGTGGCGGCCTGAACCCAGAGCTGTTGATATTTCCCGGGTAGCGGCGTTTGCCGTGGGAACCAGTACGTTCAGTATGGTGGACTTGCCCATTCCGCTGGGTCCCAGCAGCAGGCTGGTACGTTCGGCGAGGTGCGGGTAGAGCGCTGCGCGGGCGCTTTCGGCATCCAGTGCGGAAATTTCGAGAATGGGTACGCCCACCACGGCCAAGGGAGCCAGTCGTTGCCGCGCGCGCGCGAGCCCGGCAGGCAGATCGACCTTGTTCAGGACAATAAGACACGGTACGTCGGCGCTGCGTGCGCCCAGCAAGGCGCGGCCCACGAGTTCATCGGAAAAATCGGGTTCCGTGGCAACCACGAGGACGACCTGGTCGATGTTGGCTGCGAACTGCTTGCTGCGTTGCTGGTCGCTGCGGTAAAGCAGATTGCGACGGGGCAAGATCTTCTCGATGGCCCCTTCGCCTGTGCCCTGCAACGTGATGGCGACTTCGTCTCCCACCACGGCCTGGCCCTTCTTGCCGCGCGGAAAGCAGTGGCGGGTACTGCCGTCGGGCAGCTCCACAATGTAGTGTCGTCCATGGGACGAGACGACCCGGCCTGTCCTCTTCTGATTCACAGACCGTATACCTCGTCGATGCGTGCTGCGCAGATGAAGTCGTTGAGCGTGATTCCATTGGCAGAGTGGGTACTGAACGCCAGCGTGGCGGTGTTGTAACCCACCTGCATGTCGGGGTGGTGGTCCTGGCGGTGCAGGAACCAGGCGATGGCATTGAGGAAGGCCATCGTTTCGTGGAAATTCTGAAACTGGAAGGTGCGACGGATCGCACCGTCGTGATGCTCCCAGTGAGGCAACGCCTGCAGCTGCGCCAGGATCGCGCCGTCGCTGAGGCGATCGGCGCCAGTCATGTGGCGACAATGCAGTACGCGCAGCTGTTCGGCAGCAAGTGGCGTGTAGGCGCTGTCGTTCATGCTTCACTCCATGTGAGCCTGCCGATGCGGACAGCCGCAGGGGGATGGCTGTCGTAGAACGCGGAATGAGCCGGATCCGGCGTCAGGGTGGCCGCGTTGTCGTCGTACAGCTTGACCAGCGCCGATACCAGCTTCGCCGGATCTGTTTGTTGGGCTGCAAATTCATCGGCCTGGAACTCGTCGCGGCGCGACAGCCAGCTTGCCAGCGGCGTGAGCGGGAACGTGAAAACCGGGGCCACGAGGAAGAACAGGACGAGTGCAACCCCGTGGTTCGGGCCAAGCAAGTTGGGCTCCACGCCAAGACCGGTGTAGAACCAGCTGCGGTTGACGAGCCAGCCGAGCACTGCCAGGAATACGAAGGAGGCGGCCAGACTCATGACGATGCGCCGCAGGATATGGCGGTGTTTGAAGTGGCCCAGCTCATGCGCCAGGACAGCCTCGATTTCATCGGCGTTCAGGCGCGAAAGCAGGGTGTCGAAGAAGACGATGCGTTTTGCGCGGCCGAATCCGGTGAAGTAGGCATTGCCATGCGCCGAGCGTTTCGAGCCGTCCATGACGAACAGGCCATTCAGCGAAAAGCCGCACCGCTCGGCCAGGGCACGGATGCGGGCAGCCAGCGCTTCGTCGGCCAACGGTGTGAACTTGTTGAAGAGCGGTGCAATGACTGTGGGGAAAAGCCAGATTACCGCGAGGTTAAACACGGCCCAGACCGCCCAGGCCCAGATCCACCAGTAGGCTCCGGTGCGCTGCATCAGCCACAACACGACTGCCAGCAGCGGCAACCCGAGCACCGCGGCGAGCAGCGAGGATTTCAGCAGGTCGGCAAGGAAGAGCTTGCGTGTCATGCGGTTGAAGCCGAACCGCTCTTCAAGATGGAACTGCCGATACCAGGCGAAAGGCAGACCGAGCACCCCCAGGAGCACCACGACGCTGGTGACGAGAAACATCTGTTGCACCAGAGGTGAGACGGGCAGCCCCTGGCTCCAGACGGAGAGCACCTGGAGGCCGCCCAGCAGCGTGAGCGCGACCAGGACCATGGCATCGAATACTGTCTCCAGCATGCCCAGCCGGGTGCGCTGTATGGTGTAGTCGGCGGCACGCTGGTGGCTGCGCAACCGGATGCGTTCTGCGAACACCGCGGGAACCTGGTCGCGATGGAGCGCGACGTGACGGATCTGCCGGGTGGCAAGCCACAGGCGCAGGACGACGCCAGCCGTAAGAAAAGCGACGAAAAGCAGTGTAAATGCCATAGGATCCGGTAACCAGATGGGGTATGCGAGAATGCTGGATTTACCGCACCACCCGGAGTTCAGATTATATGGCCCCAAATGAGAACCACTTGATATGGCTTGACATGGAAATGACCGGGCTCGACCCGGAGCGCGAGCGCATCATCGAGGTGGCCGTCGTCGTGACCGATTCGAACCTGGAGGTCGTGGCCGAGGGCCCGGTGCTCGTCATCCACCAGCCCGATTCCTTGCTTGATGCCATGGATAGCTGGAACAAGTCGACGCACGGCAAGAGTGGCCTGATCGAGAAGGTCAGGGCATCGACCCTGACGGAAGCACAGGCCGAAGAACAGCTGCTGGAGTTTCTGCGCGCTTACGTGCCGGCTGGGGCCTCTCCGCTGTGCGGCAACTCCATTGGCCAGGATCGCCGCTTCATGGCCCGCTACATGCCGCGGCTGGAGGCCCACTTCCACTACCGGAACCTCGACGTCAGTACGCTCAAGGAACTGTGCCGGCGCTGGAAGCCGGACATTTACAGGTCATTCTCCAAGACATCGCGCCACGAGGCGCTGTCGGACGTTTACGACTCGATCGCGGAGCTCAAGTATTACCGCGAGCACTTCCTGAAACTCTAGCCGCGCGATGCTGGCGCGGATATTCCCGCACCACGTACCCGTAGACCGGCAACAGGGCGATCAGTGACAGGACCATTCCGACCGTCGCCATGATCCACATCGCGGCCGCCCCGGCTGGGGCGTGCGGCGACCAGATACGGATCAGCGGCTCCAGCAGTTCGGCCTGCGGGCCGAACGCCACCAGCCAGCCACCCACCAGGCCAACCCCGCCGAGTGCTGCGATCTGTACCAGCATGGGAACCAGAGCCACCTTGTAGGCGCGCAGCAGGTAGATCACCAGCGTCTGCGCACTGTCGGCCATGTGGAAGGCGGGCACGATGGCCAGGAGGGCGAATGCGGCGGCGGCAACCTGCGCATTGTCCGTGTAAGCCTGCACGATCCATCCACGTCCCGTCAGGACCAGCAGCACGGTGACGATGGCAGCACCGGCCGTCAGAAGTATGCCAGCCCGGCCGAACACGATGGCCTGTCGGAACTGGCGGGCGCCCAGCGCCTGCCCCGTCTGGGCAGCCGTCGCGATGCCGATCGCCATGGGTGCCATGTAGCACAACGCAGCAACGTTGGCGCTGATCTGGTGCGCCCCCATGACGACCACACCTTCCCGTGCCACGATCAGGGCCATGAAGGTGAAGGCAGCGACCTCCACCAGGTAGGAGCCGCCCATGGGCAGCCCCAGGCGCAATAGGGTACGCAAGGTGGGCCAGTGCGGCCGGCCGAGCCGCAGACCGAACTTCGCATAGTACGTATCACGGCGCATCGTCAGGCCAGCCACTGCCACGCTGATCCAGAAGACCAGCGCCGTGGAGATGCCGGCGCCCACCGCGCCCAGCGCGGGCATGCCGAAATGGCCGAAGATCAGCACCCAGTTGAAGAATGCCTTCAGCAGTACGCCGAGCAGGTTGATCCACATGATCAGCTGCGGGCGCGAGACCGCGGCACCCAGCGAGTGCATGGTGCGAAAGACCAGTGCCGCCGGCAGCGCCACGGCAAGGGTGGTGAGGTAGCCGTCGATGCGGGCGCGCACGGCGGGTTCGACATCACCCGACAACGAGAGCCAGGCGCCCGGGAACAGCAGTATGGTGCCGCCAATGACCGACAGTGTCAGGGCGAGCCAGACGCCCTGGCCCCACGCCGCGCCTACCTCCGGAAACTGCCGTGCGCCGTAGTGATGCGCCAGGATGGGAATGAGTGCATGCACGATGCCCATCAGTCCGACGAACACCGTGATGTAGATGGACACGCTCAGGCTCATGGCCGCGAGATCGACTGCCGAAGCGTGGCCGGTCATGGCCGTATCAAGCACGCCCAGGGCGATCCCTGCCCATTGGCCGACGAGCACTGGCCATGCCTGGTGCACGAGATGCCGGATGCTGCCAGACAGGGAAAGCGGATGAGGACTCATTGCACTCGCAATAGCAGGTAGCGTTCGACGCGGTCCGACGGGCGTGCACCTTCCCACAGCACGATACTGCCGGCCGGCTGGCTGAGCAGTCGTTGCGCCTGTGTCGTTTGCTGCAACACCAAAGGACAGCGCTCGTCAAACGAGAAACGCAGGCCCGCGAACACGGCAAACGAAGCGCGTTGGGCGAGCCCGAGGTTGCTTGAACGGACACACGCGCTACTGCCCTCGGCCTGCAGGGCCGAGCGGACGGCGTTGGCGACGGGCCGGTAACTGCGTGCGTAGTCGATTGAAGGGAGCCAGAGCGTGTTCAGCAGGACCCAGGTGATCAATACCCCACCTGCCGAGAGGATCGACCCGCGCCACAGGGCGGCAGGTTGCACCCGCAGCCTCCAGGTGATGAGAGCAATCCAGCCCAGCGTGGCCAGTGCGGCCGCCAGGAAGGCCCAGAAGTTGAACGAGAGCTCGAAACCCGGCGTCTGCCGTTCAATATTTCCGGCGATCTTTTCAGGCCAGCCGGTCAGCGCCGTCATCCACCCGAACCAGACGAGCGCGGCGGATACCGAGAAGGCCATGACGGCGAACCAGTCCAGGGAGTTGACCTGACCGCGGCGCAGGGTTGGCAGCGCGAGCGCACCGAGGGCAGCGGCCGGGACCACGAGCGCAAGCAGTTCCGGCTCGTCGGGACGATGCATGCAGATGAGCGTAATGAGCGCACCTGCTGCGAGGCCGAGTGGAACGCGCAGGTGCGGGGAGCCATACCATCCGCGCCAGCGCCAGAGGGTGATCAGCGCGAGTGGCCAGAGTGGCCACAGGAACCAGGGGGCATTGCGCAGTACGCTGGCCGCACCTCGCAGGGTAATGAGCCCCAGAGTCTCGCGGTGCCAGTGCAGCCACCCATACACCCAGTACGGACTCGTGTGCCAGGCGGCCCACAGCCAGAGCAGGATCAGACCAAGGGAAATCGGCAGGGCGATGGTGAGCACGGCCCGTTGTTGCGGGCGAGCAGAGCGGGGTATCACCACCACGCATGCGATCAAGAGCGGCAGCAGTGCGGGCAGCCCGCGTGCAAGAAAGGCGCCCGCGAACGCGAGTCCCAGGCTGAGAGCTCCCGAAACGGGGCGATCCCACAGGCGTGCGAACGAGTAATAGGCCAGTGCCTGACATGCGAGCGCCGCGGGAATTGCGGACGTTTCATGCGTACGCCAGGCAAGCCCGAGGGTGGCGAGCAAAAGCAGCAGTGCCGCGTCGGCCAGCATGCGTCCGTAATCGGCAGGTGCGGGCTGGCCGCCGAAGGGCAACGCCAGTGGCTGCGCTTCGGGGCGGCGCCCAAGCAGATAAGTGCCGTACCAGATCGAGCCCGTGGTAATCGCGAACCAGATCAGGTTGGGGAGGCGGGCAGCCACGATCTCGCCCAGCCAGGGCCCCAGCAAGGACATGCAGAGGGCCCCCAGCCACATGGCAAGCGGACCATTGATGCTGGCCGCCACACCCGCGATCTGGGGCACCACCCAGGCCGGACCTCCGTCGTGGACCGCTGTCCACATCTGGGCCATGCCGATGACGTCGTCAGTCTTCCAGGGGTCGCGCTGGAACAGGCCGAATACGATGTAAACGAGACAGACGGTCAGCAGCACCGGCCGCGACAGGCGTGCCGCGGCGGGGGCGGTGAGGCGTGCAGGCGTCGTGCGTGGAGCAGAGGGTGTAGCGGACACGGGGCAGAACCGGAAGTACAGCGCAACTTGCTTGTTGACGACCCGCCATTATGAACAAAAAAGGGCAGCCTGATGGCTGCCCCGATGCAAAACGGTCGGCGCGCGCAACGCTGTGGTCAGCCTTGCTTGCGGGCGCGCGTGCCTTCGGTGCGCGCAAAGCGCTGGCGGAACTTCTCGACGCGGCCGGTTTCGACGATGCGGGTTTGGGCGCCGGTGTAGAACGGGTGCGACTCGGACGTCACGTCGCATTTGAACAGGGGATACACCTTGCCATCGATTTCGATGGTTTCGCGCGTTTGAACCGTGGAGCGAATGATGAACTGGCTGCCGGTCTGTACGTCTACGAACGCGACTTCGCGGTACTCAGGATGAATGCCTTCTTTCATGGCGCGTAATTTCCTTGGGTAGGAGCCTTCCTCCCCGTGCGTACTGCGTACCTGGGGCGCTGCCCGAGGCAGCAAAGAAGACCAAAGCTTGCGGTGTGGAAAGCTACGCTACTAGCACTGGGCACCGGGTTGTGGCTAGAGCGTAAAGCCTATCGTCAAAAACGTTAAATTATGGCCCGAAAGCAAGGCAAATGCAATTCTGGAGGCTAACGCTGGCAGCGATACAACGTTCGCGGCCGGAGGCTGGAAATGCACGGGCCCAACCGTTGGCCGGACCCGCTGGTCATCTCGAGCGTGGCTGGTTTCGGCAACCCAGGCTGCTTCGAAGCGCTGGTGGAATCAGGACCCGCTGGAAGCCGGACCTGGGTCGCTGCCCAGTGTGCCGGAGGTGGCCCCGTTGCCGGTCGAGCCACTCGGACTCGGGTCAGTATAGCTTCCTGAGGGGCGGTCAGACGGGGCGGGCGACGGAGCCGGGCTGAGCGCACCCGTGCTGGGGTTGGACGGCTCGGCGGGCACCGTCAGGGTGGAGCCTGCCGGGTTGGTAGCCGTATTGTTCACGTTGTCTTCGGCGCGGTCGCAGGCGGCCAGGGCAGTAGAGGCGACGATGATTCCTGCAATCCAGAACGATCGGTACATATGCCGTACTCCTTTGATTGACGCGATTGGTCTGGTCATCAGTGTCCCGCAAAACCGGCCTGATGTAAGTTTCAAGTAAGTTTGGTTTGTGTGCCGAGGTAACACGACAACGTGGCTGCAGGGTGATCACGGGGGCTCCGGTTGCGCAGGCCCCGATGGGTCAGGCCGCTCCCTGTGCGGTCTTCGTCGTTGCGTCAGGCCGATGGAGGCCAGACCCCAACGCTTCAGGCACGAAGATCCGGATACACTTTCTGAGCAGGGGTAACACGCCTGTTGCCGACAGGGCGGCAACGCGAGATGGTGGTGGCGACGCGGGGAGGGCGTGCCCGGTTTCGCCGGCGGGCCGCCGGGTAGCCGGGCCGCCGAAAGTGCATGCTCACGGGGCGGTCGGCGAGGTGCTCAGGCGGGCATGCAAGTCGTAGAGAAGATTCAGTGCCTCCCGGGCGGTCAGCGCATCCGGGTCCAGGGCGCGCAAGGTGCGCAGCACGTCGGCGCTGGCCGGGTCGAGGTCGCCGCCGTCGGGTGAGCCCTCCTTGGGGGGGTGACCCTCGTGTGCAGGAGGACCGTCGCTCACGGACATCGTGGCCGCATCCGGGGCGAGAACCAACGGTTCGTTGGCCGTATCGGTGCCGGGATCCACCACGCCGAACAGGGGTAATTGAACCTGCGGCCCGGCGCCCAGCTCGAGCTGTTCGAGCTGTCGCCGCGCGAGACGGATCACTGCAGGCGGAATGCCAGCCCGTTGTGCTACCTGGATGCCGTAGCTGCGGCTTGCAGGACCTTCACGCACCTCGTGCAGGAAGACGATGCCGTCGGGGCTCTCAGCCGCTGCCAGGTGAACATTAGCGGCCTGGGGACGTTCCTGGGGCAGCCGCGTGAGCTCGAAGTAATGGGTGGCGAACAGGGTCAGGGCACGGTTGTGCGATACCAGGCGGTGTGCGATGGCCCAGGCGAGCGCCAGCCCGTCGTACGTGGAGGTACCGCGGCCGATTTCGTCCATGAGCACCAGGCTGGACGGAGTGCTGGCTGCAAGGATGGTGGCGGCCTCGGTCATTTCCATCATGAAGGTGGAGCGCCCGCCAGCCAGGTCGTCGGCCGCGCCGATGCGTGTAAAGATGCGATCAAGCGTGCCGATCACGGCTGAACGCGCCGGCACGAAGCTGCCGATGCGCGCCAGCAGGGCAATCAGCGCTACCTGACGCATGTAGGTCGACTTCCCGCCCATGTTGGGCCCGGTCACGAGCAGCAGGCGGCGGTTCTCGTTCAGTCGGCAATCATTGGGCGTAAAGCGCTCGATGGTGCGCTCTACCACGGGATGTCGTCCCTGCACGATGTCTATCTCGGCGCTGTCGCCAAGCTGCGGGGCGACCCAGTCATTGTCGCGGGCGTGGATGGCCAGCGCCACCAGCACGTCGAGCTCGGCCAGGGCGGCGGCTGCCCGGGCCAGGGTGGGCACACGGGGCACGAGCTGTTCGAGCAGCTGGTCGAAGAGGAAGCGTTCCCTGGCCAGCGCACGCTCCTGCGCCGACAGGATCTTGTCTTCCCATTCCTTGAGCTCGGGGGTGATATACCGCTCCGCATTCTTCAGCGTCTGGCGGCGCCGGTAGTCCGCAGGCACCTTGTCGGTCTGGCCCCGCGTGACTTCTATGAAAAAGCCATGTACGCGGTTGAACTCGACCCTCAGGTTGGCGATGCCAGTCCGTTCGCGTTCGCGAGCTTCCAGCTCAATGAGGAACTCACCGCTGTGCGACTGCAGCTTGCGCAGTTCGTCCAGCGTTTCGTCATAGCCGTCGGCGATCACGCCACCGTCGCGTACCGCGACCGCCGGCTCCCCATGCAGTGCGCGCAGCAGCAGGGCATGGGCGGCAGGATCAATCTCCAGTGCGTCCGCAATGCACGACAGGCGCTCGTCGTGTTCGAGCGAGAGCCCGCGGGCGGCGGACCTGACTGCTGCTGCCAGTCGGGGCAGCTGGGCCAGTGCGTCACGCAGGCTGGCCAGCTCGCGTGGCCGTACCGAACGCAGGGCGATGCGGGTGGCGATGCGTTCGATGTCGGGCAAGGATTCGAGCACCGCGAGCAGGGGTTCTACGCCGTTTTCCAGCAGGGTGGCGATGGCCCTCTGACGTTGACCCGGCTCGTCGTTGTCGCGCAGCGGGTGATGCAGCCAGCGGCGCAGCAGCCGGCTGCCCATGGGGGTACGGCAATGGTCGAGCGTGGAGAACAGGGTCGGTGCTTCGTCCCCTCGCAGAGTCTCCGTAAGTTCCAGGTTGCGACGCGTCGCTGGGTCGAGCCATACGTAGCGGGTGGCCCGGTCGGCGGTGATCTGCCGTACGTGCGGCAGTGACTGGGCCTGGGTGTGCGCAGCATAGCGCAGCAGGGCGCCCGCGGCGCGGATGGCGGCCGGCATGTCGCCCACGTCGAACCCGTCGAGGGTGTCGACCTGAAAGTGTTCGAGCAGGGTGGTGCGAGCGTTGTCGAGGTCGAAATGCCAGTCGGGTACGCTGCTGACCGCAACGCCAAGGTCGTCGATCCCGTCGGGGTGCGGCTGGTGTTCCGCGAGCACCAGCTCGGCCGGGGCGATGCGGTGCAGTTCGCTTGCCAGCTGGGTACGTGTGCATTCGGTCACGCGAAAATCACCGTTAGCCAGGTTGAGCCAGGCGATGCCGCAGTTCTGTTCGCGCCGGCTGGCGCCTGGAATGAACAGGGCGGCTACTGCACGGTCGGCCTTGGCAGGCAACAGGGCGTCATCGGTAAGCGTTCCGGGGGTCACGATGCGCACGATACGCCGTTCCACCGGCCCTTTCGCGGTGGCCACATCGCCTACCTGCTCGCAAATGGCGACTGATTCGCCCGCGGCAACAAGACGCGCGAGATATCCCTCGAGCGCGTGGAAGGGAATGCCCGCCATGGGGATCGGCTCGCCGTTCGACACGCCGCGGGTGGTCAGCGTGAGATTCAGCAGACGTGCGGCTTTCTTTGCGTCGTCGTAAAAGAGTTCGTAGAAATCACCCATGCGATAGAGCAGCAGCAGCGGGCCGGCATCGGCCTTCAGCTGGAGGTACTGCCGCATCATGGGGGTATGACCGGCGTGGCGATCATCCGGTGATTCGGCCCGACCGGCAGTGCTGCCTTGGGGCGCCGGAGCGTGCGCGGAGGGAGATGCGTTCTTGCCAGAGGATAATGTCATTTGCACCTGATATCTTTCGCGAACAAAACGGGAACTATCGCGGGAAGTGCGCTGGTCCGTGTAGGGTACCGTTTTCGTTGGAGGCCATGCAAAACGCCGCGTACCGTGGCTCAGGGGCGGTGTCCGGGGGGCACGGCCCGAACGGTCGGTGTCGAGGGGCGTGCAGGCTGCTCATTCATTGCCGCAAGCCAGGCGCTGGGGTTGCACGCTACGTATCTGTGGTGGCAGGGTCGGGGGGGCGGCTGGCATTATGTACCAGGCGGCGTGCCACCATGGAAATGACCACGAAGGCACTCGTGATGAAGGTGGAGTATCCCGCCGCGGTGACCAACGCTCCGAATTGGTCGGTCAGCGCGCCCAGCGCCAACGGTGTCAGGCTGCCGGCATAGCCCGACGCGAAGAACAGCGAGACCAGGCGCGCCCGGTGCTCGGGCGGAGCGACCACGTTGATGAGTGCTGCCGCAGCCCCGAATACGGCGCCGTTGCCGGTGGCCATGGCATACAGGCCCAGACAGGCAATGATGGGGGCTTTGGCAAGCGTGGCAGCCAGCACGCAGACTGCGCCCGAGACCACGTACACACTACCGCGCAGCATGGCCGTGCGCATTGGCAGGCGCCGATGCAACCACTGGCTGCCGGCTGCAAGCATCATGTAGACCGAGATTGCGTAGCCCGACAACGCGTAATTCTCGACGTTGAAGATCAGGTCACCGAAGTAGGGCCCCAACGCCATGAGCGTACCGCCTACGCCCCAGTTGATGGCGATGATGGAAATGCACAGCAATACAGGGGGCCAGGGGACCGGAACCGGTGCAGGCTGGTTGCGGGCGCTGCCTCGCGCACGCCGGCGGATGTGGCTTCTGGCAATCCGGTTCCAGAGCGTGAATGGCACGACCAGGCCGGCTAGCGTGCCCGCCACGACCAACAGGAACGGCAGCGTCATCGGCCACAGGTTCCATTGCAGGGCGATGCCGGTGATGATGGGTCCGATGCCGGCGCCAGCGCTGAAGGCCAGTCCGGAAATGGCGCCGGCAACGCGTGGGTCGCGTCCGGGGGCAAGTTCGACCAGGGCGGAGTTGGCGGCGACGGTGACCGAGCCGGTGCCGAGCCCTGCGAGCAGGCGTCCGAGCATGAGCGTGGGCAGCGACAGCGCAAAGCCCATGAGCGTGGCTCCGACCGCCGAACACACCAGCGCAGGCGCGAGAAGCCGGTACGGGTTACGCAGGGATTCCAGCACCCGGCTCATCGAGAACAGCGCAACCAGCACGCCCACCAGGTACATGACATAGATGAGGGTCATGGTGAAGGCATCGAGGTCAAGCTGTGCCCGATAAATGGGATAGAGCGGGATTGGCGCGCTGCTGCCGGTAATGGCCGCGAGCAGTCCGAGGGCGACCAGTCGGCGTGGCCAGGCGTGGACATCAGCGACCGCAGCCATATGGAACCATCAATTCATTGTGTTACATTGGTCAGGGCGTGCGCTTCGTCGGGCGGCAATCCGCCGTGTGGCGCACCCTGCCGGGTGACGCGCGAATTACCCCCCATCGAAGAAGACACGAGAATGGTGAGGGTAACTTTATCATTAATGGCCAGCGCCGGCGTTTTCTCGCCGGGTTCCGCCATGATGCGACGGGTGGCATCCACGTGTTCTGGCTGTCCGGGTGTACTGGGCAGACGCTTTTTCTTGATCAGGAGGTTTGCATGATGCGTACAAAATGCACTATGGCGCTGGTTGGTGGCCTCATTTGTTCAACGATTTGGGCTGGAGCAAACGCAGCTCCCTCAGCGCAGACCACACAGCCCCTATACGTCGCCGCGGCCAGCACGGGCGCAGGCAGCAGTCAGGCTGCCGTTGCCAGCGCGCTTCCGCCGGCACAGACGGTGAATGGCGTAACCTATATCTCGGGTGGTTTCGGACTGGAAGAGTCCACGGCAATGATGGCCGCAATCCCGCAGTTCTCGGTCGCCATGATCTTCGCCGAGGCCAACGGGGCTTATCTGGCCTACATTCCCCTGCGCATCACCGGGCCGCAAGGCTTCAATCTTGAGCTGACCTCCACAGGGCCCATCCTGCTCATGGACCTGCCCGATGGCCAGTACACCGTCACCGCCAGCTACCAGGGACGTGACAAGACGGCTCGTTTCACGGTTCGCGGCAACAACAAGGGGCAGCGCCTCGTGTTTGCCTGGTAAGCAGTCAGGCATCTGCAACCGAGCGAGGGCGGGCCGCATTCGGGCGGTCCGCTTTTTTGTTGCCTGTCAGGCGCCAAGCCCGACGGATCGCATGACCAGGCGTATCAGCGCAGCAGCAAGGGTCAGGGCCGCCACGCTGCAGCTCCAGATGAGCACCAGCCAGCCCAGCCGTTTCCAGAAACCGGGAGACCTCTGTCCCGTCATCGCGTCAGCCCCTCGCGGCAGCCGTGCCGCGACGTGGCCGCCGGGAAGGGAACCGGCGCCGTGCTGGCGCCGGCCGCCCACGGCCGGCACTACTCATAGCCATCGCCATGGCGCACCTTGCCGCGGAAAACGTAGTATGACAGCGCGGTGTAGACGAGCACGATGGGCGTAATGAACAGCGTGCCCACGAGGGCAAAGCCCATGGCCTGCGGCGCGTTGGCGGCTTCATGGATGGTAATGTGCGGAGGAATGATGTAGGGCCAGAGGCTGATGCCCAGACCAGCGTAGCCCAGCAGCACCAGGCAAAGGGTCAAGGCAAACGGAGCGCCGTGTGATCGCTTGTGCAGCGCGCGCAGCATGCCCCAGGCGGTCAGCGCCACCAGCACCGGTACGGGCGCAAGCAGCACGATATTGGGAAAACCGAACCAGAGCGCGGCGATGCGTTCATCGAGCAGTGGCGTCCAGACGCTCAGTACGACGATGATGGCCAGGAGCGCCCACAGCAGGGGGCGGCTGAGGCGGAACATGGTGTCCTGCAGTGTGCCTTCGGTTTTCATGATGAGCCAGGTCGAGCCGAGCAGGGCATACGCGATGACCAGTCCCGCCCCGGTAAAGATGCTGAAGGGAGAGATCCAGTCGAGCGCGCCTCCGGCGTAACTGCGCCCCACTACCTCGATGCCTTGCAGGTACGAACCCAGGACCACTCCCTGGAAAAACGCCGCGGCGATCGAGCCGGTCATGAAGGCTTTGTCCCACCAATGGCGCCGGGCTTCGCTGGCCTTGAGACGGAACTCGAAGGCGACGCCGCGGAAGATGAGTGCAACGAGCATGAAGATCAGCGGCAGGTAGAGGGCGCTCAGCACGACGGAATAGGCCAGGGGAAAAGCGGCAAACAGCCCTGCGCCCCCGAGCACCAGCCAGGTTTCGTTGAAATCCCAGACCGGCGCGATCGAGTGCATCATGAGATCACGGTCGTGGCGCCCCGGGACAAAAGGAAAGAGAATTCCTACGCCCAGGTCGAAGCCGTCCATGACGACGTACATGACCACGCCAAACAGGATGATGATGGCCCACAGCAGGGGGAGATCGATGCCCATGGTGGTCGCTCCTCTCAGGAACTGGCGTTGGTGGAGTCGGGCAGTGGTTCCGGCGCGCGTGACATCGGGCGCATGGGGGTACGCGGCTGCCCGGGGCCGCCTTCGACCGGTTGGGTGCCTTCACCGGCATGTGGCCCCTTGCGCAGCATGTGCAAACAATAGGCCGTTCCCGCCCCGAACACGACCAGATAGACGATCACGAACATGGCCAGCGACAGCCCGACCTCCGCCGCGCCATGCGGAGAGACCGCGTCAGCCGTGCGCAACAGCCCGTAGACTACCCAGGGCTGGCGCCCGATTTCAGTCGTGTACCAGCCTGCCAGGATGGCGATCAGTCCTGCTGGCCCCATGTACAACGCCATGTGCAGCAGGCGCGGGGAGGTGTACAGCTTGCCGCGGGCTCGTGCGATGGCACCCCAGATGCCGAGCACGATCATCATGACGCCAAAGAACACCATGATGCGGAAGGTCCAGAATACGATCGTCGAGTTGGGGCGGTCTTCAGGTGCGAAATCCTTCAGGGTCGGGATCTGGCCGTCCCAGCTGTGGGTGAGGATGAGGCTGCCGAGGTGGGGTACCGGCAGGGCAAACAGCGTTTCTTCGCGTTCCATGTCGGGCCAGCCTACCAGGTAGATGGGGAAGCCCTCGCCCGGCACGTTTTCCCAGTGGCCTTCGATGGCGGCGATCTTGGCGGGCTGGTGTTTCAGGGTGTTGTGGCCGTGCAGGTCGCCCACGACAGCCTGGACGGGGGCGACGATCAGCAGCATCCACATGGCCATCGACAGCATGGTGCGCACCGCTGGGGTGTCGTTGCGGCGCAACAGGTGCCAGGCAGCGGTTGCGCCCACGAGCAGTGCAGTGGACAGAAAGGCCGCCAGCAGCATGTGTACAAGCCGGTACGGGAATGACGGGTTGAAGATGACACGGATCCAGTCAACGGGGATGGCGCGGCCGTCGACGATTTCATGGCCGGCAGGCGTTTGCATCCAGCTGTTCGATGAAAGAATCCAGAATGCGGAGACGATGGTGCCGAGAGCTACCAGCACCGTCGAGGTGAAATGCAGCCCCGGCCCTACCCGGCGCCAGCCGAACAGCATGACGCCAAGGAAGCCCGCTTCCAGGAAGAAGGCGGTCAGCACTTCGTAGGTGAGCAGCGGGCCCGTAATGGCGCCGCCGAAATCGGCGAAGGCACTCCAGTTGGTGCCGAACTGGTACGCCATGACAATGCCAGAGACGACGCCCATGGCGAACGTGATGGCGAACACCTTGACCCAGAAATGGTAGAGATCCTGGTAGACCATTCGCCCGGTGCGCAGCCACAGGAACTCCAGGACAGCGAGGTACGACGCCAGGCCGATGGTGATCGACGGAAAAATGATGTGGAACGACACCGTGAAGCCAAACTGGACGCGCGCCAGATCGAGGGCTGTCAAGGCATTCATGTGGTCTCCTTCTTGTACAGACATTCCGGCATCGCTCGGTACAACTTTACACAACGCGCGCCGGGGCCGCAACGGCCCGGTCGAGCCTGATTGTGCCAGGTACGTGGCTGCCACGACGCCCGCCGCCCTCAATGGCGCAGCCACGCAGCAAAGCGGTGCGCCTGTCACCGCGCGCTTCGTTGTCGCAGCGAGGAGTGCGGCTCTGGCGGCTTGGAACCCGTGGCCGCGGTGCGCGGCGGCTCAGTGTGCCGCACCGACGGGGATTCGATCGGCCGTGCCGTATCCGGATGCAGTTGCGGTGCACGGCGTGCGTTGGCGAGCAGCTTCGCACAATCCACGCCATCGCTCGAGCCGGGCACGGTGACCGGCAGGAGGGCGAGCGCCGCGGGTGCCACGGCGGCTATCAGGGCAACTGCGCCTGCGCGCAGCAGCAGAGACCCTTTCTCGACACCGATGCGGGGATCGGCGAAGCTGCCATCAATATAGAGGGGGGCACGCAGCGAGAGAACGCGAAGGTCGTAGGTTTCAGGCCTGATGTCGAGAGCCAGGCGCTCATCGTGGAAGTCGATTGCCCCCGTGATGTCAATGAGCGCTTCGGTGGTGCCAATCCGCACATTGCGCGCGGTCGCCAGGCCATCGCGCACGGCCAGTTCTGCCGCTGCACATTCGATCTTCACCTTCTTGTCTCCGAACAGTCTGGCAATCACGGCGCTGGCGATGTTCAGCGAGGCTGCTTCCAGCACAAAGCGGCTAATGCGTCCGCTTTGCAGGTAGAGCTTGACCTCCCCCTGGCTGCGCCCCAGCAGCTGTGCCACCGAATTGCCGTTCGACAGGATGCTGATCGCACCATCAATTTTCCCGGCGCTTTGCTGCATCGCATCGATGGCCGGAAACAGGGCCGGCAGCCTGAGGTCCTGCATCCTGGCATGCAGCACCACCTCGGCCGGGCGGGCACGGCCGTTCATCCTCAGGCGGGCATTCAGGTCGCCCCCGGCGATGCCGAACTGCAGGGGGTCGAGCCGCAGTTCACCGTTTTCAAGTACTGCATGGGTCCGGATATCGCTGAGGGGCAATGCGTCGGGGCGAATGATCCGTTCTCCCTCGAATTTCAGATCTAGATCCATGGCACTCCAGCGGTCAGTGCGGAACTCATGCGTGGGCAGGATCTTGCCGGCGCGATTCGAACGGGTACGCCCGCGTTGCGCGCGTGGGTCTGGCGAGACGCCGATGAGCGGTCCGAGGTCGGCGAGGTGCAACAGTCTGGACGTGAGTTCGCCACGGAGGCGTGGACGCGGTGTGCCGCTCTGGTAGTCAAGGCTGCCATGCAGGTCGCTGCGTCCGACCGTGCCGTGGAAGTCTTCGTAGCGCCAGTGCGCTCGGTCGGGAACAAGGCTTCCTCGCAAGTGGCCGTCGGTGGCAAACGGTGGAGTGTCGGGCAGGACGATGCCGGTGAGCGGAAACAGCAATGCCATGCTGTCGCCCTTGACTTCGACATTCAGGTCGACCTCGACCGTCTCGCGCAGATTGCCGACACGGCCCTCCGCAGCCAGTTGCACCTGGCCAGCCGTCATGCGCACCTGCAATGGATAGCGTACCGCTGGATCGCGCAACGAGACGAAGGCTCCGCTCTTGCCTGAGCCTTCCAGCTTGGTCTCCCGGTATTGTCCCTTGAAACGGATCGCCGCTGCGTAAGGCAGGGCGTGCAGGCCCTCCGGCGTGGGCTCCGGAGTGACGGACTCGATCCACGCTTCCAGAGTGAGGGCGCGTGGCACGTCGATATAGGTGAGATGGGCATCGATCAGGCCTACGTCATCCAGGGTGAATGTCCAGCCGGAGTGGTGATTGGTGCCGGGATCGTCTGGCGCGCGTGCGAACGTCCAGTTGTTGCGCGCGGTATCGGGGCGCTCGAGAGCAAGGTCGGCACCTTCCAGGGTCAGTTCGTGGATGGCGACGTGGCGGCGCAGGAGTGGGAGCAAGTCGACGCTGAATGCCAGACGGCGGGCCTGCAGCAGATCGGCACGGCCGGCCCACGCAGGGCGGCCCAGGCGCACGTGCTCGGCGCTGATGTTCGCTCTCGGCAGGTAGGCGCGCCAGCCTCCGGGTGTACCTGCCCGATCCCATGCGACCGCGAGATCTCCGCCGATCTCGAACGAACGGCCGGTGGCTGTTTCAACGGCCTCGACGATGCGCGGTTTCAACCGGTTCCAGTCGAAGGTGTGGAGCGCAACCGCTGCGAGAGCGACCAGTACGAGAAGTGCCGCGAGCAGGCCGGCCGCCCATTTGCAGAGTGATCGCATGGCGTTTCCTGAACACCGGGTCCGAGCGTCCGGCATGAGCAAGATGCGCGCCTACGGGCCGGGCAGCGGGAGAAGGCGGATGCCGGCAGCTGCCTTTGGCCAGGCCGGCAGGAGGCGGGGTATTCAGGAACGGGGCGGAAGCGCCCCGTCGGTGGCGGGTCAGGGGCGTACGTCGGCGGGCGCCGTGTCGCGGCCCCACACCAGGACGAACGGCAGACCCACCAGCAGCACGAGGACGCCGACGACGGCGCCACTGCCCGCATAACTCAGGCTGGAGTACACCAGACCCAGGCAGGTGGCAGCAAAGAGGAGGGGCGTCACGGGATAGAGCGGCACCCGGAACGGTCGATCGGCATTCGGATGACGGCGCCGGAATACGATGACGGAGAGGGCGACCAGAAGCATGAACAGCCAGAAAACGGGGGCGGTGTAGGCCACCATCGTGGAGATGCCGCTGCCATCGGTGTACGCCCCGTAAGCGATCAGGGCCAGAGTGATCACGCATTGCAGCAGCAAGGCGTTCACCGGCGTGGACCCGCGCGAGGCCCATGCGCCCAGCTTGCTGAGGGCGGGCACGTCGGAGCCCAGGGCGTAGTAAATGCGCGCGCCGGTGAGGATGGTACCGTTGATGGTGGACAGGGCGGTGAAGCACACCAGCAGGCTGAGGAAGAATGCACTCTGGGGCCCGGCCACGATTTCCATCAGACGCGCGCCTACCGCAGGCGTGTTGCGCAGGCCGGCCAGCCCGAAGATGTGCAGGAACGCCAGGTTGGCGATGAGGTACAGCGCCGTGACGATGAGCGTGCCATAAATGAGGACACGTTTGAGGTCGCGGCGTACGTCGCGCATTTCACCCGAGATGTAGGCGGTTTCGTTCCAGCCACCGTAAGTGAGCAGCACGAATACCATGGCCATGCCGAGTGCGCCCAGCCCCATGGGCGCAGAGGCGGTCTCGGCGCTCGCGGGTGCGCCAGCGCCGGCCGGCCCCACGAACCCCGCTATGCTGAGGGCGAGCACGCCCATGATCGCAAGTATCGTGAAGACTACCTGGGCACTTTTCGATTCGCGCGTGCCAATGACATTGAGTGCGGTGAGGATGACGACGGACAGGACGGCATGAATGTTCACGCCGTGGTCGCCCAGGGGCACGATATTGTTGGCATACTCGCCATAAATGAAGGCCACGGCAGCGATGGCGCCCGTCTGGATCACGGTGCCACGAGCCCAGGCGAACAGCATGCCCACGCGCGGGCCGTAGGCCCTTGTCAGGTAGACGTACTCGCCCCCGGCACTCGGGTACATCGAGCCAAGCTCCGCGTAGCACAGGGCTCCGATGAGCATGATGACGCCGCCCAGCAGCCAGACGGCAACATACATGGTCTCGCTATCGACGTTCATGGCTACCAGCGGCGGAAAGCCGAAAATGCCGATGCCGACCACGACGCCGACCAGAACGGCGATTCCGTCGAGGACGGTCAGTCGGGTCTGCTTGGGCGAGGGAGAGTTCATGGGCGTGTCTCCGATATCTAGTAGTGCAGGTCGAGATGCGTGCTGGTTGAGATGGTAAGCCAGGGCAATCAATACGCTAAATCTTCTGCGCGGACCAGCCCTCGCCGGTGATGCGGTTGTCGTGTACCTGGCCGGTGTAGGTGGTCCCATCAAGGCTGAACCTGATGCGGTCGCCCTCGACACGACCGTCGTCGATGGCCAGGCGCTTGCCGTCGACCAGCGCAAAGCCGGTGATCTTCTGGAACTCCTGCTCGAGCTGCATCTCGAAGCCCTGCTTGCCGGTGACCTGCCATTTGCCCGCCACCCGTGCCGGGACGATCCAGAGGTAGAGCGTACGTCCGTCGACCTTCTCCTGACGGTCTGGCTCCCAGTCTCCCATGTTGAAGGCATGCGAGACGACGCGCGTACCGGGCTGCAGTTCACTTAGAATACGTGGCCGCAGCTTCATGTTGACGCTGGGCAGCAGATACATGGTCAGCACCGTCGCGTCGCTGATGGGCGTCTGGAGCAGATCCTGGTTCCTGAATTCGACCTTGCCGATGACGTTCGCTTTCTTCGCGTTTTCGTTCGCTTCTGCGATACGCTCGGGGTTGAGATCGACCCCCATGGCGCGGGCACCATAGCGCGTCGCGGCGGTGATGGGGATGCGTCCGTCGCCCGAGCCGAGGTCAATGACGAAATCGTTCGAGCCCACCTGGGCAAGTTCCAGCATGCGGTCTACCACATGCTGGGGCGTAGGTACGAACGGAACGTCGAGCGGCTTTTGCCCGGACCCTTCGGTGGCGGCATGAGCACCGCCCAAGGCAACGAAGCAGGCAGTCAACAGGGAACAGAAGGCCCGCGTGGGCTGGCTCACGTATGCTGTCATGATCGTCCTTCCCCTCTCGTCAGGCAATGCGTGAAGCTCGTTGTTGGCGGAGTGTTGCGCTCACGTGTCACAGCGTAGCATCGGGGGTAAGGGGTGCGGAAGGTCTGGCACTACAATCCGTGTTGAGAAAACCTCCCACTGCGGGTTTTTCTGAGGGTTTCCCCACCATCTGCAGACAAATCACTTTATTATTTCGGCCTCGCAGGTCGATTTTCTGGAGAAGAGCCGGTGAAGATCAGGTTTTCCCGTTGTGTGACGCTGGCTGCGCTCGCGTTGTGGGCGTGGATGGCCCCCGCCGCGGCGCAAGTCGTGAACGTTTACAACTGGGCTGAGTATACGGCCCCGGACACGTTGTCGGGCTTTGAAAAGGCCACCGGCATCAAGGTCAACTACGACGTATTCGACAGCAACGACACGCTGCAGGCCAAGCTGCTGACTGGCCAGTCGGGCTACGACGTCGTGGTTCCGGCCATCAACTACGCTGCAAGGCAGATGCAGGCAGGGCTGTTCCAGAAGCTCGACAAATCGCTCATTCCCAATTGGGAGCACCTTGATCCCGACCTCATGGCCCTGGTGGCGCAGGTCGATCCGGGCAACGAATACTTCATTCCTTGGGGCTGGGGTACCAGCGGTCTGGGCTACAACGTTACGCGCGTGCGTGAGCTTGTCGGCGAGGACGCACCGCTGAACGAGTGGGAAATGCTCTTCAACCCCGAGTACGCCGCGCGCCTGCAGTCGTGCGGCATTTCCATCCTCGACGAACCGTCGCAGGTGTTTCCGGCCGTGCTCCATTACCTCGGGAAAGACCCCAACAGCAGCGATCCGTCCGATTATCGCGAGGCGCTCGAGGTCCTGAAGACGATCCGCCCCTACATCCGCCAGTTCAGCTCGGCCGGCTACATCGACGAACTGGCCGTGGGCGATCTGTGCATGGTGTACGGCTATTCGGGAGACGTGTTCATTGCCAAGCGCCGCGCCGAGCAGGCAGGCAAGGACTACACCATCGAGTACTTCATTCCGGAGGGTGGGGCCCCGGCCTGGTTCGATGTCATGGCCATCCCGAAGAGCGCGCGCAATGTTGCCGAGGCGCATGCCTTCATCAACTATATCGAGACGCCGGAAGTGCACGCGGCCATCACGAATTCGGTGTTCTTCCCCAGTGCCAACAAGAGTTCGCGTGAGTTCGTGGTGCCCGAAGTGGCCAATAACCCGATGATCTTCCCCCCGCCGGAAGTGTCGGAGACGCTGTTCCTTGTGAAGCCGCAACCGCTCGATATCCAGCGCCTGCAGTCCAGGCTCTGGGCCGAGCTGAAGTCGGGCCGGTAACGAACCGGGGCAGCGCCCATCCCGGCTGGCGTGGCCAGACGTGGGTACGCGAGCACCGGTGATTCAGTCGCGGGCAGGCGGGAAACCGCTCGCCCGGTGTTTTTCTGGTTTGTTGAGTTCATTTGATGGCGCCCGGGGCGGGGCGCCATTTTGCAAGGTGCGTCTTTCATGTCTGAAACCCTTGGCAATGGGCACCGGTCGTCCGCGCAGTCCGCGGGGCCTGACGATTTCGTGCAGATCATCGATGTCGCCAAACGCTTCGGTGACGTCATGGCGGTGCGGCAGGTCAATCTGAATGTGCGTCGCAACGAGCTGTTTGCCTTGCTGGGCAGTTCGGGCTGCGGCAAATCCACCCTGTTGCGCATGCTTGCCGGTTTCGAAACCGTTACTTCCGGCCGCATCGTGCTCGATGGCGAGGATCTCACCGATGTTCCGCCGTATCGGCGCCCGGTGAACATGATGTTCCAGTCGTATGCGCTCTTTCCCCACATGACCGTCGAAGCCAACGTGGCGTTCGGCTTGAAGCAGGAAGGTACGCCGCGCAACGAGATTCGCGACCGCGTGCATGCGGCGCTCGAACAGGTGCAGATGACGCAGTTCGCGCGGCGCAAGCCGGGCCAGCTGTCGGGCGGTCAGCAACAGCGCGTCGCGCTGGCCCGTAGCCTGGTCAAGCGGCCCAAGCTTCTGCTGCTCGACGAGCCCATGTCGGCCCTCGACAAGCAGATCCGGCAGCGGACGCAGATCGAACTGGTGCGCATCATCGAGGAAGTTGGCGTCACCTGCATCATGGTTACGCACGATCAGGAAGAGGCCATGACCATGGCCGACCGTATCGCAGTCATGAGTGACGGTCTGATCCAGCAATGCGGCACGCCCCAGGAGGTCTACGAGCATCCCGCCACCCGTTTCGTGGCGGGTTTCATCGGTTCAACCAACTTTTTCCAGGGGCGCATCGTGGACGAAGCACCCGACCGTGTCATGCTTGATGTGGCTGAGCTGCCGCATGCGATGGTGGTCAGCCACGGTGTGGGCGAGTCCCTCGGGATGGAGGTCACGGCTTCGGTGCGCCCGGAAAAGATCGTGGTGACCCTGAACAAACCTGCTCGGCTCGACAACTGGACGCGCGGAGAGGTCGTGCACGTGGCCTACCTGGGCAGCCACCTGGTCTACCAGGTCCGCCTGGAGTCCGGCAAGGTGGTGGAGGCGAGCATGCCAAGCTATTCGCTGCTGGACGAGCACAAGGCTGAATTGCACGATGAAGTCTATGTCGGCTGGAGCGCCGACGCCGTTACCCTGTTGCGTGAATAGGACCCATCATGGCAAGGCTTCATTCCCGGCTTTCGGCGCGGCAGCGGGTACTGGCCATTCTGCCGCCTTACGTGTGGCTGGTGCTGATCTCCCTCGTGCCCTTCCTGCTGGTGGTCAAGATCAGCTTCTCGGAAATGGAGTTCGGCATCCCGCCGTATACGCCGCTGGCCGAGTTCGAGGAGGGGGTGCTGCGGCTCACGCTGAGCCTGCGTGGCTACATGATGCTGCTCAGCGACAGCCTGTACGTGGCCACCTATCTGAACTCGCTGAAGATGGCGGCGATCACGACCGTCTGCTGCATCCTCATTGGGTATCCGCTGGCCTATTGTATTGCACGTTCGAACCCGCGCACGCGCAATTTCCTGCTGTTTGCGGTGGTCCTGCCTTTCTGGACATCGCTACTGTTGCGCGTATATGCCTGGATGGGCATCCTGCGTAACGACGGCCTGCTCAACAACGTGCTGATGGCGCTCGGCATCATCGACTCACCTCTGGAAATCTACCGGACTGACCTCGCGGTGTATATCGGGCTGGTCTACGCCTACCTGCCGTTCTTCATCCTGCCGCTGTATGCGCATCTGGTGAAGCTCGACGAGCGTCTGCTGGAGGCAGCATACGACCTGGGTGCGCGGCCGTGGCGCGCGTTCCTGTCGGTCACCTTGCCGCTTTCGCGCAATGGCGTCATTGCGGGCGCCATGCTGGTGTTCATTCCCACCGTGGGTGAATACGTCATTCCCGAGCTGCTCGGGGGCGCCAACACGCTCATGATCGGGCGCATCATGTGGACCGAGTTCTTCAACAACACCGACTGGCCCATGGCGGCCGCCGTCACCTGCGTGATGGTTCTGTTGCTTCTGGTGCCGCTGGCGCTGTTTCAATACAGCGGAGTCAGGGAACTGGAGGAACGGCGATGACGGTGAAGCGGGGCAACGGGTTGCGCATTGTCGTGCTGGTGCTGGGATTCGCCTTCCTTTACATACCCATCATCAGCCTGGTGGTCTATTCCTTCAACGCCTCCTCGCTGGTGACGGTGTGGGGCGGGTTTTCGCTGAAGTGGTACAAGGCGCTGCTCAACGACAATGTGCTCCTTTCGGCGGCCTGGCTATCGCTGCGCATTGCCGCGCTGACCGCCACGGCTTCGGTGGCGATCGGCACCTGGGCGGGCTATGTGCTGGCACGCATGGGGCGGTTTCGCGGCTTCTCGCTGTACGTGGCCATGATCAGCGCACCGCTTGTGGTACCGGAGGTCGTGCTGGGCATTTCCATGCTGCTGCTGTTCGTCGAGATGGGCAATATGTTCGGCTGGCCGGCCGGGCGTGGCGCCTTCACCATCTGGGCCGGGCACGTGATGTTCTGTACGGCCTACGTCGTGGTCATCGTGCAGTCGCGCCTGCGCGAGCTCGACCGCTCGCTTGAGGAAGCCGCCATGGATCTGGGGGCTACTCCCTTGCGTGTGTTCTTCAGCATTACTTTGCCGATCATTTCTCCGGCACTGCTCGCAGCCTGGCTGCTGGCCTTCACGCTGTCGCTCGACGACGTGGTGATTGCCGCCTTCCTGTCGGGTCCCGGGTCGACCACGTTACCGCTGGAGGTGTTCTCGCGGGTACGTCTGGGTCTCAAACCGGAGGTCAATGCGCTGGCCACCATTCTCATCGGGCTGGTCGCGGTGGGCATGCTGATTGCCCGGATGGTACAGAACCGCATCGAGCGCGCGCAGCCGCGCGATGGGCATTGATGCGCCACGACGGGGCGGGCGGAATATACTGAGCTGGATCATTCGCGTGCGCGGGAACGGCGCGCGCGATCCCCGCCGTGCCGCCGTCTGGCTGAAAGGAGGGCACCATGCTCATACGCAAAGCTTCAACCGTCGCTCCGTCGGAAATCACCTCGTACGAGGTCTATCGGCAACGGCGCAACTTCATGACAGCGGCAGGAGGTCTGCTGCTGGGTGCCAGTTTGCCGCGCTGGGGTGGGGGCGTTGCTCTGGCAGCGCAACGACAGGCCGACGGCAGTCTGCCGGTACCGTTCGAGCCCAACACGGCCTACGTACTGATGGACAAGGCCACCGAATTCCGTCATGCCACGACCTACAACAACTTTTACGAGTTCGGTACCGACAAGTCCGATCCTGCGCGCCACGCCGGACGCATGCAGGTGCGGCCCTGGACAGTGGTGGTCGAGGGTGAGGTGCACCATCCGCGGGTATTCGACATCGAAGACCTGCTACGCCTGGCTCCACTGGAAGAGCGCGTGTGCCGGTTGCGCTGCGTGGAGGGGTGGTCCATGGTCATCCCCTGGATCGGATATCCGCTGAATGCACTCATCCGGCAGGTAGAACCCACGGGGAACGCGCGTTTTGTCGAGTTCCAGAGCGCCCGGCAGCCGGAGGTGATGCCGGGGTTGCGCAGCCGCATACTCGACTGGCCCTACGTGGAAGGGCTGCGGCTCGATGAGGCCAGCCATCCGCTTGCTCTGCTGGCCTTCGGCATGTACGGACAGGTATTGCCCAACCAGAACGGTGCGCCTGTGCGCGTCGTCGTACCCTGGAAGTACGGGTTCAAGTCGGCGAAGTCGATCGTGCGCATACGTTTCACCGAGAAGCAGCCAATATCCAGCTGGATGCGGATGGCCCCTCACGAGTATGGCTTTTACGCAAACGTGAATCCCGGGGTCGATCATCCGCGCTGGAGCCAGGCCACCGAAAGGCGCATCGGCGTCGACGGTTTCTTTCAGCCGAAGCGGGCCACGCTCATGTTCAACGGCTATGCCGACCAGGTCGCTCACCTCTATCAAGGCATGGATTTGCGTGTCCATTACTGAAGAACCTGTTCCGACCGTCATGCCGGCTCGAAGTCGGTCAGCCGAGCGGCCTGCCTTGCGCATCGCCGGCGTACCGGTGCGGGCTTTCAAGGGGGGGCTGTTCGTGCTGGGGCTGGTGCCAGTGGCGCGCTGGATGGTGCTGGGTCTGTACGACCGGCTCGGAGCAAACCCGGTGGAGTTCCTCATCCGCTCGGCGGGTACCTGGACTTTCGTCTGTCTTCTGCTCACGCTGGCCGTCACGCCGCTGCGGATCGTTACGCGGCAGCATGCACTCATCCATGTGCGGCGGATGTGCGGACTGTACACATTCTTCTACGCCAGCCTGCACTTTCTCATGTACATCTGGTGGGACCAGTGGTTCGACCCTGCGGCCGTTCTCGATGACATCGTGAGCCGCCCCTTCATTTTTCTGGGCTTCAGTGCCTGGCTCGTGCTGGTGCCACTGGCACTCACCTCCACGCGTGGCTGGATGCGACGTCTGGGCAGGCGCTGGCAGCAGCTGCATCGCCTGATCTATCTTGCCGGGGTGCTGGCACTGGGCCATTTCTGGCTGCATCGGGCCGGGAAGAACGATTTTCTCGAGGTCTACGTGTTCGGCGTGGTACTGGTATCGTTGCTGCTGTGGCGGGTGGCGCGGGCAGCGCGCCGCTGGTGGTCGACTCCTGATATGCCGGTGACGATGTTCGACCGGGGAGGGCATGTGTGATCGGTCCGGAAGGATGGATGTGGCTTGGGGGCGGCAGCCTGCTGCTCACGGGTCTCGTGCTGGGTTGGGCGCTTGCGCGTGGCAGTAGCCGCCTTGGTCCGCAGCTCGAACAGCTGCTGGAGGCGCACGAGAAACTCGAACGTGCGTTGCGCGCCGAAATGGCCGACGGGTATCGTAGCCTGCGTAATGAAATCGACGACGCGTCGCGCGCGTTGCGCGAGGAGGTCGCGCGCAGCCAGGAAAACCTGCGCACGGTGGTGACGCGGGACGCGGCGGCCGCGCGGGAAGAAAACGCCATTGCCATGCAACGTTTTGCCGGCCAGCTGGGCCAGCAGTTGCAGCAGTTGCTCGAGCTCAACGACCGCCGCATGGTCGATGTGCGCCAGACTGTCGAGGCGCGCCTGCACAGCCTGCAGGCCGAGAACGCGGCCAAGCTCGACGAGATGCGCCGGGTTGTCGACGAAAAGCTGCATGCCACTCTCGAGCAGCGCCTGGGCGAGTCGTTCCGGCTGGTATCCGAACGGCTGGAAGCGGTACACCGTGGGCTGGGCGACATGCGCCAGCTGGCCGCCGACGTGGGCGGCCTGCAGCGCGTGCTGGTGAACGTCAAGGCGCGCGGCACCTGGGGCGAGGTGCAGCTGGCACGGCTGATCGAAGACGTCATGACCCCCGACCAGTATGCGCGCAATGTCAGGACGGTTCCTGGTGGTAACGAGGCCGTGGAGTTTGCGTTGAAGTTGCCGGGGCGTGAGGAAGGGCAAAGCATCTGGCTGCCGATCGACGCGAAGTTCCCCAAGGAATCGTACGAACGCCTGATGGACGCCTATGAGCGTGCCGACGAAGAAGCGATCCGCCAGGCCGCGGCAGCCTTCGAAAAAGCTGTCGAGCTTGAGGCGCGACGTATTGCCGAGAAGTACGTGGCGCCGCCCCATACCACCGACTTCGCGATCATGTTCGTGCCGACCGAGGGCCTGTATGCCGAGGTATTGCGGCGCCCTGGCCTGTTCGACCGCCTGCAGGCGCTGCGCATTTCGGTGGCTGGGCCGGCCAACCTTGCTGCATTGCTGAACAGCCTGCAGATGGGGTTCCGGACGCTGGCGATCGAGCGCCGTTCTGCTGAGGTATGGCAGGTGCTGCGTGCCGTGAAGACAGAGTTCGGCAAGTTCGGTCAGGCGCTGGCCAGCGTACGCAAGGCGCTCGAGACGGCCAGTTCGCGTATCGGTCAGACGGAAACCCGTACGCGGGCCATGCTGCGCAACCTGCACGCGGTGGAAGCCTTGCCCGAGCACGCGAGCGCGGCCGCTATAGGGTCAGAACCAGCTGCGGCGCTGGCTGACGCCATGGACGACCCCATGGTGCACGATTCCGGGTCTGAGCCTCGCGACGCGCCGATCGCTTGAGCGGCAGGGGTCGTGCGGTGGTGTCGCTGCAACCTCGCTGCCGCCACAGGTCGACGAATCAGTCGGAAACGGCGAAACTCTGGAAGTTCGAGCAGTTCAAGCATTAGCGTTCAGGAACAACTCCATGCTTACACAAGATCAACTCAAGCAGCAGGCTGCTGACGCGGCCCTGGAAATGGTAGCTGAGATCGCCCGGCCGGACGTGGTCATCGGGGTAGGGACGGGGTCTACGGCGGACCTGTTCATCGATGGGTTGGCGGCCTTCAAAGGCAGAATCCGAGGCACGGTCGCCAGTTCGGAGCGAAGTGCGGAACGGCTCCGACGCCATGGTCTGCCGGTACTCGATCTGAACGACGTAGAGACGATTCCCATCTACGTGGACGGCGCCGACGAAATCGACGGCAACCTGTGCATGATCAAGGGCGGCGGTGGCGCGTTGACCCGCGAGAAGATCGTGGCCAGCGTGGCCGAGCGCTTCGTGTGCATTGCCGATGAGTCGAAGCTGGTGCAACGACTGGGCGCATTTCCGCTACCCATCGAGGTGATCCCGATGGCCCGTGCAGCCATTGCGCGGCGCATGCTGGCTCTGGGCGGCGAGGCACGCGTGCGCGAGGGTTTCGTCACCGACAACGGCAACCAGATTCTTGACGTACACGGCCTGCGCATTATCGATCCGCAGACGTTCGAAGCCCAGATCAACAACATGCCCGGGGTGGTGACGTGTGGCCTGTTTGCACTGCGTGGCGCCGACATCGCCCTGCTGGCGACGCAGAACGGCGTGCGCCGCCTGGTTGCGCCCGACAACTCGCTGTAGATTTGAAGCTGCGATGACAGGACGCGCCGCTGGAGGGCGGCGTGTCAGGCCGCGCACCGAAACGCGACGGCCTGGGCAGTGAGCAGGCGTACGCCCACGGTGCTGCCCACTTCGTAGGGGTTGCGACTGGGCGCCAGCGCCAGAAGCCTGCCACCGGAGGGCAGTTCCAGGGTGTAGAGGAACTCGGGCCCACGAAACGCCCGCGATACAACCCGGGCCCGTATGGGGCTGGTGTCGTCCAGCGCGACCGAATCGGGCCGGATCAGGATTTCCACCCCGTTGGCCGAGGGCGATTGGCACGGCTGCAGCTGGCAGAGGGGCTCGAATTCGCCCAGCTCGGTGCACAGGCAGGTATCGTTGATGGCCGTACCTGGCAGCAGCACCCCTTCGCCAATGAAACCGGCCACGTAGCGGTCGGCCGGCTGGTGGTACAGATTGTAGGGGGTGTCCCACTGGCGCAGGCGGCCTTCGGCCAGCACGCCCACCTTGTCGGCAATGGCAAAGGCTTCGCGCTGGTCGTGGGTGACCAGAATCGCGGTAGCACCGGCCGCTTTCAGAATGTTCCGCACTTCTTCTGCCAGACGCTCGCGCAAGGTGACGTCAAGGTTGGAGAAGGGCTCATCAAGCAGCATGAGGCGTGGCCTCGGCGCCAGTGCGCGGGCAAGCGCCACCCGCTGCTGCTGACCGCCGGAAAGTTCGTGCGGATACCGGTTGGCGTGGCCGGCCAGATCGACCAGTTCGAGCATCTCACGCACGCGGGTGCGCCGCTCGGCGGCATTCAGCTTGCGCAAGCCGAAAGCCACGTTGGTTTCAACGGTCAGGTGCGGAAACAACGCGTAGTCCTGGAAGACCACGCCGATACGGCGATCTTCGGGCGCTACCATGTGCCCCTTGCGGGCCACACATTCGCCGGCGAGGATGATCTCCCCGTCGCGGAGGGGTTCGAAGCCGGCAATGGCGCGCAACACCGTAGTCTTGCCGCAGCCCGAGGCGCCCAGCAGGCAGCCGATCTCGCCGGTGGCCAGATGCAGCGACAGGTTTTCGATCACGGTATGGTTGCCGTAACCCAACGAGATGGAGTGGAGATCGAGCATGGTTTCCTGTTCCTGCCAGATTGTTGCTAACTCGTGCTGCCCGGAACCTGTTCGGTCTGTCGCACGATGAGCATGACCGGCAACAGCCCGACCATGACGATGAACAGGGCAGGCAATGCCGCACGTTCCCACATGGATTCGGACGTCAGCTGAAAGATGCGGACCGACAACGTATCCCAACCGAAGCTGCGTGTCATCAGGGTGATGGGCATTTCCTTCAGTACATCGACGAACACCAGAAGAAACCCTGCCAGCAGGCCAGGCCTGAGCAGGGGCAGATACAGGCGTCGCAGGATCTCGGGTGTACTCAGCCCCAGTGAGCGTGCGGCATCCTCCTGGTTGCGGCTGATGCGCTGCATGGCGCTGTCGGCCGAGTGAAACGCCACCGCGAGGAAGCGGGCCACGAGGGCCAGCATCATGGTCAACAGGGTTCCCTTGAGAATTTCATAGCCGGAGAACCCGGTGAGACGGGCGAGTGCGACCAGGCGTTCATCCATCCAGGCTATGGGAATGAATACCCCCACGGCCAGAACGGTGCCCGGCACGGCATACCCGAGGGTGGACAGCCTGATGGCCCAACGACTGACGCGGTCGCGGTAATTGCGACGCACCCAGGCGAGAAGCAGCGCGAGCACGATGGCAGCGGTACTGGTGCCCAGGGCCAGCTCCAGTGAGTTCCAGACAAACTCCCAGTAACGGGTATCGAGGTCTTCGCGCCATATTTCCGCTGCCCAGATCACCAGCTGGACGACAGGGATCACGAACGCCGCAACCAGTACCGCACCACATGACAGCGGGGCGATGTAGCGCCACTTGCCCTGGAGCACGATACGCGGGCTGTAGGCTGAGGCCACCTGGTACTGGCGTCGTCCGCGCATGCGTTGTTCAAACGCGGCCAGCAACAGGACGAAAGTTACCAGCAACGATGCCAGCTGGGCCGCTGCTGGCAGGTTGAAGAGGCCGAACCACGACTTGTAGATGGCCGTGGTGAAGGTATCGTAGTTGAAGACGGCGACCGCCCCGAAATCGGCCAGGGTCTCCATGAGCACGAGCGTGAGGCCGCCGATGATCCAGGGACGCGCCATGGGCAATGCTACCCGGAAGAATGCGGCGCGGGGCGAATAGCCCAGTGTTTGCGCGGCTTCCAGCGCCCGTCGTCCCTGAGTGCGGAAGGCGTTGCGGGCCAGCAGGTACACGTAGGGGTACAGCGCCATCACCAGAACGATGGTGACCGCCCACAGCCCGCTGCGTACGTTCGGAAAGGCGCGGCTGCTGCCGAACCAGGCGCGGGCGAGGGTCTGCACGGGGCCCGCGTAGTCGAAAATGCCGATCTGCACGAAAGCCAACACGTAGGCCGGGATGGCCAGCGGAAGCATCAGTGCCCAGGAAAAGAAGCGCCTGCCCGGGAACTCGCAGGCAGCCGTGAGCCACGCGAGCGGGACGCCTACGGCCAGTACGCCGATGCCTACGGTAACCATCAGGAGTGCCGTATTCAGCAGCACGCGGGGCAGCACGTACTGGCTGAGGTGGGCCCAGACGTCGGGTTGCGGATAAACGAAATACGCCGCAACCACGGCCAGGGGAATGACCGTGAGCAGCGTAATCGGCAGGGCGAACACCGCGCCCCGGGACCACGTGGACGTGGCCCGGGAGAATGCAGAAGGATTAGCGGTAACCGACACGATCCAGCAGGAGGATGGCTTCGGGTTGCAGCTGGCCAACCTGGGTAGCGTTGGTGTTGTCGGCCTTGTAGGTGCCCCAGGCCTTCACGATGGGGTCGGCCTCGACGCGCGGGTTTACCGGGCTTTCGAACGTGCCATGGGTGTAGCCGTTCTGTGCGTCTTCGGACGAGATCCACTCGAGGAACTTCAGCGCGCCTTCGGGATTCTTGGCGTGCCGGGTGATGCCGCCCCCGGAAAGGTTGACGTGCGTGCCACCCTCACCTTCGCCCTGGTTGGCCCAGAAGAGTGCCACCTTGTTCTTGAATTCCGGATCACGGTTGATGAGTCGGCCGTAATAGTACGTATTGGCAATGCCCACTTCGCACTGGCCGGCGGCGATGGCCTCGAGCAGCTTGCTGTCGCTGGTGAACACGTCGGTTGCCAGGTTGTTCACCCAGCCGCGGACGATTTCCTCGGTTTTCTCGGTACCGTAGCGCGACAGGAGCATGGCGACCAGGGACTGCGTGTAGGTCTGCTTGCCGGTGCGCAGGCAGAGCTTGCCCTTCCATTTGGGATCGGCCAGTGCTTCGTAGGTGGAGAGTTCGCTGGGGTTGACCTTCTTGGGATCGTAGAAGATCGTGCGCTCGCGCCGCGACAGGCCATACCAGCGCCCGTCGGGGTCGCGCATGCTGTCCGGAATGTTGCGGTTCAGGACTTCGGACTGCACCGGACGCAGCAGGCCGCGGTCGGCCGCACGCCACAGGTTGCCTACATCGACCGTGATCAGCAGGTCGGCCGGCGTACTTGCGCCTTCAGCAGCCAGACGCTCCATGAGCGCATTGCCATTGTCGGTCAACAAACGGATCTCGACACCCGTTTCTTTCGTGTAGCGGTCCAGCGTGGGCTTGAGCAGGGCCTCGATGCGCGACGAGTAAATCGTCACGGGTTGCTTGTTGTCGGCCTGATCGGCAGCTTTTGCCGGCGCAATGGCCGCAAAGCATACCGTGAGGGTTGCGGCAAGGGCTCGTAGGGGCTGCACGGTGTTACTCCTCATAGGAAGAAAGGAAGAAAACAGGGGTCTGGAATGCAAGGATCCGGAAGGTCAGGTTCCGTTGTGGGTCCGCTGAGGCATTTTATACGAAATGAGAACCATTTTCACGCATGAGGCGCAATCGTGGACGACTGGTGTGCGCGCAGGCCGCATGCGGGGCCGCTCGGGGCAGCAGCCGGGGGTACCGCTTCGTGGGGCAGGTCGTGGCGCGGCTTGACGGAGCGTGTCCGGCGGTCGTGTTTCCGTGCTCGGCGCATTCGGGCCAGGCCGATGCGCTATGCTTAATCTGACACATGCTTGTCAGAATTTACCTGTAATGTATGGTTGGGCTTCCTGGTGGTACCGGGCACATCCCGGCGTCTTTTCTGGAATGAAGGAGTAGGCATGGCCGAACACACACACCGGCAATTCGATGCCGAGATCGAACATGTACGTTCGCGCTTTCTGCAAATGGGCGGATTGGTCGAATCGCAGATTGCCGGTGCTATCGACGGATTGGCAAACGGCGACATCGAACTGCTCGACCGCGTCATCGCGCGCGAAGCCGAGGTGAACCGATTCGAGACGGAGATTGACGAGGCCATCAGCCGCATCCTTGCACTGCGCCAGCCAGCGGCGGTCGATCTGCGCCTGATGATCACGCTCACCAAAATGATCACTGACATGGAGCGCGCCGGCGACGAGGCCGAGAAGGTCGCGCGCATGGCCAAGATGATTCACGAGGCCGGCCGACGCAACATGCCGGCCCTTGAGCTGTGGCACATGGCCGGGTACGTGCATACCATGTTGCGCGAGACTCTGGACGCCTTCGCCCGCATGGATGCCCACCTGGCGGCGAACGTGGTGCGCCAGGACAAGAACGTCGACAACGAATGGCAGGGTGCAATCCGACATCTCATCACGTACATGATCGAGGATCCGCGCACCATCTCGCGCGCGATCGAGCTGCTGTTCATCGCGAAGGCGCTGGAGCGCATCGGTGATCATGCCAAGAACATGGCCGAGCTCATCATCTATCTCATTCGTGGTACTGACGTGCGCCATACCGGCGTCGAGAACGTCGAGAAGCAGGCTCTGGGTGTGGATTCCGCGCGCGAATGATGCTGGTTGAC
>CALAGD010000013.1 GCA_937891425.1 uncultured Pigmentiphaga sp.
GTGGTGGTTTCGGGGTTGCCGAACATGACGCCGATCTTCATGCGGATCTGGTTGATGAAGATGACCATGCAGTTGGTGCGCTTGATGTTGGCCGTGAGCTTGCGCAACGCCTGGCTCATGAGCCGGGCCTGGAGGCCAGGCAGGGCATCGCCCATTTCGCCTTCGATTTCGGCCTTGGGCACCAGGGCTGCGACCGAGTCGATGACGATGAGGTCGACCGAGCCGGAACGCACCAGGGCATCGGCGATTTCCAGCGCCTGCTCGCCGGTATCAGGCTGCGAGATGAGAAGATCGCCGAGGTTGACCCCCAGGCGCTGGGCATACTGGACGTCGAGCGCGTGCTCGGCATCAATGAACGCACACGTGCCGCCGAGCTTTTGCATTTCAGCAATGGTTTGCAACGTGAGCGTGGTTTTACCGGATGACTCGGGCCCGTAGATTTCGATGATGCGGCCCCGGGGCAGCCCACCTACGCCCAGTGCGATATCGAGCCCCAGCGAACCCGTGGACACGACCTGGATGTCATGGGCGACTTCGTTGTCGCCATAACGCATGACGGAGCCCTTGCCAAACTGCTTTTCAATTTGTGCAAGCGCGGCGGCCAGAGCACGGGCCTTTTCGGATTTTGCAGCGGCAGCAGCCTTGGAGGTTTTGATATCTTCCATGCGGAGGGATCGTCCTTGCGGTTGAATGAAAAGCCCGGCAGTATGCGAGGCTGATAGCAACTGAAAAGCAATTATGGCACCAAGATGATACTGTATAAAGATACAGTGGTGCAAATTGCCATACACCCAGGGCGACAGGCCACACCAGGCCACCCGGGGCTGAATGCCCCGCTGCGCCCCATCGCGGCGGCAACTCTGATTAGAATTCCATCATGCGCATACTCATTGCCGAAGACGACAGCGTACTGGCCGACGGCCTGTCGCGTTCATTACAGCAAAGCGGCTACACGGTCGACACCGTCAACGACGGTCGGGCCGCCGACACTGCCCTGCAGACGGGCAGCTACGACCTGCTCATACTCGACCTGGGCCTGCCACACATGAACGGTCTGGAAGTACTGCGCCGGCTGCGCGCCCGCAACTCGTACCTGCCAGTGCTCATTCTTACCGCTGCCGACAGCATCGAGCAACGGGTGCAGGGCCTCGACCTCGGCGCCGACGACTACATGGCCAAGCCGTTCTCGCTCTCGGAGCTGGAAGCCCGGGTGCGCGCGCTGGGCAGGCGCGGCGCAGGCACCACCACCGCGCCCGTGCTACGGCATGGCCGGCTCACATTCAACCCCACGGGGCGCGTGGTTACCATCGACGACGAGCGTGTCGACCTGTCCGCCCGCGAGATAAGTCTGCTTGAAGTACTGCTGTCGCGCAACGGGCAAATGGTAAGCAAGAACCAGCTCATCGACCACCTCAGCCAACGGGGTGAAGAAATCAGCGCCAACGCCGTCGAGGTGTATATCCACCGCCTGCGCAAGAAACTGGAGCCGGGCGGCGTGCGCATTCTCACCGTACGCGGGCTGGGGTATTGTCTGGATCCATCCACCGGCGGTGCTGGCCGACATCGATGATACGTTCAAAGGCGGGGAGCCCATCCAGTTCGGACGGCAGGCGGTGGCGACGCCAGCGTTCCCTGTTCGGCGAAATTCTCAACTGGCTGCTTGCGCCGCTGTTCCTGCTGTGGCCGCTGGCCATCACGCTCACCTATTTTGGCGCCGAAGAAAGCGCCAACGCCCCTTACGACCGCGCGCTGGCCTCCGTGCTGCTCATGCTTGCGCAGCAGGTGCACGTCGACGCCAACGGCAAGCCCATCCTCATCCTGGCGCCGTCCACTGAAGCCCTGCTACGTGGCGACGAAACCGATTCCATGTTCTACCTGGTACTGGCCGACCAGACCGAGATCCTGGGGGGCGACCGCGAACTGCCCCTGCCGCCCAACCTCACGCGACCACTGCCGGGAGTCATCCAGTACCGCGACGCCACTGTGCGCGGCTTCCCTGTACGTATCGCCTACACCTGGCTCGACCTGCGCAGCAGCACGGGCAGTACCAACACGCAGCCCGTGCTGGTACAGGTAGCGGAAACCCTGGAAAAACGCGCCCAGCTTGCCAACCACATCGTGCGCAGCGTGGTCATCCCGCAGCTGGTGATCCTGCCGCTGGCCGTACTCATGGTGTGGTTCGGCCTGAAACGTGGCATACGCCCGCTCAGTACCCTGCAGGCACGACTGCGCGCGCGCCGCCCAGACGACCTTTCCCCCATGAGCACGCGAGAAGTGCCGCGCGAACTGCTGCCTCTCGTACGCGCCATGAACGAGCTGCTGGCCCGGCTGCAGGCCAACATCGAAACCCAGCGCCGCTTCGTAGCCGACGCGGCGCACCAGCTCAAGACGCCGCTGGCCGGGCTGCGCACGCAGGCTGAACTGGCACTGCGCACCTCGTCGCGTGAAGACCTGGAGGCCTCCCTGCATCACCTGATTGCCAGCTCCGATCGCGCTGCCCGTGTCGTCAACCAGATGCTCGTGCTCGCCCGCACTGAGAGCGAACATGCCCCGCAAAACAGCATGGCCGTGGTGGACCTGCACGCCATCGCACGCGACTGCACGCTCGATCGCGTGAACGACGCCATCGCCCGCGGCATCGACCTCGGGCTGGAAAGCGACGACGAACCCATCCATATCTGGGGTCACGCCCTGCTGCTGGGCGAACTCATCAGCAACCTGGTTGACAACGCCCTACGCTACACGCCCGGCGGTGGTACGGTAACGGTACGCGTGCACCGCGAAGGCCAGACCGCTGTGCTGCAGGTCGACGACTCTGGCCCGGGCATCCCGGAAGCCGATCGCGAACGCGTGTTCGACCGCTTCTACCGCGTGCTGGGCACCAGCACCGAAGGCAGCGGCCTGGGCCTTGCCATCGTGCGCGAGATCGCGCAACGGCATGGGGCGCAGGTGCGCTTGGGCGACAACCCCACCGTCCTCGACCCCGAATCGCCCGGAGTGCGCGTGACGGTTACTTTCCCCCTGCACCAGAACGGACCATCCCCGAACGGAATTTCCTAGACTTGCGCATGCATCACCCAGGTTTCACCTTGCAATCGTTGACTACACGCCATTCAACCCGCTCTCATCCAGCGGTTCAGCACCTTCGGCGCTGGCTGGCGGTACCCGTCATCGCCGTGCTGGCTGGCTGCGCCGCCACCGTCCCCGACACCCTTGTCATCGACCGCTCCATCAGTTCGCCCAACCACAGCAGCCGTGTGCAGTTTGTCGTGCTGCACTACACGGTTGGCGACCTCTCCCGTTCGCTCAACCAGTTCACCCGGGGCGAGGTCAGCACGCACTACCTTATCACCGATGACGAGCCGGCGCGCATTCTTCAGCTGGTCGACGAAAACCGCAGCGCCTGGCACGCCGGCATCAGTCAGTGGCGGGGACGCACTTGGCTGAACGCGAGTTCGATTGGCATAGAAATCGTGAACCCGGGTTTCAAGGAGAACCCCGACGGCACCCTCATCTGGCAGCCCTATTCAGAGTCGCAGATCCGGGCCGTGATGCTGCTGCTGCGCGACATCATGCAACGCCACGGCATCAAGCCGGAGAACGTCGTGGGGCACAGCGACATCGCGCCCACCCGCAAGCTGGACCCAGGCCCCCTCTTTCCCTGGAAACGACTGGCCGACGCAGGGCTGGCGCGCTGGTACGACTCCGCCGCCTTCGATGCAGCACGGGCGCGCTTCGCGATGTTCGGCCTGCCCGACATCGCCTGGTTCCAGCAGCAGCTGGCCAAGGCAGGCTACGAAGTGCCGCAGCACGGCGAACTCGACGACAACACGCGCAAGGTCTTGCGCGCCTTCCAGATGCGCTTCCGCCCCCTCAACATCGATGGCACGCCTGACGTGGAAACCGCGGCCATCCTGGCAGCGCTGAACCAGCAGTGAGGGTCACGCAGCCTCCTCCGCCACAGTGATGGGTGACGGGCGCGAGGGCATGCCCAGGTGTGGCTCGCCGCGCGGTGCTGCCTGCGCCATCGTTCGGGTGCATGTAGTGAGCCGACGACCACCGCGGCGCCCTAAGCGCCTGACACCCCGCCCACGGCAGGGCATGCCCTGGCACTAAGCCCGGGTTCAGTGGCGGGGCTTTTCGGTGAGCAGGAAGGTCAGGCGCGCAATCAGTGCACAGGCCAGCATGGCAAGCAGCATGGGCCAGGCGGAGTTCTCCACCATGGCGCCGATGCCCGGGGCGATGATGGCGCCAAACCCGATCTGCATGCTGCCAGTAAGACCGGAAGCGGCCCCCGCCGCTTCCGGGCGCACGCTGACGGCACCCGCAATACAGCTGGGCAGCACCAGGCCATTGCCCATGGTGGCGAACATCGTGGGCACGAAGAGCGACGCCGGGTGAAACAGGCCTACACCAAAGAGGGCACACATGATGACCAGCGCCGCTACCGTGAGCCCCGCTCCGATGATGATGAGACGGCGCGGCCCCACCTTCATCGCATAACGGGCCGAGAAGAAGTTGCCCACCAGGTAGCCCGCTGATACCAGGCCAAAATACAGGCCATACTCTATGGGACCTCTCCCCATCAGATTAATGACCACATACGACGCGCCGGCCACAAAGGCGAAGAAGATGGTCGACGAGAGTGCCGCCGTCAGCGCATACCCCCAGAACGTGCGGTTGCCCACCAGCACCTTGTATCCGCCCAGCAGCCCCAAGCCCGCCCCACCTTTGCCCCGGTGTTTGTTGGTTTCGTGCAGTAGCCGGAACGTAACGATGAGGGTTGCCAGCCCGAACAATCCCAGGAAGGCGAACGAAGCGCGCCAGCCGTAAATGGCCTCAAGCAGCCCGCCAATCGTGGGGGCAATCATGGGCGCGACCGACATCCCCATGGTGATGTAGCCGATCATGCTGGCAGCCTGCGCCCGGCTGTAAAGATCCCGCACCACTGCACGGCTGAGGGCGAGCCCCGTGCAGCCACCGAACGCCTGCACAATACGGCCCAGATTCAGCATGGTCATGTTGGGCGCCAGGGTACACATGATCGAACCCACCACGAACAGCGCCAGCCCTGCCAGCAGTACCGGCCGCCGGCCGTAGCGGTCGGACAGGGGCCCAACCACCAGCTGGGCCACCGCCACCGCCCCCAGATACACCGAAAGCGTGACCTGGATGGCGGCAAAATCCACCCCCAGCGCTGTGGCCATGCCCGGCATCGAGGGAAGATACAGGTTGATTCCAAGGGGACTGACCGCAGCTACCGCCACCAACATCAGCAGGAAACTTCTTGCCGGGGGCGGTGCCTCGGTGTGGTCGTCAGTGTCGGGGGCGCGGGTCGAATTGGAGGGAGATTCCTGGGCAACCGCACCGTGGCTTCTGGTTTGCGGTGTACCCTCGGGTGCTCCCTCACTTGCCGCGTGTGCGGCAGACGTGCCTGCCTCCTGCATGGGGGCCGCTTGCGGTTTCTGTAATTGGTCGTCTTCCATGGTGCGCGAGTCTGAACAACATCTTATTGTAGGCCTTGTATACAATCTTGGTAGTAGCGCTGCACCGCGCGCCCTCATCGCGGGCACGCTTCACCTGGGGGTTGCACCCGTACAAAATTCTGTCTATAATTCAGTTTTCCCTGACGCGGGGTGGAGCAGTCTGGTAGCTCGTCGGGCTCATAACCCGAAGGTCGTAGGTTCAAATCCTGCCCCCGCAACCAAGAATTCCCATGCAAAACGCCGGCAAAGCCGGCGTTTTGTTTTTCTGCGCTCAGACCCTATACGAACTCGCCGTGCCACTGGCTGCAGGTCCAGTTTGTGCGCCTGACGCGCGCGAACGAATTCGACCGCAGCAGGGCTGCGGTCGGAATAACTCTTGAACGCTCCGCGAGCAGCAGCGCGACGGGGTACGGCGTCCGAACGAACGGCTTCGCCAGCGCCTACTCGGCACGAATGCCAGCCGCCTGGATCAGGTCACCCCACTTGCCGTACTCGCGATCAATGAACGCCTTCATTTCTGCCGGAGTGCTTCCCGTGGGAGCAATGTCGAGCATTGCCAGCTGCTCCTGCACTTTGGCGTCCTTCAACGCGGCCCTCACACCCTGCGCGATCCGCTCTCTGACATCAGCCGGCGTGCCCTTTGGCGCCACCAGACCGAACCACACCGTCATCTCGTCCATGCCTGGAATGCCCACTTCGGAGAACGTGGGAATATCCGGAAACAGCCTGCTTCTTTCCTTGCCCGTGACCGCCAGCGCGTTCACCTGTCCACCAGAAACGTATCGGGTTGCCGTGGTGGTGTTGTCGAACATGACATCCACCCTGCCGGCCAGCAGGTCAACATACGCAGGTGCAGTGCCCTTGTACGGAACATGCACCATAGAGGTTCCAGTCCCGAGCATGAACATTTCCGCAGCGAGGTGCAGGGGGCTGCCAGAACCCGCCGAGGCGTATGCCAACTGCCCCGGCTTTTCCTTCAGGTGCTCAATGAACTGGTCAACGCTGTTCGCCTGAACATCACGTCCCAGCACCAGTACAAGCGATGAAGTGCCAAGCGTAGAGACCGGGTCGAGATCAGAACGGGGGTCGTATCCCGCAGTATCGCGGTAGATGTGCGGGTTGATGCCGAGGCTGGCCGTATTACCGAGCAGCAGGACACTGCCATCGGGTGTCTCGCGCGACACCGCCTTCGCGGCGATGGATCCTGCTGCGCCGATACTGCGATTTTCAACCAGAACCGTCACGCCAAGCTCCTGACCCAGAGGACCGGCAAGAGCGCGTGCCAAGATGTCGTTGGCACCGCCCGGAGCGAAAGGTACGACGATGCGGATTGGAGATGGCAGCTGGGCTGCCACGGTCGCAGTACTCACACACAATGTCGACAGGAATGTGAGCCAGCCAAGCACAGTTTTTCTCAGATACATCTTGCCTCCCTTGCCTCCTTGCTGACGCGTACCACTGCGCCTGTGGTCGGCGCGGGTCGTCAAAACCGTGAAATCTGTTCTTCAACTCATTTGGACCTCAATTGAATTGGTCCTCAATTCGCAGCAGCCGCGCCGCGTTGCGCCACTCGAGCTTCTCACGATCTTCGTGGCTCAACGGCAGATCGCTCAGGAACTTCATTGCCACGCGGTTCGATTCATATGGCCAGTCAACGGAAAACATCACGCGGTCGATGCCCAGCACCTCCAGCGTGCACCGGAACGCGGGCGCAGAGAACGCGCCACTGGTCGTCACCCAAAGGTTCTCGCGCAGAACCTGCTCAGGCAGACGGCGCAGCCGGCGATTGGCCGCAACGTACGGAGTATGGTCGAGCAACCGGTGAAAACCGAACGGAATGCCTTCTCCCAGGTGCCCCAGAATCACCTTGAGATTGGGAAACGCGTCGAACACGCCGCCAAATACCATGCGCAGGAAATGCGTGGAAGCGTCGATCGCAAAACCCCAAGCTGGCTTGGCGAGGTCTTCGTACCCGTTGAAATACGTTTCCAGCGCGCCGCGGCAGCTAACGCCGGCAGGATCATCGCGCCGCGCGGATTCGTTAACCTACCGCTGACTACTTCCCGTGAAGCCTTCCCGGCTTCCTGCATGAATCCATGAATCGCCCTACCCTGCGTCAGCTCACCATCTTCCTCGAGGTTTACCGCCGCAAGAGCGTTTCCGTTGCCGCCGAGCGCCTCCACATGACCCAAGCCGCGACGAGCATTGCGCTGCGGCAGCTGGAAGCGCAACTTGGCGGCCTTCTGTTCAACCGCACCACGCGTCGCCTTACGTCCACACCCCTGGCAGACCAGCTCGCGCCACTCGCCGAACGCATGCTGGAAGATCTCCGCCGCATTGAAGCGCTCACGCGCACGGCGGAACACTCGGTTTCGCGTGTCGCCATCGCCTGCACTCCGACATTCGCGGCATACTTCTTGCCCGACCTCATGCGTTCCATCCATGAACACTTCCCCAACGTGCACATCGACGTCATCGACGTTTCGCAAAGTCAGTTCATCCCCACCATCACATCGCGGCAGGCGGACTTCGGGCTAGGGGTCATTGGATTTGAAGATCCCGAGCTGCGCCAGATTCCGCTGGTAGACGACCATCTGTGTTTTGTGTCAGCGGTTGGTTCGGCACACCTTCCGCCCGAGATTTCCTGGCGTGGAATTCAGCATCGACCGGTCGCGATGATCTCTCGCAGCGTGGGCATACGTCCCATGATTGAACAGGCGTGCGCACGCGCCGGCATACGCCTGAACGTGACACATGAAGTCAATCTGCTCAGCACAGCACTGGCGTTGGCGTCGGCCGGCGTCACCAACACCATTGCACCCCAGCAGATCGTTCACCTGAGCGGCATCCGCGGGCTGGAGAGCAGTGTGCTTCATGGTCCTTGGGTGAAGCGTCATGTTTCAGCCATACTCAGCTGCCATCATCCCCTTGAACACTGGCCACGTCAGGTACTGGAACACTGTATCGCGTACTACGAGGGGCTTACGCAAAAAACGGACGGCACCGGAACAGGCAGCACGCCATGATCCGCAGGAATTGTCACTACCCAGCAACACTGCCCAATCGCCATTGCGGCGACATCTTCGGAATAGCACACCGCGGGTGACCAAAGCCACTCATGACTCGGTGCCCGCCCGCAGAACCCGCCCTTTCTCCTCAAACCCCGGCGGGATATGCGTCAGGTACGACTCCCCCAGGTTCCGATACAACACCGGGTGCGGCACGCGCTTCTCAAGGGGTGGCAGTTTCATGTAATCGCCGTAGATGCGATGCAGGTAGGCGTGCACGTCCGCCGGTACGGGAAACCTCACTCCGTTGAACTCGAGTTCGTTGCGGCTGCCGCCGCCACCATCGCCGAAGAACACCTCTCGGGGCATGAACTCTCGCTGGCCGTACGTGAAGAAGAAAACGCCGGCGTACCTGGCCTTGCGCAGCGGCACCAGCTTGCACACAGACTGAAACATGCGGTAGACGGCATGCACGGGGAACAGGCTCGCCACACCGTAGGCAGCGGCCTTGAATGGTCCGAAGCGCTTCCCAAGAAAATCCCTGGCGCGCAGGCTCCGGGTACGGTACCGGAACAGGTCATGAAGGGCTTTGGCCGCAGCGAAGTGCAGGTTGCGCCCCCGGGAGCTTTCAAAGGTACCATCAATGGGGAAGATGTCGATCCACACGCCCCGCTTCATGTAGGCCTGATCATCCTCGATCACGGTCGTGCCGGTATCGAACACTTTCGCGATGGGCACCACGTAAGAACCGTCGCGCGTGTAGCTTTCCAACAGATAAGGCGCGCGAAACAGGTGCCCACTGGCGAGCAGGCGCTCATAGTCGGGGCGCGGCACGCCGACATCGATGTCGTCGTCCCACGGAATGAATCCCCCGTGGCGCCGGGCTCCCAGCAAGGTACCGTAGATGAGGAAGTACTGGATGCCCAGCTCTCTGGCGACGCGGTCGAATTCAAGCAGTATCCGGAAGCCGCAGTCCTGAACCCGCTTCAGCTCTTCATGGTCCACGGCGGGCGCAGTCAGGTGATTGTTGTGATTGGCGCTCATTGAAGGTTTCTGCGGGTTGCCCTACTGCGAGACGGACTGCCGCAGGATTTGCTCTACATCGACATGGATGGCCAGGTTTCCCGCCCGCTCGGGCGTGTGCATCTCACCCGCCAGGGCCAATACATCCTCCGCACCCAGGTACTGCTGCAGTTCGTGCGGCAGGTCAAGGTCGCCCAGCATCTGATGCACTCGAACCAGCAATGCACGCTCGGAGTCCCGCAGGTGGCCAGTGAGGTATTGCTCAAGAATGGCGCGCAGCGTAAAACTGCACGCCAGACCATGTGGAACCTGATAACGGCTCGTCAATGGGTAGGAAATGCTATGGGCCAGCGCGGTTCGCGTCTGGCTGATGGCGAGGCCCGCCAACAGGCTGGCACGCTGCATGCCTTCGCGGGCATCAAGGTTATCGGGCGCATCCAGCACCACCGGCAGATGCTCCACCACCAGCTGGAGAGCCTGCCACGCAAACGCTTCGGAGATCGGCGTACGGTTACGGTTCCAGAGCGATTCCAGCGCATGCGAGGTAGCATCCAGCGCTGTATACAGCGTTTCGCGTGCGGGCAGGGTCAAGGTGAGCCCGGGGTCAAGCACGGCGAGTACGGGAAACAGCAAGTCGCCCGCCACCGAATACTTCTTCTTGCGCACGTCGTCCCACACGGTGGCAAATGGCGTTACCTCTGAACCCGTCCCCGAGGTAGTGGGAACGGCAACCACGGGCAGCCGGGCCGACCACGACTGCGCGGCCCCATCCCGGAAACAACGCGCCAGCGGCGTGTCCTGACACGCCAGGAGCGTAACCGACAGCACCTTGGCCGCATCCAGGGCGCTGCCGCCTCCTACGCTAACAATGCCAACGATGGACTTGCCCGCGTGCGCTGCGGTCAGCGAGTCGAGCTCGTCCACCGTGGGGTTCGGCGTAATGGAATCGCAAACCAGCAGCGCATGATCATCTCCCAGCTGCTGCTGCAACCGGGCCGTCAGGCCCCGGCGCGTGGCGCCCGCCGTGGTGACCAGCAGCCACAGCCCTGGGGCAAGCTGCGCGCCCAGCTGGTCGAACTTGCCCCGGCCGGCGTGGATACGCACCGGGTTGTGATAGGCCCAGCCCTGTGTCATGCTCGTGCGGCCTCAATGAACGCCTGCTTGTTCTCTTCGGGCGTGCTGGTGGGGCGGCCCAGGTCGGGCCGCGAACCGACAGATACCATTACCTCGAGCAGACTGGGACCCTCATTCAAACGGCCCAGATCGGCCCAGGCCTGCTTCAGCTCGTCGATGGTTCTGGCCTTGGCGTAGTGCACATACCCGCTTGCCCGCGCTATGGCTTCGAAATCCACATTCCCGGCCACGGTGGGCTGGCCGCCCACCGATTCGTGCGCGGCATTATTCAGCAGCACATGCACCAGGTTTACCGGGCGGCGGCTGCCGATCACGGGTAGTGCCCCCATGTGCATGAGCAACGAGCCGTCGCCATCCAGGCACACCACCCGTCTGGCAGGATTGCCCAGCGCCACGCCAAGGGCGATGGACGACGTATGCCCCATGGAGCCTACGGTAAGAAAGTCGCGCTGCGGCTCGTTGCGCGCTACCCTCAGTTCGAACACTTCGCGCGACGTCTTGCCGGTGGTCGACACAACAAGCGCATCGCGCGCCAACTCCAAAATACAGCGCAGCGCGTCCTCTCGCGACAGGGTGGCTCCGGTGGCAAGCTTGCGCTTCGACTTGTAGGGTGTGAACGCATCCTTGCGCACCACCAGCGCTACCGGAGCGTTCCGCTCGCTCAAGGTCTGCAGCGCCTTGCTTACCACTTCTTCGGCGTTCGAATCGGCGTCCACGATCTGGTAGGGGATCTCCAGCAAATCAAGTTGCCCGCAGGTAATGCGCCCCTGCTTCACATGCTGCGGCTCGTCTTTTACGCCAGGTTCGCCACGCCAGCCGATGATGAGCAGCATGGGAATGCGGTACACCTCGGGGTCGGTCAACGACGTCAGCGGGTTGATGGTGTTTCCCAACCCGGAGTTCTGCATGTACACCGCGGCATAGCGCCCGCTGCTGAGATGGTAGCCTGCTGCCACCGCAACCGCGTTGCCTTCGTTGGCGGTAATGATGTGCTCTTTCTCCGTGCTGTTGTCATCAATGTAGGCACATAAACTCGACAGCAGGGAGTCCGGCACGCCTACGAACAGGTCAATGCCGCCGCGCCGCAGGGCATCGTAGAACTCACTGGTTTCAATCATGTTGATGAGCAATCTGCTACTTGGTGCCCGGAATCAGCTCAAGGATCTCGTCGATCGACATCATGTCGGCATCGCATTCGGCCGAACGCCCGTGCTCCAGGATCGACTTCGCCGTCTTCACCATGGCCGGGTAGGCACTGCGCAGCAGCTGGTTGGCGTAAATGACGATGTTCACTCCGCGTTGCTGCAGTTCATCTTCCGTAACCGTGTTGTAGCTCGACGGCACCACAACCAGCGGTTTCCGGTTCTCGAACCGGTTGTACTGCTCGCAAAACGCGAAAATTTCCGTCGGATCTTTCTGACGGCTGTGAATGAGGATGCCATCGGCTCCGGCCTCGATGTATGCCCTGGCACGCGTGAGCGCATCCTCCAGGCCCTTGCCCAGAATGAGGCTTTCGATGCGGGCGATGATCATGAAGTCGTTGGTGGCCTGCGCATGCTTGCCCGCGTTGATCTTGAAGCAGAAGTTCTCGATGGAATCCTGGGTTTGCGGAACATCCGTACCCAGCAGCGAGTTCTTCTTCAGCCCCGTCTTGTCTTCGATGACCGCGGCCGACACGCCCAGGCGCTCCAGCGTGCGCACGGTGAACTTGAAATGCTCGGGCTTTCCGCCGGTATCAGCGTCGTAAATCACTGGCTTGGTGGTTACTTCCAGCACTTCGTTCAGCGTGGTCATGCGCGCGGAGACATCCACTGCTTCGATGTCGGGCTTGCCCTTGGCTGTCGAGTCAGTCAGGCTGCTGCCCCACATGCCGTCGAATTCGCGCCGCCCGTTCGGGGTATCGATGACCGTGTGCTCGATGATGAGACCACTGAGCGCGTTGTGAATATCAAGAAAGCGCAGGATGGGCTTCACCTGCAACAGGCGCCGCAGCGATTTCAGGCGAATATCTGGCGTGGTGCCGATTTCTTTCAGCGACTTGTTCAGCTGCGTGGACGAAATGCCCTGCGTGTACGGCACTTCCACCAGCTCGCCGCCCCAGCGCGCCAGGGCCTCTATGACGCGCTCGCGCGTCTTCTGCTGCACGCCCGTGCGCCAGTCGTCGCCGTGCACCACGTAGTCGGGCCGGATCATCTCGAGGTTGGGCACGTAATCCAGCGTAGTTTGCGGCACGACGCGCGATACACCCTTGATGTTCTCGATAACCTCGCGCCGCTGTTCGTAAGTCATGAAGGGCACCCGCTTGTAGCTGGCGATGGCCTCGTCCGTCAGCAGCCCGACCACCACTTCGCCCAGTTCACGCGCCGTCTTGATCACATTCAAATGCCCCGGATGCACCAGGTCGGCACTCATCCCGACATATACGATTTTCTTCACGTGTTCTCCTTGACTGAAATCATGCCCAATGCAGAGCGAATGCCGAGATAGCGGTGAATGAATACATACAGCTCGGCCAGCATCATCATCAGGGCCAGGGAAATTGGGGTAATCAGGCTGGCCGCATGGACGCCCAGGAACATGACGAAATACAGGATCGCCCCGAACACCACGGAGCGATTAGCCACGTCAACCCGATTGACCGCAGCGCAGATGGGGTAGCCTGCAAACACCGCACATACATGCACAATTATGGCAGCAAAGAACACATTCAATACGTCGATGCTCTCTGACCATTGTGCACCGAAAATCTTCAGAATGACCGTGGGCGCCAGCAAGTAGCCCACCACCGACCCCACCAGAGTAGCCGCAACCACCCCCAATGCCAGCTTGCGATAAAGCACCAGGTTGCGCTCTTTCGCCATGTACGGATACACGGCCTGCGACAATGCCCCGGCCATGGTCTGCATGACGCCATACAGCTGCCGAGCCAGTTGGTACACCCCCACGGCAGCGGGCATGGAAAACAACCCCAGCAGCACCGGAGCAGCATTCATGTAGGCCGTTACTGCAACTCGCGACATGAAGTAACCCCGGTTCATCTGACGCGCGTAGCGCATCATGCGCTGATTGCGCAGATCGACCCAGTAGCCCAGCCGATACAGGGCAACGAAGGAAAACACCAGCGTTGCCGCGTGACCCGCACCGTTCAACACCGGCACCAGCCAGTAGCTCTGATCGTGCCGAACGAACAGGAACACCAGCACCATGTACGTACAGCGCGACACAAACTCGAAGCCGGCCAGGTAACGTATCTGCTCGATACCCTGGAAAAAATAATTCGGTACGAGCCCTTGGGCCAGCACCGGCAGAATGGAAAACATCAATACCAGACGATAGTCGGCATATTTCTCCGTGAGCAAGGCATAACCGATTACTACAACAGCGCTAATGGCAATGAGAACGAGCTTCACTCTCAGTATGCCGCCCAGCAGCCCCGCCACGTACTTCCTGTTGTTGCGGTGTCGCGAAATCTTGTTGGTGGCCGACAGCCCATAACCGAAGTCCACCAGCACCATGGCCAGCATCATGATGCCGCTGGCGAATGCCACCACACCGTAAAGATCCGGCCCCAGAACCCGCGTCAGGTGCAGCAGGACGATGAACGGCACCACGTAATTTACGGCCGTCATCAGGTACATGGCGGTAATATTGCGGGTAAGGCGATGCTTTCCGATGCGTAAGAGAGCCGACTTCAAGATGAATTGCCCTGTTCCTGGAGGATCGTGCGCATGATTGTGCACGCCGGGTAACGGCGGCAAACAGCAGCTGCCCGGGGTGGCATAAAAGAAAATGCTACTTTAGTTTTCAAGCCTGTACCAAATGGAACCACCCGCCCAGGGCCGAACTCGGCCATTACAACCACTGAAATGAAAAGGCCGCACTCAATGCGTGGTCAGCTCAGCACCACCACCCGTATCGGCCCCTGCCGGCGCAACACGTCTACCACCACGTGTTCGCCCGAGCGCCGCAATGCCACATCCACCGACAGCGGGCCTATCCTGAGCTTGTGCAACACTACGCTATCGAGAAATGGCGGCAGATAGGGCTCGTTGAACAGCAGCCGCACGTTTTCGGGGTCGAAGCTCAGGCCAAGGCACGACTGCAGCATGAACAGCGGCGCCGCCGCCGCCCAGGCCTGAGGCGAACAGGCCACCGGGTAGAAGGTCGGCCCGCGAAATGCCTGGCGCGTAAACCCGCAGAACAGCTCCGGCAGCCTGCGCAACTCGATGTAGGTCGAAGCGGCGAACAGCCCGTCAAAGATGCGCCCGGCCTCCTGCTTGTAGCCGTAGTGCGCCAGCCCACAGGCAACAAGCGCATTGTCGTGCGGCCACACCGAGCCGTTGTGATAGCTGATGGGGTTGTAGCGTGCCTCGCCGGAGGCAATGGTACGAATGCCCCAGCCGCAGAACGAACGCGGATCCATCAACGTGCGCACCACCGAGGGCACGCGCTCCTCACGCGCAAGGCCAGTGAACAGGGCGTGGCCGGCATTCGAGCTTCGCACCCGGCACGGACGCTTCTCGCCATCGAGCGCCAGCACGTAGGTGCCCAGCGACTCGTCAAAAAACGCGGCGTCAAATGCCAGCTGCAGATCGCGTGCACGCCGCTCGAAGGCATGTGCCCTCTCGGGCTGGCCCAGGACGCGCGCCATTAGCGCAGCGGCCCGCCACGCCCCGTACACATAGGCCTGTACCTCCACCACGGCGATCGGCCCCTGGGCCAGGCGGCCATCGGCATGGAAAATTGAATCGTGGCTGTCTTTCCAGCCTTGATTCACCAGGCCGTCGTAGCTATAGCGGCCATATTCGACGAAACCGTCGCCATCGCGGTCGCCGTAGCGTTCGATCCATTCCAGCGCCGCTTCCACGTTCGGCCACAGGCGGCGAATCGTCGCCACGTCGCCCGTACGCTGCAGGTAGGCGCCCGCCAGCATCACGAACAGCGGGGTGGAATCGATGCTGCCGTAGTACCGGCGAAACGGCACTTCACGCAGTTCGGCCATCTCGCCATAACGCACCTCGTGCAGGATCTTGCCCGGCTCGGCATCCGACACCGGATCGAAGCTCCGCGCCTGGTTGGCCGCCAGGTGGCGCAGTACGCCCCCGGCAACCGCCGGGTCGAGCCACAGCGTCTGCAGCGCGGTAATCAGGGCGTCACGCCCGAAGACGGTGCTGTACCAGGGAATGCCAGCATAGGGATAGGGGCCGTCGGGTGTGTCGGTGACCAGCATGTTCAGGTCCGACACCGAGCGACGCACCCATTCGTTGAAAATATGGTTCGAGGTAACGATCGTGGCCGCGCGTGCGAAAGCCCGCCGCAGCGCGCGGCGCGACTGGCGCAATGCCGTTACCGCGCATGGCCGCAGCGGCCCTTCCTGGGCCCGGTCGAAGAGTATTTCGATGAGCAGGTTGGTACCCTGGTGCGAGCCCAGCTCTACCTCGAAACTCGCCTTGTGCGCGCACAGCTCGGTCGGTGCCGGATCAAAACGCACCATGGTAGTACGACGGCGGCCGTCCAGCCCCTTGTACGCCAGCACCACCGTATCGTTGCGCACCTGCGGCGGCTCCAGCGTACCCCGTCTCTCCCGCTTGTTGCCACGCACCTCGAACAGGTCGGCAAAATCCGCCGCAAACGAAATCTCGATGCGCAGCCGGTGCGTGTTCAGGTCGTAGTTCCGTACCGAAACGCGCTCGTAGGAAGCACCGTTCCACAGGAAGCGGGAGCGGCGCAGGTGAATCAGGCCATGTTCGAGACGTACCTCACCCCGCTCACCGTGCAGGTCGGGATTGGTCAGGTCGCACGTCAGCGTGGCGTTGTCGTCGCGCAGGGTGGACGACAGCAGCAACGGGTGCTGGCTTTCGATGGTCAGCCTCAGATCGGACAGGTACCGGGTATCGCGATAATAGATGCCCTCGGGGCTTCCGTCGGCAGAGCTTGCGTCGCCGGCGGGGTCGAACACCGCGAAAGTGTCGCCGTGCTTCAGCGTACGCGGTCGGCGTTCCTGCAAGGACGAAGTGGCATGCAGGCCGAATGCGCCGGCACCCTCGGCCTCCGGACGGCCCTCTGGCGGTACCGGGCCCGGGACGGCGGGTTTCTGGTTCATGTGCCCGCACCTCGCCGTCTAGGCAAGCACTTCCAGGGCCACCCGGCTGCTGCCTGCAAACGCCGCGTCGGGCATGACCGCCCCCGTGTCAGCAATGCGGCGGTAAATCTGCAGGTAATCAGCCGCCATGCGCTCGACCGTGAAGCGGCGTTCGAAGCACTTGCGCACCCGCGCGCGATCGATCTCATCCACCCGTCCCACCGCTTCGACCGCCTCATCCACACTGTCGACGATGAAGCCACTGACTCCATGTTCCAGTACTTCGGGCACTGAACCGTTGCGGGTGGCGATCACCGGCGTGCCGCAGGCCATGGCCTCGATCATGACCAGGCCAAAGGGTTCCGGCCAGTCTATCGGGAACACCAGGGCGCGGGCATCGCCCAGGAACTCGGCCTTTTCCTTTTCATTGATTTCGCCGATGAACTCCACGTTGCCGTGCCGCTCGATCATGGGGCGGATCTTTTCCCGCCAGTACGCCTCGTCCACCTTGTCGACCTTGGCCGCCATCTTGAGCTTCATGCCGGCCCGCGCCGCAATTTCAATGGCGCGGTCAGGCCGCTTCTCGGGAGAAACACGCCCAAGGAATGCCAGATAATCGCCTGCGGGCCGGGCCTTGAATGGCAGCAGGTCGCGCGGCAGGCCATGGTAGACAGTACCGGCCCAGTTCACGCCAGCTGGCATGGGAAGCCGCTGGTGGTTCGAAATGGACACCAGAGGATAGCCGCTGAACATCGAGTAGAACGAGCGCAGGTCGGGCAGGTCGAGCCGGCCATGCAGGGTGGTCAGCATCTTGTGGGCGAACGGCGCCGCCACCGGATAATGCACGAGGTCGATGTGGAAGTGCAGGACGTCGAACTCGTCGGCGCGCCGGCGCACCTTCTCCAGCATCATCAGCTGGTAGGGCAGCTGATCGCGCTTGTCCGGATCCAGCCGTATGGCCACTTCACAACACGGCACAAGTTCCGCACGGGTAACCGAGTCGCCACTTGCAAACAGCGTGACATCGTGCCCCTGGCGCACCAGCTCTTCGGTGAGATAGGAAACGATGCGCTCGGTACCCCCATAGAGCCGGGGCGGGCAGCACTCTGCCAACGGAGCAATCTGGGCGATTCTCATGGACGAAACCTCCTTCACTGAACTGCCTGATGGAAAGACGTTGCGTCGTCACGCGGTTGCCCGTTGGGGGCAACACAAAAACTGGCGGCCTTGCCATGCGGCCGCCAGATGACACACAGAGAAGACCGCTGAAACCATTATTTAGGGTCTTCCTGCGGGAATCCAAGCCCTCGCAACAGGCCCCGTGCCCCCCGGATGCCGCACAGTCAGCAGGCGCGCGCCCGTGCTGCCGGCCTACAGCCTGATGATGACGGTCTTCAGCTGGGCATAGTGAAACAGCGCCTCACGGCCTTTCTCGCGCCCAATGCCGCTTTGCTTGTAACCGCCGAACGGCGTTTCCACACCCCCACCGGGGTATTCGTTGATATACACCTGGCCCGCCTGCAGTCGCGCGGCCACGCGGTGTGCCCGGCTCAGGCTGGTTGTCCACAGGCCGGCCGCCAGCCCGTAGTTCGTGTCATTCGCGATTTCGATGGCCTCCTCTTCCGTATCGAACGGAATGACCACCCCGACGGGCCCGAAGATTTCCTCGCGCACGATGCGCATGTCGGGCGTAACGTCGGTATAGATGGTGGGCTTCACGAACCAGCCCGTGGGCGTGGCGTCTGGCTGCACCGTGGTGCCGCCTGTCACCAAGCGCGCACCTTCCTCGCGCGCCAATTCCAGGTACTTCTGCACGCGTTCGAACTGGTCGCGCGTAATGATGGGCCCAAGCGCACCCGGCTCGTCGGTTCCAACCGCCACCCTCTCGGCCTCGACCGCCAGCGCCTCTAGAAACTGCGGGTAGATGCTGCGTTCGACCAGGCAACGCGTGCCGGCAACGCACACCTGCCCCGAATTCACCGTAAACGCGCGCACCGACCCCTTCACCGCTGCGGGGATGTCTGCATCGGCAAACACGATGTTGGGCGACTTCCCGCCCAGTTCCAGAGTGACAGGGATGATGCGCTCGGCGGCAATGCGCCCCACTTCGCGTCCGGCCCGCACCGACCCGGTGAACGAAACCTTGGCCACGCCGGGATGCGCGACAATGGCCTCGCCCACTTCACGTCCCAGCCCGGTCACCACGTTGAGCACCCCGGCCGGCAGCCCCGCTTCGGTGGCGATACGCGCGAACTCCAGCAACGACACCGAGGTGTATTCCGAGGGCTTGGCCACCACCGTGTTGCCCGCCGCCAGTGCCGGGGCGATGGCCCGCGTGGCCTGGTTCAGCGGCCCGTTCCAGGGCAGGATGACCCCCACCGTGCCGTAAGGCTCGCGGCGCGTATAGCACAGTCGCCCCGGCCCCACATCAATGAACTCCCCTTCGAGCGACGGTGCCAGCCCACCGTAGAACTCCAGGTAATCGATGGCGGATTCCACCCCGGCGCGCGCCACGGGCAGTGGCTTGCCGGTTTCCAGGTGCTCGATTTCAACCAGGCGTTCGGCCTGTTGCCGGGCAGCCAGCGCGATGCGATTCAGCACGCGCCCACGCTCCAGCGGTTTCAGGTCTTGCCAGGCGCGCTGTGCCTTGTGCGCTGCTGCCACCGCCTGCGCCACGTCGTCCGCTGTACCACGCGTGATGCGATAGTGCTGCTGCCCGGTGCGCGGGTTGTATTCGTGAAGAACCTCGGCCTGCTCCGGATTTACGAACCTGCCCCCGATAAAGTGCCCCCAGATGGTGTCATCTGCCATAATCTGCCTCAAGTCGTTCCTTATTGAGTCGCATGCATTCAGCACCAACCATTATGCAACGGCTCGCGTAACTCCTGACATGCGTTGAGTCGGGCTGTGCGCAGCCACCCAAGCAACCCTGCATTGCAAAGGAGAATGCTCATGGCCAGCTTCATCAGGGTAGTCGCAGCCGCCGCCGCGGGGGCTCTCACCATGTATTTCCTCGACCCTGCCCATGGGCGACGCCGGCGCGCCGTCTTCTGCGACAAACTCGAGGCACGGGCGCGCGATGCGTGTGAACTGTTCGAAGGCAAACGCCGCCACGCGCTCAACAAGGCGCGCGGAGCACTGCACCAGGCGCGCGAGCAACTGGGCCTGCAGCCACAGCCCCCCGACCACATCCTGCGCGAACAGGTGCGTGCGCGCATGGGGCACATCATTTCCTATCCCAAGGCCATCGACGTCGAGGTGCACGAAGGTCGCGTCACCCTCAGTGGGCCGGTTCTGGCCAAAGACCAGGACCGGCTCATTTCCGGCATCCTCGAACTGCACGGCGTACATGCCGTGGTGAACAAACTCACGCCCCATGAAAAACCGGGTGGAGTGCCCGAGCTGCAAGGAGCCGTCTGAGTCCTGCGGGTTGCGCCCTGCCAGTGGCGCAGGGGCACCGCCCTGCGCGAGCGCCCGCCGGATGCACTGCCCCGGGCCAGTTGGCAATGATCAGGCACGATCCGCCTGGCCATGCCCTCGCGCCCGTGCGCCAATAGTGCCTCCCGGCCCCGGGGTTCATTCCACTTTGGCGCCCGTCGCCTGGATGACCTTGCCCCAACGCCCGGTTTCAAGGCGGATCCAGTCGGCAAACTCTTCCGGCGTGGACGCCACCACCTCGAACTCCATCTCTTCAAGCTTGGCGCGCATCCTGTCGGTTTTCAGAATTCTGACGACCTCTTCGTTATAGCGCCGGACAATGTGATCGGGCGTTCTGGCCGGCGCCAGCAGACCAATCCACGAGGTCGCCTCGAACCCCGGAAAGCCCGACTCGTGCAGCGTCGGAACATCAGGCGTAGACTTCATGCGCACCTTGCCGCTGGACGCGATCAGTTTCAGCCGCCCGTCCTGCACATACTGCTGCACGTTGCCCGGCACGAAGAACCCGGCCTGGATGTTCCCGGCCACCAGGTCGACCATGGCCGGTGCCGCCCCCTTGTAAGGCACGTGGGTAATGTCGAGCCCAGCCTCCATCTTCAGCATCTCCATGGTGAGATGCGAGGCGCTGCCCATGGCCACCGATCCATACGAATACTTGCCGGGGTTGTCCTTCACCTTCTTGAGAAAACCTTCCACCGTATCCACATTCATGGACGGATGAGCCACCAGGTATTGCGACGCCTTCACGAACAGCGTAATGGGACGCAGGTCTTTCAGCGGATCGTACGGAATGTTCTTGAACAGGGTCGGGTTGATCGCCAGCGGCCCGTTGTAACCAACCAGCAGCGTATGTCCGTCGGGTTCGGCGCGCACGACCTCATAGGCGCCAATATTGCCCCCCGCACCCGGCTTGTTCTCCACGATGAACGACTGCCCAAACGCTGCCTCGAGCTCGGGCGCCAGCAGTCGGGCCAGCACATCATTCGTGCTGCCCACGATGGGCACGATGATGCGTACGACTTTCTGCGGCTTCCAGGCCTCGTGCTCCCCCGCGCTGGCCAGGTTGCAGGCCACCACCGTGCCCAACAGGGCGCCCAGCACGCGCCCGGCGTAGCGTCCCATGCCACCGCGAAACCATCCCCCACGTATCGTCGTCATAGTTCCCCCTCCTTGTCGTGGCCAGACTGCGCCGGCTCTTGTGATACAGGTGTTGAACCGCCTGCATTCCATTCTAGGGACGAAGCAGCGGCCTTGGCAAAAACATGAACTGGTGTCCACATTACGGACCATGTACGCCGTCGATGTCGCATGGACGACACGGGCGGGAACTACTAGGGGAAAACCCTAGTCTTATAGAAGAGTAAGTGTTACACTTCAGGTACCGTCGCTTCCAGGATCTCCCGGAAACCAGCACCTGCTGTTCGGTGTTCTCCTGAACATGCGATCGAGCCTGCCACTTTCAATTGCCAATTTTCAGGAGGAATCGATCTTGCAAACCATGAGCGCTGTCAGCAACAGTTCCCGCGATTTGTCTCAACAATCTGAACGCAGCTCCGTAGCCGCGCGGTCGCCTGCCACCCTGTCCGTCATGGTGGCCTCATTCCTGTTGATGATCGTCACCTTGATTGCCGGCATGCCACTGCTGTCGCTGGCCTTCTTCGGAGCTTCCGCAGGCAACGTGTTCTCGTTGCTCATCGACCATCGCCAAGACATCGCCGACGCCCGGGCCAGCCTTGTCGCCGACAGGATCCTGCCCTGGTATTGATGTATTGATGCATTGATGCACCAGGGGCCAGGCCAGCACCCGGTCTGCTGCCCCGCAACACTTCCCGCGTCAGTACGACGTGTCGGTATCCCCGAAGCGCACCCCTTCGGCCAGGGCGGCCACCACCGTAACCTCAATGCGGAAAGCCGGGTTGGCCAACTTCGCCTGCACGGTGGTGCGGGCAGGGGGTTCAAGCTGATCCACCCACTTCTCCCACACCGCATTCATCCGGTTGAAGTCGCTGATATCCGCCAGGTAAACCTGCGCGGTCAGCAGCCGGCTCTTGCCTGAACCCACCTTCTTCAGGACGTCATCGATTTTCGCAAGCACCTGGCGGGTCTGTTCCTCGATGGATGCGTTGGCATCGTCGGGCACCTGGCCAGCCAGGTACACCGTACCGTTGTGAACGACTGCCTGCGACATGCGCGCGTTGCGTGAATAGCGGGTGATCTTCATTCCGTCCTCCTCCTTGTCCATGGAGCATAAATCGTTTGGGCATTTCGCGATACCGCGAAAGCGCCCCGCAACGCCGTACAGCTCGCCGCGTTGCTGATCCACCTCACCCCGACCCCGCCCATGTCCTCTCCCTTGCGGGTGGATGGCCCCGCTGAACTTGCGTCAGACCCGCGTACGCAGCTGGTCCACCCGCACGTACGAACGGATCATGGCGGCAAGCATCTGGGCCTCGCGGCTCAGCTTGCGGGCGGCACGGTACACCAGCGCAATCTCGTAGGGGCGCGGCGGATCTTCCACCTCGATGGCCACGATGCGGTCACGTACCAGAGGATGGTGCAGCACGTTGCCCGGCAGGCGTGCAAGAAAATCGGAATCCAGCAGCATGGATATGGCGTCGAACAGCGACGAACAATACGCGGCGATACGCGGGCGCCCCAGGCCGGCCTCATCGAACAGCTCTACCAGGCTGGCATCTTCCACTCCCTGGTTCGGAGCGCCACCTACCACAATCCAGTCGCATGCAGTAAGTTCGCTTACCCGCCGGGCGTACCGCAACGGGTGCCCGGCCCGCGCCATGATGGCCGGCTTGTCGCGATACAGGAAAACCACTTCCAGGTCGTCGGTATTCTGCTGTCGCTCCATGCGCATCACCGCCAGTTCGATGCGCCCGTCACGCAAACGTACCAACAAGTCGGAGCTGATCGAATGCGTAATGTGCAGGGCTACATCGGGGTTGCAGTTGCGGAAATCGTTCAGCACCGACGGCGCCAGACGTATGGCCGGGTCGATCGACACGCCAATATTGATGGTGGGCTGCTGACGCGTCGCCGCCCGTTTCAGCCACGATGCCACACGGTTGGCCTCCTGCACGGCAGAGCGCGCAAGCAGCAGGAACTCCTCGCCCTCAGGGGTGAGCAGGATGCCTTTCGCGCTGCGCTCAAGCAGGGCAACGCCATAGTCGTCCTCAAGCCTGGCAATGCTTTTT
>CALAGD010000014.1 GCA_937891425.1 uncultured Pigmentiphaga sp.
CGTGCATCAGCCACTGCGGATTGCGGGCATTGCCTACGGGCCGGCCTTGCCCGAGCAGTGGGGTGAGCCTGCTCGTCAGGTCGACTTTTTCGATGTCAAGGGCGACGTCGAGGCGCTCGTTGCTGCTCCGGGTCGCTTGCGCTTCATGGCCGACACGCACCCGGCCCTGCACCCGGGGCGAAGCGCGCGGATCGAGCTCGACGGCGAGGTCTTGGGCTGGATGGGCGAACTGCATCCGCGCTGGGCACAGGAGGCTGGCCTGCCGCAGTCTCCCATCGTGTTCGAGCTCGAGGTGGAGCCGCTGACGCGCCTGCAGCTGCCACAGGCACGGCCCGTATCGCGTCAGCCGGTGGTGCAGCGTGACCTGGCGATGTGGGTGCCCGAGGAAGTGCCATACCAGGCTGTGCTCGATACGCTCGACGAGGTTCGCCGCGAACCCGGCATGGAGATCGTGCGCAGTATCGCCCTGTTCGACGTGTGGCGTGATAAGTCGTTGTCGCATAAGGAGAAAAGTCTTGCGTTTCGGATTACACTGCAGGATACTGAAGTAACGTTGGCCGATGCGCGTGTTGACGAATGCATGGCCCGCCTGAGCGGGGCTCTCATGCAGCGTCATGGCGCGCGACAGCGCACATGACTTTAGGTGACATATCTGCCGTGTACGTTCCTGATTCCAACTCCAGTTCGACGCGGCCATCAGAAGTACGCACGCTCACGAAGGCCGAACTTGCCGAAATGCTGCACGAGCAGGTCGGCCTCAACAAGCGCGAGGCCAAAGAGCTGGTCGAAGCGTTTTTTAACGAAATCCGTCTCGCACTGGAGAGTGGGGATGCGGTAAAGTTGTCGGGCTTCGGAAACTTCCAGGTCCGCGACAAGCCGCAGCGACCCGGTCGTAATCCGAAAACGGGCGAGGTCATTCCCATTGCCGCGCGACGCGTGGTGACGTTTCATGCCAGCCAGAAGCTGAAAGCTCTGGTAGAGCAGAGCATGCCGCATGAACCCGCCCACGAGAATACCGATGTATCCCACTCCTGATTTTCCAGCTGCTGACCAGAAGGTAGGGCCATGACACGATCGGAAGTCGGCATTGTGCTGCCTCCCATTCCTGCCAAGCGTTATTTCACCATCGGTGAGGTTGCCGAACTCTGTGGCGTCAAACCTCACGTGCTCCGTTACTGGGAGCAGGAATTCACGCAGTTGCGGCCATTGAAGCGTCGCGGCAACCGACGGTATTACCAGCACCATGAAGTGCTGCTGGTGCGCCGCATTCGCGAGTTGCTCTACGAGCAGGGCTTCACCATCAGTGGTGCGCGCAATCGCCTGAGCGACCCGCGTGCTGCCCAGCAGCTGGAAGAGTCGCTGTCGTTGTCGACATCTCATCTGCAGGCGCTGCGCGCCGATTTGCAGGAGTTGTCCGATTGGCTCGCATCTGGCCTCGAGACAGCAGAGGCGTTCGCGCGTCAGATGGCAGGACTGGCACAGGCAGCGGATCGGATACTGCCTGCCACGGCTGTAGCTGCCGTATCTGACGTTGTCGGCGTCGGTAGCGAGCCGGATGAGGGCAGCGAACCTGCCGAACCACGACAGACCCCGGCAGGGTTTGCCCGGCCAGGGGAAGGGGTCGCGAGCGGGCATGCGGCAGACAGTGGCGCCTCGGCCGATCCGCTGGTTGCGTCAGTCACGCCGCGTTCCTTCGGCGTTCCGAGTGCGTCCTGACCGCTCCGCATCTGCCGCCCCATGCATGAGGGTGGCAGTATCGCCTCAGCATGCGTCGCCCTGGCCGCGCTGCCAGGTGAGGTAAACTATGCGACGCATCGCAACAACAACCTTCGCGTAGCAAGCCTACTTTCGCGACAAGATCCCTTCTGGTGGGTTGTCAATTTAGTACCAAATTGGTACTATATTCGCAAACAGCGCTCTTTGCGAGTCGACGAATTCAAACCGTACTGCCATTGTCCAAGTTGCATCCTGTGGGTGTGTAGCTTCGATAGGGCGTATTGGGCTTGACGTCTATGTCCTCTGAGCGCCCCGGGTGCAGCGGCCTGGTCCTGTTGGTTGTCGAAACCTTTCCTGTGGGGCAATTCCGTCGAACGACCGCGGTTGTCACAATCAGCGCATCGGCATTGCTGCGCGTCGTTTCCCTGGCCTCGCCTCGTTCAACGTCGCACTCCTATGCTTCGTATCAGCAAACTGACTGATTACGGCACGCTCGTGCTCTCGCAGCTGGCGGCCGAGCCTCACCGCATGCTCAGTGCGAGTGAGCTGGCAGGAAGGCTGAGGCTGGCACAACCCACGGTCAGCAAGGTGCTCAAGACGCTGGCGCGGCACGGCCTGGTTCGGGCCGAGCGCGGGGCACGCGGTGGGTACGCGCTCAGCCGGGCCGCGGGCGAGATCAGCCTGGCACAGATCGTCGATGCACTCGAGGAGCAACCCTTCGGCTTGACGGAATGCAGTGCGAATAACGGCCTGTGCGATTTCGAGGCGAATTGTCGCGTGCGCGTGAACTGGCAGCGTGTCAATGCCACACTGCGCCGCAGTCTGCAGGCAATTACGTTGGCAGACATGGTGCAACCCGTTGGTTCGCCGGTGGGGCACGAAGTGTCCCGCAACGGCACAGTTTTTCCGTCTCAGGCCGCCATTACCTGGAGTTCAGGCAAATGAATATGTATACCGAGCAACGTAAGGCCGATCCCTTGGAGGCATTTCTCGACCGTGAGTACACGGCGGGCTTCGAGACCGAAGTAGAGACAGATACGCTTCCGAAAGGCCTTTCGGAAGACATCATCCGGGCCATCTCGGCGAAGAAGAACGAGCCTGAGTTCATGCTCGAATGGCGCCTCGAGGCCTACCGGATCTGGAAGGAAATGACGCCACCCGAATGGGCGCACCTGACGTTTCCGCCCATCGACTTCCAGGACATCGTCTATTATGCGGCGCCCCGCAGCAAGAAGGATGGCCCCAAGAGCCTGGATGAAGTGGATCCCGAACTGTTGCGCACGTACGAACGCCTGGGCGTGCCCCTGCACGAGCGTGCCAGGCTGGCGGGCGTGGCGGTGGATGCGGTATTCGATTCCGTCTCGGTAGCGACCACCTTCAAGGAAGACCTGGCCAGGCATGGCATCATCTTCTGTTCGTTCTCGGAAGCCGTGCGCGAGCACCCCGAACTGGTGCGCAAATATCTGGGCACGGTCGTACCGCCCGGGGACAACTTCTACGCGGCGCTCAATTCCGCCGTCTTCTCTGACGGGTCGTTCGTGTATGTGCCCAAGGGCGTACGCTGCCCCATGGAATTGTCCACCTATTTCCGGATCAATGCGCGTGACACGGGGCAGTTTGAACGCACCCTGATCATCGCCGAGGAAGGGGCCAGCGTCAGCTACCTCGAGGGTTGCACGGCACCCATGCGTGACGAGAATCAATTGCACGCGGCGGTGGTCGAGCTGGTTGCACTCGACGACGCTTACATCAAGTATTCGACCGTGCAGAACTGGTATCCGGGCGACAAGAATGGCGTCGGGGGCATCTACAACTTCGTTACGAAACGTGGTCTGTGCCAGGGCAAACGTTCGCGCATCTCCTGGACACAGGTCGAGACGGGTTCCGCCATTACCTGGAAGTATCCCAGTGTCGTGCTGCGCGGCGACGACTCGGTTGGCGAGTTCTACTCGGTGGCGCTCAGCAACCATCGGCAGCAGGCCGATACCGGTACGAAGATGATACACATCGGCCGCAACACCAGCAGCACCATCATTTCCAAGGGAATTTCAGCTGGCCACGGCAGCAATACCTTCCGTGGGCTGGTGCGTGTGGCGCCCACGGCCGAGAATGCGCGCAACTTCACTCAGTGCGACTCGCTGCTGATTGGCAAGCAGTGCGCGGCACACACGTTCCCCACCGTCGAGGTCAGCAATCCCACGGCGCGCATCGAACACGAGGCCACGGCGTCGCGCATTGGGGAAGACCAACTGTTCTATGCCATGCAGCGGGGGCTGTCGGCGGAAGATGCGGTATCGATGATAGTCAATGGATTCTGCAAGCAGGTATTTCGCGAGTTGCCCATGGAGTTCGCGGTCGAAGCTCAGGCGCTTCTCGGTATCAGCCTGGAAGGTAGCGTTGGATAAGGATAGCTAGGAGAGCCATATGCTGGAAATCAGGGATTTGCGCGTGCGCGTGGGCGATCGCGAAGTATTGCGGGGCCTGAATCTCGTGGTAGGTACTGGCGAGGTTCACGCCATCATGGGGCCCAACGGCTCGGGCAAAAGCACGTTGGCCCAGGTGCTGGCCGGCCGTGAAGATTACGAAATCGTCGAGGGTTCCGTAACCTGGGACGGGCGGGATCTCCTGGCCATGTCCGTGGAGGAGCGTGCTCGCGAGGGCTTCTTCCTGGCGTTTCAGTATCCGGTGGAAATCCCGGGAGTTTCGAACGCCTATTTCCTGAAGGCGGCGGTGAATGCCGTGCGGCGGCATCGTGGTCTGGATGAGCTCGATGCCATGGACTTCCTGCAGCGCGTCAAGGATCAGATGCAGCAGGTCGGCATGCGCGAAGAGTTCCTGTACCGCTCGGTCAATGAGGGGTTTTCAGGGGGTGAGAAGAAGCGCAACGAAGTGCTGCAGATGAGCCTGCTCGAGCCGCGCCTGGCGGTGCTCGACGAAACCGATTCAGGCCTCGATATCGATGCACTCAAGATCGTGGCGGACGGTGTCAACCGTCTGCGTTCGCCGGATCGCTCTCTCATCGTGATTACGCACTACCAGCGTCTGCTCGATTACATCGTCCCTGACCATGTGCACGTCCTTGCGCGCGGCGAGATCGTCAGATCGGGCGGGTTCGAACTTGCCCGTGAGCTGGAAGAGCGCGGTTATGGCTGGCTTGGACTCGATGCTGCCCCACCGGCGAAAGGACCGCATCCGGACGGGGAGGCGCGTGCATGAGTGCGTTACCGGCGTGGATGAGCCAATTGCAGGAAATCACTTCGGGCGCGGCCGTGCCCGCCTGGCTGGCGGCGGTTCGACAGCAGGCCATCGAGCGCTTCCAGCGTGAGGGCTGGCCGACGACCCGGCGCGAGCAATGGCGGCATACTTCGCTGACTCTCCTGCAACAGCAGAGCTTCAGGGCAGTGGTGTCACAGGCCGGCGAAGCGGAGCGCACCTTCGCCATGGCACTAGTGGAACAGCTGGGTTTGCATCCCGACAGTGAATGTCTGGTCTTCTTCGATGGTCGCCTGGCCTGGCACCGGCCAGGCGCGCAGTCGGGTCAGGTGCAGATCCGTCCGCTGGCCGTCGCGCTCGAGGAGGACGACGCTGCCCTGGAGGCGTTATACGGTAGGGCTGATGAGGGCGAAGTTGTTGCAGCGCTGAACCTGGCCCTCGCCGCCAACGGGGTATGTATCCGGGTACCGGAAGGCCTGGAGATGCGCCGGCCGGTTCACCTCATTCACCTGACCAGCACTCCGCAAGCCGCAGCCTTCTTGCGCAACGTTGTGGTAGCGGAACCGGGCTCCCGTCTTGATATCGTCGAGCACTATCTGGGTGCGGAGGCGATGGCGGATGGATCCGGATACCGGCTTCGCAATGCCTTGCCTGCTGGACAGGCAGTGCAGGAAACCGCGGCCAGCACAGGCAGCTTCACGAATGCGGTTACCCGCGTTCACGTGGCCGAAGGCGCGCGTGTTGCCCATGCCCGTCTGCAGCAGGAACCTCACGACGCGTTTCATTATTCTGCGCTCTACGTCGTACAGGCGCGGCGCTCGCAGTTCGCGTCGCATTCGTTGTCGTTTGGTGCGCGACTGGCGCGGCACGACATCGTCGACCAGATGGACGGCACACACTGCGAAAGCCTGCTGAACGGACTCTATTACGTCGACGGCAAGCGCCACATCGACCATCACACGCTTATCGACCACGCGCAACCCAACGGGACCAGCCGCGAGTATTACCGCGGCATCCTGGATGACATGGCACGAGGCGTCTTTACCGGAAGGATCGTGGTGGCGCGCGGCAGCGATGGTACCGATGCGGGGCAGCGCTCTGACAGCCTGCTGCTTTCGCGCCGGGCGCGGTCCGACGCGCGGCCGGAGCTTGAAATTTACGCTGACGACGTCAAATGCTCGCATGGCGCTACCGTGGGCCAGATCGATGGCGACGCGTTGTTCTACTTGCGCAGCCGCGGCATCGATGGCGATCACGCGCGCAGCCTGCTGACCTACGCGTTCGCGTCGTCAGTATTGCAACGCATCGACATTCCGGTGGTACGGCAACTGGGTAGTCAGGCCATACGCAAGCTCTTGCCGGCGGGCGGTCAGATGCTGGAGGAGTTCAATTACGACCATGAGTGAAGCCAAGACGTTCGGGCCGATCACCGACACAAACCCGTACAACGAAGACCGCGTCGACGCGGGGTCCGGCGCGCGCGGTGCGGCAGCGGGCCCGGCCGCTCCCGTGGGCGACGCTGCTGCGCCGATCGACTGCATGGATGACTTTCCGATTCTCCGGAACACGATGAACGGCAAGCGTCTTGTCTATCTCGACAACGGCGCGACCACACAGAAGCCCCGGGCAGTCATCGATGCCGAGCTCGACTTCTACCGGACGACCAACGCGAACATCCACCGCGGTGTGTATCGCCTGTCGCAAAGGGCCACCGAGTTGTACGAGGAGGCGCGCGAGCAGGTGCGGGCGCTGCTGAACGCCCGGCGGGCAGAAGAAATCGTCTTCACCTCGGGGACAACCGAAGGCATCAACCTGGTGGCCCAGACTTGGGGGCGCGCGAATCTTCGCGCGGGCGACGAGATTGTTCTCACCGGGCTGGAGCACCACTCCAACATCGTGCCCTGGCAGCTGCTGTGCGAGCAGACCGGGGCAGTGTTGCGGGTTGCACCGGTAGACGACACCGGTACGGTAGTGCTGAGCCAGTATCAGGCCCTGCTGAACGAACGCACGAGGCTGGTAGCGGTCGCCCACGTATCAAATGCGCTGGGCACCATCAATCCGGTCGCCGAGATGGTGCGCGCGGCGCAGGCCGTGGGTGCGGCCACCCTGATCGATGGGGCGCAGGCTGTCGCGCACATGCCGGTCGACGTGCAAGCGCTGGGTTGCGATTTCTACGTGTTCTCGGGTCACAAGCTCTATGGGCCGACCGGTATCGGCGCACTGTATGCACGATACGACGTGCTCAAGCAGATGCCTCCCTGGAAGGGGGGCGGTGACATGATCTACACCGTCAGCTTCGAGTGCACGACTTACGCCGATGTGCCGCAGCGTTTCGAGGCCGGCACTCCCAACATTGCGGGGGCCATCGGGCTTGCAGCGGCCATCGAATATGTACGCAAACTGGGGCTGGAGCGCATCCATGCCGCCGAGCAGGCCCTGGTGGCCTATGCGCACGAACAGCTGGCGCAGATCCGCGGCCTGCGGATCATCGGTACCGCGGCCAACAAATGCGGCATTGTCTCCTTTCTGGTCGATGGCATCCATCCGCACGATCTGGGCACCATCCTCGACGCTGAAGGTGTTGCGATCCGGGCAGGACACCACTGCGCCATGCCGCTGATGACGCAGTTCGGTATTCCTGGAACGGCGCGGGCATCGTTCGGGGTGTATAACACGCCGCAGGATATCGACGCCCTGGTCGCGGCCATCCGCAAGGCCCAGGAGTTGTTTGGCACCGGAGACATGCAATGACCGATCAGTTTCACGAACTTCGAGAGCTGTACCAGGAAGTCATCTTCGACCACAACCGAAATCCGCGGAACTTTCGCGAGCTCGAGGGTGCCAATCGTACGGCGGTTGGCCACAACCCCTTGTGCGGAGACCAACTTACGGTTTACTTGCGGGTGAACGAAGGGGTGGTTGAAGACGTCAGCTTCGTCGGGCATGGTTGCGCCATTTCCACTGCATCCGCGTCATTGATGACGGAAGCGGTAAAGGGCAGGCCGATCGAGGAGGTAGAGGCCCTGTTCCACGACATGCATTCCCTGCTTACCGAAAAAGACCCGCCGCAGCGCGATTTCGGCAAGCTGGCCGTGTTGTCGGGCGTGCGCGAATTCCCGGTGCGGGTGAAATGTGCAACCCTGGCCTGGCACACGTTGCACAACGCCATTCAGGGTACGCTCGAGCCGGCCAAGACCGAGTAGCGGGGCATCGCCACGGCATCGCGCGCCAGAACGCGGGAGCCACCGTGTGCCAGAAAGTGGAAACTACAACATGAATGCTGCTGGGTAGGCGGAGACGTTCGAACTTCGGAGTTCGTCATGGATTACAGGAACATGGAACTTACCCTCACTCGGGATTGCAAGGCTGTGCAGATTCCTTGGGCAACCGAGGTCACCCTCCGTGAGGGTACCGTCGTGCGCATTACTCAGCAGATGGGCAACAGCTTCACGGTGTTGTCAGGTGGCAATCTGTACCGTATCGAGGGTACCGATGCGGATGCGCTCGGTGTGGAAGCGATTTCTCCTGACGCCATACCCAAGGTGGGAGATCCCGATTTCACGCGCGAGTCGGTCCTCAAGGCTGCCTGGGAACAGTTGGGAACCTGTTTCGATCCCGAGATTCCCGTCGATATCGTCAATCTGGGTCTGGTCTATTCGTGCGAGGCCATCGAGCTGCCAGAGGGAGGCTTCCGTCTGGAAGTCAGGATGACCGTGACCGCACCAGGCTGCAACATGGGCTTCTTCATCGCGGAAGAGGCGCGCAACAAGCTGCTGCAGATCCACGGAGTCATGCAAGCCGATGTCCAGCTGGTGTGGGATCCACCCTGGAGCCGGGACATGATGAGTGAGGCAGCCAAATTACAGCTTGGCATGATGTGGTAGTGTCAGGCATCCCGGCGGCCGGCTCTGGTGCCCGGCTGTCGTAGGAATCCCACTGAAGGCCTTCACGTGAAAGGCCTTTTTCATGCGCGCGCGCTATTGACGGTGCAGGGCGCGATTGCCTGCAGTATGCTGACCCCATGACATCACGTAGTGGGGGGCGCACCATGTTTCTGGGCAGTAATGTCATCCTTTTCTTGACGGTACTTAGTGGCGTGCTCATTATCATCGGCTTCGGGTTTCGCAGCCACAATGGTGGCATCATGCTGCTGGGCATCGGGCTGTTGATCGCTCTGGGGCTGATCGTACGCAAGGCGCTGGAAGTGTTTGGCTAGCCTGGCATGTTGCCTTGTTCGCTGCAGTTTCCATTCTGCCGTGGCGGCTGGGGCAGCGCCGGATGGCGATGTCATCTGCTACGCGAAAACATCCGGCATGGTGGCGCGCCCAGGGCAGGTGGTCTGCCCTGGTGGCTCATCCTGACGACATGGGGTGTCAGACGATGCCGCGGGTACGCAGGTCAGCGATGTCTTCCACCGAGTATCCCAGGCGCCCCAGAATCTCGTCGGTGTGCTCGCCCAGGCTGGGGCCCAGCCAGCGCGTCTGGCCGGGGGTTGCCTGGAGTTTGGGTACGATGCCTGGCAGGTGCACGGGCTGTCCGTCGGGCAGTTCGAAGCGCTGGATCATGTCGCGGGCATGGTAATGCGGATCGTTGAAGATGTCGGCGGCGGTATAAATGCGTCCGGCCGGCACCTCGGCTTTCTCGAGTACGTCGAGCACTTCGTTGAGCGAATGCTTGCCCGTCCATTCAGAAATGGCGCCGTCGATTTCCTCCACGCGTGCAACGCGCCCTTCGTTATGGGCGAGTTCCGGGTCGTTCGCCAGGTCTTCACGGCCGATGGCTGTCATGAGGCGTTTGAAGATGCCATCGCCATTGCCGGCAATGGCGACGTAGCTGCCGTCGGCGCACTGGTAGGTGTTGGACGGGGCGATGCCCGGCAGCGACGAGCCCGAGCGTTCGCGAATGTAGCCGAACACCGAGTACTCGGGAATCAGGCTTTCCATTACGGCGAACACCGACTCGTAAAGGGCGACATCCACCAGCTGGCCCTTGCCGTTGTTGACCTTCAGGTGGTACATGGCCAGCAGCGCGCCGATGGTTCCGTACAGTGAAGCGAGTGTGTCGCCCAGGCTAACCCCCGTGCGTACTGGGGGGCGGTCGGGAAACCCGGTGGTGTAGCGCAATCCTGCCATGCACTCGGCGATGGCCGCGAACCCTGGCCGATGGCGGTAGGGGCCGGTCTGGCCGTACCCTGAAATGCGCACCATGATGAGGCTGGGGTTGATGGCGGACAGGTCTTCCCACCCGATGCCCCATTTCTCGAGCGTTCCTGGACGGAAGTTCTCGATTACGATGTCGACATCAGCAGCGAGCTTGCGAATGATGTCGCGTGCCTCCTCGCTCTTGAGGTCGAGTGTCAGCGACTTCTTGTTGCGGCTCTGCGTATACCACCACAGGGAAGTACCTTTATGCAGCTTGCGCCACTTGCGTAACGGATCGCCTTGTTGCGGTGGTTCGACCTTGATCACTTCTGCACCGAACTGCGCGAGCAGCGACCCGGCATAAGGCCCGGCGATCAGCGCTCCAAGCTCAAGCACCTTGACCCCTGCCAGAGCATCCGTATGGTTCGTATCGGTGTTTTGCATGCGGGTTTCCTATTGTAAGGATCACGAACGCCCAGCGGTGACCACGCCCATGCACCCCTGTCGGCACGCCTGCCGTGCCTGGGACTGAAGCCGGGCGTCCTCCCGTGATCACCACTGGGGATCCTGGATGGGCGAAACATTCGTACGCAATGTTACTCCGTGGGCATCGAACTTGCGCAAAGGCCATTGGTCCATATGCCTCCCATAGCGCCAGACTGAGCGAAAGACTTTCCACCTGGGGTGACTGAACTGGCAACCGGAAGGAGGAGGGGGACGAGGACGTTCCCGAAGGTTTCCTGCGGGTGCCCGATGGGGCGGCCGTCAGGCTGCTGTCATTGCTTCATGTATGCAGAATCGATCCTATCCGATAGATGTATTCAGAGGCCTTGCGCTTGTCTTCATCGTCGTCAACCATGTCGCTGGCAGCGTGCTGGCGTGGGGGACCAGCCGCAATTTCGGCATATCCGACGCCAGCGAGCAGTTCGTGTTTCTCGCGGGACTGGTCACGGCGCTGGCCTACACCGGGCTTGCCCACAAGCGGGGCGTATCCGCAGCTGATCACCGCTTTCGCCATCGCGCCTGGGAAATCTACTGCGCGTTCCTGGTTACTGCCGCACTCATGTTCATGAGCGGCGGGGTATTGTTGTGGCTGGGCATGGAGACGCCCGCATTCCATGGCTCGGAAATAAAGGCTTTCGTAGCGGCTCCGGGGCGGGCGATGTTCGAGGTGGTGACGCTGCAGCGTCAGCCCTTCTTCTCGGACATCCTCCCCATGTATGTGTTCTTCGCACTGCTGACGCCCTACTGGATGCGCCTGGCGCGGCGGTCATGGAAGATCCTGCTAGTGCTGAGCCTGGCGCTATGGATGCTTGCTCCCTGGCTTGCTCATGTTCTGCCCAGCGTTACCGGTCCATGGACGTTCAATCCGTTTGCCTGGCAGCTGGTATTTACGCTCGGGTTGATTGTGGGTACACATCGTCATCTGCTGGAGATGGGCACACAGCGCTGCCGGCGGATTCTGACTGCTTTGGCCGTCGCGATCGTGCTTTCAGGAGCAGTGTTCTTGCTCTTCTCCTATCATGAGAACATGCGGCAGCTCTTTGTCTCGTCCTGGTTCGACCATGGCGTGGCTACCTTCTCGAAAAGCAACGCGTCGCTGGTGCGGGTCGCAAACTTCGTGGCCATGGGCTGGCTGGTGTACCTGGCGGCGCAGCGTGGATGGCTCGATGCCCTGTTGCGTCGGCTGACCTGGCTGGCCACGGTGGGTCGAAATGGCCTGGTGTGCTTCGTGGGGGGTACCGTCATTTCGATACTGGCCGAGACAGTATCGCATCTTCTGGCCGGCGGTACGCCGGATGCGGCAAGCGCGCTGCTTGCCGATATGCTGGCGATTACATCGCTGCTGGCCCTGGCCGCCGTCGCCGATGTGTGGAAACACCGTTCCCGGAAAGAAGTTCATGAGCACCTTCCCATGCCGGCAGCGACATGGCCAGGCGGCACGATGACCGAGCGCGGTTTCAGGACGGTGGCCAGGGTTCCTGACTGACGATCTGCAGCACGGCCCGGGTGCGCCCCGCGCCCCCGGACGCAACGTTGGGGCGGTCGCCGGCAATCTCCTGGAAGAGTCGATGCTTGTTGTCGCGGCTGCGGCGGGCATGTTCGCGCATCAGGCTCTCGACCCGGCTGCCTTCGCCCGCCTGCAGCGCACGGAGAATGTCTTCGTGGTCCTGCTGGGCGCGCAGGATGAACTCCAGCTCCAGTTGGGGCACGGCACCATGTACCACCAAACCACTGGGGTCGGCCAGAGGCAGCCGCGTGACATGATGGAATGCACTGGTCAATGAGGCATTTCCTGCCGTTTCGACGATCAGCAGATGAAACCGCCGATTCATTGCTGCCCACCGGGCACGGTCGAAGGGGTGTTCGAGTCGTCTGGCATCTTCTACCAGCGCCCGGCCGTCATCGATGCACTGCTGCAGCACGGCGCGCGTTTCGCTGGACAGGCCACGTTCCGCGATGATGCGCGCTGCCATGCCTTCGAGCGTACCGCGTACGTCGATCGCATCGATGATGGCTTGCAGGTCGAGGCTGCGTACCCGGAAACCACGCGTAGGAAGCCGTTCGAGCAGGCCCTCTTCGGCCAGCTCTTCGAATGCCAGACGTACCGGTGTGCGCGACACGCCCAGCTCGGCGGCAACCTGCAGTTCGGTAACGCGTTCTCCAGGATGGTAGGCTCCCGACGTGATGCGCCGTCGGAGTTCGTTGGCAACTGTCTGGATTTGCGTGGCCATGGATGAGGCGGCAGGAAGGCAGGGAACGGGGACGCTAACCGAGGGTGTGTACGTCGACGCGCGAATGATAGCATGCGACACGTTCGGGCTGACGGCAGATTGCATGCAATGAAGAGGTTTCAATGGTGCCGGCACGTTCACCATTCTCTGATTGCATGCGCTAGTGCGGGGCGGTCCGCTTACCCTGGCCGGGTCCGGGCGCAAGCGTACTTCAGCCGCAAGAGGAGCGTCGTGCGTACCTCCCTGGCGCGCGTGTATTGCGGGCTCAGTATGACGGGACGCGCGTTACGCGAGCTTGATGAGGGGAGTGTGGCGGGCTCGTGTTCGCGGGCAAAGCCGATGGTTGCGCAGGCTACTTGCGCAACAGAAGCATGCGTGGTATAGTTTCAGTCTTTCGGGGCGTAGCGCAGCCTGGTAGCGCACTTGCATGGGGTGCAAGGGGTCGCGAGTTCGAATCCCGCCGCCCCGACCAATTCTGAAGTTCTTGGTTCATAAAATCAGGTTCTTTTCCAAACCCGGCAACCACAAGTTGCCGGGTTTTTTCATTTGTGTGGCTGCGACCGTAGCGCGGCGCCAAGGTTTGCGCCATCATGTCGCATCGAAACGGGCTGCGATAAACTAGCCTGTTGCTGGCGGGGCCATTGCAGAGGTCGCGCGCCAGCGTCCAAGGCATGCAGGTTGGCGACGAGGTCAGGCGTAATGAACCACAATACGAACAACAGGTGTGGCGCGCACCGCCACCAGCACTTCAAGTTCAGCAAATGGGCCATAGGGGCCCTTTGGTTGGCAGCTCAGGTGTTGGCGCCGGCTCAAGGCAGCGAGCCCGCACCCAGCGGGGTGCCAGCCCCCGTGAACGTGACTTCCCGGGTTTTGCTGCAGACGGCCACCACATGGGCGGGCCAGCCGCTGGACATGCCGCACGGCAATGTGGAAGTCACGGCGATGGAAATCGAGCTTGCGCCGGGTGCCGAGACCGGGTGGCACTCCCATCCTGTGCCGTCGTTGGCGTATGTACTCGATGGTGAACTTGAAATCACGCTCAAGGACGGACGCACACAGTCTGCCCGGCCCGGGCAGGCACTGGTGGAAGTAAGTCAGCTGGTCCACAACGGCCGCAACGCAGGCGAGGGGCCGGTACGGCTGGTGGTCTTCTACGTTGCTCCACCTGGCACGCCTCTGTCGCACGCGGCCGGCGAGTGATCTCCGCAGTTACGCGCCCGGCGTTGAACCTGGCCTTGGCGGCACATTTTTCGTGGGTACGCTGCGCGCAGCGGGGCGCAGGCTCCCTGCTGCGCGAACTGACCCTGGGATCAGCTGTCTGTCGTGCCCCGTCGATTACTTCGGCGCCGTTGCCTGCGGGTGAAACTGGTATGCCCAGGTTTCGCTCAGTGGCTCTCCTTCCCTTGAGCGCAGATACAGTCGCATCTCGATGGGCTCGTCGTAGCGGTCGGGAGTGAAATCGAACTGCGCCCGCCAGTGACCGGGAATGTCGTCCGGTACGGCCTCGGTGAACACATACGAGAACTTCCCTTGTGACGCCCACAGGACTGCTTCGGGCCGTTCGCCAAAGGCCAGCGTGGTCAGCGGGCCTCCCAGGAACTCCACCATGAACTTGGTCACGCCCTGTGGGCGGGGCTGACCCGGTTGCCCCCCGCGACCGATGCGTGTGGCCACCGTGCGTGCCAGGGGCGATGGATAGGGCTCGTCGGCAAGCCAGTGCAGGCGATACGACAGATCGTACCGGTTGCCTTTCAACGCGGGCTCTTCCGGCACCCACATCGCGACGATGTTGTCGTGAATCTCGTCGTCAGTCGGAATCTCGATGAGCTGTACGGCGCCCGGGCCCCAGTTGCCGAGCGGCTCCACCCACAGGCTGGGGCGACGCTGGTAGTGCACGCCATCAAGGTAGTGGTCGAATTCGCGGTCGCGCTGCAGCAGCCCGAAGCCCTGGGGGTTGTTGTCGACGAAGGACGACACAATGGTGCGCGGCGGATTGTTCAGCGGGCGCCAGATACGTTCGCCGGTATGCGTCCAGAGCGCAAGTCCGTCAGAGTCGTGTACTTCGGGACGCCAGTCGACGAGGCCTGGCCTGGCTTTCTCGGAGAACCAGTACATCGATGTCAACGGTGCAAGGCCAAGGCGGTCGATGTTCTCCCGCAGGAACAAGGTTGCCTTTACGTCCATGATGACGCCGGTCTCGCGGCGCATGACGAAGCGGTAGGCCCCGGTCAGGCTGGGCCCCTCCAGCAGTGCGTACACGACCACCGGGCTGCCGGGGGATGCAGGAGGTTCGAAATACACCTCGCGAAATGCGGGGAATTCTTCAGCCTTGCCATGCACCGCCGGATTCACCGCCACGCCCCTTGCGGACAGCCCGTACTGATACAGTTCGCCGATCGCGCGAAAATACGATGCCCCGAGGAACGCCACCCAGTCGTTCGTCTTCCAGTCGAGCCCGCCGGGCCCGGCGAGCCGGCTTTCCTGGAAGCGGAAGCCGGCGAAGCCGCTACCGCGCGGCAGCTCGTGCGCCGGGCTGTCTGGCGGCATGTCGAAGTAGCGTTCGTCGTAAATGATTTCGCGCGCAGTGCCGGTGGCCGGATCCAGTACATGCAGCTGTTGTGGTATCCGGAAAAAACGGCCAAGATGGAAAAATGTAACCGGGAACTCACCCGGCCCATCCGCGAACAGTGCGAGTTCAGGCTTGAAGCGGATCTTGCCGTGGGCGTCGTAGTCGATGCGGTCGAGCACGTCCTGGGGCAGGGGTGGAGGAGGAACGTAGGCACCTTGGGCGCGTTGTCGGGCTTTCTCGACCAGTCCCTCATAAGAGAAGGGGATGGGCGTGCCGAAGCTGAGCCTCGTGGCCGGGTCGGAGGCCCAGGCACGCAACGTGGGTAGCGAAACCGCAACGGTGGCAACGGTGAGGAATTGGCGGCGAGTGAGCATGTAAGCCTGAAGACAGTTTTGCAGCAGTTCTTTACAGAGTTTTAACCACTATTGTGCAACAATCCTTCGCGCTGCGAATGCAATCATGTTTTCAATGTTTAACAAGCGTTTCTCCATTGCAGAGGTTCGGTTGCGACTGGTCCAGATCATGACGAGACGTATCGCGGTGCGCTATCCCTTGCTGTTGTTGGTCGGTTTGCTGCTGGCCTGTACATTCGTACCCACGCAGGCCGGAGCGTTCACTTTCTTTGATGTGATCAAGCGCGCGCGTGCGCTGGCGGCCGAGCGGTATGTCCCGCCCGGCAACAAGGTGCCCGAAGCCCTGCGTTCCCTGAAGTTCGGGCAGTACCAGCAGATCCAGCAGAAACGCGACGCCCATGTCTGGGGGAACGATAACCTGCCGTTCCAGGTCAAGCTCAATCACATCGGCATGCAGTTCACCACGCCGGTCAAGATCCACGTGGTCGACACTGAAGGCGTGCACGAACTTGCCTACGATCCGCAACAATTCGACTTCGGCGACCTGAACATCGACAAGGACGCACTGCAAGGACTGGGCCTTGCAGGCTTCCGGGTGCTGCATCCCATCAACCATGCCGACAAGCTTGACGACGAGATCGCGTCGTTCCTTGGAGCAACCTACTTCCGCATGATCGGTCGCGGCCAGGTCTACGGCGCGTCGGCGCGTGGGCTTGCCATCGACACGGCGCTGCCGTCCGGCGAGCAGTTCCCGTTCTTCCGCGAGTTCTGGATTGCCCGTCCAGCCAGGGATGATCGCCACCTCACCATTTATGCACTCATGGACTCCCCATCCGTCACGGGTGCATACCGTTTCGTGCTGCATCCTGGCGAAGAACTGGTCGTTGACGTGGACGTGCGTCTGTACTTCCGTCAGTCGGTCGGCAAGCTTGGCCTGGCACCGCTCACCAGCATGTTCCTGTTTGGTGCCAACCAGCCACCTTCGACACCCAATTTCCGTCCTGAGCTGCACGACTCGGAAGGGCTGGCCATCCACAACGGCAATGGTGAGTGGATCTGGCGGCCGCTGAACAACCCGCGCCGGCTGTCGGTGAGTTCGTTCAAGATCGACAACCCGCGCGGGTTCGGTCTGATGCAGCGCACGCGCGCCTTTGCCCGTTATGAGGACCTCGCCGATCGCTACGATCTGCGGCCCAGTGTATGGGTGGAACCGAAGGGTGGGTGGGGCGAAGGCAGGCTCGAACTGGTGGAAATACCCACGAACGACGAAACCAACGACAACATTGTCGCATTCTGGGTGCCTGATCAGCTGCCCGGCGACAACACGCCCCTGGAGCTCTCATACCGTATTTACTGGACCATGAACGACACCCGCTTCCACGATCCTGCGCTGGCCTGGGTCATGCAGACCCGAAGGGCGCCTGGAGAGGTGCGGGGCGAGGACCTGGTGCGACGGTCTGACGGCACTGTCGGCTTCGTGGTCGATTTCAAAGGAGATGTTCTGGAGAAACTGGGCGACGATGTACCGGTTTCGGCAGAAATCACGCACAACGGGAACGCCGAGGTCATTGGCGCGGAAGTGCACCGTCACCCTGTCATGCAAGGTCAGCGGCTGTCATTTCGGGTCAAGCCGAAAGAGCCGGGGAAACCAGTGGAATTGCGTGCACGCCTCATGAGCGGCGAAACCGCTCTGTCCGAAGTCTGGAGCTACCAGCTGACCAATGACAAAGAATAGTCAACTTCCTGTCCCCGTCGAGGCTTATCTTCGGCAGCTGCCGTTCAACGATGATGAGCGGAATGCACTGGCCTCCCGCCTGTTGCAACAGCATCCGGTTCCTACAGTGGAGGATTTGCTGGCGCTGCTCGATGGGGGAGACGCGGGTTCGCTCGTGCCGGGTGCCGCTTCCCAGCGTGAGCGCCTTCGCTGGCAGTATGGCGGCCTGTTCGATGCAGCCGGTATCCTGAAGTCTGACGGGCGCGGCGCAGCGTGCATTCAATCGGCGCCCGACGTCCAGCGTACCTCCATGGTGCCCGAACCTTGGGTGCCCAACCCGGTCAAGCGCGCCTGGCTGCGCTGGCGCGGGAAGAAGCGTCAGCGGCATGCCGAGCGCCGTGCGCTGCGCACGCCCGTCGACGAAGGTGGCTGGCGCCACGTGGGGCACTGGCGACGCATGGCCTTGCTGGTGCTCGTAGCCCTGCAGACCATCGTGGCCACCTGGTACATGCGTAGCGTGTTGCCCTATCAGGGCGGTCAGTGGCTCGAGATCGCCATCCTGTTCCTGTTTGCCCTGCTGTTCGGCTGGGTATCCTCAGGATTCTGGACGGCGCTGGCCGGGTTCATGCAGCTGCTGCGCGGGCGCGACCGTTACAGCATCTCGGCCAACACGACCGGGCTCGAGTCGATCGCGGAGGGCGTGCGCGTCGCCATCGTCATGCCCATCTGCAACGAGGATGTACCACGGGTTATCGCGGGCCTGCGGGCGACGTTCGAATCAGTGCGACGCACGGGCAGGCTCGGGCATTTCGATTTCTTCATCCTGAGCGACAGCTACAACCCCGACATCTGCGTGGCCGAGCAGGCGGCGTGGGTGGAACTGTGCCGGGAAACCGGCGGGTTCGGCCGCATCTTCTACCGCCGCCGTCGCCGCCGGGTGAAACGCAAGAGCGGGAATATCGACGATTTCTGCCGCCGGTGGGGAGGCAGCTACCGCTACATGGTGGTGCTGGACGCCGACAGCGTGATGACAGGTGATTGTCTGGTGCGGCTGGTGCAGCTTATGGAAGCAAACCCTGAAGCGGGCATCATCCAGACGGCGCCGCGAGCAGCAGGCAAGGAAAGCCTGTATGCACGCATACAGCAGTTCGCCACTCGTGTGTACGGACCGCTGTTTACAGCAGGGCTGCACTACTGGCAGCTGGGCGAATCCCATTACTGGGGCCATAACGCCATCATACGGTTGAAGCCGTTCATCGACCACTGTGCCCTGGCACCGCTGCCGGGCAAAGGCGCGTTTGCCGGCGCCATCCTGTCGCATGACTTTGTCGAAGCGGCTCTGATGCGGCGCGCCGGGTGGGGGGTCTGGATCGCTTACGACCTGCCGGGCAGTTATGAAGAGCTGCCGCCCAACCTGCTGGATGAGCTCAAGCGTGACCAACGCTGGTGCCACGGCAACCTGATGAATTTCCGGCTCTTCCTCATAGACGGGGTGCATCCCGTGCACCGGGTGGTATTTCTCACCGGAGTCATGTCGTACCTGTCGGCTCCGCTGTGGTTCCTCTTTCTGGTGCTGTCCACCGCGTTGCTGGCCGTGCACACCCTGTTCGAGCCACAGTACTTCGTGGAACCGCGGCAGCTGTTCCCCATCTGGCCGCAATGGAATCCTGCCAAGGCCATCGCGCTGTTCACCACCACTGCTGTGCTGCTGTTCCTGCCCAAGGTGCTCAGCGTCATCTGGGTAGCACTGCACGACCCGAAACCCTACGGGGGCCGGCTGAAACTGTTTGCCAGCATGCTGCTGGAAGTGCTGTTCTCGATGCTGCTGGCACCGGTGCGCATGCTGTTCCACACCCGCTTCATCGTGTCCGCCTTCATGGGGTGGCAGGTGCAATGGACTTCTCCCTCTCGGGGCAATGATGAAACCGGCTGGATCGAGGCCATCCGCAACCACGGGTCGCAGACTCTGCTGGGCGTGACCTGGGGTGCGCTGGTCGGCTGGCTGAATCCCACCTTTCTCTGGTGGATGTCCCCCATCCTGATTTCACTGTTGCTGGTCATACCGGTCTCGGTGTTCTCCAGCCGGGTACGCCTGGGCCATCGCGCGAAACGCAACCGACTGTTCCGCATCCCTGAAGAGAGTTTCCCGCCACCGGAGTTGCGGGCGACCCGTCGCTACGAGCGGTGGTACCGTGAGTGGACCTATCCGGGTTTCGTGGAAGCCGTGGTGCATCCGGTGGTGAATGCGCTGGCTTGCGCCATGGCAACTGCGCGCCATGGTTTCAGCAGGCTGGTCGATGGGGGGCGGGAACAGCGGTTACATGCAGCATTGCAGTTGGGCCCGGACCGGCTCACGCCAGGGCAGAAGGTTCAGATTCTTGACGACCCTGTCGTATTGGCAAAGCTGCATTTCGCTGTGTGGCGAAGCGATGAACAGCGGGCGAAGTGGATGAAAAGGCAGGCATGATGGGCACGGCCCGGAGCAGGACGTCGTCACCCGGGTTGCGCCTGGAGGGAGCACTCTGTGGATCGTTTTCCGGGCAATTGTGTGATACTTTTGTTTCACACGGTCAGTTGTGTCTTTCTTCGTAACAATGTCATCTACGGATCAACCCGCTCGTTCTTCGGGCCACCTCAGCGGCGGCTGGCACGAAGCGCCTGGGGCTGACCGGCCGTTCATCCCGCCAGCAACCGTCGATACTGACGCCGGTACCCTGGTGCCCCGTGCCCGATGGCCCTGGGTGCTTGCGTTCCTGTGCGTCGCCGGCCTTCTCTGGATCTTCTTCGCGTACGACGCTCCGTCGTCGACCAATGGCCTGACCCCCCCTTCGCCGGAGTACTACGGCGCTGCTGCGCAGGCCAGCGCAATCGAAGCCCCCGACCGCGCCGGGGCCGTCGTGCCCAGGGTGCGCCGGGCAGGTTTCATCATGTCCCGGGTCGCACCTACTCCGGCTTCACCTTGGCTGGATGAACTGGCGAACAAGGTTCTGACACCGCCCGAAGAGCCGCTGGCCGATGTGGCGGAAACGCTTTCCCCGGAGTGGCGGGTATCCGTGCTGTCTGCCCGCGGCATACGTAGCGATTCGTCTGCTTTTGCAGGTCATGCCGCGGTTGCCAGCCTGCGCGACGACACACGCCAGCCACGTGCCTCCTGGCGTGTAGCACACGTGCCGGAGCCTACGCTTGCCGAGCGTCTGCAAGCCTGTGAGGGGCGCGGGCTGTTTGCCAGCGCGCGATGCCGCCTCGAGGTGTGCCACGCCTACGGCGAGAACGCGCCGGAATGCTCGTTCGATCCGACTCCTGCGCTGCCTTGAGTACGTGTTTCATGCCTGCCCTCGGGGGCGAACCTGTTCCTGCCGGGCTGTCGTTTTTCGGGGCCAGGCAAGGACGCTTCTCGTGCGCGGCCATCTGGTGCGGTATATAATCAACAGTTGATTAGCCGCATGTCCGTGTTTCTGGTGCGTTTCGCATTGCTTTTGCAACGTTCCATTTTTGAGCGACTCCACTATTTCCAATTCTGCTTCAACCTCAGCGCCTGCTGAGCGCGCTTCGGCCGAGCTTACCTTTGCTGATTTCGGGCTGCATTCCGACATCCTGCGGGCCTTGGTCGAGGCAGGTTATACGCATCCAACCCCCATTCAGGCTCAGGCGATTCCCGTTGTCCTGACGGGTCGTGACGTCATGGGGGCCGCACAAACCGGAACCGGGAAAACCGCAGCGTTCACGCTGCCGATCCTGCAACGCCTGCTGCCGTTGGCCAACGCCAGCGCTTCGCCGGCGCGCCATCCGGTGCGCGCGCTGATTCTCACACCCACGCGGGAACTGGCTGATCAGGTCGCGGAAAACGTCCGTCGTTACAGCCAGTACACGCTGCTACGTTCGGCGGTGGTATTCGGTGGTGTCGACATTCGCGCGCAAATCGACATCCTGCGCCGCGGCTGCGAAATCCTCATTGCCACGCCTGGTCGTCTGCTGGACCACGTCGAGCAGCGCACGGTCGATCTCGGCCAGGTTTCCATTTTCGTGCTCGATGAGGCCGACCGCATGCTCGACATGGGTTTCCTGCCCGATCTCGAGCGCATCAGCCGCCTGTTGCCGCCCACACGGCAGACGCTGCTCTTCTCGGCCACTTTCAGCAACGAGATTCGCAAGCTTGCCCGTGCCAATCTGCGTGAACCGGTAGAAATTGAAGTCGCGGCTCGCAATGCCACGGCCGATACGGTCACGCAGATCGCCTATCGCATTGCGTCCGATGCGAAGCGGGCGGCGGTAGCGCATCTCGTGAAGTCGCGCGGCCTGAAGCAGATCATCGTGTTCACCAATACCAAAATCGGTACCGCACGGCTGGCGCGGCAATTGAATACGGACGGTATCAAGGCGGAATCGATCCATGGCGACAAGTCGCAGATGGAGCGCATGAAGGCGCTTGAAGCCTTCAAGGCGGGTGAACTCGACGTGCTGGTGGCCACTGATGTCGCTGCGCGGGGGCTCGATATCGCCGGCGTGCCATGCGTCATCAACTACGACCTGCCATATAACGCGGAAGATTACGTACACCGCATCGGGCGCACTGGTCGGGCCGGAGCCTCTGGCGAAGCGATTTCGCTCTTCAGCGAAGAGGAAGAGAAACGCCTGCTCGACGTAGAAACGCTGATCGGGCGCAAGGTGCCACGCGGGGTGCTCGACGTGCCTGCGGCGTCGGTCGTGCGTCCCGCGCGGGTGCGTTCCGCGGAAGGCGAGCGGCCCCTGCCGCCGTCTCGAGCCCGGGAAGCTCACCGCGGGCGTCGGCCCGCCCTCCCGGCCGATGACATCTTCTACAAGCCCTACGAGCCTTCTGGAACAAGGGCGCCCGAGGCGGGTAGTCTGGTGCGCGAGCGGCCCACGCCCGCAGGGGGGGGCGGCAAGCGAGATGTCGGCGTCCTGCTAGGGGGCGGGCGCGGAAGGGCCGATTAGTTTCGTACGGCAAATCGCGCGTGACGGGTCCGACACGCGCGTGCCTGCGATCGGGTACCGTTCCCCTCGGAGGCGGCTACAATCGCTGCATGTCCGACGTTGCTGCTTCTTCTACCTTCGTTCATCTGCGCGTCCACACGGAGTTCTCCGTGTCGGACGGCATCGTCCGTATTCCCGACCTGCTGGCCCGAGTGGCCGAGTTCCGGCAGCCCGCCGTGGCGGTCACCGATCTGGCCAACGTCTTCGGGCTCGTGCGCTTCTACAAGACGGCGCGCGCGCGCGGCATCAAGCCGATCACGGGGTGCGACATCTGGCTCAGCAATGATACCGACCGCACCCAGCCCTACCGGCTGCTGCTGCTGGTGCGCAACCGCACGGGCTACCTCAATCTCTGTGAGCTGCTCACGCGCGCCTATCAGACCAACCAGTACCACGGAAGGGCCGAGGTACGCCGCGAATGGCTGGCGGAGCTCAACGACGGGCTGATCGTCCTGTCGGGCGGGCGCCATGGCGATGTCGGCATGGCCCTGCAAGCGGGCAACGAGAGTGCCGCAGAGCAGTTCGCCCGGTACTGGGGCGAGGTCTTCCCGGACGCCTATTATCTTGAACTGCAGCGCGCGGGTTTCGAAGGTGAGGAAGCGCTGGTGCGGGCCACCGCGCAATTGGCAGGTCGGCTAGGCCTGCCGGTCGTCGCAACACACCCGGTGCAGTTCCTGCGGCGCGAGGAGTTTCGCGCGCACGAAGCACGCGTGTGCATTGCCGAGGGCGAAACCCTGGCCAATCCGCGCCGGGTGCGGCACTTCACGGAAGATCAGTACCTGCTGTCCACCGAGGAGATGGCAGGGCGGTTCGCCGACATTCCGTCTGCGTTGCTCAATACGGTAGAAATCGCCAGGCGTTGCAATCTCGAGCTCGAACTGGGTCGGCCGCGGCTGCCCGACTTCCCCACGCCGAATGGCGTGTCGCTGGCAGAGTATCTCGTGCAGCTCTCCACCGAAGGGCTGGAGCGCCGCCTCATGCAGCTTTTCCCCGACGACAACGAGCGCCGTGAGCGCGAGCCCGAATACCGCGCGCGTCTCGAGCGCGAATGCAAGACCATCATCGAGATGGGTTTCCCAGGCTACTTCCTGATCGTGGCCGACTTCATCAACTGGGCCAAGAACAACGGGGTGCCTGTCGGGCCGGGGCGGGGGTCTGGTGCTGGCTCTCTCGTGGCCTTCTGTCTGGGTATTACCGATCTCGACCCGATACGCTACGACCTGCTGTTTGAACGCTTCCTCAACCCCGAACGCGTGTCGATGCCCGACTTCGATATCGACTTCTGCCAGGACAATCGCGATCGGGTCATCGAGTATGTGAAGCAGAAGTACGGCAGAGACGCCGTCAGCCAGATCGCCACCTTCGGTACCTTGGGCGCGAAGGCGGTGGTGCGCGATGCCGGTCGCGTGCTCGACATGCCTTATAGCTATTGCGACGGACTTTCGAAGCTGATTCCGCATAACCCGGCCGATCCCTGGAGCCTCGATCGGGCGCTTGAGCAGGAGCCCGCGTTCCGTGAACGCTACGAACAGGAAGAGGAGGCGCGCAATCTCATCGATCTTGCCAAGCAGCTGGAGGGCCTCACGCGAAACGTTGGCATGCATGCCGGGGGTGTGCTGATCGCGCCGGGCAAGCTTACCGACTTCTGCCCACTCTATTGCCAGCCGGGCCAGCCCGACGTCGCGGTCTCGCAGTACGACAAGGATGACGTTGAGGCCATCGGCCTGGTCAAGTTCGACTTTCTCGGACTGCGTAACCTGACCATCCTCGACTGGGCCGTGCGGTACGTGCGCCAGTTCAATCCGGGTATGGCCAATTTCGACCTGGCGCGTCTGAGCCTGGACGACCCCGAGACCTACGCGCTCCTGTCGGATGCCAACACGACGGCGGTGTTCCAGCTCGAATCGCGCGGCATGAAGGAGCTGCTGAAAAAGCTGCGCCCCAGCACTTTCGAAGACATCATTGCCGTGCTGGCACTGTACCGGCCTGGCCCTCTCGGTTCGGGCATGGTGGACGACTTCGTCAACCGCAAGCATGGCAGGGCGCGTGCCGAGTATTTCCATGAAGACCTGGAGCCGGTGCTCAAGAGTACCTACGGGGTGATCGTGTACCAGGAGCAGGTCATGCTCATCTCGCAGATCATCGGCGGGTACTCGCTAGGAGGAGCCGACCTGCTGCGCCGTGCCATGGGCAAGAAGAAGCCCGAAGAGATGGCGCTACACCGCGAGATTTTCCAGAAAGGTGCGAAGGAAAAGGGTTACGACCCGCAGCTTGCGACCACGCTGTTCGACCTCATGGAAAAGTTCGCCGAGTATGGCTTCAACAAGAGCCACACTGCGGCATACGCGCTCATTGCCTACCAGACCGCCTGGCTGAAGGCACATCACCCGGCCGAGTTCATGGCGGCTACCCTCTCGTCCGACATGGACGACACAGACAAGGTCCAGACATTCTGGAACGATACGGTGGCCAATGGTGTCACCGTGCTGCCGCCCGACATCAACGAATCGGAATACCGCTTTACGCCCGTGCACGACGAGTTCACCCAGCGCGGCTTGCCGCCGCGCACCATCCGGTACGGGCTCGGAGCCGTGAAGGGTACCGGGCAGGCAGCCATCGAGGCGATCCTGCGTGCACGGGCCGAGCGCCCGTTTACCGATCTGTTCGATTTCTGCAGCCGCATCGACCGGCATGTCGTGAACCGGCGCGCCATCGAGGCGCTGATCAAGGCGGGTGCGTTCGATCGGCTCGAACCGAACCGGGCCGCATTGCTGGCCACGCTGGGCACCGCACTCGAGGCAGCCGAACAGAAGGAACGCTCGGCGGCACAGGTGTCACTGTTCGGCGAAGGCGACCTGGCCGAGTCCGTCAGGTTCGAACTTGCGAGCGTTGCGCCCTGGGAGCCACGCGAAAAATTGATGCACGAAAAATCCGCGCTCGGCTTCTATTTCAGCGACCATCTGTTCAGCGCGTTCCGTGACGAGCTCCAGCGCATCGTCACCGCGCCCCTGTCCGGACTGCAGCCCTCACGCGACCTCCAGTGGTTTGCCGGCATCCTCACCGGCGTGCGCGTGCAGCTCACGCGGCGCGGGCGCATGGCGTTCGTGGTGCTCGACGACGGCACCGCCCAGGTCGAGGTGTCGGTCTTCAACGATCTGTTCGAGATGCACCGGGCAAGGTTGCGCGAGGATGAGTTGCTCATCGTGCAAGGCAAGGTAGCAAACGATGAGTACTCGGGCGGGGTGCGCGTCGTGGCCGAGGCGCTATACGACCTGCAGATGGCACGCGAGGCACGGGCACGGGCACTGCGCATACAGTTCAATGGCAATGCCGATGCGCGGCGCCTGCGCGAGGCACTGAACCCGTTCCGTGCCGCGCCCGAGAACGGCATCATGGGTACTCCGGTCATTGTGGAGTATGTGCGCGATGATGCTTCCTGCGCGGTGCGCCTGAGTGACGAATGGCGCGTACGTGTGCCCGACGTACTCATCGAAAACCTGGTGCGGTGGGTGGGGGAATCAGGAGTTCAGCTCGAATATGATGGTATATATGGCCGATAGTCAGGGCATGCGATCCGTCATGCGCACCGCTTCGACCTTGCCGATTCTGATGTATCACCACGTTTCGCCCGCGGAAGGCTCGCTGACCACGACGCCGGCGCGGTTTGCGGGGCAGTTGCGTTGGCTGGCCGAGCACGGGTATCGTACGGTCGGGGCGGAGGAAGTCCGACAGTTCCTCTCCGGTCAGCCGCTCCCCGACAAGTCAATTGTCTTGACATTTGACGACGGGTATCTTGACAACTGGGTCTATGCGCATCCCGTCCTGAAGGAGTTCGGGATGAAGGCCCTGTTGTTCGTGATTACCGGCTGGGTGGGAACGGGCCCGGCACGCGCAAGCGCACGGCCTGGCGCCGCCTCCTGTCGCACTCCTTCGCATGCAGAGTGCAAACAGCTGGCGCAACGCGGTGAAACCGACGCGTTCATGATCCGCTGGAGCGAAGCCGAGGCCATGCAGCTTGCCGGCACTTTCGAAATCCACTCGCACACCCATACCCACACCCGCTGGGATCGCACCATCGCCGATCGTGCGCAGCGCCGGAGCGCCCTTGCGCAGGACCTGCACCGGTCCGTCGAAGCACTGAAGGAACGCCTGGGCGTACAGTCCGACCACCTGTGCTGGCCCGAAGGCTACTTTGATGAAGATTACGTCGAGGTGGCGGAATCGCTGGGCTTTCGTCACCTGTATACGACCGATCCGCGTGGGCACAACACGCCACATGCCGATCCTCGTCACCTGTTCCGAGTGTCGGTCAAGAACCGGGCCGGCTGGGTGTTCGGCCAGCGTGTCTGGCTGGCCCGCAACCAGCGCTGGGGCGGCCTCTACAATCGCTGGAAGAGCTGATGCTTTCCGTCATCGTCATCACCCGTAACGAAGCGGCCAACATTCGTGACTGCCTGGCTTCGGTGGCCTTTGCCGACGAGTGGATCGTCGTCGATTCGGGCAGTACCGATGGCACCGTGGAAATCGCGCGGGCGGCCGGTGCCCGGGTCGTCGAATCGCACGACTGGCCGGGGTTCGGACCGCAGAAGAACCGTGCGCTCGCGCATGCGCAAGGCGAATGGGTGCTGGCGATCGACGCTGACGAGCGGGTCACGCCCGAGCTCGCCGCCGAGATTCAGGCGGTACTCCGCGACCCGCAGCACGATGCGTACGCCATTCCGCGCCTTTCGAGTTTTTGCGGGCGATTCATTCGTCACAGCGGTTGGTGGCCCGACCACGTGGTACGGTTGTTCAGGCGCGACCGCGGCCGCTTCACCGACGTCGCAGTACACGAGAAAGTGCTGGTCGAGGGCTCGGTGGGCACATTGAATGCCCATTTCCTGCATTACACCTATCCCGACCTGGATTCGGCGCTGGCCAAGATGAACCGTTATTCAACCGATGCCGCACGCATGATGCACGTGCGCGGCAAACGGGCGGGGCTGGCTTCCGCGCTGGGTCACGCGACATGGACCTTCATTCGCATCTACATCCTGCGGCGCGGCTTCCTCGACGGCAAGCATGGGTTCGTGCTGGCGATGGTTGCGATGATGGGCAGTTTTGCCCGTTATGCGAAGCTGATGTTTCTGAACGAGAACGAAGGTACGGCAGGAGCGCCACCCGAACCGGCATTCAGGCAGGGCGATGAGAATCCTTGAGCTCAACCTCGAGCGTGGGTGGCGCGGCGGCGAGCGTCAAACCCTCTGGAGTGCGCAGTACTTCAACGATGCGGGCCATGCCACCACTATTGTCGCGCGCAAGGGCGAAGCGCTCGCACGACGTGCTGCAAAGGCCGGCCTGCCACTGATCGAAGTCGAGTCTTCCGCCGAGCTCATGCGCATGCTTGCCACCTCTGGCTCGGCCTTTGACATCCTGCATGCACAGACTGCCCAGACGCTGACAGCCTGCGTGCTGACGCGCTGGCTGCATGGCCGCCCGGTCGTCGTGACGCGCCGGGTGGCATTTCCCCTGGGGAGCCGGCTGACGCGGTTCAAGTATCGTCGGGCGACGCAAGTGATCGCCATCAGCCGGGCGGCTGCCAGCGCTTTGCAGGAGGCGGGCATCCGGCGTATCCAGGTCATCCCGTCGGCGGTTCGGCGCGTGGCGCCGAATCACGCGCGTGTGCAAGCATTTCGCGACCAGCACGGGTTGAACGGATACAGGGTCCTGGCCACCATGGGTGCACTGACGCCCGAGAAGGATCCGTGCACCATGATTGAGGCGATTCGTCAGTTGCGGCAGCTGCGCGATGATTTCCGCTTCGTGCATTTCGGGGAGGGTACCCTGCGGCCGCTGCTGGAAGCCCGGATTGCGGAGTACGGTCTGCAACAGTCCTACCTGCTGGTCGGCTTCCACGACAACGTGGAAGAGTTCTTCCCGATGCTCGACGGTTTCGTCATGAGTTCGCGGCAGGAAGGGCTCGGCAGCGCCGTGCTCGATGCGATGATGCATGGCGTTCCGGTGGTCTCGACGAATGCCGGAGGCCTGGCGGAAAGCCTGGGCGACGGGCGCGGCGTGCTGGTGCCGGCGGGCGATGCACCCGCTTTGGCCGCAGGCATCAGTCGGCTACTGGCGGACGACCACACCTCGCGGCAGGCGCGTGAAGAGATGATCGAGCAGGCGCAGGCCTGGGTGGAGCGTGAATGCAGTCTCGCCGCCATGGGAGAGCGCTATCTGCGCCTGTTCGAGACCATAGTTGCCGGGAGAAGGTTGCCATGAAGATTCTCTACACCAATTTCCACGCCGGACCCGGCATCGGCGGACATACCGTATACATCCAGCGCCTGGCGCAGGCCCTGGCCCCGAGGCACGAGATCGTGGTCGCCACTCCGGGAACCAGCGCGCTCCATCGGCTTGCCGGCGAGATCCCCGGCGTGACGGCGATCGCCCAGGAGTACCCCACGCGGGTACCGCAGATGCTGAAAGCACGGGGCCCGTTGCGCCGTCTCCTGTGCGATCGCGAGTTTGATCTCATCCATGTGAACGGCTCCTCCGATCATCGCCTGGCGCTGCTGGCAGCCATGGGGAGCAAGCGTCCCGCCATCGTCCTTACCAAGCACAACGATCTGCCCATTGGCAAGGCAGGCGCGATGGTGCGCGCGCCAGGAACGGATGCCGTCATCGCCGTGTGCGAACACGTTGCCAACATGCTTGAGCAGACACCTTACAGGCGCTGCGAGATCGCTACGATCCGCAACGGCATCGATGTCTCGTTCTTCTCGCCCATGGATGCAGCGGCGAAGCCGGCTCTGCGCCGGCGCTGGTTTGGCGACGAACTGGCAGGCCGGATCGTACTCGGCAGCAATGCCGGCACCGACGATTACAAGGGCTGGCTCGATCTCATGCGGGGGCTTGCTCTGTTGCCGGCCCCGGTGCGCGAGCGGGTACACGTGGCCCTGGCGGGCGACGCGCTGGATCCGGCTGCGGTGGCCGAAGTGGAACGTCTTGGACTGTCGTCACAGTTCACCTATGTCGGGCGCCTGGAAGACGTCAGGCCTTTCATTGCGTCGTTCGACGTGGGTTTTGTTCTGTCGTGGCGGGTTGAAACCATATCGTTCGCTTGCCGCGAAATGATGGCAATGGGCATTCCCGTGGTGGTGACGCGACACGCGGGCCTGCCTGAAAACATTACCGAGCATAGCGACGGGTGGATCGTGCCCCCACGCAATCCACGGGCCATCGCCGACTGGGTGCAGACCCTGGTGGACGGGCAGTGGCCTTTGGCCGAGATGGGCGTCCGGGCGCGCGTCAAGAGCGTGCGGCAGTTCGGACTCGAACCGTTCATTGCTGCGACCGAGGCAGTCTACGAACGCGCTGTGCGCCGACGCGTCAGCCGGTAATGCCATGCCAGTCAATCAGGTTTCGCACATGACCGCGCGCGTCAACACCGAATACACGCACTATCTGGCCGCTCCATGGGGATGGATGTTCGTCGCGGGCGTGGCGCTCACGCCAGCGGCGCCATTGCTGCGAACAGGTGTGAGCAGCGTCCTGTACTACCTGCTGTGTCTGGCCAGTCTCATCACCCTCGCTACGGGAGAGCGCATGCAGCGGCTGCGTAGTGAAGGCGAGCTGCATTACTGGCGACGGTTCGCGGGTGCGGGCCTCACATTCATCGCGCTCATTCTGGCCGCGCATGTCATCCAGTGGGAGTGGCCGGGTGCCGGCTTCGAGAAGACCGTGCGTTTCGTGCTTGCCGTTCCGCTGGTCCTGGCTTTGCGCTACGTGGCGCCGCAGCAGCTGCGTGTGGCCCAGTGGGGGTTCATCATTACCGTCCTGGTGATGTCGCTGCTCCTGATCTTTCCTCCGGCGACCTTCGGGACCCGTCCGCACACCGTCGAGTATTCCTGGTTCAATACGGTCGAATTCGGCAATCTCGCCTGCCTGTACATGGCCTTGACGCTGTATGCCTGTGGCTGGCCCACCACGCGGTTCCGGCGGCTGGAGCTGACGGTGAAGCTGCTGGTTGCTGGCGTGGCGTTCCATGGCATGATCCTGTCGCAGACACGGACTGCCTGGCTCGCATTGCCCTGGCTGGTTTTGCTGGGCATCATCCTGCTGTGGCGACGCAGGCACTGGTTGCGCTGGCTGGTGCTGGCAGGGGTGGTTGTCGGGCTTGGCCTGCTGCTCGCGCTGTCGGAAGGGCTGCAGCAGCGTTTTGCACTGGCCCACGCCGAATACCGGGTGTGCGTCGATCAGCCGCATACCGATTCATCGATCTGCAACCGCGTGCAGCTGGCCAATGCCGCCTGGAACCTGTTCCTGCGGGCTCCGGTTGCCGGGGTGGGAGCCGGCGACGCCTATCGCGAAGCCTTGCACGAGCAGAGCAGGCTGGGCGTCATATCCGAACATGTCGCCGAGCACTACGGTGAGCCGCACAACGATTACCTGTACTACCTGTCGGCCTTTGGCATGCTTGGTCTGGCGGGTGCGTTGTTGTTCCTGTATGTCGTGCCTGCGGTTTACCTGGCGCGCGGGCTGTTCGCGTCCCCGCAGGAGACGATATGGGTGGCCTGCGCCATGGGGCTCGGGCTGTGCGGTGCATTTGCGGCCTTTGGCCTCACCGAAATGATGTTCAGGGGCATGCGTACTGCGTCGCTGTATGCGATCTTGCTATCGTATTTCATGGCACTGGGTGCGCCGCCGCGACCTCTGCGCGCCGCGTAAGGCCGCTTTCCAATTTTCTTGCAGACATGTCGATGTTCCGCACCGTTCCGGTTCTCATGTATCACCATGTGTCGCCCGAGGCCGACATGATCACGACCACGCCTGAGCTGTTCGAGCAGCAAGTGGCGTGGCTGGCCAGGAAAGGGTTTCATGCTCTGGATGCGGCCGGGTTCGCGCGCTTCCTCGCCGGAGAGCCTACGCCCGAGCGTTCCGTGTTGCTGACGTTTGATGACGGCTACCTCGACAACTGGGTGTACGCGCATCCGATCCTGCAGCGGTACGGAATGAGGGCCGTACTGTTTGTGGTGACCGGACAGGTTCACGATGGTGCGCCCAGACCGGCCTTGGGGCAGGCCAGGGCACTGCCGGCCACGCCTTCGCACCGTGCATGCGAGGAGGCCATCGCTTCCGGGCGCGCTGACGAAGTGATGTTGCGCTGGAGCGAGCTGGAAGCCATGCGTGCGGCGGGCACGTTCGATATTCACAGCCATACGCATACACACACCCGCTGGGACCGCATGCCGATTGACGCCGCCGAGAAACGCGCGCGTCTTGCGGAGGACCTGCAACGCTCGCGTGCGACGCTGCAAGTGCGCCTGGGTGAGGTATCCGACCACCTGTGCTGGCCCCAAGGCTATTTCGATGCCGACTACATCGAGGAAGCGCACGCGGCAGGATTTCGCTACCTGTACACGACCGATCCGCGTGGCCAGAACCTGCCCGGTAGCGACCCTGATCATATCTATCGTATCGCCGCGAAAAACGAGCCGGCGAGCTGGCTGCGCCGCAGGCTGTGGCTGGCGCGTCATCCGGTGCTGGGGCCAATGTACGACAAGCTGCGTTACCGGAGGCGCAGGTGACGCGGGCTGGGCTGGCAGGCGAACGGGAGTTTGTCGGCACCTCTGTGTCCCCGCCGTTGCGGGTGCTGTTCCATATTCGTCATTTCGGCGTTGGCGGAATAGAGAACGCGCTGATCGGATGGCTGCGCGCGCTTGATCGCCGCCACTTTCGCGTCGGGCTGTCGGTGGCCCTGCACACGCGCGAACTCGAGCAGGTATATCGCGACCGGATTCCCGGCGACGTGCGCATCCATCCGCTGGTGCCGCGTTCAAATTGGCTGGTACATTTACATCAGCAGCGAAGGGATGGACAGCTGGGCAAGAGCGGCCGGCTCTTGCTCGGCATCGCGATGGAAACGAAGGGACGCACGCTGCTGCGCCGCGCGTTGCTCGAGCTCGAGCGGGAGTACGACCTGATCATTGATTTCGATCTCACCTTGCGCAAGCATGCAGCCGCGATCCGCAAACCGCTCGTGGGGTTCCGCCATTTCGGGCTTTGGGACCGCCTCAATGCGAAGGCCGCCCGTGTAGGACGAGCCTACCGCCATTATGACTGTCTGGTCGTACTGAACGAGGCGATGAGGGCGCAGGCACTGAGGCTGTACGGCTCGTCCCTGCCCCGCATCGAAGTCCTGCCCAATGCTTTCGACCTAGATGCCATACGTGCTGCGGCGCACGAGCAGGTAGAGGATGCCATGCCCGGAAATCCCTACGTGGTGTGCGTGGCACGCCTGGACATGCCTACGAAGGGTCTTGATACGCTGGTGCACGCATGGCACCACATGCAGCAGACGCACCCGGGTGCCGGGGGACTGCAGCTGGTGTTCGTGGGTGATGGCAACGATCGCGCCCGGCTGGAGGAGCTGGTGCGCGACCATGGCCTGGAGGAACAGGTGCGTTTTGCGGGCCTGCAGAGGAATCCATTCCCCTGGATTGCCAACGCCCGCCTGCTCGTGCTTGCCAGCCGCACTGAGGGAATGCCCAACGTACTCATCGAAGCGCTGGCATTGAACACGATGACGGTCAGTACCGATTGTCCCGTTGGGCCGCGCGAGATCCTGGCTGATGGTGCGGCCGGTTTACTGGTGCCGGTGGACGACGTAGAGGCGCTGGCGGAGGCGATCTGGCGGGCAGCGCACGATGAAGCCCTGCGCGCGCGTTGCCTTGCGGTGGCGGCAGAGCGGGCCAGGCATTACGGGCTGGTGGCAAGCAACCAGCGCCTGCTGGCCCTGGCCCGCAGCCTGGTGGCAGGGTCCTGAGGACGGGGCGGGCAGCGCGGTGCCCTGGAACCCCGTCCGCATGCGGAGGTCAAAGCACGGCGGCGATGGCTTTGGCGACGTAGTCGATATTGCCGCTGTTGAGAGCGGCGACACAGATGCGGCCGGTGCCGACGGCGTACACGCCGAACTCTTCGCGCAAGCGGTCGACCTGGGCGCTGGTAAGCCCGGAGTATGAAAACATGCCGCGTTGCCGCAGGATGAAGCTGAGATCCTGCTTCACGCCGTGTTCGGCGAGCTTGCTGACCAGCTGTTCACGCATGCTGCGGATGCGGTCGCGCATGCCATTGAGCTCGGTTTCCCAGAGCGCGCGCAGCTCGGGCGAGGTCAACACCTTGCTGACGATCGCACCACCGTGCGTGGGCGGGTTCGAGTAGTTGGTGCGAATGACGCGCTTGAGCTGGCTCAGTGCACGTGCTGCCTCGTCACTGTCGTCGGCCACGATGGTGAGCGCACCCACGCGCTCGCCATACAGCGAGAAGGTCTTCGAGAACGATGAGCTGATGAACACCGTGAGGTTGGACGCGGCAAACAGCCGGACTGCAGTAGCGTCGGCGTCGAGGCCATCACCGAACCCCTGGTAAGCGATGTCGAGGAAGGGCGTGAGATTGCGTTCCTTCACCACCGCTACCACTTGTTGCCATTGTTCGGCCGTGAGGTCAACCCCGGTGGGGTTATGACAGCAGGCGTGCAGCACGACGATGGTGCGCTCGGGCATGGCCCGCAGGCTGGCCAGCATGTCGTCGAAGCGCACGCCGCGTGTGGCTGCGTCGTAGTACGGGTAGGCCACCACGCTGAATCCGGCCGCCTCGAACAGGGCGCGGTGGTTCTCCCAGCTGGGATCACTGATGGCGACCTGTGCATCCGGCGTGATGCGCTTGAGGAAGTCGGCGCCGATCTTCAGTGCACCCGTGCCGCCCAGTGCCTGCGCGGTGACCAGGCGGCCGCTGGTCAGCAACGGCGACTCAGCGCCCAGCAGGAGGGCCTGTACTGCCTTGTTATAGGCCCCGATGCCATCAATGGGCAGGTAGGAGCGGGCAGCGGCGGACTCGGCGAGCGCTTGTTCGGCCCGCCGCACGGATTCGAGTAACGGGACGCGACCCTGGTCGTCGCAGTAAACGCCCACGCCCAGGTTGACCTTGTTTGGACGGGGGTCGGCGTTAAACTGTTCGGTCAACCCCAGGATGGGGTCGCGGGGCGCCATTTCGAGCGCAGCAAGTATCGAGCTCATGGATGGGAGTACTAAAGCGGGGTAAGTAGAAACGTGATGTAACCCTGGATGCCCTGGCTTGTAAGGGGAGGCAGGGCGGGCGAGAATAACCGGTTGCACCGAATCTGTGAGTCTAGCATGACGCAAGGTCGCTTCGTTGAGTTTGCAGGCAGTCCGTTTCAGCTTTACCAGCCGTATCCGCCCGCGGGCGACCAGCCTGCGGCCATTGAGGAACTGGTTGAAGGCGTGCGGGATGGTCTGATGTTCCAGACATTGCTGGGAGTGACCGGTTCGGGCAAGACGTTCACCATGGCCAACGTCATCGCGCGCCTGGGCCGACCAGCCCTCATCCTGGCGCACAACAAGACGCTCGCCGCCCAGCTGTACGCTGAAATGCGCGAGTTCTTCCCGCGCAACGCGGTAGAGTACTTCGTCTCGTATTACGACTATTATCAGCCCGAGGCCTACGTTCCCAGCCGCGACCTCTTCATCGAGAAGGACTCCTCGGTGAACGAGCATATCGAACAGATGCGGCTGTCTGCCACCAAGAGCCTGCTCGAGCGACGCGACACCATCATCGTGGCCACCGTCTCGTGCATTTACGGTATCGGCAACCCGGCCGACTACCACGCCATGGTGCTCACGTTGCGCACGGGCGACGAGATCGGTCAGCGCGAGATCATACGCCGCCTCGTGGCCATGCAGTACACGCGCAACGATGTCGACTTCACGCGCGGTACGTTCCGGGTGCGAGGCGAAACCATCGACGTATTCCCGGCTGAACATGCGGAACTGGCGGTGCGCATCACCCTGTTCGACGACGAGATCGAGAACCTTGAGCTGTTCGACCCGCTAACGGGACGGGTACGCCAGAAAATCCTGCGCTTCACGGTATATCCCAGTTCACATTACGTCACGCCCCGGGAAACCGTGCTCCGGGCCATCGACTCGATCAAGGCAGAACTTGAGGAGCGTGTGCGCTTTTTCGTCAATCAGGGCAAGCTGGTCGAAGCACAGCGCCTCGAACAGCGCACGCGCTACGACCTCGAAATGTTGCAGGAGCTGGGTTTCTGCAAGGGCATCGAGAACTATAGCCGACACTTTTCGGGGGCCAGGCCGGGAGAGCCGCCGCCCACCCTGGTCGATTACCTGCCCGCCGATGCGCTTATGTTCATCGACGAAAGCCATGTCACCATAGGGCAGCTGGGCGGCATGTACAGAGGCGACTTCGCCCGCAAGACCAATCTGGTCGATTATGGATTCCGGCTGCCTTCGGCCCTCGACAATCGCCCGCTGCGCCTGGACGAGTTCGAACAGCGCATGCGGCAGTGCATCTTCGTGTCGGCGACGCCAGCCGCTTACGAAGAGGAACACTCCGACAAGATCGTCGAGCAGGTGGTGCGTCCCACCGGGCTGGTCGACCCTGTGGTGGAGGTGCGTCCTGCCAGCACTCAGGTTGACGACGTATTGAGCGAGATCCGGCTGCGGGTCGCACGGAGCGAACGCGTGCTGATCACCACCCTTACCAAGCGCATGGCGGAAGACCTGACCGACTTCCTCGCCGAACACGGTGTGAAGGTGCGTTACCTGCACTCCGACATCGACACGGTCGAACGTGCCGAGATCATCCGCGACCTGCGCCTGGGCGTCTTCGACGTACTGGTGGGCATCAACCTGTTGCGCGAGGGGCTGGATATTCCCGAAGTGTCGCTGGTGGCCATACTCGATGCTGACAAGGAGGGCTTCCTGCGGTCCGAACGCAGCCTTATCCAGACCATCGGCCGGGCTGCACGCAATCTCAACGGCACGGCCATCCTCTATGCCGACACGATGACTGATTCGATGAAGCGCGCCATCTCCGAAACCGAGAGACGCCGCGAGAAGCAGCTGCGGTTCAACCGCGAGCACGGCATTACACCGGTCGGCGTGAAGAAGGAAGTTCGCGATCTCATCGACGGCGTGGTGGCGGTCGAGCCCGACAAATTCACGGCACCTGCGTTCGAAACCGACCAACTCGACGAGAAGCAGCTGGCCCGTGAGATCCGGCGGCTCGAAAAGGCCATGCTCGAACATGCGCGCAACCTCGAGTTCGAACAGGCGGCGCGGGCGCGCGACCAGCTGCTCGCGCTGCGTCAACGCGCTTTCGGTGCCAGCGGCCAGGAGAATGTGCCGCTGGCGACGGGCAGCGATGCCTGAGGCGACCGCGGTCGCGCCCCGGGCACCACGGTAACGTCAACCGGGGCTGCCATGGCGCCGGGCATGAAGAATCCGAGGCTTGATCCCGCCGACACGCCTGGTACCGCAGTTGACTGCAGCGCCGGGCGCCACGAGATTCTGCCTCTGGGGAGGAGGTTGTGTGGCGCGCGTTTTGCGGGGCACAAATTGTGCGCTGCAGAACCCTGTTCAGGCACCTTGCGAATGCCGTTTGGGGGGCGAGATCGTTGCATCGAGACAACCTAGGGTTAACCCTTGTAATGGACTCCCGTATTTCCCGGGGCATTAGTTAAAAAAAACTTGAAATATATCGGGTTTTCCCTCACACTTACCACCATGATGACCAAGGTTCTTTTCGTAAGCATGGGCAACGTCTGCCGCTCGCCGAGCGCGCAGGCTGTGTTTCAACACATGGCCAACGAGGCGGGGTTGGCCGATCTCGTGCAAAGTGATTCCGCAGGCACCCACGCATTCCATATTGGCGAGGGGGCCGATGCTCGCGCAGTTGCGGCGGCGCGCAAGCGTGGTTACGACATCTCGGGTCACGTCGCGCGGCAGATCCGTCCGGAAGACTTCCACGAGTACGACCTCATTCTCGCCATGGATTGGGACAACCTTTCCGCACTGCGTCGCATGGCGCCGCGCATGCATCACCACAAGATGATGTTGCTGATGCGCTTTGCAAACGAGTTCGAGGAAGCCACAGTGCCCGATCCCTACTACGGCGGGGCAGAAGGGTTCAACAAGGTACTCGACTACATCGAAGACGCCTGCCAGGGCGTGCTTGAAGTCGTGCGCAAGCGCGCGACCCAGTATCAGGCGGCCTGAAGCAACGGGCTGGCCCGGGCGGCATTCAGACAGGCTTTGCAGACTTTGGGGCTCGGCGCGCCACGGTCATGCACGAAAAGGCTGCGTGCATGATGCCTGCACCACAGCGCGGTGTGGCCGGGATGGTTCAACGCGGTTTCTCACACACTCACTTTCAGGGCGTTAGACGCGAAGCGGCTGCCGTCAGGTAGCCGCTTTTTGCCATTGGTGCGCCTGATTGGGGAGTACCCGCCGTCGGCGGTGCGCGTATCGGGCCTGTACACAGGCGCTGAACTGACCAAGGTTCCGAAACAGTGGACGAACCCGACACCGCTCTCGCACCACGATCCCGTCAACCCGGCCACAGCGTTGACAGGCTGGCTGCGGGCGTGACGTTTACCGCAAGCTGCGAGAGTCACAGTGTATCACTAGTGCGTCAGGACCGTTGGCGCACCCCCGATATCTTATACTTGACGGTTCCCCGGCATCTACGGCTCGAGACGTTCTGTGCGCTGGCACTCGCGGCCCGACGTGATGGCGGGGCTCCGTTCGCAGGCCAGGAAGGCCGGTGGCGTCTGGCACCCGGCACTTGATTTCGCGTCAGTCGCCACCAACTGTACCCCTAGTGCCCACCTACACCATGACGAAGCGACTTGTCTATCTCGATAATGCGGCGACCACGCCGGTGGATCCGCGTGTGGCCGAACAGATGATTCCCTGGCTGACCGAGCATTTCGGCAACCCCGCTTCGCGCAGCCATGCCTATGGGTGGGAAGCGGAAGACGCGGTGGAGCAGGCGCGCGCGCAGGTGGCGGCACTGGTCAATGCCGACCCGCGGGAGATTGTCTGGACGTCAGGTGCCACGGAATCTGACAACCTGGCCATCAAGGGGGCGGCGCAGGCCAATGCGGCGCGGGGAAGGCACATCGTGACGGTCAAGACGGAGCACAAGGCCGTGCTCGACACCTGCCGTGCGCTGGAACAACAGGGCTTCGAGGTCACCTTCCTCGATGTTCAGCCCGATGGGCGGCTTGACCTCGACGCCTTCGTTGCTGCCTTGCGGCACGATACCATCCTGGCGTCGGTGATGCATGTGAACAGCGAGATCGGCGTCATCCAGGATATCGAAACGCTGGGCGAACTCTGCCGCGAGCGTGGCGTCATCTTTCACGTCGATGCGGCCCAGTCGGCAGGCAAGGTCGACATCGACCTGCAGCGCCTGAAGGTCGACCTGATGTCGTTCTCGGCGCACAAGATTTACGGACCGAAGGGCATCGGTGCGCTGTATGTGCGGCGCAAGCCCAGGGTGCGCATCGAGCCGCAAATCCACGGCGGCGGGCACGAGCGCGGGATGCGTTCGGGCACTCTGCCTACCCATCAGATCGTAGGCATGGGTGCGGCATTCCAGCTGGCTGCCGAAGAAATGCGGTCGGAACGGGATCGGGTACGCAAACTGCGCGATCGCCTGTGGCACGAGTTGTCGAAGATCGAAGCCATCATCCTGAACGGCAGTCTCGAGCATCGTGTTGCGCACAACCTGAACGTGAGCGTGCCTTATGTCGAAGGGGAAGCCCTGATGATGGGGCTCAGCAAGGAACTGGCCGTGTCCAGTGGGTCGGCCTGTACTTCGGCCAGCCTCGAGCCGTCGTACGTCCTGCGGGCACTGGGTCGCGAAGACGCGTTGGCGCACAGCGCCATCCGTTTCTCGTTGGGGCGATTCACCACGGAAGATGACATCGACACGGCAGTGCGCGTGGTGACCGGGACGGTGAACCACTTGCGGGAGATGTCGCCCCTCTGGGACATGGTAAAACAGGGTATCGACCTCAGTTCAGTGCAGTGGTCCACCCGGTAAAGCGCACAGCATTTCGCGTGACCCAGGAGTTCGTGCATGGTTTATAGCGACAAGGTCATTGACCACTACGAAAATCCCAGAAATGTCGGTTCGTTCGATAGCGCTGAGGCGGACGTAGGAACCGGCATCGTAGGGTCGCCGGCCAGTGGTGAGGTGATCCGGTTGCAGATCAGGGTCGAGAACGGCGTCATCGTCGACGCACGCTTCAAGACCTACGGCTGCGGGGCGGCCATCGCGTCCAGCTCGCTTGCAACAGAGTGGATCAAGGGCAAGACGCTCGACGATGCGCTCAGGATTCGCAATACCGCCATAGCGCACGAGCTGTCGCTGCCGCCGCTCAAGCTACACTGTTCGATTCTGGCGGAGGACGCCATCAAGGCGGCTGTCAACGACTATCGCCAGAAACACGTCATCAACTGAAAACAGACGCGACTGTATCTCGCGTGGTATACATGACTGAAATAGTTCACGGAGGCGCCATGTCAGTTTCACTTACCGAAAGTGCAGCACGTCACGTTGCCGAGCAGCTCCAGCAGCGGGGCAAGGGAATCGGACTGCGGCTGGGGGTGCGCACCACGGGGTGTTCAGGGCTGGCGTACAAGCTCGATTTCGTCGATGAGCCCCAGCCGGACGATCAGGTTTTCGAAAGCCAGGGCATCAAGGTGTTCGTCGATGCACAAAGTCTGGTGTACCTCGACGGTACCGAACTCGACTATGTGCGTGAAGGATTGGGAGAAGCCT
>CALAGD010000015.1 GCA_937891425.1 uncultured Pigmentiphaga sp.
TGGCAGGCCGAGGTCGTGCCCGGCACTGGAGCAGTCGTTTGTGCTCGCGCAGCAACCCCGCGTGCTTCGGCTCGCGGGGTTTTCCTTTTTGGGGTGTGAAAGCCTAGAAGAGCAGGGTCGACAGGCGGCGGCGGTAGGCTGAAACCAGCTGCGGCTGGTCGGCGGCGAGATTGAACACCTCGATCATTTTCTTGCGCCCGATGTCGTCCTCGAAACCGCGGTCGCGCTGCACGATTTCCAGCAAGGCATCCATGGCTTCGGCCCAGGCCTTGCGTTCGATGCGCAGATTGGCCAGTTGCAGCCAGCCGGGCAGATTGTCGGGTTGGGTCTCCAGCGAACGCGCCAGCGCGACCTCTTCCTCGGTGGCAGGGTCGGGTTCGGGAACGGGAGGTTCTTCGGGCTCTTCTTCCGGTTCGGCTTCGTCGACGGGTGGCAGCAGGCGATCGATGAACTGACGGATCTGGGCTTCAGGCAACAGCCCCATGAACTGGTCGACGGGGCGGCCACCGACGAAGGCGACCACGAGCGGGATGCTGCGCACCTGGAAATGCATGGCGAGCTCGGGGTTTTCGTCGGTATTGATGCGGGCCAGCTTGAACCGGCCGCCGTACTCTGCCTCGAGCTTGTCCAGGATGGGTTTGAGGTTGCGGCAGGGACCGCACCAGGGCGCCCAGAACTGCAGCAGCACCGGCGTGTGTCGCGATGCCAGCAGTACTTCCGCTTCGAAGTTGGCAAGCGTAATGTCCATGAGAATCCTTCCAGGAAAAATACCGATGCGGGGCGAGGCGCTTGCGCCTGGCCCAGGCGGGTTGCCGACAGTTTAAGCCACACTCGCTTCCTGTCTGCCAGAAGGATACCGGGTGCAGGGGTAAAATTGCCTCATGGCAGTCCGAGCCCGCGAGTTTGCGCACCATGTGGCGGTTGATCACGCAGTGTGCGGGCCCGTTCTTCAACTCCTCCCGGCCCAGCAACAGGAAAAAATCGATATGAGTCATTCTGCTTCCACGCCCCTCGTGGGGGTGGTCATGGGTTCGGCCAGCGACTGGGACATCATGCAGCACGCTGTCAACATCCTGGCCGAGTTTGGCGTTCCGTATGAAACCCGGGTGGTGTCGGCGCACCGCATGCCACACGACATGGTCGAATACGGCAACACGGCGGTCGCGCGCGGCTTGCGTGCCATCATCGCCGGAGCCGGGGGCGCCGCCCATCTGCCTGGCATGCTGGCTGCGCTCACACGCGTGCCCGTGTATGGGGTACCGGTTCCGTCGCGCTACCTGCGTGGCGAAGACTCCTTGTTGTCCATCGTACAGATGCCGAAGGGCATTCCGGTGGCCACCTTCGCCATCGGGGAAGCGGGTGCCGCCAACGCGGCCCTGCATGTGGTAGCGGGCCTGGCAACCACCGATCCCTCACTTGCGGAAAAACTGGACGCGTTTCGCGCGCGGCAAACCGCTGCAGCCCGAGCAATGGTGGTGCCGCCGCAATGAGTACTCATTACGCAAACTCCAGGTCTGCCGGGCAGACGATCCTGCCGGGCCAGTGGCTGGGTGTGCTGGGTGGCGGCCAGCTGGGTCGCATGTTCTGTCACGCGGCGCAACGCATGGGCTACCGCGTGGCGGTGCTTGAACCAGCACAGGACAGCCCGGCGGGAGCTTGTGCCGATCTGCACATCGTCGAAGCCTACGATTCGCCCGAGGGGTTGGTGCGTCTGGCCGAGCGCTGTGCCGCGGTCACGACCGAGTTCGAGAACGTGCCTGCTGACAGCCTGCGCTGGCTGGCGCAAAGGTGTCGGGTTGCGCCGCATGGTGATGCGGTCGCCCGAGTACAGGACCGCATCACCGAAAAGGCCTTTGTCGACGGGCTGGGCATACCGGTCGCACCCTATCGGCCCATCCATACCGTTGACGATCTCCACCACGTCCCCCAGACCCTTTTCCCTGGCATCCTGAAGCTCGCGCGCCTTGGTTACGATGGCAAAGGCCAGGCGGTCGTCGGCAATCTTGCCGAGGCGCGCGCAGCATTCCTGCAAATGGGCGGCCAGCCATGCGTGCTCGAGGCGCGCCTCGACCTTGCCTGCGAAGTGTCGGTAGTCGTGGTGCGGGGCGCGGATGGTCGCATGGTCTGCTACCCGTTGTCGCAGAACGAACATCGGGGCGGCATTCTGGCCGTGTCGATGGTACCGGCCGTGGGCGTCACAAGCCCGCAGTTGGCGGACGAAGTCGCCGAGTACGGGCAACGCATCGCTGCGGGGCTCGATTACTGCGGGGTGCTGTGTGTTGAGTTTTTCGTCTTGCGTGACGGACGCGTGGTCGTGAACGAAATTGCGCCTCGACCCCACAACAGCGGTCACTACACCATCGATGCCTGCATGACGAGCCAGTTCGAGCAGCAGGTTCGCACCCTGGCCGGCCTGCCTCTGGGCAGCCCGGCGATGCGCGCGCCCTCCGTGATGCTCAACATCCTGGGCGACCTCTGGTTCGATGCGGGCGGGCAGTTCCGCGAACCCGACTGGTCGGCGGTACTGGCGATACCGGGCGCCTGCCTGCATCTCTATGGCAAGCGTGAGGCACGCCGCGGCCGCAAGATGGGCCATGTCACCTGCATTGGCGATGCCCTCGAAGATGCACTCGAGACAGCGCGTCAGGTGGGTGCCATTCTCGGCATTCCGGTAGCCGGTACCGGGCACCCTGAAGGCGAAACCCGATGAACCTGCAGCCCTGGTCGGATGCTACGGAACAGCTTGCGGTACGGCTGCTGCGCGCCGGCGAGCTCGTGGCCTTTCCGACAGAAACGGTATATGGCTTGGGCGCCGACGCCGCCAACCCGGCCGCAGTGAGGCGCATCTTCGAGGCCAAGGGCCGACCCGCCAACCACCCGGTCATCGTGCATCTCGCAGATGCTTCGCGACTGGGTGAATGGGCGCGTGAAATACCCGACGTGGCGCACCGCCTGATCCGGGCTTTCTGGCCGGGTCCGCTCACCCTGGTCCTGAAGCGTGCACCCGGCGTGTCCGATGTGGTGACCGGGGGGCAGGACACGGTCGGCGTGCGCTGCCCGGCCCATCCCGTGGCACATGCGCTGATCGCGGCCTTCGCTGCCAGCGGCGGCAGCGGGGCGGTCGCGGCCCCGTCGGCCAACCGCTTCGGACGCATCAGCCCCACGCACGCGGAACATGTGGCCGAAGAGTTCGGTGATGCAATACCGCTCATCATCGACGGCGGAGACTGCGATGTCGGCCTCGAGTCCACCATCCTCGACCTGTCCGGTAATCTGCCTGTTCTCCTGCGTCCCGGGCGCATTACGGCAGGCGAGATCGAGCAGATTGTGGGGCAGCCCGTGCTGCTGCCTGATGGACGGCGAGCCATCGAAGCATGGCCTGGCGCGCAACTGCCGGCGAACGTGGAGGCAGGGCACCCCCGCGGAAGCGCGCCCGACAGCAAGGAGCCAGTCGCTGCCCACCCACCTGCCGTAGGGGCGGGCAAGGCAAGCCTGAACGTGCCGCGTGCCCCGGGAACACTCAAGGCGCATTATGCACCGCGCACTCCCCTCGAGCTTGTGTCCGCCGCGCAATTGACGCAGAGGGTGGAGCAGTTGAGGGCCTCGGGGCTACGCGTCGGGGTCTGGTCTTGGGTATTGCCGCCTGCGCTCGTGACCGCCAGGCAGGCCGGGGCAGACCATGTCCGAATGATCCGCTCGCCCGACGGCTCACTGCTCTGGCATGCTGCTCCGGCTTCCGCGCACGCGTATGGTCGGGCGCTCTATGGCACCTTGCGGCGTCTGGATGCCGCTGGCCTGGATCGCATCCTCGTCGAAACGCCGCCTGTCGGACCCGGTTGGGAGGCCGTCCACGACCGCCTCGGCCGCGCACAGGTCGGGTCAGGGCAGTCCTAGCAACGACTTCAGCCTCACAAGGCCAGGGCAGTTCAGTCCCGACGGCTTTCAGCTGTTCGGAGTTTCCGGGCCGGGGCGCACGGTCATGCCTGGCGTCGACTTCACCTACCGGGGCATCTGCGGCCGTGCCGGTTCGCCGCCAGCCGCGGGGCCGACCCGGGCAGGGCGGCCTTCGGGGCAGCCGGCCGGGTGACGTGCAAGCCGAGTGCCACCGCAATCTGGCGCGAAGGCAACATTGGCATGCTCTGGGGCAGCGCGAAACTTGACAGTGATTCGGGCCTGGTGCTTGAATACGCCGTTGCAGTCGGCCCGTGCGCGGTTGTGCAGTGCCGTCACACAGGCGGGCCCTGTCCCCCATCGTCCGCATCGCGGGCGCAAGCCCTTGCAATGTGCTGCAGAGGGCCACGAGTGGTGCCATCGCGCTCCGCTCTGACCCGCGTCGCCAAGCAATTCTGCCCCATAACACGCCATCCTTGAGAGGAATTAATGAACAAAGCGGAACTCATTGACCACATCGCCACGCAGGCCGACATTTCGCGCGCTGCCGCCACCCGCGCTCTTGATGCCGTCATCTCTGCGGTGACCGATTCGCTCAAAGCCGGCGAGGCCGTCACGCTGGTGGGCTTCGGTACGTTCGACGTATCTACTCGTGCTGCCCGTACCGGCCGTAACCCGCAAACCGGTGAAACCATCACCATCAAGGAAGCGCGCGTTCCCCGTTTCCGTCCGGGCAAAGCCCTCAAGGAAGCGGTCAACTGAATCTGAACAGCAGGCATCTAGTGCGCCCCGGGCGGGCGCGCCTGCCTCGATGCAGCATCGATACCCGCCTGCCGTTTGACTGTCATTCGCGACCGATCTCGGCATTGCAATAGGGGCCTGCCTCGCGGCGGATGTGAATTCACGCTGTCGCCTTCTATTGTTGGTATTTATATAGCGTGCATGCAGCATGTAAGAATGGCTGTACGGTACGCTGCATGACAGGTTGTGCTGAGCCGCCAGGAACGCAACCTGTATTCCTGTTTCTGCCAACAAATCAAATGAACCATCCACGGTTGCCGGCATGTCGCTTGAGGCGGTGCCGGGTGCGGTCATGGCATGGTACCTCGTCGGTGCCGGATGACCTGATTTGCACCAGAGCCAGGCGCGTGGATCTGGTGCCGCCTGAGGTTCAGCAGACCAGCCTGGTTTCGTTGGTGCAGAGACCGAAAGCCACCTACTTGCCAGGCCTGACCTCGGGTACGTGCTCTACACCAGGCAAAGCTTCGCATTTTTATGTACAATAGCCGCCTCGACACGCAACAGCAGGCGTTGCTTTCTTCAGGGTGCTTAGCTCAGTTGGTAGAGCGGAGCCCTTACAAGGCTTAGGTCGGGGGTTCGAATCCCTCAGCACCCACCATCCTGATACCTCCCCGCACGTCACCGGTCCATATCTCGCGTCCCGTGTCTGCATCGGGCGCCGACATACGAATCTGGCCCGGTTTCATCTCGTCCGGTATCTGTCACGCCCTCCGGGATAACTCAGCCGCGCCTACGGTTATCCCGCGCCGTTCTGCAGTTGTCCAGCGGTTCGTACGATGCTTCCGCTTGTTGCCATGATCTCCTTGCGCGATTCCGGCACAGGACGGCCGTTCTTGCACACGTTGCTGTCTGACGGTCCCCAAGATCGCCATACCACCTCACGCCATCATCCTGCCGTCGTGGTGCTGCTGCTGCCTCTCCGGTCATGGCGTCGGTACGGTGCAACTTAAAAACAAAATTACAAATAAGAATCAGTCTCATTTGTGTTATAGTTATAAATGCCGGGTTTGCTCATCAAGAACCGCAACTTCCTTTTGAGACCATGTCGAATCCAACTACATCAAGCATCAAGGACAGCGTGCTGGGAGACCTGTCCCCCCTTCATCTGGCACTGGCGACCGGCCTGAGTCTGACCACTCTGGCTCCCGTGATGGCCCAGGAGGTCACGACGTTGCCTACGGTCACGGTCACGGCAGACAATGTCGGCCCGATGCAATCCGTTTCGGCTTCGTTGCCGCAGTTCACGGCGCCGTTGATTGATACGCCAAAATCGGTTCAGGTGATTCCGCGTGAGATCATCGACCAGACGGGCGCGACCAGCTTGCAGGAGGTACTGAAGACCACGCCGGGCATTACCTTTGGCGCAGGCGAGGGTGGCAATCCCATGGGTGACCGGCCTTTCATCCGAGGCAGCGATGCGCAGAGCAGCATCTTCGTGGACGGCATGCGCGATATTGGCGCGCGCCACCGCGAGGTGTTCAATCTGGAAAGCGTCGAGGTCATCAAGGGAGCTGATTCTGCCTACTTCGGCCGTGGTGGCGCTGGCGGATCGATCAACATGACCACAAAGCAGGCGAAGGACGAAAACTTCGTTACGGTCGAGGGGGGCCTCGGAACCGACCGGTACCGTCGTGGCACCGTTGATCTGAACCGGGTGCTGACCGATTCGGTGGCGTTCCGCCTGAACGCGATGGCCCATCATGCCGATGTGCCTGGCCGCGATGGCCCGCGGAACAAGCGTTGGGGTGTGGCGCCGACGGTGACGTTCGGCATGAATTCGCCCACCCGCGTTACTCTGTCGTACGAACATGTGCAAACTGACGACATCCCCGACAGCGGTGTCCCATACGCGTACGGCAGCAATCTGTCGTCATTCACGCAGGATGCGACCATCCATCCCACATATGGCGGCAATCGCCACAACTGGTACGGCCTGTTTGATCGCGACTTCCGCAAGGAAAAGAGCAATGCCGTATCCGCCGTATTTGAGCACCGTTTCAGCGATTCGCTCAGAGTGCGCAACGCAACGCGGTTTTCGAAGGTCAACCAGGATTACGTCTGGACCCAGCCCGACGACAGCCAGAACAACGTGCAGCAGGGCAAGGTCTGGCGTCGCATGAACTCGCGCTACAGCGATACCAGGACCATCCAGAACCTGACGGATCTGTCAGGCCAGGCGAAGACCGGAACATTCGAACACGAGTATGCAATCGGCCTGGAACTTTCGCGTGAGAAATCCGACGTCGATAACTACAATCTGGTCGACCCGAGCGGCAACACGCAATACCGCATCGGTTCCACCAGTTACTCGTACAACAGCAACCAGTGTGGCAGTACGGCCTATCCGGTTCCGGGGATGTGCACCAGCCTGTACTCGCCCAACCCCTATGACTCATTCTGGCCGTTCCGCATTGAGCGCGCCGACAACTTCACGCACTACAAGACGAACACCGCTTCGCTGTATGCGTTCGATACCATAACGCTGACGCCCCAGTGGCTTTTGAACGGGGGTGTGCGGATCGACCGCTATCGCACGAAGCAGTGGGACACGTCGGGCAGCTACAGACGTAACGACACGATGTTCAACTACCAGCTGGGGGTGGTCTACAAGCCCTACCCGAATGCCAGCATCTACGCAAGCACGGGTACTTCGTCCACTCCGGGCGGTGGCACCACAGGGCAGGGCCAGGAAACGCAGGGTATCAGCCCCAGAGGCCGCTCGCCGGTGTTGAACGCGGACCAGCTCAAGCCCGAGAAGACGCGTTCCTATGAAATTGGGACGAAGTGGGATGTGCTCGATGAGCGCCTGTCGCTGACAGCTGCGATCTTCCGCAACGAGACCGACAACGCGCGCGTGCGTGATCCCAATACATCGCTTGCGGAAATGGTCGGACGCAAGGAAGTGACCGGGTTCGAGGTAGGGTTTGCCGGGAACATCACGCCTCAGTGGGAAGTGTTCGGCGGATACACCTACATGGATAGCAAGCAGAAAGACATTGGTCGCGTGGCCGCGTCCGACCCGAACAATGGCGGGCGTCCCGCCCCGGGTACCGGGGAGGCTTTCCCCAATACTCCGAAGCACAGCTTCAGCTTGTGGACGAGCTATCATTTCACGCCCAGTCTGACCGCGGGCGTCGGCCTGACGGGCCAGAGCGAGATGGTCGCGGCTTATGCCTACAGCCCCAACGGCTCGCTCATCAAGAAGGGTGTACCGGGCTATGTGCGTTACGATGCGATGATGCGTTACCGGATCAACCGCAACGTAAGCCTCCAGCTCAACGTCTACAACCTGACCAACAAGGTTTACTATGCGTCCACCTATTCGGCGCACTATGCCACGCTGGGGCCGGGCCGCTCGGCAGTAGCGACGCTCAGGATCGACTACTGACGACCTGATCCCCGGGCGCTCCGGCGCCCGATGCGCCGGATTGCGCTGCCGGGCGCGCCGGGCCTCAACCGGACGCCGTGGCGGCGTGGCCCATCCGGAGGCGCTCCTGCGTAACTCCCATTCTCGGAACGTTCATCATGCTCGTGCACCTACCACGCCTGCTGACCCAGGACGAAGTGCGGCAGTGCCGTGATGCACTGGACGCGGCAGTCTGGGAAGACGGCCGTGTGACGGCGGGCCATCTGGCGGTACGTGCGAAATCGAATCTGCAGCTGCCGCTCGACAGCCCGGTTGCCCGGAAGCTTGGAGAACTCATACTCGCCCGGCTTGGCCAAAACCCGGTGTACCTGTCGGCTGTTCTGCCAGCGCGCGTGCTGCCCCCCAGATTCAACCGGTACGAGGGCGGTGGCACCTACGACAACCATATCGACAACGCGATTCTCGTGATTCCGGGTACGGCGACGAAGATCCGCTCCGACGTGTCCACCACCGTTTTCCTGAGTGAACCGGATGAATACGACGGCGGGGAACTGGTCGTAGAGGACACCTTCGGCCAGCAACGTATCAAGCTGCCTGCCGGAGATGCCATCGTGTATCCCGGCACCAGCCTGCACCGTGTGGAGCCCGTTACGCGCGGCGTACGCCTCGCTTCGTTCTTCTGGGCGCAAAGCCTTATCAGGTCCGACGAGCAGCGACGGCTGCTGTTCGATCTCGACCGTTCCATCCAGCAGTTGGCGCACGATCATCCCGAGCATCCGGCAGTGGTGGCACTCTCGGGCACCTATCACAACCTGTTGCGGATGTGGTCGGAGGCATGATGGCGCAGGATGCGCGCGGTGTGATCCTGAACATCCTGGGAGAAGCGGTGCGCCCGCCGCACGTGCGCGTGCCGCAGGGAATCCAGAGCCTGCCCGATTACGAGCGGCAGGCGCAGCATCATGTCGAGGCACGGGTGTGGGCCCACATCCAGGGGGGAGCCGACCAGCATCTCAGCCTCAGGCACAACCGGCTGGCCTTCGATGCGTGGCAGCTGGTGCCCAGCCCTGTCGTCGATCTGTCCCATGCCCATACCCGTGTGACGCTCTTCGACGAGGAATTCGACAGTCCGATCCTGCTGGCACCGGTCGCCTACCAGAAACTCGTGCATCCGGACGGTGAGCTCGCAACCATCCAGGCGGCGACCGCGATGCGCGTTGCCATGGTGGTCAGCACGCTGGCCAGCTGCACGCTCGAAGACATTGCCAGCGTGGCCGAGGCCACCGCGCGTGAGCTCGGGCAGGGTGCTCCACGCTGGTTCCAGCTGTACCTGCAGCCCGAGCGTGCGCATACGCTGGAACTGGTGCGGCGCGCGGAGGCGGCCGGATACACGGCGCTGGTGTGGACCATCGATGCGTCCATCAAGCGCAGCGCCATCGAACTGCCACCGGGTGTGCGCGCGGCCAACCTGCGCCATCTTCCAGAGGCTCCGCCGCGCCCGGGTATTGTCGGGCCGATCATCTTCGGGACCCCGCTTGTGCACCAGGTGCCGGACTGGGACGATCTGGCGTGGCTGCGCTCACACACACGCTTGCCTCTTGTGGTGAAAGGCGTGCTTTCGCCCACGCTTGCCAGGCGGCTGGTCGCCGCGGGCGCTGACGGCATCATCGTCTCCAACCATGGTGGCCGGGTGCTCGACGGCGCGGTGCCTCCCCTCGACATGGTGTCGGAGATTATCGATGCCGTCGGCACCTCGGTGCCGGTCTTGCTGGATGGCGGCATCCGCTGGGGTACCGACATTGTCAAGGCGTTGGCGCTGGGCGCGCGTGCCGTGCTCGTCGGTCGCCCGCAGCTGCACGCGCTGGCAGTAGCCGGCATGCCCGGCGTTGCCCACCTGCTGTACCTGCTGAAAGCCGAGCTCGAACTGGCGATGGCCCAGCTGGGATGCGCCAGCATCGCGGAACTGGGACCCCATGTGCTGCGCCGCTGCAGGGCGCAGCCGGCGGCGTTTTCGGGGGCGTGAAGCTGCCGGATTGTTACCATTAAAATGGTACACTTCCGACTCGCGACCAACGGTGTGCCTTGTCGATCGAGGCGATCGAGCGCGCAAGTCCGACGGGGATCCGTCACCAGGTGTCATCGATCAGGCGAATCCGTTTCGCCTTTTTTTATGCATGTGTTTGTACCCCACGTCGTGAAGAAACCGGATTTGGGGGCCATTCAGGGGGAAGACGGCAATGTTCGATCTGGTACGCAACCATAAACGCTGGATGCTGTTTCTGGTGCTGATTCTCATATTGCCGTCATTCGTGTTCTTCGGAATTGAAGGTTATACCCGCTTCATGGGCGGGGACGACGTCATGGCGCGGGTGGGCAACACCACCATCACGCGCGCCGAATACGACATGGCCCGGCGCAACCAGCTCGAGCAGTTCCGGCAGCTGTTCGGGCCCGGTTTCGATACGCGCGTATTCGACAGCAAGGAAGCGCGCGAGCAGACACTGCAGCAGCTGATCGATCAGCGTGTCATCGCGTTGGCAACGGCCGACGACCGCTTCATGGTTTCCGACAACGTCTTGCGGCAGGCCATCGCGCAGATTCCAGCGGTCCAGGAAAACGGTCGCTTCAGCCGTGAGCTCTACACACAGGCGCTCGCCGCTCAGGGGCTCACCCCTGCGCAGTTCGAGGCTTCGCTGCGCTATCAGCTCGCCCAGGGCCTGGTGCTCGACCCCGTCGTGGAGTCAGCAGTCTACCCGGCAGCCATCGTCGAGAGTCTGCTGCAGGCCATGCGTCAGGAACGAGAAATACGGCTGCGCGAGTTCAGCGCGGACGACTACCGCACCGGCATCCAGGTCAGCGACAGCGACATCCAGCAGTATTACGACGCGCATCGCGACGAGTTCGCGGTGCCTGAAACGATCAACGCCGAGTTCGTGCTGCTCGATGGCGAGGCTGCGATGGGCCAGGTTTCAGTCAGTGACGACGAAATTGCCCAGTATTACGAGCAGAACAGGAACCGGTTCACCACCGAAGCCTCCCGGCGCGTCAGCCACATTCTGGTCGAAGTGCCGGCGGGGGCGGATGATGCCGCGCGCACCAGGGCGCGCGAGCGTGCCGAAGACGTGTTGCGTACCGTGCGCGAGGGCAGCCGCAGCTTTGCCGATGTCGCGCGTGAGTACTCCGACGACAAGGGCAGCGCGGCGGCGGGTGGCGATCTGGGCTGGATCACCCAGGGTTCGCTGGTGCCGGCGTTCGAGCAGGTGGCGTTTGCCCTCAAGGAAGGCGACGTATCCGAAGTGGTGGAAACCGAGTTCGGTTTCCACATCATTCGCGCCGACGAAGTGCGCCCCGTGCAGGTGAAGCCCCTTGCCGAGGTGCGCGACCAGCTGGCGAACGAGATCCGCACGCAGAAGGCCGCGCAGCGTTTCGGCGATCTTGCTGCCCAGTTCACCAATCTGGTTTACGACGAGTCGCAAAGTCTGCAACCGGTGGCCGAAACGTTAGGACTGCCTATCCGTACGGCGCAGGGCATTACCCGTGACAACGCTCCGGCCGACGCACCGGATGTGTTCCAGGATTCACGCGTGCGGCAGGCATTGTTCTCGGAAGACGTGGCACGCAACCGCAACAACTCCGGGATCATTGAGCTGGCTCCAGACCGTCTGGTAGCCGTTCGTGCCATTGATGTCATTCCAGCGCATACTGCCTCCCTCGACAGCGTAGCAGCGCGTATCCGTGAACAGCTGACGCAGCAGCGCGCGTTGCAGGCGGCCGAAGCGGCCGGCCGCGAGTTCCTCGCCCGACTGGAGCAGGGGGCCTCCGCGCAACAAGGTCTCGAAGGACCCTTTACCGTCAGCCGTGCCGCGCCGGGTGGTGTACCGGTGCCCGTGGTGCAGGCAGTGATGTCGGTCAACCGGAACGCGAAGCTGCCGGCCTTCGTCGGCACCGTTACTCCCGAAGGCTATGTGGTTGCCGTGGTCGAACATATCATCGAACCCCCTGCGCCCGACAATGCCATGGTGCAGGGCGAGCGCGCGATCCTGGCGAATTCGCTCGCGCAGGCCGAGGCGCGAGCCGTCATCCAGCAGCTACGCAAGCAGTACGAAGTCAAGATCGAGCCGCTGGCGGCCGAGGTCATCGCCGAAGAAAACTCCTTCTGATCGCCGCGACAGCGCGGGCCGTCCGCGCGATGCTTTACCAGGGCGCCCGCTCAGTGCAGCGGGCGCCGGTGTTTTGCAACGGGTGCGCGCAACTGATGTACGCACATAAGGCCACCCGGCCCTACAATGCGTGACCGTATTGAACTAGCCCTGTCTTTGGTTGCCGTGGATGCACGGTCAGCTGCGGATTCACCATAGTCATCAGTTCAACCCGAGGAGGATTGCATGAGATTGCGGTACCTGTTGCTGGGGGCGGCCATGCTGTTTGCGGCGCCGGCTTCCAGCCTGCTCGCCCAGCAGGGCACGGGCAATTCGCCCCAAACTCCAGCCCAGAGCCCTCGCACGGCTTCTGCGGCGCAGGCGCCCGAGGCACGTTTCGCGGACCTGGTTCTTCGTAACGGAAATGTGCTGACGGTCGATGACCATTTCTCGCGTTCACAAGCCGTGGCGATCCGGGATGGGCGGATCGTGGCGGTCGGCACAAACGGCGAGGTCGATGCCATGGCGGGCCCGGATACGAAGGTGCTCGACCTTGGCGGCAGAACGGTCATCCCGGGGCTGCTAGACAATCATGTCCACCTGCTTGCCGCGGCCCTCAATGCGGCCCACGTGTCGCTGCTCGACGCACGCTCGATTGCCGATGTGCAGCAGGCCATACGTGAACGTGCGAAGACCACGCCGGAAGGGCAGTGGATACGCGGCTCAAGCGTATGGCATGAAATCGCGCTGCGCGAAGGGCGGCTGCCTACCCGCTGGGAGCTTGACGAGGCTGCCCCAAACCACCCCGTATACATCCAGCGTGGTGGCCACGTGGCCGCGGTCAACAGCCGCGCCCTGGCCCTGGCGGGTATCACGCGCGACACGCCCGACCCGGAAAATGGCGTCATCGGACGCACGCCCGATGGTGAGCCCACTGGCATCCTGCTACAGGGCGCGGCCCGGATGATGGCACGGGTGCTGCCTCCGCCGCCCTCGGTCGAGGAACAGGCGGAGCTGCTGCGCAAGTTCATGCAGCAGCTGAACAGCTATGGAGTGGTCGGCGTGGTCGAGCCCGGGCTTTCGCCCGCCGAACTGGCGGTGTACGATCGTCTGCGCGTCATGGGGCAGCCTACGCTGCGCACGCATGCCCTGTATCGCGTTCAGTCGGAAGCCGACGTTGATGCATTTCTCGAGAAATACCAGCGCGGGCGTGACACTGACGACTTCTTCCGCATGGGAGGAGTGAAGTATCCGCTTGATGGCGGCGTGGAAGGGGCCTACCTGAAACAGCCTTATCAGGTGGTTGCCGGCGAGCAGCCCAATCCCGACTACCACGGGGCGGTGTTCCTGCCGCCCGGCGGCGTGGGTGAGCTCGAACGTGCCTTCCGTCGGGTCGCCGACGCCGGCTGGCAGCTTCAGATCCATACCGTGGGCGATGCGGCGATCGACACGGCACTCGACATCTTCGAGAAGGTCGACCAGCAGACACGCATCGAACCGCTGCGCTGGGCGTTGATGCATGTGTTCCTGCCCAGTGACGAGGCGTTGCAGCGCATGAAGCGGATGGGGGTCCTGGCGACCGTGCAGGATCATCCGCTGCTGCTGGGACACAACCAGCTGCGCTACTGGGGTGCCGAGCGCGCCGCCAGTTCGGTACCGATCCGGTCGCTGCTTGATGCCGGGATCAACGTCAGCGGCGGTTCGGATGCCTCGGTGCTGCCGGGCAGTCCTTTCGTGTCGATGGCGTGGATGACCGATCGGGAAATGATCAACGGCAAGCCGCTGGGGCCTGAGCAGGCCATCACGCGCGCCGAGGCACTGCGCCTGTGGACGCGCAACAGCGCCTATCTGATGGGGCTGGAAGATCGACTGGGCTCCATTGAGGTGGGCAAGTACGCTGATCTCGTGGTGCTACCGGAGGATCCGCTGACCGCGCCGGCCGAGCGCCTGAAAACGATGAAGGCGGAACTTACGCTGGTGGAAGGACGACCCGTGTACGGCAGCCTGGAGAACTGGCCCGCTGCGGCACGACCGGCACAATGACGGTCATCGGGCCAGTCGCGGTGGCGGGCGGCATTGCAGGGCGCAGAACGGCGTCGCGGCTTGGCGCCGCGTCCTGCCGGGGCAGGGCGCGGGCCTGCCTGCCGTCACCATGACCCCGTGCGTATGGCCCCCGGCTGGTCGGGGCGGATGGTGTGCTCCCGCCCTGTCAGGCCGCCAGCATTTTCAGCACGGAACGAATCGCGTTCACCCGTGCATCGAGCTTGTCGCCACCCTTGATTTCCAGGCGCAACCTGTCGGGACCGGCCAGCCTGATGTGCCGATTCTGCTGCACCAGCTCAATGATGCGCAGGGGCTCGATGGGTGGATTGGGGACGAACTGCAGCACCGCGCTGCTTTCCGTGGCGTCGATTTTCTGCACGCCCACGCGCCGCGCTGCCAGCCGCAGCCGGTGGATCTCTATCAGGGCGCGTGCAGGTTCTGGCAGTCGGCCGAACCGGTCGACCAGTTCTTCATGCACTTCGTCGAGCTCGTCGTTGCTGTTGGCGCTGGCCAGGCGTTTGTACAGGCTGAGACGCGCATGAATGTCGCTGCAGTAGTCGTCCGGCAACAGGGCAGGCACGTGCAGGTTCACTTCCTCGCTGACGGCCAGCGGGGCATTCAGGTCGGGTTCCTGACCGTTGCGCAAGGCGCGCACGGCTTCAGCCAGCATGTCGCAGTACATCTGGAAACCGACCTCCTGGATGTTCCCCGACTGCGATTCGCCAAGGATTTCACCCGCACCGCGGATCTCCAGGTCGTGCATGGCGAGGAAGAAGCCAGAGCCCAGCTCATCCATGGCCTGGATCGCCTCGAGACGCTTCTTGGCGTTCGCGGTAATGGCCTCCTCACCGGGTATCAGCAGATAGGCATAGGCCTGGTGGTGGGAGCGGCCCACACGACCCCGCAACTGGTGCAGCTGCGCCAGGCCAAAGCGGTCTGCCCGGCGAATGACGATGGTGTTGGCCGTGGGCACGTCGATGCCGGTCTCGATAATGGTGGTACAAAGCAGCACGTTGAAGCGCTGCTGGTAGAACCCCTTCATGACCTGTTCCAGCTCGCGTTCGGGCATCTGCCCGTGGGCCACGGCGATGCGTGCCTCGGGCACCAGCTCTTCGAGCCGGGCAAGCTGGTTGTAGATGGTGTCGACCTCGTTGTGCAGGAAGTACACTTGGCCACCGCGCTTGAGCTCGCGCAGCAGCGCTTCGCGGATCGTGCTGCTGTCTTCACGGCGCACGAAGGTCTTCACCGCAAGGCGCCGTTGTGGGGCGGTAGCGATGACCGAGAAGTCGCGAATGCCTTCGAGCGACATGCCCAGGGTGCGCGGAATGGGCGTAGCCGTCAGCGTCAACACATCGACCTCGGCACGCAATGCCTTCAGCGCTTCTTTCTGGCGCACGCCAAACCGGTGCTCTTCATCGATGATCACCAGGCCGAGCCGCTTGAACTGGACCTTGCTCGACAGCAGCTTGTGGGTGCCGATGATGATGTCGGCCCGGCCGTCGTTGATTTCCTCGATGATGGCCGCCGACTCGCGTCCCGACTTGAACCGTGAGAGTTCGACTACCTTTACCGGCCAGTCGGCAAAGCGGTTCGCGAAGTTCTGGGCGTGCTGTTCCGCCAGCAGTGTGGTGGGGCAAAGCAGGGCCACCTGCATGCCGTTGGCCACGGCCACGAAGGCCGCGCGCAGGGCGACCTCGGTCTTGCCGAAACCGACGTCGCCGCACACCAGGCGGTCCATGGGTTTGCCCGACACCATGTCCTGGATGACGGCCTCGATGGCCGCAGCCTGGTCGGGCGTTTCTTCGAAGCCGAAACCTTCCGAGAAGGCCTGGTAATCGGACAGCGGCAGCTTGAAGGCAACGCCCTCGCGGCTCGCGCGCCGGGCGTACAGGTTCAGGAGCTCGGCCGCAGTATCGCGCGCCTGCTTTGCGGCCTTGCGCCGTGCCTTCTCCCATTGTCCCGACCCGAGCTGGTGCAGCGGGGCAGAATCCGGGTCGGCGCCGCTGTAGCGCGAGATGAGGTGCAACTGCGATACCGGCACGTACAACGTGGCGTTGTTCGCGTATTCAAGATGCAGGAACTCGGTTTCGCCTTCGCCCAGGTCGAGGTTCACCAGCCCGCGGTACCGGCCAATGCCGTGCTGCGCATGCACCACCGGATCGTTCTCGCGCAGTTCCGACAGGTCGCGCACCATGGCTTCGATGTTGGTGGTGCGTTCACGCACGCGGCGGGTGCGGTAGCTGGTGTGGCCGGGATAGAGATCGCTTTCGGTGAGGAAGACGATGCCAAGGTGGGGCAGCGAGAACCCGGCAGACAGCGGTGCCACCGTGATTCCGAAAGGCACGCCATTTTGCAGGAACTCGTGGATGGAACCGACCTCGACCGGGTGCAGGTCGTGCTCGCCCAGCATTTGTGCGATGGTCTCCCGGCGGCCTGCGGCGTCGGCACACAGCAGCAGTCGCACCGGGTTGCCGGGCGCCATGGCGCGCTGTACCTGTTCACGCAGTCGCTGGACAGGATCGTGCGCCTGGCGTTGCACCGCAACCGAGGGGGGAAGACCGCAGTCGGCGCTGGTGCCTTCGTGCGTGAGGGCCAGGCGGGCGAAATCCTTCAACCCCGAGAACAGGCTTTCGGCGTCCAGGAAGAGCGCGGGTGGCGCCAGCAGGGGTCGCTCCCGGTCGTCCTTCAGGAAGTTGTAGCGGCTGCGGGCATCGTTCAGGAAGCTGTTGATCGCGGCTTCAATGTCGCCCAGCGTGACTGCAACGGCGTTATCCGGCAGATAATCGAACAGCGTGGCGGTTTCGTCGAAGAAGAGCGGCAGATAATACTCAATGCCAGGGGGCGCAATGCCGTTGCCGATGTCGCGATAGGGCAGCGCACGCGATGGATCGCCCTCGAACACTTCGCGAAAGCGTGCGCGAAACCGGTTGCGCGCCTCTTCGTCCATGGGAAACTCGCGCCCCGGGAGAAGCTGCACCTCTTTCACCGGATACAGGCTGCGCTGAGTGTCGGGGTCGAAGGCCCGGATCGAATCGATCGTGTCGTCGAACAGGTCCAGGCGATAGGGCACTGCCGACCCCATCGGGAACAGGTCGAACAGGCTGCCCCGGCTGCAGAACTCGCCGGGCGCCGTTACCTGCTGGACGTGGCTGTAATTGGCCAGCACCAGCTGGTTGCGCAGCGCCGTCTCGTCGAGCTGGTCGCCCTGGCGGAAGGAGAATGAATACGCCGCCAGGAAAGATGGCGGTGCCAGCCGGTGCAGCGCCGTGGTGACCGGAACCGTCAGCACGTTTACCGTCTTCTGCAGTAGCGCGTGCAGCGTGCGCAGACGTTCGGAAATGAGATCCTGATGGGGCGAAAACGTATCGTACGGCAGTGTCTCCCAGTCGGGCATCTGGTGCACGCGCAACTCGGGAGCGAACAGGTGAATCTCTTCGGCCAGGCGCTGCGCATCGAGCGGAGCAGCGGTGAGGACGACCAGGGTATGGCCCGTCTGACGCGCGAGTTCAGCCAGCAGCCACGCGTCTCCGGCGCCGGGCGGGCGTGGACGCGCATGCCGGCTGCCGCGCTTCAACAGCTGTGCAAGGCTTTGGGCGGGAGAGATCGGGGTAGGGGCGATTTCGGACATGAGTCTGGATTATAGAACGCGCCACGACGGTGCCTGCGCCGCGTGCTGGCACCGTCGGGTCAATCCGGCTGGTCGCAAGTTGCCACGGTTTGCGGCACGGATACAATGGGGCTGGTCCAGCTTCTTGCCAGCCCGAAACGAGAGAGTCCCGGCGCCGAAACATGGAGAGCACGATGGGCGGTACCTCCCTCAAGGACATCCCGTTACTGCGGGACCTTGAGCTCTTTTGCGTAATCGTCAGACGACGCAGCTTTCGCGCCGCCGCCACCGATCTGGGCGTCTCGCCCGCGTATGTCAGCAAACGCATTGCGCTGCTGGAGTCTGCCCTGGGTGCACAGCTGTTTCATCGCACGACGCGTCAGGTCATGCTCACCGACCACGGCGAAACCGTCTACCGCTGGTGCCAGCGACTGTTCGACGATGTCGAGCACGTGCTGAACAAGGTCTCGAATGCTCGCGTGGTGCCACGCGGCCTGCTGAGGATCTGTACCAGCACCGGCTTCGGGCGCAATCATGTGGCGCCGGTCGTGTCCAGACTCGTCAAGACCTATCCCGCGCTGGAAGTGCAGCTCGAGTTCCTTGATCGCCCGGTGGACATCGTGGGCGAGGGCTTCGACATCGACATTCGCCTGGGCGGCATACACGAGCCGCACCTGATCGCCCGGCGCGTGCTCGACAACCACCGCATCCTGTGTGCTTCGCCCGAGTATCTGCGCACGCATGGCGTACCGCAGACGCTGGAAGATCTCAATGCCCATGAATGCATCATCATCCGCGAGCGCGACCACGCCAACGGGGTGTGGCGCCTGACGGGCCCGGGCGCGCGCATCCGCACCATCAAGGTGCGTGGGCGCGTTACCGTCAATAACGGCGAAGTTGCGCACCGCATGGCCATCGACGGGCATGGCATTCTGTTGCGCTCCCAGTGGGACGTGAACAAGAGTCTGCAGGAGGGTACCTTGGTGCAGGTATTGCCCGACTATTACCAGGAAGCACACGCCTGGGCGGTGTACCCGTCACGGCTCAGCAAGTCGGCCAAGGTGCGGGTTTTCGTGGAGATGCTGAAGAATGCGGTAGCCACCAGCGCGGGCCAGTGCATGGTGGAAGGCGGAGTCGTCACGCCCGCAGTGGCCGAATAGGCCGGTCACTGTTCACGAATAGTGAAGAAAGTATTCACGAAAAGCCGTCCCTGATCACGGCCGCATGCGCCTAATATGTGCTCTGACGGTTCTCGACACCGGGTGCCGTTCCATCCTGGGAATCTTTAGAGCATGAGTACACACAAGATAGCTGTGCTGGCAGGCGACGGTATTGGCAAGGAGGTCATGCCGGAGGGCATGCGAGTCGTCCGCAAGGCTGCCGAAAAATTCGGCATCCCGATCTCGTTCACCGAATTCGAGTGGGCCAACTGCGACTACTACCTGAAACATGGCGACATGATGCCGCCGGACTGGTTCGAGCAGTTGCGTCAGTTCGAAGTGGTTTATCTCGGTGCAGTCGGATGGCCCGAGCTGGTGCCGGACCATATCTCGCTATGGGGCTCGTTGCTCAAGATCAGGCGCGGCTTCGATGAGTACGTGAACCTGCGCCCGGTACGCCTGATGCGGGGCGTACCCAGCCCGCTGGCAAAGTACTCGCCCGGCGACATCGACTTCATCGTGGTGCGTGAAAATACCGAAGGCGAATATTCCGCCATCGGTGGCCGCATGTTTGAAGGGACCGACCGAGAACTTGTCATCCAGGAATCGGTCTTCACCCGGCATGGCGTCGACCGCATCCTGAAGTACGCATTCGAGCTGGCACGCATTCATCCGTCCAGGCACCTCACCGCGGCGACCAAGTCGAATGGCATTTTCATCAGCATGCCTTACTGGGACGAACGTGTTGCGGAGATCGCGCGTCATTACCCGGATGTTACATGGGACAAATACCATGTCGACGCGCTCGCGGCGCATTTCGTGCTGCATCCCGACCGCTTCGGCGTGGTCGTGGCATCAAATCTGTTCGGGGATATCTTGTCGGACCTGGGCCCGGCGTGCACGGGTACCATCGGCATCGCGCCCTCCGCCAACATCAACCCGGAGCGCGAATTCCCGTCGCTGTTCGAGCCGGTGCATGGCTCTGCGCCCGACATCTACGGCAGGAATATCGCGAACCCGGTGGGTATGATCTGGTCAGGCGCCATGATGCTCGACTTTCTGGGACATTCGCAGGGCAAATACCGGCAGGCGCACGACGCCATCCTGCGCGCGATCGAGCACGTCATCGACCAGGGCATATGCACGCCAGACATGGGTGGTACCGCAAACACCACCGAGATGGGCAAGAGCATCGCCGATGCACTGGATTCAATCCCGGGGTGACTGATCAGCCAACAAATACACCGCGGCGCCCCGATAAGGAGGAGGGATGGACTCGTGTGCGCGACTACCCACTTTATGGGCACATGGACACATACCAATAATCGGCAACGGCGTGCCTGTAACGGCAACGCTGAAGGAGCTCAGTCAGGCGCTCATGCACGGGGTGATCGACCCCGAAACCCTGGCTGATCATTTCATCTCCCGTATCGAGGGCTCACCTGATGCAACGGTGTATATCAACACCACATTCGACCGTGCGAGGCATGAAGCGGCGGAAAGCGCACG
>CALAGD010000016.1 GCA_937891425.1 uncultured Pigmentiphaga sp.
GATGTTCCTGACATACAGATGCTCCAGCACTTCCGCCAGAGCCAGTGGCGAAGCCAGCACCGGCACGCCAACCTGATCGGACACGTGCTCGCAGATGCTGCGTAATTCGGCCAGATCACTTGGCACGGCGCCCGCCGATGGCCAGTACCAGAGGACTGCCTCCACGCCCGCAGCGCGCAGCGAAGTTGCCGCGATGATCAGGTCGCTCAGGGATGACAGCGATGGACGTTCGGCGCCGTGGGGCAGGCGGGCGTAATGGACGGACATGCGGTCGCTGATCTGGTGCAGCATCAGGCCCAGCATGGGCTCCAGCGAGATCTCGTGGGCGGGAAGTACGACCCCTACCCTGCGCAGATCCTGCAACGACACGAGCTTCTTCAGACGTGACTTCACGACTTTCCTCCGGTGCAAACAGGTGCATTCATTTGATTCAAGGCAGGATCCAGCCGCCATCCACGACTACCGTCTGCCCCGTGATGTAGCTTGCCGCGCCGCTGGCAAGGAATACGAAGGCGTTGGCGATGTCTTCCGGCCTGCCAAGGCGTCCGAGCGGAATGCGCGCCACGGCATCGGCGTACTGCTCGGGATCTGTCAGCAGATGCTGGTTGAGCGGTGTCAGCGTGCGCCCAGGTGCAACTGCATTGACACGTACGCCATGGCGCCCCCATTCAAGCGCGGCCGACTTGACGAACTGCGTGATGGCTGCCTTGGTGGCCGAATAAACCGGACGATACTCAGCACCGTTGTAGACGAGCTGCGAGCTCGTGTGCAGGATGACACCTGATTGGCGCCTCACCATGCGCGCGCCCGCCAGCCGGCTGAGCGCGATTGAACCGGTGAGGTTGATGGCCACGACCCGTTCGAGATCCGACCACTGAAGATCAAGCAGCGGTTCGTACAGCAGGATGCCGGCGTTGTTGACCAGCACGTCCACGTCGCCCAATTCCTGGTCGAGCTGCTCGATGGAAGCAATTCTGGCCTGATCATAAAGAACCGCCCGCGCCCGGCCCGGAAACCGGCCTGCCAGCTCCCGCAGCCCCGGCTCGTTGCGGTCTGCAACGTAAACCCGCGCACCCAGCTCGGCGAACAAAATGGCCGTGGCGCGCCCGATCCCGCTTGCGGCGCCGGTCACGCAGACGGTCTTGTCCGCAAAGTTGAACATCTCTGCAAAGCCTGAACGATCGACCATCATGGCCTCTTGTTGGAAATCAGTAGCCCGCCAGCCGCGGCAGGAACAGGATGATGTCGGGGAACAGCATGAAGAGGAACAGCAACCCGAACTGCAGGACGATGAAGGGGAAGATCTCGCGGATGATCTCGGCCACCCGTACGCGCCAGATCCCCGAAGTCACGATCAGCAGTACACCCACGGGTGGCGTGATCCCCCCGATCGTGATGTTCATGACCACGAGAAAACCAAAGTACAGTGGATCGAGACCATAGACCGCAGCTACCGGGGCAATGATCGGAACCAGCATCAGGTAAGCAGCATTGGCTTCCATGAACATGCCGATGCCAACCAGCATCAGCATGACCAGAAACGTGAAGAGCAGCGGATTGTCGGTAAGTGTGGTCAGCCAGTCTGCAACCTGGGGCGCCACCATGTCAGCCGTCAGGATGTAGGTAACCTGTGACGAAAACGCGATCAGTGCACCCACGACGGCCGTGATGATGCCCGCGTTCAACAAGGCAGGCCAAAGGTCGCTTACCTTGAGCTTTCTGGTGACGGCGAACCCGATGAACATGGCGTAAAGAACGGCAATGGCTGCCCCCTCGGTTGCCGTGAACACCCCACCCACGATGCCTCCGACCACGATCACGGGCATCAGGATCACGATGAGGGAACGGCGCAACTCGCGCCCCACCCTGCGCCAGCTGAATTCGTGGCCGCTGACCGGATAGTTCCTGCGCCGTGCAATGATCCAGCATAACGCCGCCGTGCCCAGCGCCAGCAGTGCACCAGGCAGAATACCGGCCATGAACAGCCCGCCGACCGACACGTCACCGGCCGCTACCGCATACACGATCATGCCGATGCTGGGAGGAATGATCGGGCCCAGGTTGGAAGCCGACGACACCAGTGCAGCCCCGAATGCCTTGTTGTACGACTTCGACAGGCTGGGCCCAAGTGTTGCCCCCAAGGCTGTCGCATCGGCGACGGAACTGCCCGACACGGCCGACAGCCCCATGGCCGAACCCACGGTAACCAGTCCCAGTCCACCCCGCACACGCCCCACGACCGCATCGGCCAGCTCGATGATGCGTTCCATGATGCCGCCACGTACCATGAGTTGCCCGGCCAGCATGAACAGCGGAATGGCCATCAGGGGAAAGGAGTCGAGCGCGTAGACCATCTTCCCGGCCAGCTGCTCGAGCGGGAACCCGCCGACGATCACCCCGACAAATCCGGCCAGCCCCAGCGCGTACGCCAGAGGCATGCCCAACGCGGCAAGAACGCCAAAAACTACCAGCATCCAGACGGAAGTCATTCCTCACCCCAGTTTGCGTCCCGTGGCGCCCCGACCATGAGGTTGCGCAGCACGTGCAGGAAAACGTGAATCTGGCTGATCGCCAGCGCGACGTAAAACCACCCCACGCTGAGTGCGAGGCCGGGCATCATCTGGTCCCAGATCGCGTCCGCTACCAGACAGGCGTAGTAAGTGATGGTGAGCGAGACGATGAGCATCAGGATCCAGTTGAACGAGTTCACGGCCCGCCGGGTGCCAGGCGCGAACCGGTTCACCAGTAAATCGATGCCCACGTGCGCGTTGTGACGGAACCCGAGCGGAATCGACAAAAGCACCGCCCAGATGAAGCACACCCGTGGCACGTCCCACCCCCAGTCGAGCGAATCGTTCATGAAATATCGGTAGAAAACCTGCAGTATGAGTACGATGGTCATGACGCCCATGGTGACCTTGACCACAAACGCCGCCATGCGGTCAAGTACATCCAGAAATGCGTCGTATCGAGTCAGAAAGAGGGATTGCATGGGAAGCACACCAAATACCGGGAGATGAAGCGACCAACTGCTCTTCGCACATTAGTACCTGCAAGATGCCAGCCAGCGGCATCATCAAAAAAGGCTGCTGACCCTTCTGGGAATCAGCAGCCTTTTCAGGTCAGACGCCGGAGCACTTCTCGATGACCGTCTCGACCACATCCATCACTTCGTCTCCAAGCTTCTTGCGCATGGCATCGTATACGGGCCGGGTCGCCTCCCGGAACTTCACCAGTTCCTCCTGCGGCAGCTCGTGATACTGCATGCCAGCCTTGATCAGCGCGTCGCGCGCGCTCTGGTTCTCGCGCCTGGAGATTTCCCGCTGCTCGCTGGTAGCCAGCCGAGCGGCCTCGCGTACCGCCTGCTGCTGCGCCGGGCTGAGCTTCTCGAACGCGTCCTTGTTTACCATGTAGGCTGCCCAGTCATAGAAGTGGCCGGTATTCGACAGGTACTTCTGGACCTCCTGGAACTTGCGCACCAGCATGTTGTCGTAAGGGTTTTCCTGCCCGTCGACCACGCCCTGCTGCAGCGCCTGGTAGAGCTCCTTGATGTCGATCGGCGTGGGGTTCGCACCCAAAGCCCGGAACGTCAGCAGCCAGGCTTCGCCCGGCAATGTACGGATTTTCAGGCCCTTGACGTCTTCGACTGAAGTGATCGGACGGCGGTTGTTCGTGATATGGCGCGCGCCGGGCTGTGCCCAGCCCAACACCAGTACGCCCTTCTCCGCCATCTTCTTTTCCAGGTACTCGCCAAGCCCGCTGTCCATCTGGCAGATGGCCTGGTCGTGCGATGTTGCCGCGAAAGGAAGGATGGCGGCACCCAGTTCGGGCACGAGTTTGTCGTAAAAACCTACCGAGCCCCATGCCATCTGGATCTGCCCCGTGCGCAACTGGTCGACCTGCTCGAGGGCTCCTCCCAGTACGTTGTTGGGAAACAGATCGACACGTACCGTATTGTCAGTATTTTTTTCAACTTCCTTCTTGAAAACCTCCGCCCCGGTGGTAGTTGAGTGCCCCTGGGGGTACGAGCCACTTGCCCGCCATCTTACTTTTGCGTCGGCAGCCATGGCAGTATTGACGAATGTACCCGTTACCGCCATGGCACATATGGCGATCCACCGTCTGGAAGGGGTTAGCATGATGCGCCTCCTGTTGCGCTTGGTTAGGATAGACCCTGGGTCAAGAAATGAAGTACCAGGAACCGCGAACTGCTGAAAAAAAGCCCGAATAAACGCAAAAAATGAATTACCAGAACACGTACGCCTGATACCGGAAAATGCCTGAACACCCTGCTGGATGATTGCGTTTCCGTCCTATAGTAAAGTAACTTCACTGCACCATCGTTCATGGCGGGTGAATCGATTGCACACGAAATATGTACAATCCACTCGTCCCGATGCACTGCCTGTTCCTCAGGAAACAGGCTAACGGGTTACAGCATTTTCGTCACGGGCGTTCACGATTCTGAATCGCCCCTTGCTTGCACCGAATGCTTCAAGAGATTCCAGAATTTTTCCGGCCGCAGGCAAATATCCGATCAGCACGATTCTCGACATGTGGTCAGCGCAAGCCAGCCGTGACATGTGCACGGGCGGATATATGGTGGCGTGCACGCCGTGCAAGGCAATGGGAGTTTCCCCTCCCTCTATGTGCAGCAGGGCCTTGATCCGCAGCAGCTGTGCACCATAGCGATGCACGAACATGCTTAACCAGAGGCTGAATGCCACCCAGTTCAGCGGTGCCTCGCATTCCAGCGCGACAGCATCGTAAATGTCCATATGTGGGCGAGGCAATGTCAGCGCAGGATGCGACCGTCCGTCTGGCCTCGCATGCCGGCTGAAGTCATCAGCGCACCGTACCGAATGGATGGCTGCTCGTAATGGTGACCCATCTCCCCATGTCCTGGTGAACCACATGGACAATTCCGGCTCGCCCGCCTGCACCACGTCGTGCGTGAGCTTCACGACCGCTTCGTCTGCATCATTGTGTGAAACCACCACTGGGGCCGTGCGTGCCAGCTGATCCAGCACGGCGTACACGGCCTGGATCTGATGTGCTGATGCAATATCGGCCTTTGAAATGACGATGCGGTCTGCCAGCGCTACCTGCTTGCGTGAAACTTCGTGCTCCTGGAGATGACGGACCCCATGCACGCCATCTACCACCGCAACCGTAGAGCCGATGCAAAAATGATGGCGCAGTACACGGTTCGTCACTACCGTATTGATGATGGGCGCCGGGTCGGCAACTCCGGACGTTTCGATCACGACCCGGTCGAATGCAGGAACGGAACCGTCGGCACCCCGTTCAAGCAGTTTCAGCAGCACCGGCCCCAGGTCATCGCGCACTGCGCAGCAGATGCACCCGTTCGGCAACACGATCGTGTCCTGGCCCGCGGCATCGAGAAACAGATCGTCCAGACCCACGCTCCCGAATTCGTTCACCAGCACTGCACAGTTCGACAGGGATTTGTTGCGCAAGATACGCTGCAGCAACGTTGTCTTGCCACTGCCGAGGAACCCCGTCAGTACGTTGACGGGGCGTTGCTGGCCCACGCTCGCTCTATCGGTATTCATGCCGAACCGTCGTCGATGCTCGAGAGCACCTGGGCATCCAGCGGGTCGACTGCCCTGCCCCCCAGCTTCTCGAGCGCGGACCAGAGCTCTGCCAATGAACCAACAATGACCGTATTGCCCGTGAACGATCGCAGTATGCAGGAGGACGCCTGCCAGTCGGATACCGTGCACGCAAAGGGCCGCACGATGCGGTTGAGCAGCGCCGCTCGCTCCATCCTTTCACGCGCGCTCAGCAGTTGCCCGCTGGCACCTGAGACCGGGCTACGCTCGGACCACTGGATGTCGTCCTGCAGCATGCCACATAATCCGCACATGGTCTCGCTCCCTTGCCTCAGCCCTGCCACGGGGCCCGCGCGGCATAGTCTTCGGCGATCTGCGCCATCGTGACAAAGTGCACTCCGTCATGGCCCCGGATGTAGTCAATGAGCCGCTCGAGCATCAGCAGCACCTGAGGGCGCCCGGATACGTCCGGATGGATCGTGATGGGAAACACGGCGTAGTCATATTCGCGATAGACCCAGTCGAACTGGTCGCGCCACAGTTCTTCGAGATGACGCGGGCTCACGAAGCCGTGGCTATTGGGCGACTTCTTGATGAACATCATCGGCGGAAGATCGTCCAGATACCAGCTGGCAGGAATTTCGATGAGGGGTGTTTCCTTGCCACGCTCCAGCGGCTTCATCCACTCTGCGGCCGGCTTGCTGTAGTCTATCCTGGTCCAGCGATCGCCCGTGCGCACCCGGTACGGCTGGAAATCGTGGTGCATCATGCTGTGATCGTACTTGATGCCATGCTTGAGCAGCAGATCGACTGTCCGGGTGTTGAGCTCCCACCAAGGAGCTACGTAACCGACCGGGCGCTTGCCTGAGCGGGAGGTGATCAGCTCGATGCACTTGAGCAGAACATCCTCTTCCTGCTGTGGCGTCATCACCATGGGATTCTCGTGCGAGTAGCCGTGCACGCCAATCTCGTGTCCGTCCGCCACGATGGCCTGGAACTGCTCGGGGAAGGTTTCGACCGAATGTCCGGGCACGAACCAGCTGGTAGCAATGCCTTGCCGTTCGAACAGCTTCAGCAGGCGCGGAACGCCCACCTCGCCCGCAAACAGCCCGCGCGAAATATCGTTGGGGGAGTCTTCACCGCCATACGTACCCAGCCAGCCCGCAACCGCATCGAAATCCACTCCGATGCTTACGAAGATGGTCTTGCTCATGCACTGCTCCTTCAAAAGGCGTTGTCGCAACCTGCCATGGCATGGATCTGGCCCGGCAGGCACCGGTTTGGTTCAGTCGTGAAGGCAAGCTTCCAGCCGCATGCACCGCAGCAGCAACGCTGCGTCCTGTCCGGCGCGGGCCGAGAGCAGTATGCTGGTGGGCATATGTGCCCCGTCAAACCCGCATGGAAGGGCCACGCCACAGGCGTCGAGCATGTTGGCCCACATGGTATTGCGGATGGTGCGGGCGTTCATTTCGGCGAAAGCTTCCAGGTCGTCCGGTACCGCATGCAACATTGGTGCCACATGCAGGGTGGTGGGCATGGCGAGCACTCGGTCGCCAAGCCGCGCCGACAATGTGTCCCGCAACGCGACCCGCTGCCGCTGCAGAATGAGCAGGTCATGCGCCGACATCGTCTTGCTGGCCATGATGCGGCGATAGACAAATGGCGTGATCTCCCTGGCCTGCGGCCCCTCCAGCAGGTGTTCGTATGTACAGTACGCTTCGGCCGAGGCAATGTACCCATGACGCAGGCTCAGGTTCTGGATGACATCCAGCTCGGGTACGATCTCAACGGAAATGTGGACGCCGGCATCAGCGAACCGCGCAATGGCAGCCCGGAAATTGGCCTCCACCCCGGCTTCCATCAGGTGCTCGAGCAGATTGGCGGGTACCACCAGGTGAGTCTCGTGCAGCACGGCGTTGCCAGAGCCCACCCCTTGCGGCCATGTGGGGCTTGCGCCGCGCAAGGCCAGGTCGATGACCCAACAGTCTTCCACACAGCGCGCGAATACGCCGATCGTATCCAGCGATCGCGAAAGCTCGAACAGTCCTCGCGTACCGTACCGCCCATAGGAAGGTTTGTACCCCACCAGTCCATTGAAGGACGCCGGGACCCGTACGGAACCACCGGTATCGGTACCGATCGACACTGGCGCAAGGCCGGATGCAACGGCCACACCACAGCCCGACGATGACCCGCCTGGTACGCGGGGCTGTTCACCCGACCACGGGTTGACCGGCGTCCCGAAATGAGGATTCAGGCCGAGCGCCGAATAGGCGAATTCCGACATGTTCAGCTTGCCGAGGGTGACCATGCCCGCGGCAGCAAGATGCGCAACCACTTCGGCATCCTCCGCTGCCGGTGCACGGTTCCTCAGCAAGGCGGAGCCTGCTGTGGTAGGCACACCACGAACATCGAACGTATCTTTCCACGCTACCGGAATGCCATCGAGCGGCCCCAGTGGCTTGCCCGCGCGGTATCGGCGTGCGCTTTCCGCCGCTTCATGCCTCGCACGGTCGAATGTGGTGTTGATATACA
>CALAGD010000017.1 GCA_937891425.1 uncultured Pigmentiphaga sp.
AAGAATCCCTCGGACACCTGCAGATAGCCTTCCGGCTGCCCCATGACCCTCACATCCAGATAGGAAAGGATGCCACGCAGATGCTGTTGCGCCAGAGCCGTACCGATGGCGCCGACCGAGATCCCGATGATGCCGGCCGGCTTGCCTGCCCAGGCGTTCTGGCCGTACGGCCGCGATGCGTGATCCAGCGCGTTCTTCAACACGGCGGGAACCGAGCGGTTGTGTTCGGGGGTAACGAACAGCAGCCCGTCGGCCTGCGCTATCTGCTGCTTCAGCCGTGTCACCGCTTCGGCCGGATGGGCGTCATCGTCCTGGTTATACAGGGGCAAATCGCCAATTTCGCAAAAGGTGAACTCGAATCCGGCCGGCGCCAGCCTGGTCAGCCCCTCTGCCAGCCGTCGGTTGAACGAATCGCGGCGCAAGCTGCCGACGATGACCGCAATGTTGTACGTGCCCATGGTGGACTCCTCATGCGAGAAAATGGAGAATGTTCGGTGGAACGACCGTCAGACGCAGTCTAGCGGGCTGCCCGAGCGCGATTAAGCCGGTCTGGCGGTCTGCGTCGTTCCAGTTCCGGAACAATGTCGGCCAGTACATGTTATACGTGCCGCACCGTGTTATCCACCACCGTTTTTCGGGGCTGACTCCATGTGCGGGCGCATCGCTCAATATCGCGACATCGAACACTACTGGGCGGCGCTGCCCGTGCACCCTTTCGCTACTGACGACACGGCGCGCCAGCGTTTGAGGAATCTTCCTCCTGGCCCGGGGGTTCTGGTCTTTCATCAGCTCGCCGGCCCGCAGCCCGCCGGCGCGCTACTGCACTGGGGCTACAAGCCCCCCAGCTGGCCTTACGCCCTGCTCATCAATGCCCGGCTCGACACCGTCCTCGGCCGTTCGCGCTTCTGGCGCCCCCTGCTCACGCGCCGCATCATCTTGCCCGTGGATGGCTGGTTCGAATGGCAGGGCGAGAAAGGTGGCCCCCGCCAGCCGTGGTACATCACGTCACGCGATGGCGAGCCGATCTTCCTCGCCGGCATCACGGCCTGGACGCCTGGCGCCCCGGTCGGGCCCGAAACCGGCTTTGCGATCATTACCGACGACGCCGCCCACGGCCTGGTCGACGTCCACGGTCGACGGCCCGTTGCGCTCGCGTCGCAGGACGCGGCTACCTGGATCGATCCTGCCACCCCGGTCGCGGCCGCGCTCGAGCTCCTGGCAACTTCCCGCCCGGAAACTGCCTTCCACTGGTGGCGCGTGACACCAGCCGTCAACAGCAGCCGTTACCAGAAAGCAGACGTCGTCCAGCCCCTTGAGCCAGGCAATGGCCCAGCAACTCTCGCGCATCCCGCCGCCGGCGGTCGCACGTCCTCGAGCGTCGACTGACACGTACACCCGCCTCGCACCCCACCGGTACAGCGGATATACAAGCCCGGCACGAAGCGATAAACTGGGCTCGTTGATCGATCAATGCAGGATTGGCACAACAACTTGAGAAGGGAAGCAACATGAATGCACCCACGAATGAACGGGAACTGCGCGTTCAACTGGCGGCCTGCTATCGCATCTTCGCCATGCTGGGGTGGACGGAACTCATCTACAACCACATCACGGTTCGTGTCCCCGGGCCGGAAACGCATTACCTCATCAACCCATTCGGGCTCCATTACTCTGAAGTCACGGCCTCGAATCTCATCAAGATCGATCTCAAGGGCAACATCCTCAGCGAGACCGAACACCAGGTGAACCCGGCCGGCTTCGTCATCCACTCGGCCGTGCATGCGAACATCCCCGACGCCCATTGCGTCATGCACACGCACACCACCGAAGGCATGGCAGTGGCCTGCTCGGAGGCTGGTCTGTCCATGGACAACTTCTACGCGGCCCAGCTGTACAACCGCGTCGCCTACCACGATTTCGAAGGCATCACCGTGCATGAAGACGAGGCCCCGCGCCTCGTGCGCAGCATTGGCGACAAACCTGCCGTCATCCTGCGCAACCACGGCCTGCTTACCTGGGGCGCCACCATCCCGGCAGCCTTCAGCGTCATGTGGACGCTGCAGCGCGCCTGCGAGGTGCAGGTCATGGGTGCCGCGCTTGGCCCCACCCGCAGGATTCCCGAGGAAATCCAGTACAAGTGCTACCGCGACGCGCTTCAGTTCAATCCGAAGTACGGCGCGGGTGAAGACGTGTTCTCCGCCCTGGTGCGCCTCGTCGACCGCATCGATCCCTCCTACCGCGACTGACTCCGCACTGCACCATGAAAATAGCTGTATACGGCCTCGGGGCCATCGGCGGATTGCTGGCAGCGCGCCTTGCCGCCAGTGGACATGAAGTCAGCGCCGTCGCCCGTGGCGCCACGCTGAAAGCCGTCCAGGAGCGCGGGTTGCGCCTCATCGACGGCACGAACGACCGGCGTGAATCGGTGCATCGCATCCATGTAACCGACTCGCCCGAAAGCATCGGGCCACAGGACGTTGTCATTGTCTCGGTCAAGACCACGGCCCTGCCCGACATCGCCCCACGTGTGGCACCCCTGATGGGGCCCGACACCACCGTGTTCTCGGCCATGAACGGTGTGCCCTGGTGGTTCTTCTACGGGCACCGTACCGGCCAGAACATACGGCTGAACACGGTCGATCCCAACGGCGCCATAACTGCCGCCATTCCGCCTGAAAGCGTGGTGGGCAGCGTCACGCACCTGTCGGCCGCCACGCCTGAACCCGGCACCGTCCTTCACGTGGCGGGCAACCTCATCATGGTCGGCGAGCCCACCGGTGGCACCGCCACACCGCGTGCGCAGGCCATTGTGGGCGCCCTGCGGGATGCACGCTTCGACATCCAGGAGGTCGACTCCATCCAGACCGAGATCTGGTACAAGCTGTGGGGCAACATGACCATGAACCCGGTTTCGGCCATCACCGGCGCCACCGTCGACAAGGCCCTCGATGATCCCTACGTACGGGCCTTCATGTCGAGGTGCATGCTGGAAGCAGCCGAAGTGGGCAAGCGTATCGGCATCCCCATCGATGCCGATCCGGAAGACCGGCATGCGGTCACGCGCAAGCTGGGTGCCTTCCGGACATCCATGCTGCAGGATGTCGAGGCCGGCCGCCCTGTCGAGCTCGATGCCCTGGTCGCCGCGGTTATCGAGATCGGGCAGCAGGTGGGCGTCGAGATGCCCAACATCGAATCCCTGTTCGGGCTTGCACGGCTATATGCACAGCTGCGCGGCCTGTACCCTGCGCCATGGAACGCGTGACGTGAGCTTGTTCGCTCCAACGCAAAAGGCGCCCCGTCGGGCGCCTTTTTTTGTGGGTCACGTCACTTCCCCCAGGCGGGTCAGGTCTCGTTGCGTCCGACCCAGCGTGGTACCGATGGCGGCTCGTAGTGCTCGAACGCTTCCAGCAGTTCTTCACCATCACGCGCTGTCAACAGGATGCCCCGGTGAATATCGCGCACGAAGCCATTGGCCACGGCTTCATCGAGGAAACGGATAAGCGTTTCGTAGTATCCGTCGACGTTGAGCAGGCCACACGGTTTGCGATGGAAACCCAGCTGCCCCCACGTCCAGATTTCGAAGATCTCTTCGAGGGTACCGATGCCCCCCGGCAGCGCGACGAAGGCATCAGCCAGGTCGGCCATGCGTGCCTTGCGCTCGTGCATGGAGCCGGTAATGACCAGCTCGGTGAGGCCGTTGTGTGCGACCTCACGATCGACCAGCGACTGCGGAATGACCCCAACCACTTCGCCCCCTGCTTCGAGGGCGGCGTCCGCCACGGCGCCCATGACGCCTACGCTGGCACCACCATAGACCAGGCGAACGCCGCGTTGCGCGAGCAGCCGGGCAAACGTGCGTGCTGCCTCGATGTAGGCCGGACGGTTCCCGGGGTTTGCACCACAGTACACACAGACACTTCGAACTTTCATGTGAATTTCGCCAGAACGTAAACCCGGGACCGTGAAGGCAGGGAAAGCAGCATTCGGATGGCAGCCCGCCGCCATTTACGACGACATCAGTGCAGCTTCGATGTCCGCCTTGAAGCGTGCTTCGTCGACTTCTCCCAGATAGCGCTTCACGATGCGACCCTCGCGGTCGATCAGGAACGCAGTGGGTGTCAGGCGCACGTCGCCAAACTCCTTGGCGACCGATCCGGTGGGGTCGAGGGCCACGGTAAACGGCAACTGCCGTGTTTCGGTGAAATGCGCCACGTAGTTGGGGGGATCGTAGTGCATGGCGACAGCCACGACCTCGAAGCCCTGCGGGTTGTACTCCTTGTAGGCCTCGATCAGCATCGGCATCTTCTTCACGCAGGTGACGCAGCTGGTCGCCCAGAAATTCACCAACACGACCTTGCCCTTGAGGTCGTCGGTGCTGATCTGATCTCCTCGCAACGACATGTAGGTAACCTCGGGCGCCTTGCTTCCCGATGACATCATGAACCATCCACCCACGGCCACCGCAATTGCCAGCAGGACGCTGACGACGAGCCGGATGGAACCCCCTTCGCGGCGAGATGGTGTGAGGACCGACCTGAACATGCGATTCTCTCTGATAGCTGAGGTGAATGCGGACTATGGAGCCAACGGCACGGGAATCGCCAGCGCCCCGCTCGACGGCGTGCCGTCGCTGTGCGAGTGCTGGACGACAGAAGACCCGGACCCTGCGGTTACCGTACCTGCCGACGTAGACGGCGACACGTCGACACCGGTTCCCGCGCTTTCGTCATCGCTGGAGAAGGGCGTGCGACGCGGATCGTCCTCGGAAATATACTCGAACAGCTTGACGACCTTGTTCACCCCCCTGATGCTGGCGGCGACCTGGGCCCCGCGGTCGCCCTCGGCGCGCGTGACCAGGCCCTGCAGGTACACCACCCCCCGATTGGTGGTGATATTGAAGGCGTTTGAGGAAAGATCCTGGGTGCCGATGAGGGCGGCGCGTACCTGCCCGGTAATCAGACTATCGGCAGCTGCGTCGGCAACCGATCGCGGTGCACCGACCACCAGATGATTGCTGACGCTGCGCACACCGTCAAGCTGCTTCACCAGCTGCTCGACCTGGGCGCGGGTCTTTTCGTTCGGCACGGTACCGACCAGCAGTGCCATGCCGTTGTACACGGAGGGCGTCACCTGAACGGCGTCGCTGTAATTGTTGGCAATAAGATTGCGGATGCGCAGCTCGGCCGCCCGGTCATCGAGCTGCGTGCCTGCCGATCGGCGATCGGTAGCTACTGACGCCGTTCCGACCGCCGCACCCCCGACGAGTGCAGGCACGCACGCAGTCAGCAGGCATGCTGCCATGATGGAGGCCATCACCTGCATGCCGATGCGGTGCCACGAGGCCACGACCGCGGGCAGCTGCCCGAAAGCACGCGAAGACAAACGACAAACGGACATCAGGATTCTCCCAGCAACTGAAGGTCGATGCTGTCACACAAGGCATGCAACAGCAGGCCATGCACTTCCTGGATACGCATGGTGCGATCGTGCGGCACGCACAGGTGGTGATCCATGGGGCCCAGCATGGCGCCGAGCGCCCCGCCGCCCTTGCCCGTCAGGGCGATGACGATCATCTCCCTTTCCTGCGCGCTCTCCACTGCCCGCAGCACGCTGGGTGAGTTGCCGCTGGTGGAAATGGCCACCAGCACGTCACCGGGCTGGCCCAGGGCAGAGACCTGCCGGGCAAAGACTTCCTCGTAGCCGTAATCGTTGCCGACGGCTGTGAGGATGGACGTATCGGTATTCAGGGCAATGGCCGCAAGAGGCAGGCGTTCGCGTTCGAAACGCCCGACCAGTTCGGCCACGAAATGCTGGGCGTCGGACGCTGACCCCCCGTTCCCGCATGCCAGTATCTTGCAGTTGCTGGCGAGCGCCATGAACAGTACCTCGGCCGCAGCTGCGGCAGGACCGGCCATTTCCTGCAGGCATTGTTCGTGGAGGTTAATGGCGTCGCGAAAGTGCGAGGCGATGCGGCTGAGAAGATCCATAGATCTGCATTATATGCCGCGTGATTCAGGGCGCGATCACCACATCCCGTAACCATTTGCACGTGTTGCCATCGAACGCCACCACGTCGAACCGGCACTGCGGCGTGGGATGTGGCCAGCTGGTCAGAAGGAAATGGCGTGCGGTCCGGATCAGCCGCTGCCGCTTCGCGGCGTCGATGCTTTCCACTGCGCCGCCAAACTGCGCGGTCTGCCGGTAGCGCACCTCGACAAACACCAGCACTGCGCCGTCGCGCATGACGAGATCGATTTCCCCGGAGTCGTACTGGACATTACGAGCGATCAGCGTCAGGCCATGCTGCTTGAGCAGCGCCAGCGCACGACGCTCCAGTTCAGCACCCCGGCGCTGCGAAGGTGAGACCGCCCGTGCCTGGCGCACGCACTGCCGCGGCTCTGGCGACGCAGCGGGCCGATGCCGCTGCCGCCTGTAACGTCTGCGTTGCAGCCGGCGCGCTACCAGAAATGGCACGAGCCGGTGATCCTCATTTTCCGCCACGGGTATTCCTCCATGCTGTCCGCCGTGTTGTACTCACGGTTGCCTGTCAGGCGCGGCTCCGATTGCGCGCCGAACGGTGGTGGCAGTTATGCTTTGCGTCATGAATACATCTTCCGGATCCGACAAGAGCACGCGCGACGTGCAAACCGCGTCTGCAACACGCACCGACGTGACCGCAGCCTGGAGGCAGCATGCCGAGCAGCTGCCCCTGCAGCAATGGCCCACCGGTGCGCTGTACGTGGTGGCCACCCCCATCGGCAATCTTGCCGACATGAACCTGCGCGCCATTTACGCCCTGCAGCTGGCCGACGTGGTCGCCGCGGAAGACACGCGCACCAGCCGCACGCTGTTGCAGGCCTGGGGCATCGAGACCCCATTGCTGCCCGCCCACCGGCATAATGAAGCCACCGCGGCTCAGGCCATCATCGCGCGCCTGGCACAGGGGCAACGGGTAGCGCTGGTGTCCGATGCGGGAACTCCGGCCATCAGCGACCCCGGTGCCCGCATCGTACACGCGGTCAGGGCAGCGGGATATCGGGTCATTCCGATACCTGGTCCAAGTGCCGTGATTGCAGCGCTGATGGCCAGCGGCATGACCAGCGACGAGAATCCCGCTTTCCTGTTCGCCGGCTTTCCTCCCCCAAAGAAACACGCGCGGCAGCAGTGGCTGCAGCAATGGTGCCGCTTGCCGGTGCCAGTGGTCATGTACGAATCACCGCACCGGCTCGAGACCACCCTGCGCGACCTGCTGGCCGAATGCGGCCCTGGCCGCCAGGTGACCCTTGCGCGCGAGCTGACCAAACGCTTCGAAGAAATCACAACCCTGCCAATGTCTGAAGCGGGCGGGTGGCTGCGCGAACATGCCCACCGCTCACAAGGCGAGTTCGTACTGATCGTGGAAGGTGCGCCGGCGGCGTCTGGCGCGCTGGATGCGCGCGCGGACGAACTGTTGCAGGCATTGCTGGAAACACTCAGCGTGAAGGACGCCACCCGCCTCGCCGCCCGACTGACCGGCACGCCGCGCGATGTGCTCTATCAGCGCGCCCTGGAGCTGCGCGGGCAGGCTGAAGAGCCCTGAAGCAGCGAGAGAGATCCGGCAGTACGTCCCACCCGCCGTGGCCGGCGCTGTACCCCGGGGCATCGGGCGCGCCCGAACGGCGCAACCCGACAACCCGCGGGACACGCAAAGTCGCGCGTGCTCTACACTTGAGTTTTCCGCTTGCACTGCGGGGCCAGGCCAGCCCCGCTGCCCCACCACCATGACCTATCTGCTTGCCGCCGTCGATCTGGGTTCCAACAGTTTCCGCCTGGTTGTGGGAAGGGTCGCGCAGGACACCCATCCACCCCACATCCACCTCCTCGACCGCATGAAGGAAACCGTGCGGCTGGCAGCGGGGCTGGACCAGCGCTCGCGTCTCGATGAAGACGCCATCCGGCGTGCGCTGGCGGTGCTCGAACGGTTCGGCGAGCGCCTGCGCAATCTCCACCCCGACCGGGTCCGCGCCGTCGCCACGAATACCTTTCGCGTCGCTACCAACGCGCATGAGTTCCTGCCCCGCGCGGAGGCTGCCCTGGGATTTCCCATCGACGTCATTTCGGGGCATGAGGAAGCGCGGCTCATCTATACCGGGGTAAGTCACTGCCTGCCGCCATCGGACCAGCGGCGGCTCATCGTCGACATCGGCGGCGGCTCGACCGAGCTCATCATTGGCCGCGGCCACGAACCCGAACTGATGGAATCGGTACCGATAGGGTGCGTATCGCTCAGCAAGCGCTTTTTCGCGGACGGCAGGATCACCGCAACGCGCATGAAGCACGCCGAAGTGGCAGCGCGCGAACTGGTCGAGCCCATCGCGCAACGGTTCCGGCAGGCGGGGTGGTCGTATGCCTACGGCTCGTCCGGCACGGCCAAGGCCCTGGCGGCCATCCTGCCGGCTACGGGTTTCAGCCGCAACGGCATTACGCCCGCAGGCCTTGAGAAACTACGGCGCCGCCTGATTGAGGCGGGGACGGTCGAGGCCGCCCACCTGCAGGACCTGCGTCCGGGCCGCATCCCGGTCCTGCCCGGCGGGCTCGCCGTCATGCGCGCCATCTTCGAGGAACTGCCCATCGAACACATGGCGCCAGCCGACGGCGCGTTGCGCGTGGGCGTCCTGTATGACCTGCTCGGCCGCGTCGATGCGCGCGACCTGCGCAACGAGACCGTGCGCCGTTTCATGACACGCTATGAAGTGGACACGGAGCAGGCAGCGCGGGTACGCCGCCTGTCCCTGGGGTTTTACGAGGCCATTGCCAACACGCCCCCGGGCGCTGCAGGCTACCGGGTGCCCGGTGCGCCACGCCGCGCGGAGACCGCTGAGCTGGGCCAGTTGCTCGGTTGGGCGGCCGACCTGCACGAGATCGGGCTTTCCATTGCCCATGCCGGACACCAGCAGCACACGGCCTACATCCTTGCGCACGCCGACATGCCGGGGTTTTCGAAGGACGAACAGCGCATTCTCGCCGCTCTGGGCGCGGGACAAAGCGGCAAGATCAGCACCGCGGATCTTGCCCTTGAATCGGATGACGAGTGGGATGCATTGCTGAGCCTGCGACTGGCGGTGTTGCTGGCACGGCGGCGAGAGGATGTCGACACGTCGCTCTTCCGGCTGACACGCGCCCCACAAGGCGCAAACCTGCAGGTCGCCGAACACTGGCTACGTCAGCACCCGCTGACCGCACATGCGCTGGAGGCCGAAGCCAGGACGTGGCGCAAACTGAAGCGTCCTCTGGAAATCCTGGCTGCATGAACAACGGGCGCCCGGGCAGCGGCGGCCATTGGTGCTGTCTAGTCGAGCAGATCCGGATTCACCACCGCGCGCACCACGACCTCCTCGTCATCGCGCTCACGCAGCTGCAGCCACCACAGCCCTGCCTTGCGCACCGACCACATGTGCACCGTACCAGTCAGCACCAGGGCGGCGACGTTGCCCAGGGTGGGCTGGTGCCCCACCACCAGCACGGTTCCCCCGGCATGTGGCCAGCCGGCAGCCTGGATGACATCCTGGGCCCGCGCACCCGGTGCAATCCTTTCCACGATCTCGTAAGCACGCCCCAGTGCATCCGCTGTCTCGCGTGTCCGGCGCGCAGGGCTCACCAGGACGCGTGCGTCTCCGGGCAGACGGGACACCAGCCAGCGCGCCATGCGGTCCGCCTGCATGCGCCCGCGCGCGGTGAGGGCCCGCTGCAGGTCGGCCGTGCCATTCCCCGCTTCGGCATGTCGCCACAAGATCAGATTCATTGAATACTCCAAGGTCTGCGAAACACCCGCGCCAGGCTGAACCGGCGTCAAACGGGTAGAATTTGGCGCCAGCGTGCGATCGTGGCGCGAGTGTCAACCCGCCCCGAATAGTACAGGCCATCGCACGGTGCCGGGCGCGCTTCGCGCATTACCCTTTCCCACTCCATCCTTGTCCCATGAGCAGGTTAACACTGGCCGACTTCGATTATCACTTGCCTCCCGAGCTCATCGCCCAGCATCCAGCTGAAGAGCGCTCGGCCAGCCGCCTGCTATATCTTGACGCTGCGGGCCAGCTTCACGACCTGCGCTTTGCCGACCTGCCCGAGCTGCTGCACCCCGACGACCTGCTGGTCTTCAACGATACGCGCGTCATCAAGGCTCGCCTGTTCGGACACAAGGAGAGCGGCGGGAAGGTGGAAGTGCTGGTCGAGCGTATCCTCGACGAGCGCCGTGTGCTGGCCCACGTGCGCGCCAGCAAGGCGCCCCGGGCAGGCACCCGGCTGCGGCTGGCCGACGCCTTCGATGTCTGCGTGGAAGGCCGCGCCGGAGACCTGTTCGAGCTGACGTTTCCCACCCCGGTGCTCGACCTGCTCGACACCTATGGTTCCACGCCCCTGCCTCCGTACATCACCCACGCGCCTGACACAGCCGATGACCAACGCTACCAGACGGTGTATGCGCGCGAACCCGGTGCGGTTGCAGCGCCAACGGCTGGCCTGCATTTCGACGAAACCGTCCTCGAGCGCGTCCAGCAACGGGGCGTGCGGCTGGCTTACGTCACCCTGCACGTGGGCGCCGGAACCTTCCTGCCGGTTCGCGTGCAGGATCTTGACCAGCACGTCATGCACCAGGAGCGTTATACGGTGCCCCAGGCCACGGTCGATGCCATCGCTGCCACGCGTGCCGCAGGCGGCCGTGTAGTGGCTGTCGGCACGACCAGCGTGCGCGCCCTGGAGTCCGCGGCCGCGCTGTGCAGCACCTCCCGGCGAACCCTGGCACGCACGGTGTCGGATGACACCCGCCTGTTCATTCGCCCGGGATACGAATTTCGCGTCATCGACGCACTGATCACCAATTTCCACCTGCCGCAATCCACCCTGCTGATGCTCGTCTCCGCATTCGCGGGGCTGGAGCGTGTGCGCGCAGCCTACGATCATGCCATCGCCCGGCGCTACCGTTTCTTCAGCTATGGCGATGCCATGCTCATTGAGCCACCCCATCCAACGACATGACTGCAGGCAACAACTCCATCCGCACGGGTCTTTCCTTCGAACTGCTGGCCACCGACGGTCGGGCTCGGTACACCCGTGTCACCCTCAACCACGGTACCGTTGAGACTCCCATGTTCATGCCGGTGGGGACCTACGGTGCGGTGAAGGCGATGGCGCCGTGGGAGCTGCGCGAACTGGGCGCCCAGGTGATCCTGGGCAACACCTTCCACCTGTGGCTGCGGCCAGGTACCGACATCATTCGCGCGCATGGCGGTCTGCATGGATTCATGCAGTGGGATGGCCCCATCCTGACCGACTCGGGAGGCTTCCAGGTGTTCAGCCTGCAGGGCATGCGCAAGATTACGGAAGAAGGCGTGCGTTTCGCCTCACCCATCGACGGCTCCCGGCTGTTTCTCACCCCGGAAGAGTCCATGCGCATCCAGCATGGGCTCAACTCCGACATCGTCATGGTGTTCGATGAGTGCACTCCCTACCGCATCGGCGATCGCCCGGCCACCCACGAGGAGGCCGCACGCTCCATGCGCATGTCGCTGCGCTGGGCGCGGCGCTCGCGCGACACCTTCGATACGCTCGAGAATCCCAACGCCCTGTTCGGCATCGTGCAGGGAGGCATGTTCGAAGATCTGCGTGACGAATCGCTTGCCGGGCTGGTGAACATCGGCTTTCACGGCTACGCCATCGGCGGTCTGTCGGTGGGGGAACCCAAAGAAGAAATGCTGCGCATCCTCGCGCACACGACACCGCAGCTGCCCGCCGATGCGCCGCGCTATCTCATGGGGGTGGGCACCCCCGAAGATCTGGTCGACGGGGTTGCCGCGGGCATCGACATGTTCGACTGTGTCATGCCCACGCGCAACGCACGCAACGGCTGGCTGTTCACCCGTTACGGCGACGTCAAGATTCGCAATGCACGTTATCGTGATGACATGGCTCCGCTGGATGAGACCTGCGGTTGCGCCACCTGCCGGCAGTTCTCACGTGCCTACCTGCACCACCTCCAACGCACCAACGAGATCCTTGGTGCGCGGCTGAACACCCTGCACAATCTTCATTACTACCTCAACCTCATGCGCGAGATGCGCCAGGCAATCGCCGCCGGCCGCTTCGAAAGCTGGCGCAAGCAGTTCGTGGAAGACCGGGCACGCGGCGTGTAGGGCCGTGTCCTGCACGCCTGTCCAGCGAACCGGATCGAACCGCAACCGCGGCGCCAGTCACGGTACATGGGCCCGCGCCCCGACCCCGCTCCGGGGCCCCCGGCGCCGCCCCGGGGAATTGCTCCTATCACCGTCCGGCGCCTGACGCTACAATCAGTTGTTTTATTCCTGATTCCGAGACGACGCGATGAGCATGATCGATATCCCGGTTACCGTGCTGGCCCAGGCCCAGGGCGGAGAAAGCGCCCTCATGGGGCTGCTTCCCATCATCCTGATGTTCGTGATCCTCTACTTCCTGATGATCCGGCCTCAGATGAAGAAGCAAAAGGAACACCGCAACATGGTGGCAGCCCTCGCCAAAGGCGACGAAGTCATCACCGCTGGAGGTATCGTGGGCAAGATCACCGACGTGAAAGACAACTACATCACCCTCGACATCGGCACCGACTCCAGCCGCCCTGTCGAGATCCACATGCAGAAGGTGGCAGTTCAGGCCCTGCTGCCCAAGGGCACCATCAAGTCACTCTAACCTCGTGCAGAAGGTCGCCGCCAGCCGACGGTGCGGCGCGACCGGTATCCCACCGGTTCTCGCCGGCACCCCGTTCGCCTGTCGGCTTCAATTTGCCGCTAGCAGGAACTGATTCGTGAACCGCTATCCCCTGTGGAAGTACCTCATGGTGCTGCTGGCACTATTGGTGGGCTTCATTTACACCTTGCCGAACTTCTTCGGCGAATCCCCCGCAGTCCAGATCTCCAGCGTGAAATCCACCGTCCGGGTCGAACCCTCGACCATGAACCGCGTGGAACAGGCGCTCAAGAGTGCAGGCATCACGCATTCAGGCATCCAGTTCGAACAAAATGGGCCGGTTGGTACGGTGCGAGTGCGTTTCGACTCCACCGACACCCAGCTGCGGGCGCGTGACCTCCTCGAGAAGACATTCAACCCCAACCCGGCAGATCCTTCCTACGTCGTGGCGCTGAACCTGCTGCCCGCATCACCTGCCTGGCTTGAGGCGCTGGGTGCGCGCCCGATGTACCTCGGGCTCGACCTGCGCGGAGGCGTCCACTTCCTGCTGCAGGTCGACATGGAGGGCGCTCTCACCAAGCGCTACGATACGCTGGCCACCGACGCCCGTGCCGCGCTGCGTGCCGCGAACATCCGGGTCGACCGGGTCGACCGCGAGGGCCAGAGCGTGGTCATCGTGGCCAGCTCCGATCTCGAAAGCCGCATCAACGACACCCTGCGCTCGCGCGTCCCTGACCTGCAACTCACCTCGCGTACCGACAACGGCCGCGTCATCTTCACCGGCACGCTCAGCCCGCAGGCCATCAACACCGCCCGTGAGAACGCGCTGCGCCAGAACATTTCCACCCTGCACAACCGCATCAATGAGTTGGGCGTAGCCGAGCCGGTCATCCAGCAGCAGGGCCTCGACCGCATCGTCGTGCAGCTGCCCGGCGTGCAGGACGTTGCGCGCGCAAAGGAAATCCTGGGCCGTACCGCCACCCTCGAAATCCGCCTGGTCGACGACTCGCCTGCGGCGATGTCAGCTCTGGCCAGCGGCACGGTACCCTTCGGCCTCGAGCGCTACAACGACAGCGACGGCCGGCCCCTGCTCGTGCGCCGCCAGGTCATCCTGACCGGCGAGAACCTGCAGGACGCCCAGGCCGGCTTCGACGAGAATCAGCAGCCAGCAGTCCACCTCACTCTCGACTCCAAGGGCGCACGCATTTTCCGCGACGTCACCCGCGACAACATTGGGCGACGCATGGCCATCCTTCTGTTTGAGAAGGGCGTAGGCGAAGTCGTCACGGCTCCGGTCATCCGCACTGAAATCGGTGGCGGCCGCGTGCAGATCACTGGCAACATGACCACGGTGGAAGCCAACAACATCGCGCTGCTGCTGCGCGCCGGCAGCCTGGCTGCCCCCATGGAAATCATCGAAGAGCGCACCATCGGGCCCAGCCTGGGAGCCGAGAACATCCAGCAGGGTTTCGACGCCACGTTCTGGGGCTTTGTGGCGGTCGCGGTCTTCATGATCATCTACTACGCTCTGTTCGGCGTGTTCTCTACCCTCGGGCTGCTGTTCAACCTGTTGCTGCTGATTGCGGTGCTCTCGCTGCTTCAGGCCACGCTCACGCTGCCCGGCATCGCCGCCATCGCGCTCACGTTGGGCATGGCGATCGACGCCAACGTGCTCATCAATGAACGGATCCGCGAGGAGCTGCGCAACGGGGCAAGCCCGCAGCAGGCCATCCATCTGGGTTTCGACCGCGCCTGGAGCACCATCCTCGACTCCAACGTCACGTCGCTCATTGCAGCCCTTGCCCTGTTCGCCTTCGGGTCGGGTCCGGTGCGCGGCTTTGCCGTTGTCCATGCGCTTGGTCTGCTCACCTCGATGTTCTCCGCCGTAATCGGGGTACGCGCCCTCGTCAATCTTTGGTATGGGCGCCGCCGCAGGCTCACCAGGATATCGATCGGCTCCGTCTGGAAGCCCGAGGAGAAATGACCATGGAATTTTTCCGCATACGACGCACCATACCATTCATGCGGTACCGGCTGGTGCTCAACCTCATCAGCCTGCTCGTGTTCATCGCGGCGGTCGTCGCGATCTCCGTACGCGGCTTCAACCTGTCGGTCGAGTTTACGGGCGGTACCCTCATCGAGGTCACGTATCCGCAGGCAGCCCCCCTGGAAGGCGTGCGGGGTGCCCTGTCTGGCATGGGCTACTCCGACTTCCAGGTGCAGAACTTCGGCACCTCGCGCGATGTGCTCATCCGGTTGCCGGCCAGCGCTGACCAGGATGCCGCCCACCAGAGCGAATCCGTCATGGCCGAGCTGAAGAAGCTCGATCCCGGCGTAGAACTCCGGCGCGTGGAGTTCGTAGGCCCGCAAGTCGGCGCCGAACTGGCTTACGACGCGCTGCTGGCACTGCTGTTCGTTGTCATCGGCATCGTCATCTATCTGGCCGTGCGCTTCGAATGGAAGTTTGCGGTGGCCGGGGTGGTTGCCAACCTGCACGACGTCGTCATCATCCTGGGCTTCTTCGCCTTCTTCCAGTGGGAGTTCTCGCTTGCCGTGCTGGCGGGAGTTCTGGCAGTCCTCGGATACTCAGTGAACGAGTCGGTCATCATCATGGACCGCATCCGCGAGAACTTCCGCAAGGACCGCACTGCATCCACGCCCGAAATCATCGACCGCTCGATCACCCAGACGATCTCGCGTACCATCATCACCCACGGCTCGACCCAGCTGGTGGTTCTGTCCATCCTCTTCTTTGGCGGCCCCACCCTGCACTACTTTGCGCTGGCGCTCACCATCGGTATCTGGTTCGGCATTTATTCGTCGGTTTTCGTATCCGCCGCCCTGGCTCTGTGGATGGGTGTCACGCGGCAGGACATGATCAAACCCGTGAAGAAAGAACGCGACGACGACTCCGTCGCCGTCGAACTGCCCTGAAGAACGATTTCCGGGCTGGCGGCAAGTCTGGTCGGTCCTGCCCGCCCGTACCGGACGCAGGCCACCACGACCTGCACCATCACGAAGGGAGCCTTCGGGCTCCCTTTCTTCTTGCAAGGACGTGCCGTCGCGGCAACCGTATCGGCTAGATGAGGTAACCCCCTCCGTCGGCCAGTATCATCTGGCCCGTTACCAGTTCGCCGTCGTCGCTTGCCAGGAAGGCCACGAGGGCCGCGAGATGGCGCGGCTCGCCCCGCTTCTTGATGGCCTGGTTGTTCATGACCCGGTTGAAATCATCTTCTGACGAATACGCCTGCGTTCCCGGAGTGGCCACCATGCCGGGAGCTACCGCATTCACCGCGATGTTGTCGGGCCCCAGTTCCTTGGCCAGTACGCGCGTCATGCCCATCACCGCCGCCTTGCTGGCCACATAGGCCAGCTGGCCCGGATTGGCCAGGAAATACGTGCGCGATGCCACGTTGATGATGCGGCCCGCCTGGCTCTGTTTCAGCAGGGGGTAGAACGCCTGGGAGACCGAAAAATAGCCCAGAAAATTCACTTGCAGGAAACGCTCGACCTCGGCCCGCGTGAGCGACATCCACGGCTTGCGGGGCGACAGGATGCCCGCGTTGTTCACCAGGATGTCGATGCGCCCGTGCCGCTGCGCAATCACATCGGCCGCACGGGCAATGGAGGCCTCGTCGGTGACGTCCACCCGCGTGTAATGCGCCTGCCCACCTTGTTGCCTGATCTCCTCGACTACCCGAGTGCCGTCCTGCACATCAAGAATTTCCACGCAGGCACCTTCGCTTCCCAGACGGTGGGCAATTCCCCGGCCCAAGCCACTGGCGGCCCCGGTTACGACCGCAATTCGGTTTTCAAGTCTCTTCATTTTCTTCTGACCCTGAAATCATGCAGCGGTGCCCCCTCTCACACGTTACCCGCACGGCACCAAGGGCCGTGCATGGGGATCAGTGCCCGGAAGGGGAGCGTTGATCCGAACTACGATACCCCAGGCGTCCGGATAAATCGTGTGCAACCTCCCGGGCCAGACGGGCGGCCTCGCTATCCGGATTGAGGTCCAGCGCCCCTGTGGCCGCTAGCACCGAGAGGGTGAAAAGGATGTCGCCCGAAGGGCCGAATACCGGTGCCGCCACCGCATCGATCCCAGCAAGCAGATCGCCTCGGACGCATGAGACACCATGTTCCCGTATTTGCTTGACTACAGTTGAACAGAACGCGCTGCGCCATGGAACATGGAGGCTTAGCCTGAAAACTCGTATAGTCGCGGCGCGCCTGCTCTGCGAACACGGTACGTAATGTAGTGTCATTTGGAAGGCACAGGAGAATTACCTTCCCTGCAACGTCGTTGACCCCAATGCCTGCCGGCACATCGTTCAGGATGACAGCCACCTCGCCCTCGAAATCGAGGCCGACATCCCGGGGGGAAGCGGCAACGGCTGCCCTGAAGCGATGAACGTCGAAGAGACACCGTCGTAGAATCGCGGATCCCGAAGGTAACCTTCCGGCATGGGTGCGCCCCGCAGTCTGCGTGCCAGTTCCATGTGACTGAGATGGACACTACTGTCCATCCATCCGTAAGCCCGTGGTGGGCGTGAAGTCCGGCAACGTGGCCCGTACGCATCCGTGGAAACAGAGACGTGGCTCCGCGTGTCAACCCCCACGGAGCCACGCCCTATGCCGACCATTTCCAGTCGCGCACCTCGGGCATGTCCTCGCCATGTTCGCGCACGTACTGGTGGTGCCGCGCGAGCAGAGCATGCATGTCGGCCTGCAACCGCGCGCCGCGCTCGCCCAGTCCGCCCAGGTAGTTGACGACGTCGCACACCAGGTGAAAGCGGTCGAGCTGATTGAGTACGGTCATGTCGAAAGGCGTAGTGGTCGTGCCTTCCTCGCGATAACCGCGCACATGGATGTTCGGGTGGTTGGTACTGCGGTACGTCAGTCGGTGCACCGTCCAAGGGTATCCATGGTAGGCAAAAACCACCGGCCGGTTCGTCGTGAACAGCGCGTCGAATCGCTCTGTCGGCAGTCCGTGCGGATGTACCTCATCGGGCAACAGAGTCATCAGGTCGACCACGTTGACGACGCGGATCTTGAGCTCGGGCAACCGCTCGCGCAGGATGCTGACGGCGGCCAGCGTCTCGAGCGTGGGAACATCTCCCGCGCAGGCCAAGACGACGTCGGGCTCGCCATCGCCATCGTTCGAGGCCCACTCCCACTTGCCGATGCCCGCCTCGACGTGCCCGCGCGCCTCTTCGATCGACAGCCACTGCCATGCGGGCTGCTTGCCCGCGACGACGATATTGATCCGGTTCAAGGTGCCCAAGATGTGATGGGTGACCCACAGCAGACAATTGGCATCGGGCGGCAGGTACGCCCGCACGATGTCGGCCTTCTTGTTCAGGGCCACATCGATGAAACCGGGATCCTGGTGGCTGAAACCGTTGTGGTCCTGGCGCCAGACGTGGCTGGTCAGCAGGTAGTTCAGCGACGCGATGGGCTTGCGCCAGTGCAGCTCGCGGCTGGTATCCAGCCACTTGGCGTGCTGGTTGAACATCGAATCGACGATATGAATGAACGCTTCGTAGCAGGAGAACAACCCGTGCCGACCGGTGAGGAGATAACCCTCAAGCCACCCCTGGCAGGTCGTTTCAGACAGGATCTCCAGCACCCGTCCTTCGCGCGCCAGATTGGTGTCTTCCGGCAACAGGCCGGCCATCCAGGCCTTGTTCGTTACCTCGTACACAGCATCGAGCCGATTGGAGGCGGTCTCGTCAGGGCCTACGATGCGGAAGTTGTGGTTGGCGGCATTCAGCTCCATGACCGCGCGCAGGTACTTGCCCATTTCCCGTGTAGCCTCGGCAATGACGCTCCCGGGCGCGGGGACGTCCACGCCAAACGACACGACATCCGGTAACTGCAGCGGTTTCAGGATGGCTCCGCCGTTTGCGTGCGGGTTCGCGCCCATGCGCCGTGCACCTCTGGGTGCAAGGGCCTTGAGCTCAGGACGCAGACGTCCGGCGTCGTCGAACAGCTGGTCTGGACGGTAGCTGCGCAGCCACTCTTCGAGCAGCTGCAGGTGTTCCGGTGTCTCGCGCACGCTGGCCAATGGGACCTGGTGCGACCGCCAGAAGTCTTCAACCTTCCTGCCATCGACCTCACGCGGTCCGGTCCAGCCCTTGGGTGTGCGCAGGATGATGACCGGCCATGCGGGGAACTCGTCGCACCCCTCCTCTCGGGCCTTGCGCTGAATCTCCCGGATGCGGTCGTGGGCGCAATCGAGGGCAGCCGCCATCTTCTGGTGCATGAGAAACGGATCGCTGCCTTCCACGAATATCGGCTCGTAGCCGAATCCCACAAACAGGCTGCGCAGGTTCTCGGCGGGGATGCGCGCCAGCAGCGTAGGGTTGGCGATCTTGTAACCGTTGAGGTGCAGAATGGGCAGCACAGCCCCGTCCACCCGCGGGTTCAGGAACTTGTTCGAATGCCAGGCAGCGGCCAGCGCGCCGGTCTCGGCCTCGCCGTCGCCCACGACACAGGCGACGATCAGGTCCGGATTGTCGAACGCGGCGCCAAACGCGTGTGCGAGCGAATATCCCAACTCGCCGCCCTCGTTGATCGAACCGGGGACATCGGGAGCCACATGGCTGGGGATGCCTCCCGGAAACGAAAACTGCTTGAACAGCTTGCGCATGCCAGCTTCGTCTTCGGGCACATCCGGGTAGATCTCACTATATGTGCCCTCAAGATACGTGTTGGCCACCATCGCCGGACCCCCATGCCCGGGCCCGCACACATAAATCATGTTCAGATCGCGTTCGCGGATCAGGCGGTTGAGGTGCACGTACACGAAGTTGAGACCGGGGGTGGTGCCCCAGTGCCCGAGCAGCCGGGGTTTCACGTGCTCGCGCTTCAGCGGCTGCTTCAGCAGCGGATTGTCGAGCAGGTAAATCTGGCCGACCGACAGGTAGTTGGCGGCGCGCCAGTAAGCGTCGATCAGCTCCACCTCGTGTTGCGACAATGGTGTACTGGAAAGTTCGATGGGGGTAGACCTCATCTTGCAAACTCCCTATATCAGGAGCTGCGCTGGCACCGGCTTGAACTCGTCGGGCGCAGCGCAGCCCGTGCATGCATGAACCAGCCGATGGCTGCAAGCTAGTCGGCCGTGACATGGCGCCGGCGCTCGGCGACCAGTCGCGCCAGGGCGACGGAAGCCAGGCGCACCTGCAGGCTGTCGGCGCGGCTGGTGAGAATGATGGGAACCCGAGCCCCGACCACGATGGCAGCGGCGTGCGCCCCGCCAAACAGAATGAGCTGCTTTGCGAGCATGTTGCCGGCTTCGATGTCGGGCACCAGCAGGATATCGGCCTGGCCAGCCACCGGCGAGTCGATATGCTTGATGCGGGCGGAATCGAGGCTGACGGCATTGTCGAACGCCAGTGGGCCATCGACGATGGCGCCGGTGATCTGCCCGCGTGCCGCCATGACCGTGAGCGCCGCAGCGTCGAGGGTTGACGGCATCTGCGTGTTGACCGTTTCTACTGCGGCCAGCACGGCCACCAGCGGCTTGCTGATGCCCAAAGTGTGTAGCAGGTCGACTGCGTTCTGACAAATGTCACGCTTTTCGTCGAGGGTAGGGGCGATGTTGATGGCCGCGTCGGTGACAAAGAGCAACTTGGAGTAATCGGGCACATCCATGGCGTAGACGTGGCTGATGCGCCGTTCCGTGCGCAGCCCGTTGTCCCGGGCGACCACCGCGGCGAGCATCTCGCTGGAGTGCAGGCTCCCCTTCATGAGCGCCTGTACCTCGCTGGCGGCAGCCATGCGCGCAGCAGTTTCGGCCGCGGCATGGCTATGGGGGGTGGGCACCATGCGCAGGTCGGCGATCGACACCCCCGCCTCTTCGGCTGCTGCCCGGATCTTGTGCTCTGGCCCCACCAGTACCGGCTCAAGCAGACCTTCGTCACGTGCCTCGACAGCCGCAAGCACGCTCTCCGGGCTGCACGGATGCACCACGGCGGTGCGCAGCGGGGGCAGTGCGCGTGCGGGCCCGACCAGGGCGTCGTAGCGTGGTGAAGGCGCTCGGGATGACGATGGTGAAGCGGATGAATCCTGCATGAATTACCTCCTGCACAACAAGACGAGAGCAGCCAGCGGGACTAGCGTCAGCAGCATGAATGCATGCCCCAGGCCGCCCAGCAGCATTCCAGCGTAACCGAAAAGTACCGGACCGATGACCACCCCGACATATGTGAACACCAGCACGCCCCCGGTGACGGACGCGATGGATCCGTGCTGGGTGCGCCGCGCGATCTCGCCAAGGAAGACTCCGTTCCAGCCGATCGCGGTTCCACCCAGCACTGTCACCACGACCAGCATGAGCCACAGCGGCCAGGAGGTCGAGAAGAATCCTGTGACGAATACGGACACGACCATGATGAGTGCCAGCACCCGCAATATGTGCGTGGGAGAACCGAACACATCGGCCAGCCGCCCCCAGCCAAGGCGACCGACGATGCCCGCAAACTGCGTCAGAGCATAGATGCGCCCGGCCTCGATCGGATCGAATTTCACTTCCTGGTGCAGATAGACCATAAGAAAACTGCCCACGCAAAGCTGGCACACCGAGAACAGCAGCGACTCGATGGCGACCGACCGCCACTGCGGATCACGCAATATCGTAACAATTGCTTGTATGGATCCTCCTTTGGAAACATTATGTTTTGTCTGGTCACTGTCAGCCGCATGTGTTGCCACCGCTCTGTCGTGAAAATCCACCAGCGGATTCACCAGCACGATCGTGAGGCAGGTGAGAACGGCCATGGCCATGAACCCGGCCAGCCAGTCGACTGAGCTGGCGATGGGCGGCAAAGTAAGCCCCACCAGAAGACCGCCCATCGGTACGCCGGTCTGTTTCAGGGAAAACACGAACGACGACCGTTCCGGCGTAGCAATTCGCATCAGCATCTGGGCGCTCGCAGGGGTGATCGGACCGTAAGCAAACCCGCATATGAATGCACCGACCCAGTGCATGACCAGTATGACCGCACTTGCCGATGCAAAGACCCCCGCCAGGGCAATACAGGATAACCCCAACACCTGCAGCAACAACGAAAATTGCGATGCCCTCACCGGCCCCATTCGGGCAATCATGCCCCCGCTGACGCCCGCTCCCACCATCGCGCCCGCATACAGCACCATCATGAACGGCCCGATCAGGCCACTTGCACCGCCGGGCAGGGATGGCACAAGTACTGGAAAAGCAAGGGTATTTGCGGTTGCGACCACCTGAATGACGATTGCGCCCAGCAGCGTGCTGGCCTGTCTTTTGCGTGTTTCCACCAAGTGCATGTCTGACATGATTTTTTTATTTCTTTTTCAACAACCGGATATTTCGAGGGCTCGTGCAAGCCAACACCATACGGTATTTGTATGCAACAGGGTCTGGCGAGACTTCGTCTGATGATGTATGACGTATGTATGACGGAAGCAACAATACACCGATTCCGTCTCTCTGCCGAAGAACCATCCGCGCGTATCTTAGTCCCAGATAGGGGTACGGATGAAAATAGGCAGAGCGTGGAGACGTTTATCGCCGTATAGTGAAAGCGTATTCACGAGGTGTCTGGAGGGTATCAAAGTGGCGGCAAACATTTTCGAAGGCTTCAAGGCGCAATACGCCAGCACGCAGGAAACTGAACTCTCCCTGCAGGAATACCTCGAGTTGGCGCGGAACGACCACATGGCGTATGCCACCGCAGCGGAACGCATGCTGGCGGCCATCGGCGAGCCCGAGGTGGTCGACACACGCAATGATCCACGCCTTTCGCGGCTGTTCGGTAATCGCACTATCTATCGGTACCCGGCCTTCAGCGAGTTCTACGGCATGGACGACGCCATCGCCCAGATCGTGTCGTTTTTCAAGCACGCGGCGCAGGGCCTGGAAGAGCGCAAGCAGATTCTGTATCTCCTCGGCCCGGTGGGGGGCGGCAAGTCGTCCATCGCCGAGCGTCTCAAGTCACTGATGGAGAAGTACCCCATCTACGCCCTCAAGGGTTCCCCCGTCAACGAGTCTCCGCTGGGGCTGTTCCACCCCGACCGCTTCGGCAAGATGCTGGAAGACGAATACGGCATTCCGCGCCGGTATCTCACGGGCATCATGTCGCCCTGGGCCATCAAGCGCCTCAAGGAGTTTGACGGCGACATCACCCGCTTCCGGGTCGTGCGCCTCAACCCGTCGGTGCTGCGCCAGGTTGCCATCGCGAAGACGGAGCCGGGCGACGAGAACAACCAGGACATTTCCTCCCTGGTCGGCAAGGTCGACATCCGCAAGCTCGACCGTTACTCGCAGGACGATCCCGACGCGTACAGCTACTCGGGCGGGCTGTGCCTGGCGAACCAGGGGCTGCTTGAATTCGTGGAAATGTTCAAGGCCCCCATCAAGATGCTGCACCCCCTGCTGACGGCGACACAGGAAGGCAACTTCAAGGGCACGGAAGGGTTTTCTGCAATTCCCTTCAACGGCATCATCCTGGCACACTCGAACGAGTCGGAATGGCAGACCTTCCGCAACAACCGGCACAACGAAGCCTTCCTCGACCGAATCTACGTGGTCAAGGTGCCCTACTGCCTGCAGGTTTCGGAAGAGGTCCGCATCTACCGGAAGCTGTTGCAGAACAGCAGTCTGGCCAGTTCGCCCTGTGCGCCCGGCACACTGGAAATGATGGCGCAATTCTCAGTCCTCACGCGTCTCAAGGAACCCGAGAACTCCAGCATCTACTCCAAGATGCGGGTGTACGACGGCGAAAGCCTCAAGGACGTCGACCCGAAAGCGAAGTCGCTGCAGGAGTACAAGGACTACGCCGGAACCGACGAGGGCATGAGCGGAGTTTCCACCCGCTTCGCGTTCAAGGTCCTGTCGAGCGTGTTCAATTACGACCTCACCGAGGTCGCGGCAAACCCGGTGCACCTCATGTACGTGCTCGAGCAGCGCATCGCACGCGAAGACTTCCCGGAGGAAACCCGGCGCCGCTATCTTGAATTCATCAAGGGGTACCTCGCACCGCGGTACGCGGAGTTCATCGGCAAGGAAATCCAGACGGCCTACCTCGAGTCTTACTCCGAGTATGGTCAGAACATTTTCGACCGCTATGTCACGTTCGCCGACTGCTGGATCCAGGACGAAGACTTCCGCGATCCCGAGACCGGCGAGATTTTCGATCGGGCCGCACTGAATGCCGAGCTCGAGAAAATCGAGAAGCCTGCAGGTATCGTCAACCCGAAGGACTTCCGAAACGAGATTGTCAATTTCGTGCTGCGTGCACGGGCGAACAGCGGCGGCAAGAACCCGTCGTGGACCAGCTACGAGAAGCTGCGTGAAGTGATCGAGAAGAAGATGTTCTCGAACACGGAAGACCTGCTTCCGGTGATCTCGTTCAACGTCAAGGCCTCGGCCGAAGACATGAGCAAGCACCAGAGCTTCGTGGCGCGCATGGTGGAGAAGGGATACACCGAGAAGCAGGTGCGCCTGTTGTGCGAATGGTATCTCAGGGTTCGCAAATCTTCGTAACAAGGCTCAAATGAATTCGCTCATCGATCGTCGTCTGAACGGCCGTAACAAGAGCGCGGTCAACCGGGCGCGCTTCATCAGACGGTACAAAGACCAGATCCGCAAAGCCGTGCGCAATCTGGTCAACGAGCGCCCGATCGGGGAGATCGACCAGGGCGGCGACATCAACCTGCCTGCCCGGGACATCTCTGAGCCTACATTGCACCATGGCGCCGGCGGCGACCGCGAAATCGTGCACCCCGGCAACCGCGAGTTCCAGAAGGGCGATGCCATCGAACGCCCACGCGGCGGTGGCGGCGGGGGCCGTGGGCGCGAGCCCGGCGAAGGCGAGCTGGTCGACCAGTTCACCTTCACGCTGTCAAGGGCGGAGTTTCTTGATCTGTTCTTCGACGATCTCGAGCTGCCCAATCTCGTGCGCACGGTACTGGGCGACGTCAATCAGAAGAAGATGCAGCGTGCAGGCTACACCACCAGCGGCCCTCCCAGCCAGCTGAGCGTTCGGCGCACCTTGCAGACGTCGCTCCTGCGCCGGATTGCACTCGGGTCAGGTATCCGGGCGCAGCTCCACGAAGCGCAGCAACGGCTTGACGAAGCCGTACAGCGTGGCGCACCCGCAACCGAGCTCGCTGCACTACGCGAACAGGTAGAAGACTGCGAGCGTCGCCTGGCGCGCGTACCCTTTCTCGACGACATCGACCTGCGCTACCGCCATCGCGTGGCCGTGCCCGCACCGGTGGCCAAGGCCGTCATGTTCTGCCTCATGGACGTGTCCGGGTCGATGGACGAGAACAAGAAGGATCTCGCCAAGCGATTCTTCACGCTGCTCTATCTGTTCCTCACGCGCAACTACGAGCACGTGGAGCTGGTGTTCATCCGGCATACCGACAATGCCGAGGAAGTCGACGAACACACGTTCTTCCATGATCCCAAGAGCGGCGGCACGGTGGTGCTGTCAGCGCTTGAGCTGATGCACGACATCATGCAGGAACGTTACCCCTCGTCGTCGTGGAACATCTACGGGGCCCAGGCATCCGACGGGGATGCCTTCGGTGCCGACGCCGGCAAGAGCGCGCGCTTTCTGTCGGAACACATCCTGCCCTGCACGCGGTACTTCGCATATATCGAAGTGGTCGATCCCGATGACATCCGGCGCAGCAGCCTATGGGCCGAGTACGAACGGGAAACCGCGGCACACTTCGCGATGCGCAGGGTCAGGGAGCGCGGTGAGATCTATCCGGTATTTCACGAGTTGTTCAAGAAGGAGGCGGCATGAATACCATCGCTGCACCTTTCGTCCAGCGCCGCCAGCCCATCTCCTCCGGCGGAGAATGGACCTTCGAGCTGCTGCAACGTTACGACGAGGCCATCGCCGAAGTCGCGGCAGAGTTCGGGCTCGACACCTACCCCAGCCAGATCGAAGTCATCACCTCGGAACAGATGCTCGACGCCTACGCCTCGGCCGGCCTGCCCATCGGGTATCCGCACTGGTCCTACGGCAAGGAATTCATCCGGAACGAACAGGCCTACCGCAAGGGCTACCAGGGCCTGGCCTATGAAATCGTCATCAATTCGAACCCCTGCATTGCCTATCTCATGGAAGAGAACACCATGGCGATGCAGGCCCTGGTAATCGCGCACGCCTGCTACGGCCACAACTCCTTCTTCAAGGGCAATTACCTGTTCCGGCAATGGACCGACGCCGAGGGCGTACTCGACTACCTGGTGTTTGCCCGGCGCTACGTTCTCGAGTGCGAAGAACGCTACGGCATCCCTGCCGTGGAAGAAATCCTCGACTCCTGCCATGCCCTCATGTCTCACGGCATCGACCGCTATCCGCGACCGCAGCGGATCACGCCGAGGGAAGAAGAAGAGCGCAGGCGCCTGCGCGAAGAACATGAACGGCTGCGCTACGACGATCTGTGGCGCACCGTTCCCGTATCGCAGCAGCATGGCGAGGAAACCCGCGACAGGCGCGAACAGGTATTCCCGCCGGAGCCCGAGGAAAACATCCTGTACTTCATCGAGAAGCACTCCCCCCGGCTGGCCCCGTGGCAGCGCGAGCTCGTCCGCATCGTGCGCAAACTGGCGCAGTATTTCTACCCGCAAACCCAGACCAAGGTCATGAACGAAGGCTGGGCCA
>CALAGD010000018.1 GCA_937891425.1 uncultured Pigmentiphaga sp.
CGAAGGACTGGCCTACTGGACCCACGAACTGGACAGCCAGATCACCTCGCGCGGTCATGGGCTCGCTCACCACCATCGACGCCAGTGCATCCACTGCGACGGTCATCGTCACCCTGGACAGCGCCCGCACCAACCACATCACCATGGGGTCGGGTGACGACATCATCTACTTTCAGTCCTATCGTCCCATTACCCTGGACGATCACATCGACGGCGGTGACGGTTACGACACGGTCGCTTTCCGGCAGAATACCTTCACGGCGGAAGAGTATGAGGCGATGCGCAACATGCGCAACATCGAGGCCATTGGTTTCGAAGGCAGGGCTGCCGTCGTGGATGCCGCCGAAATCAGCCAGATCGACAGGATCATCGTAGCCAGCGGGCTGGTGTACCAGGACGGCGCCATCGTGCCGGGACATAACGTGGTGCACAACATGAACTCGGGCCAGATTCTGAAGATCATCGCGATCAATGAGGCCATGGAGGACGCCGGACATGTTTCGCTGGTCAATGCCCCCCGTTTCCTCGGCGTGAGCATCTCGAACTGGGTCCAGACGGACGGCGCCGGAACCTATCTGCACATCGAACCTGCGGTCGATAATGATCCACGGACTGCGCTGTTCCTGGAGGGCGATGCCTGGATCACCTATGACAACCGGGGCGGCCTGTACAAGATCATCGACGCTTCGCAGCTCATTGGCGGCCTCGACCTGAGCAAGTGGGACAGCCCCGATGACGAGATTCCGGAAACCGGGATGTCCAATCTCATCGAAGAGTACGTCCACCTGGGTCTGGGTGAGGACTGGATCACCGTCGAGGTATCTTTCGACCCGACGCATCTCAGTTCCTCCACTTACGGGCTGCTGGACGTCATCGAGGAATTCACCAGCGTCGCGTACGGCACCGTGCCACACGACCTGCTGTACGGTATCGACCGCTTCGAGAAATTCGAGGTCTCTTCCGGTGCCGAAACGCTGGAGCAGGCTTTCGCCGAAGCTGCTGCTGCCTACCAGCGCGGGCCTGGCGACGAGATCAATGTCCTCTACTTCCAGTTTGGTGGCGATACGTTCCTCTACGCCGACACCTGGACTGAACAGGGCATGAACCAGCTTGATGGTCAGGACTTCGCCCTGGCCTTCATTGGCCTGCACGAGTTCGGTCCCGATCTGCTGGGCTGACTCGCGCAAAACGGCGAACGCCAAGTGCGTTCGCCTGCCACCCGCTAGCTGCGTGCGTTGATGATGCGCACGGCCCGGGTACTGTCGTTGTTGTCGACTACGCGAACCGTTATCTGACGGGCGTACAGCCCGTCAGGCAGCGGAATGGTGCCATGCACGTTCTGGAACCGGTCGAAGGTAACATTGATGGGATCGAGGTCAACCGAGGCAACGCGTCCGTTGGGGTAGCGCCCCTCAACCGTGAAACGCACATTGCCCCTGAACGCACCCTTGTTCCGGTTGGTCAGCACGACGTGATAGGCGAGCTGGTTGTCCTGGTTGTAGAAGCGACCGGCGCGAATCTGCAGGTCACCTCCCCGCGGATCCGGTGGCAGAACCTCGTGCAGCAACTGTACGTCCTGAATCAAGGGCTGCAGCGCGGCCTTGGCCTTGGCCAGATCGGCCGTGAGCGTGCTTACCCGTTGCTGGCTGGCGTCGAGTTCACGCCGTGTGGTTTCCAGCTGGGCACGTGTCTCCTGTAGTGAGGCCTGGGTGCGGCGAAGTTCATCGGTGAGCCGGGCCGACTCTTCCGGTGTCAACCGCTCCGGAAGATAGTTCTGCTGCACATAGAGAACGGCCACTACGCCCAGCACCAGCCCTAGGCTCATCCACAACAACCACCGCGGCATGCTGCGTCCGCGCTTGTGTCCGTCCAGTGAATACGGCTTGAAAGGTTTCGGTTTCGATCGTCCGAACATCGCTGAATACAGTTGATTGATTTTCTCGGGGTCTGAACTGCTCGCGGTTGTTTGCCCTTCTGCAGCCCGACGGCCCGTCTCCTGCTGCGGTGCGTGGCCCTACAGCATACCGCAGTACGGCATGCCTTCTCTACAGATAGGGCGATGCGAGCCAGATCAGACGATTACGCAACCGTATCGGAAAGGGACGCCCCCGCAACGTCTCCAGAGTTTCGGGCGTGGACTGCCGGATCCGGTCTTCGATGCGTCGGGCGATCCAGTTCGCGATGCCCGGATCGTAAATTTCGATGTCAAGCTCGAAGTTGAGACGCAAACTGCGCGAATCCAGGTTGGACGATCCCACGTAACTCCACTTCCCGTCGACCGTCAGCAGCTTGGCATGGTCAAAAGGCCCGTTGTAGCGCCAGATGCGCACACCGTGAACCACCATCTGGTCGAGTTGCGCGGTCATCGCATAATCGACCAGACGCAGGTTGTTGCGCCCCGGAATGACGACGTCGACCTGTACCCCGCGCCGGGCAGCAATGGTCAGCGCCGCGATCAGAGGCTGGTCAGGCAGGAAATAGGGGGACTGAATGCACACGTGGTGACGCGCGATGGACAACACGCCCAGGATCATGTCGAGCGTACGTCCCAGGTTGCGGTCGGGACCCGAAGCCACCACGCGCGCCGGTACGCCATCGTCGAACGCCTGCACGGCGTCGACCGGAAACCACAGTTCGTTTCGCAACGACTCGCCCGTTGCAAACTCCCAGTCGTGCGCCAGCACCGTCATCAGCTGCGGCACGATCGGCCCCTCAACACGGAAATGCACGTCGCCTGCCGGATGCCCCCCGGAATATTCCGACGTGAACCCGGCGCGGATGTTCATGCCCCCGGTAAAGGCGGTGTGCCCGTCCACTACCAGCACCTTGCGGTGGCTGCGCATGTTCTGATAAGCAAGCCGCAACCCCATGGCATTGCGCATGAACAGGCCCGTCGTAACGCCGGCCTCGTGCAGCACACGGACGATCGACGGGTGCGAGTAACGTGCACCGATGGCATCGATCAGGACGCGCACCTCAACCCCGCGCTCGCGTGCTGCCGCGAGCGCCCGGACCATACGCTGGCCCACGGGATCGTTGTCGAATATGTAACTGCACAACGCGATGGTACGCGTGGCCTGCTCGATGGCCTGCAGCATGGCGGGATAGGCTTCATCGCCCCCGTTCAGAGGCGTAATACGGTTGCCATGCGTGAGCGGAAACTGCGCCACCCGGTCGCCGAGGGTCTTCATGGCCGCCAGGTCGGACGGAATCAGGCCACTCACGTCTTCATCCTGGATCAGGCTGCGGCCCAGAAGCGGATCTGCCGCGTCGTGCGCCTGCCCGATGCGCCGGTAGCGCACGCGGTTGATGCCCGCAACGAGGTAGAGCAGTGCGCCGAAGAACGGCGAGAAAATTGCCAATGCGACCCAACCGATGGCGGCACGCACATCGCGTTTGGTCATGGCGGCATGAATGGCCGCGGCGGTGCCAGCACTCAAGCTGATGACGACCGCGATGTGGGGCCAGTAATCGGCGACGAACTCATGAAACCAGGGCATGGCAACGTTGTCGGTCTCGGGATGGAGCGCGATCGAAGGCAACTCGAGGCAGATAGAAGCGTGATGTTAGCCCAATTTGCATGCATCAGCCCTCATTTTTCTGCACTTCCTGCCATACGCATCCTCGCAAAGCGCCCGTTCACGGCCGACAGGCTCAAATGTTCCTGCAGCACTGGCGCCGCCGACTGCTAGAATCAGCCAGCGTCTGCGTGAACAATGGCTTCCTCCGGGTGATCCGGGTAACGATATGCTCAATGGCCTCTGGTTCGGCTTCTTTCTGATTGGCGCCCTCGCCGCTCTCGCCCGCTGGCTGCTGGGCGGAGATGCCGAGATCTTCAATCGCCTGGTCGACAGCCTGTTCACGATGGCGAAGGTGTCGGTCGAGCTGATGCTGCTGCTGTTCGGCACGCTGAGCCTCTGGCTCGGATTCCTCAAGATTGCCGAAAAAGCCGGGCTGATCAATCTGCTGGCGCGTCTGCTCACGCCGCTGTTCGCGCACCTCATGCCGGGCGTGCCACGTGGGCACCCCGCGATTGGCCTCATTACCATGAACTTTGCGGCAAACGGGCTGGGTCTGGACAACGCAGCCACGCCCATCGGCCTGCGCGCCATGCGCGAACTGCAAACGCTCAATCCGCGACCCGACACGGCCACCGATGCGCAGATCCTCTTCCTGGTGCTCAACGCGTCGTCACTCACCATCCTGCCCATTACCATCTTCATGTACCGGCTGCAGCAAGGGGCACCCGAGCCGGCCCTGGTATTTGTGCCCATATTGCTGGCAACCTCGGCCTCGACGCTCGTGGCACTGCTATCGGTAGCCGTCATGCAGCGGCTGCGGCTGTGGGAACCGGTGGTGCTGGCCTGGCTGGTGGGCACCGCCCTCGTGCTGGGGGTGTTCATTGCCTTCCTGAGCCAGCTGAGTGCCGCCGCGCTGGCGGCCTTCTCGTCACTGCTCGGCAATCTCACGATTTTCGCGCTGATCGTCCTTTTCCTGGTCGTGGGAGCGTGGAAGCGTGTGCCCGTGTATGAAACTTTCATCGAAGGCGCAAAGGAAGGATTCGGCGTTGCGCGCGACCTGCTTCCTTACCTCATTGCCATGCTGTGCGCGATCGGCGTGTTGCGGGCATCCGGCGCCCTTGATTTCGCGCTGGAGGGCATCCGTGCACTGGTTGCCTGGCTGGGCGTCGACACCCGCTTCGTCGATGCCCTGCCCACCGCCCTGACCAAGCCATTCTCGGGCAGTGCGGCGCGCGCCATGATGATCGAAACGATGCAGAATTTCGGCGTCGACAGCTTCCCCGCGCTGGTGGCCGCCACGGTACAGGGAAGTACCGAAACCACCTTCTACGTGCTCGCCGTGTACTTCGGGTCGGTCAGCATCCGGCGTGCGCGCCACGCCGTCGGGTGCGCGTTACTGTCCGATCTTGCCGGTGTCATTGCCGCGATACTGGTCTGTTACTGGTTCTTCGGATAGAGTCCGCCCCGGCCCCCATCCGCGGGACCCAGTACCGGGCAGGATGCCCTCCCCGGTCACGCTGGCGCCGGATTACGCTTCCGGCACAGCCAGTATCGTCATGGTGTTCGTGCCGCCCGCCTCCGCTTCCAGCTCGCCACGCGTAAGAATGATCCAGTCACCAGGCTCCACCACCTTGCGTTTCATCAGCTCCACGGCCACCGCTTCGGGCAACGCTTCGAGGGCAACGCTGCGCGCATCGAATGCCACCGCCTGCACCCCGCGCACCATCGACATGCGCAGCAGGGTGTCTTCGTTGCGCGAGAACGCATAGATGGGGACAGACGACCGGATGCGCGACATGATCAGCGGCGTATGCCCGCTTTCGGTGAGGCTCACGATGGCCTTGATTCCAGGGTAGTGATTCGCCGCATACATGGCCGACAGTGCGATGGTTTCATCGCGGCGCTGGAAAGTCTGGCCAAGGCGATGATGCGATACGCTGCTGATGGGGTGTTTTTCGGCGCCCAGACACACGCGCGCCATGGCCTGCACCGCCGCCACCGGGTAGCGCCCGGATGCGGTTTCGGCCGAGAGCATCACCGCGTCGGTGTAATCCAGCACCGCGTTGGCAACATCCGACACCTCCGCGCGCGTCGGTAGCGGACTGGCAATCATCGACTCCATCATCTGGGTCGCCGTGATCACCAGTTTGTTGCGCGAGCGCGCCTGCCGGATGATGCGCTTCTGGATGCCCACGAGCTCTGCATCACCCACCTCCACCCCCAGATCGCCGCGCGCCACCATCACGCCGTCGCTGGCATCGATAATGGAGTTCAGCGTGGCGTCGTCGGCCACGGCCTCGGCACGCTCGATCTTGGCGATCAGCCAGGCACTGCTGCCCGCGGCCCGCAACAGGCGCCTCGCATGCTCCACGTCACTGCCCGACCGCGGAAACGACACGGCGAGAAAATCCAGCCCGAGTCGCGCCGCAAGTTCGATGTCCTGCTTGTCCTTTTCGGTAAGACTGGGGGCCGACAGTCCCCCGCCACGCCGGTTTATGCCTTTATGGTCTGACAATTCACCGCCCAGCACCACGGTGGTGTACACCGAATCGCCCTCCACTGCATCTACCCGCAGGACGATGCGGCCGTCGTCCAGCAGCAGTTCGTCGCCGGGCTGACACTCGTGCGGAAGGGACGGGTAATCCAAACCCACGATTTCCGCCGTGCCGGCCTCGCGAGGATGCGTGATGCACAACGTGAAAGGCGCGCCTGCCTGCAGCTGAACCTTGCCCTCGGCAAAGCGCGCGATGCGAATCTTCGGGCCCTGAAGATCGCCCATGATCCCCACATAACGGCCATGGCGTTGCGCGATCGAACGCACGAGCTCGACGCGTGCAGCATGATCTTCGGCCTTCCCGTGGGAAAAGTTCAGGCGGGCAACGTCCATGCCCGCCAGGATCAGTGCTTCAATGGTTTCTGGCGCGCTTGTCGCCGGGCCCAATGTTGCGACAATCTTGGTACGACGAACTCCCATGCAAGCTCCTCAGGGGGTTATGGAAGCACGAATCCGCAAACAGGCACGCAGCTACGAGGGGCCTGCAACTCCGACCGGAAACGCACGATGTTTGCGCGGCCCGCCGGTTGCTCCCGATCAGGGCTTGTCGGACGTCTCGTCGCAGGCACCGCTTGCGCCCTCACCGGCTTCCTCGGCGGGGGCAGACAGCGAGATATCAGCGTCAGCAAATACACCAGCGCGCACCAGGGCATCGGCAAGCCTGACGAACTCGTCGACACCCAGCTCCTCCGCCCGCGCGGTGGCAGGAATTGCCAGTGCATCCCAATCAATCTGGCGCGCCCAGTCACCCAGGCTGCGCCGCAGCATCTTGCGCCGTTGGGCAAACGCCTGCTGAACTACGTATGCAAATGCCGCGTCGCTCATGGGTCGCGGCCGCCGCGCTTCGGGCAAAGGCTTCATGCGCACTACCGCAGACATGACCTTGGGAGGCGGATCAAACGCATCGGGCGGCACGTCGAACAGTTTCTCGATGGCAAAGCGCGATTGCAGCATGATGGCAAGCCGCCCGTTGGCCGGGTCACCGGGCCCGGCAACCATGCGGTCGACCACTTCGCGCTGCAGCATGAAGTGCTGGTCAACCACGATGTCGGCAAACTTCATGAGGTGAAACAACAATGGCGTGGAGATGTTGTAAGGCAGATTCCCCACGATGCGCAGGCCTGTGCCGAACTGCGCAAAATCTACCCGGAGCGCATCATCTTCCACAACTACCAGCTGGTCCTTTGGCGCCTGGCGCCGCAACCGCCCCGCCAGGTCGCGATCGAGTTCAATGACACGCAGGCGTTCGACATGCCGTAGCAGCGGCCAGGTTAGCGCGGCCAGCCCCGGGCCGATCTCGATCAGCACGTCATCACGCGCCGGCGCGATGGCCCGCACGATCCGTTCAATGACAGCGTCGTCGACCAGAAAATGTTGGCCAAATCGTTTTCGAGGTTGATGCCGTTTCATAGATTTCTTCCAGCGCCCACAGCCATCATTCTAACGGTGCTGCCCGTCCCTGATGCGGAAATCCTGTACCTGAGTTAGCATGATGACCCCGTCCGCTCGAAGATATCAACAACAAACGCATCACGGCAGGCGCTGCGGAGCCCTCGTGCCTGAAACCTGCCAACGGACCAAGTTCAAGCAACATGGACACATCCACCACGAACCCCTCGGTAAAGCACGATATCGTCATTCTCGATCGCGCAAGCCTGCCCTTCGACGACTTCGACCTCAGCGAATTCGGCACAGTAACAGCCTGGTCCGGTACGCGCGAAGAGGAAGTCATTGACCGGGCCCGCACGGCCACCATCGTGGTCACCAACAAGGTTCCAATCCGCCGGGCGGCCCTGGAACGGTTGCCGCGGCTGCAGCTGATTGCAGTACCTGCCACGGGCCTAAACCACCTCGACACCGAATACTGCCGCCAGCGCGGCATCGCCATCGTCAACGTCGAAGGGTATGCCAGCATCGGCATCGCCGAGCACGTGCTGGCGCTGATTCTTGCGCTTCGCCGCAACCTCGCGGGTTTTCGTGATGACCTGGGTCGCGGCCTGTGGTCGAAGTCGGATTGTTTCAGCCTCTTCACCCGATCGGTTACCGATGTTCGCGGCAGCGTGCTGGGCATTGTGGGCAGGGGCACATTGGGAACCGCCACCGCCCGACTGGCCGAAGCGGTAGGGATGAAGGTGTTGTATGCCGAGCACCGGGGTGCAGCCAGCGTCCGGCCGGGCTATACACGATTTGAAGAGGTACTGGCCCAGTGCGACGTGCTCAGTCTGCACTGCCCACTGACTCCAGGCACTCAGAATCTCATCGGCGCGGCCGAACTCGCCGCGATGAAACCTACCGCGCTGCTCATCAATACGGCGCGGGGCGCGCTGGTGGACGAAGCCGCACTGTTGCATGCCCTGAAGCAGGGCGTGATCGCGGGCGCCGGCCTCGACGTCCTGAGCGTCGAGCCGCCACCGTCCGACCATCCACTGCTTGCGGCCAACTTGCCCAACCTCATCATTACGCCGCACGTGTCGTGGACCAGTGACACTTCGCTACGCGAACTGAAACGGCAATTGATCGAGCGCATGCGCGCCGCAGTGCAGGCACTGACGGACGCGTCCTGACCCGTTCGCCCCGCCAACGAGGCATCAGTGTGCAGCAGCTCCCATGGGGTGCCGCACGCCGCGTAGGGAGCGGGCGCCCCGCCCCCGATCCGTTCTCACTGCCTGCTCCGCCCGTCAGGGCAACGCGGTGATGGCAGTCATGCATGGCGCTGCGGCCTGCGGGCGGATCACGGCCTCACTGCACACTTTCTTTCAAAATGGGTTATAATGATTATCTTTACGGCGGTGGCTGTAGCTCAGCTGGTAGAGTCCCGGATTGTGATTCCGGTTGTCGTGGGTTCGAGTCCCATCAGCCACCCCACCCATCATCTACCTCCCCCTTCTTGCACCCTTCCAGGTCGCACAAGCGATCGTCCCTTGCCAAGGCCACCTGTTCAGACACGGCTCTGCTTCATCCGCCGGCAACGAACTGCCCACCACGGGTACCGACACCCTCCTTGCCTCACCTGGTCTGGCTGACCCCCCAAGGCGCAGGCGCGCACGTGGGCATCGGGTCAAATTGCGTTTAGCCGGGTCAATGCATTGCATGCCGCCCAGTCGCTTACCTTGAAAACAAGCACACGATCTTTCACATCGATCCTGTACGACAGGTGGTCAAGCAGCATTTCGCACGACAGGCTGTTGTAGCGCAATGCCCACGTGCGATCGAGAATCCGTTTTGCCCCCAACTCTTCAAGTGCATCGCTGAGCGGTTGAACGT
>CALAGD010000019.1 GCA_937891425.1 uncultured Pigmentiphaga sp.
TGAATCGGCTGCACGAGAAAGGCCTGGTCGATGATGGTTTCATGCTCGAGTTCCTGCAGAACCACACCGCAGTCATCGCCCAGCCGCCATTCGATCATCCGGCCTACCGCGGCATCAATCCGTATGCCCTGGGTTTCGCCATGATGCAGGACATCAGGCGCATCTGCGAGAATCCCACCGAGGAAGACGAGGCCTGGTTCCCCGAAATTGCCGGCTCCAGCTGGCTCTCCACACTTGACTTCGCAATGCGCAATTTCAAGGACGAGTCGTTCATCGCCCAATATCTGTCGCCGCGTCTCATCCGCGAGTTCCGCTTCTTTGCCGTCGCCGACCACGAGAACGAGCCCGTCCTGTACATCGACTCGATCCACGACGATGAAGGCTACCGGCGGGTACGATCGCTGCTGGCCAACCAGTACAACCGCGATGCCCTCACGCCCGACATCCAGGTATGGCGCTATTTCCGGGATTCCGACCGCTCACTGGTGCTACGGCACCAGCAGACACGCAATCGGCCTCTGCATCCGGACGACACCGACGCGGTCATGAAGCACCTCGGCCGACTGTGGGGCTTCAAGGTGCGGCTCGAAGAAGTCAACGAGGACGGACGGGTCACTGCCGCGCGCGAACTGCGCCCGTAACCGTGCCGTGCTCCGACGCCGCCTGGCACGACTGCCGGGCCGCGGCACCCGACACCACGTACGCCAGACAGGCAAAATAAAAAACGCGCCCCGTCCCCGGGGCGCGTTACCTTTGCTGCCGGATGGCCGGGACATGCCCGGCCCGACACTCAGGCGGATTCGCTCGGCTGTTCGTTCTGCGCCTCACGTGCCTTGCGGCTCGCAATGTAGCGACCAACCACGACCACGATGGCAGCACCGACGATCTCCGCGATGATCTTCACGGTGGTCGTGGGCTCGCCGAAATGGTCGACCAGGAAGGGGTCGCCCACCAGCATGCCGCCCGCAATCCAGCCGAGCAGACCAGCACCGAAGAGCACCACGATGGGGAAGCGGTCGATCAGCTTCAGGACCAGCGTGCTGCCCCAGATGATGATGGGCACGCTGACCAGCAACCCGAAAATGACCAGGCCAATCTGGTGGTCGGAGTGAGCATTCTGAGCCGCACCCGCAATGGCGATGACGTTGTCCAGGCTCATCACGAAGTCGGCGATGATGATGGTCTTCACGGCCGACAACAGCGTGGTGGCGCCTTCGATATTGCCGTGCTCGTCGTCCTCTGGAATCAACAGCTTGATACCGATCCACACGAGCAGCAGGGCGCCGACAACCTTGAGGAAGGGGATGGTCAACAGCGTAAGGGCAAACGCGATGAGCACGACGCGCAGTGCAATGGCCCCGGCAGTTCCCCACAGAATACCCTGCAACCGGCGCTTCGGCGGCAGTCCGCGGCATGCCAGCGCAATGACCACGGCATTATCTCCACCCAGCAGGACATCGATGAGAATGATCTGAAATACTGCTGCCCAACTTAGCGTTTGGAAAAACTCTAACACTTGTCACCCCAATGATTGAAAACAGGCGCCTGGCCCACAAGCGGCCTGCCGGAACGGCACTGCATCCGTGTGCACAGCGTGGCAGCACTTGCACACTGCGGGTGGAGTGCCCCAATGACACGGCGTCGTTTTTAACACATGCTCACGACGCCAGGTTAAGCATGACCAGGCCGTTTGCCATGCGATCCAGCTCCGCCACGGGCAGATCGCCCGTGAGGGCATACGCCCACGCGCCATGTCGCCAGTACACGACTGCCGAGTCTTGCTCGTGGCGCACGACCGGCGTTTCTGAAAGGCCGCGATCGAACGCGTGCGTGGCGAACAGCGACACGCGACCCTGATCGCCAGCCCGGAGAATTACCTCGATACCCAAGCCATGGGTAGCTGGAAGCACCTGGACGTCTTCCACCGCCCAGTTCGCCGGAAAATCGGGCAATGCTATACCCGTCCGGAGGTAAATGGCAACTGGGTCGAACGCGATGCCGGCCGGTTGCGATGCAACGAGCGAGCGCACACGCGCCAGCTGATGAGCGCGCACGGCATCGCCCACCAGGGTGGGAGCAGCGTTCACGACGCCATCCGCCCGCTCGGCCCACGAGAGAAAGCTGACATGGCCCATCCACCCCAGGGCAAACAGCACCAGACACGCCGCCAGGCGCCGCAACTGCACCATGAGACGTGCGCGACCGAGCGCCTGCTCAAGGCGTCGTGCCAGCTGCTCCGTGCGCGGTGATGCCGCGGAAGACGCCACACCCTGGCTTCCCAGCGACCATTGCAACGCGTCGCGGATGCGCAGGTCGGCCATGACACGCATGGCTTCGGCGGCATGATGCGAAAGGTATTCCTCAACCTCGATGCGCCGCGCAGCATCGAGCTGTCCGTCGACATAGGCATTGAGGTCGATCTCACCGATCGTCGCCGATGTGTTGTTATCGTTCAACATCGCGCCCCCCTACCACCTTCAGGCTGCGGCGCCGCGCCTGCGCCGCATCCGGCATGTCTTCCAGGTCGCGCAGCGCAGCCCGTGCCCGCGAAAGGCGGGACATGAGCGTGCCGACAGGTACATCGAGCGCGGCGGCTGCTTCCTGATACGACATGCCTTCGATCGTGACCAGGTGCAGAGCGGCGCGCTGATCGTCGGGCAACTGCATGAATGCCCGCTTGATCTGGTTGAGTCGCACCACGTGCTCCTGGCCGGGCTCGACGCCCGCTTCGACTGCATCGTCGAGCGAGACCAGGTCGCCCCCGCTCTTCCGGCGCTTGCGCCAGTCGCTGACGAACACGTTGTGCAGGATCGACAGCAGCCACCCACGCAGGTGCGCCGCCGAGCGCAATTGATGACGTTGCGCATAGGCGCGCGCCAGTGCCTCCTGCACCAGATCCTCCGCATCGTGCTGATCGCGCGTCAGGCTTGCGGCATAACGCCGCAATGCGCCGAGCTGATCGAGAACGTTGAAAGAAGAAGGTCGGGATCTCATGCAAGGGTAGACGCAAAAAGCGGGTACTTCATCCATCAAGTTTCAATTTGTTTCAATTGAGCAGACCACCGTGGCCGATCATAGGTCAGCGTGGCAGCGATCCCATCGACGGGGGCGTGGAAGGGCAATCTCATGCAGATCACGCATAGCAGCATTCCGGAAAGTCAAATTGAAACGGCGACGGGTGGCGCAGATAATGCACCAACCCCATGGCCGGACTCCGCACGATTGCAGCACCCAGCCGCGCCAGATGCGTTTCTGCCGACATCACCCCTGCAAGGACCCATGTTCGCCCTGACTCTAGAAATCGATACTGCCGCTGGCTCCCTTCCGGTTTATGCGTGTGTCCACAAGGACAGCGTTGCGCGCCCGCTTGTCGTCGTACTCCATCATCGCGGAGGCGTCGACGAGCACATGAAAGACGTGGCACACCGCCTGGGACGGGAGGGCTTCCACGTAGCGGTACCCGATCTGTTCCACCGCCAGCCGGACATTGCCGATCCCAGCGAGCGCGTCAGACTGCTCAACGACCTGGAAATCGTTGCGGATGTTCAGACCACCCTGACTGCCATGCAGTCGTACCAGCCCTCCTCGATCGCAGTGATCGGCTTCTGCAGCGGTGGCCGCAGCACGTACCTGTGTGCGACACACCTCGAGCTGGACGCTGCCGTGGTGTTCTACGGCGGCAACGTGATGAAGGCCCAGGGCGACGCCCTGAGCCCCTTCGAACGCACGCGTCACATCCGGTGCCCCGTCCTCGGCTTCTTTGGCAAGGACGATACCAACCCGTCCTCGCAGGACGTACGGGCCATGTCGGAACGCATGACCGAGCTCGGCATCTGGCATGAATTCCACTCATACAACGATACCGGACACGCCTTCCACAATTTCCTGTCACCCTACTACCGCGATCGGGCCGCCAAGTCATCCTGGACAACAATGCTGCATTTCCTGCGCGAAAAACTGCGTTGATTGCCGTTTGAAGAAGCAGCCCTCGATCAGGGGTGGACCCTGACCGAGGGCTGGTTCCGTCTCAGGTTCTCCTTGAACAGCTCAATGAAGGCCAGGGTGCGTTGCGGCAACAGCTTGCGCCCGGCGGTCACGCACCAGATCGGGGTCGGGGGCAGACACCAATCGGGCAGCACGCGAACTAGCCTGCCCTCACCCACCATCGGATCGGCAAAGGCCGTCGACAGCCCGACGATGCCCATGTCCTTCACTGCCAGCTCCTGCAGGAGGGCCAGCGAGTTGGCGGCGAGCCGATTCGACGGGAGACCCTGCCATTGCCTGGAGTCGCGCGCCAACACCCATTGCAGATGTTCGCCCCCGCTGCTCACCAGCACCAGACCGACATGCGCAAGCAGGTCCTCGGGTACCTGGGGCGCACCCTGCCGGCGCAAGTAGCCCGGACTGGCATACAGCCCATTCTCGAAAGTCGCCACGCAGCGGGCAACCAGCGTGTTGTCGTCGGGTAGACGACCCGCAACCCGGATGGCCACGTCAAAGCGCTCGGCGACCAGATCGACACGGCGCGCTGAGAGGTCAAGTTCGAGCCTCACCTGCGGATAGCGCCGCGCGTACTCCAGCAGCAGCTCCACCAGGGCCATTTCACGAAATTCAGGTGGCAGTGACACACGCAAAGTACCCTGGGGCACGACCTGGCGGTGCGCGGCAAACGACGCTACGGCTTCCAGCTGGCCGAGCATTTCGCGCGCATTATCCAGCACGGTCTCGCCAAACTCCGTGAGTATGAGGCGGCGCGTACTGCGCTGCAGCAGACGTTCGCCCAGCGTCTGTTCAAGCTGAGTGAGCCGCCGCGACAAGGTCGACTTGGGTAATCCGGTCAGCTGGGCCGCACGCGTGAAACTCCCGGCGTCCATGACATGGGCAAACAGGATGAGATCGTTGGCCAGCAGTGTGGGCATTGGCCCGCGCAAGGCCCGCTCCTGCCCCGGGACGGCCGCTGGCACTGGCGTTCCGGCAGCGTTCAGCGAACGATGTTTCATGGCATCCGGTTCCTGAGCGACGCGACGAAGTCGCCGGGCGCTTCGAGGGGAGAGGTTACTGGAGAACATGCGTTCGATCATGCGCTCGGCGAGCGGCGCCAGCCCCGGCCATGCAGTCAGGGCAAGACCTGTTCACGCGGTTCGCCAAGCTCCTGCTCCTTGATCAGTCGGCTCATGATGCGGCGGAAGCGCATGACCGCACCGTCGTTGGTCGTCGCGACCATTTCTTCACCCGGCGACTGCTGGATGACGCGTTGCTGCGCCTCGATGATGGTGCGGTCTTCCGCAAATGCCTTTTCGATGGACGCCAGCTGCTGTTCGATTCTGCCCGGGCGGGTGTCGCGCATCCGGTGCCCGCACGTGTAATAGTAGATGCTGGTCGTCGCCGTCACCGGGGTGACCGCCTGCTGAGTCATGTTCTGGAACAGCGGATCGGCTTCCGGTGTCCGGAACCCGATCCGTTCAGCCGTGCCCACCGGGTAGTACCTGGACGTCAGAAGGAAAATGCCCGGCACAAGAAATTCATAATAGGTCCAGCGGTCGAGCCGCACATCCGGATCCTCTGCAATATGGACGGGTACGGGATCGCTCACCAGCCAGCGCTCCACGCTGACACCCCGTTTCAGCTCCTGGATCTGGGGCCGGGTCTCGCCCCATTGCAGGCTGTGGCGCGCAAGCGTCTTCGCATGAACGAAACTGATGTGCGAGAGGTCCAGCAGATTGTCGTTGATGAGTTCATAGTTGGCCTGGTAGTCCATCTGACCACCCGACACCACCCATTCCGGATCGTCGTTGCCGATCAGTCCGGGCGGCAGCAGGCGGAGGTCGGCCTTTTCAGGATCGCCCATCCATACCCAGATCCAGCAGCCGTGCTCGGCCACCGGGTACGTGCGTACGCGCATGGCACCCGGCACGCGATCTTGACCAGGAACCTCAATGCAACGGCCATCACACCCGAACTTGATGCCATGGTACATGCATCGCAACGCATCGCCTTCCACGCGGCCCAGCGACAGGGGGGCCAGCCGATGTGGGCAACGATCAGCCATCGCGGTCAACCGGTGGTCGCTGCCCCGATACAGGACGAGCGACTGATTCAACACCGTCGCCTTCACCAGCTCGCCGGGCTGGACCCGGTCACGCCAGCCGACGACATACCAGCAGTCGTACAGAAACATGTTCATCCTCTTGGCGAAAGCCGACGCGAATGCACCTCGC
>CALAGD010000020.1 GCA_937891425.1 uncultured Pigmentiphaga sp.
GGGGTGGTCTGAACACGCCAGGCGGTGCCCTGGGGCATCGTCCGTGGTTCATTCCGTCATTACCAACATGCGCGGAAACGCGCCTTACGATCGGGGCCTGTTCATGAGGACGGCTATCTGGAAAAAGGGGTTCGATGCCGTACGGCTTCACTGGCCTCGCTGGCGGAAGTACGTGGCGGGAGCATTCTTCCTGCTGGTGGCGATCCTGCTCGTGCGTCTGGCGTTGGGTATCGACTGGCGCGAGGTGGCTCGTGCTTTCCGGGCACTCAGTCCGGCGACCCTGGCGATTGCAGGCGGGCTCGCCGTGCTGAGCTACGGCATCTATTGCTGCTACGATCTGCTGGGCCGTTATTTAACCGGACATTCACTGGGAACCGGGCGCGTCATGCTGATCACGTTCATCAGCTACGCGTTCAACCTGAGTTTCGGGGCAATGGTGGGGGGCGCTGCGTTCCGCTTTCGCCTGTACTCACGGGCGGGTATCGATCCGGGTACGATCACCCGGGTACTTGCTACGTCAGTCGTCACGAACTGGGTGGGCTACCTGCTGCTGGCTGGCGTACTGCTGGCCACCCGCACGGTTTCACTGCCTGATTCGTGGGTGGGCGGCACCCTGTTGCAGGCCATCGGCGCAGGGCTGACCGTGCTGTTTGCTGCGTATCTGAGTTTCATCCTGTTGCTGGCGCGTCCCGAGCTCCGCTTCCGGGGGCATGAACTGCCTTTGCCCGGACGGCGGCTGGCATGGCTGCAGGTGACCATGTCGGTGAGCAACTGGGTGGTGATGGGTGCCGTCGTCTACACGTTGTTGCCCGATGGTGCAGCCTCCTATCCGGTGGTGCTGGGCGCGTTGCTGCTGGGCGCCATCGCAGGTGTGGTTACCCACATCCCTGCTGGCGTCGGTGTCATCGAGGCCGTGTTCCTGGCCGTGCTGGGCGGTTCGGTACCGCAGCACCAGGTGCTGGCCTCGCTGCTCGCCTACCGGGTGGTGTACTACCTGGTACCTTTGGCGATTGCTGCCGTAGCCTATGTCACGACAGAGGCCAGCAGGGGCGCATCAGGCGTCGCGCGCGAGGCGTAAGCCGGTAAACGGCCAGCGTGCATTGGGCGCAAAGAAATTGCGGTAGGTCAGACGTATGTGCGATGCTGGGGTAGCAAAGCTGCCGCCGCGCAGCACGTACTGATTGCACATGAACTTGCCGTTGTATTCGCCCAGGGCGCCCATGGGTGGGCGATAGCCCGGGTACGGGGCGTAGGCACTGCTCGTCCATTCCCAGGCATCGCCCACCAGTTGCACCACCTCGCGTGCCGCCATTGCTGACGGAGCTGGCTGAGGGGCAAGGACTCCGGTTTCCGCCAGCAGGTTGGCGGGCAACGCGTCCCATGCTGACGGCACCAGCGCGTGGGCTGCGGCTTCCCATTCGGCTTCGGTAGGCAGGCGGGCGCCCGCCCAGCGCGCGAACGCGTCGGCTTCGAAGTAGCTGATATGGGTGACAGGAAGGGCCGGATCCAGCGGCTGCAGACCCTGCAACGTGTAGACCATCCACTCGCCATCGATTTTTTCCCAGTACAGCGGTGCCTGCCAGCCCTCTGCCCTGAGTGTGTCCCAGCCAAGCGACAGCCACCACTCGGGCTGTCGGTACCCGCCGTCCTGGATGAAATCGAGAAACTCACCCTGGGTGACCAGGCGGTGCGCCAGGCGGTAAGGCTGCAGGAGGACGGGATGTGCGGGAGTTTCGTTGTCGTAGGCGAAGCCCTGGTGACCGCGATGTCCGATGACGGTCTGCCCCCCGGGAAACTCCACCCACTGCGTTGAGTCCATCTTGCCCGCGACCGGCGCAGTCGCGCACTGGTATGCCGGGCGCATGGGGTTGCACCACAGCAGATGCTTGGCGTCCATCAGGATGAGCTCCTGGTGCTGCTGCTCGTGATGGATCCCCAGTTCGATGCGCGCCAGGATCTCCGGATGGTCAGGGCATCGGGCCGCCAGCGCACGGATTGCGTCCTCCACGTACGCCCTCCATGCGAGCACTTCACGTAGGGTCGGACGGGTCAGGAGGCCGCGATGCGGGCGCGGGTAGGCGGCACCCACGCCGTTGTAATACGAGTTGAACAGTTCCCGATACGACTCGTGCCTGTGCGCATACCCGGACAGATAGGGTTCGAGTACAAAGGTTTCGAAGAACCAGGTCGTGTGTGCAAGGTGCCACTTGACCGGGCTGGCGTCGGGCATGGACTGGGCTTGGCAATCCTCGGCGCTGAGGGGTTCGGCCAACCGCCGTGTCGTTGCGCGTGCCAGGTCGAAACGGTCGAGTATGGCCGCTGCGGAGCGAACGTCGGCAGCGCGCAGGATGAGTGTCGATGCGGGCATGACTTCTCCAGATTCTTCGTGCAGGGCGGGGCGGGGCGTGGCTACCCGTTGTGTCAGTGCCGGTACGCGGGTGCAGGTTCAGCGCGGGTACTGGCCAGATACACCGCAAACCATTCACGGGGGTCGGTCCAGCAATGCACGTTTCGGAACCTGGCACGGCGCAGCATCGACTCGAACCGGGTCGGAACGTATTTGTAGGAATTTTCGGTGTGGATGGATTCGCCAGCCCGGAAATGCCGCTGTCCTCCGGGCCAATGTACGGTCAGGTCGCGGCGCGCCACCAGGTGCATCTCCACACGGGAATGGGCGCCATTGAACCGGGCTTCGTGTTCCCAGTCCGAAATGTCGAAATCGCTGTCGATCAGGCGGTTGATGCAGCGCAGGATGTTGCGATTGAAGGCGGCAGTCACCTGCAGCGGGTCGTCGTACGCGGCCAGTAGCACCGCTTCCGGTTTGGGGCAGTCCACGCCAATCAACAGGCTGCCATCGTGCTCGGCCAGCGTACTCACGCGCTGCAGCAGGTCCAGCGCTGCAGCGGGTGAGAAATTGCCGATGCTGGATCCGGGGAAAAAGAACAGGCGGCGGTGGCCCACTACCTGATGGGGCAGGTACAGGTCGTCGGTAAAGTCCTGCGCAAGGGGAAGAATTTCGATGTGCGGATAGGTCAGTTTCAGGCGGCGTACGGCCCGTGCCATGTAGTCGGCCGAGATGTCGATGGGCACGTACTGCAGAGGGCAGACGGTGCGCAACAGGGTTTCTCCCTTGGTGCAATCGCCTGCTCCCAGATCGATCAGGCTGTTGACCACACCCGTGTGGTGCGCGATGTCTCTGGCGTGCCTGCGCAGTATCTCGGCTTCCATCCGAGTCGGATAATACTCGGGCAGCTGGGTGATTACCGTGAACAATGTCGAACCCACGTTGTCGTACAGAAACTTGGGGCTGAGATGGGCCTGATTCGCGGTAAGACCGTGAAGCACTTCCTGGCGCGGGTCGGACGTCCGATGCGTTGCCAGACTATGCAGTTCCGTGACGGTGACAGACGTTTCCAGAGCCATGCGTTCTCCCGTTGGTCGAGTAGTGTTTGAGGGGAGCCGGGGTCCTTGCCTCGAGCAGGTGTGGAAGGGCGTCTATCAAGTTTCGTGCCCGACGCTGGCATGGAATGAGGTGTCCGGGGTTTTCCGGGCGCGCAATTTGCTGCTCGGGGCTCTACCCGACAGGAGTCTTCGAGAGTTCAGATGGTTCGGGAAACCTGGTGGTCAAGGATCTCCTATGAAAGCAAGTAGCACCGGCACACGCCGCGTCGATTGGCAAGATGGTGATCGTCCGGTGGCGGCAAATGAGCCGGGTCACGGTGATGTGGAGCAGGATGCAGGTACCGAAACGGCAACGGGCGATGGTGGCCCGCGCCGGCATATTGCGGGGTCCTGGCGGTATATGGGGCGCTCCACGCCGCGTGCTTCCTCATCAGGTCGAGCCGAGAACCTGTTCCATGGGTTGCGCATTCTCCTGGTCGATGACAGCGTGGATACCCTTGAGGCCTTTCGCGTGCTGCTGGAGCTCGAGGGGGCAGCCGTGGAGGTTGCGGACAACGGTGTCGGCGCTCTCGCGCTGGCCACCTCGCGCGATTTTGACCTGATACTTTCAGACATCGGCATGCCCGGCATGGACGGCTACGAACTCATCGGCCGGCTGCGCGGCCATCCCCGTTCCGCATCGGTTCCCGCCTTCGCCCTGTCGGGCTTCAGCGATCAGGCGGGGGTGGCACATGCGCTTTCCTGCGGCTTCGACGCCTACATCGACAAACCGGTCACCTTGAACGCACTCCGGGCGGCGCTGCGCGCCTTGTCCGGATCCCACTGAAACCGGGCAGCCTGCGCCGGCCGGCGCCCAATCACGCCGTGCCGCACCCAATCATGATCCTGATAACGATTCGTGGCGCGCCTGCCACGCTGCAGGGCCTCAGCTTCTGCAGCTGAAGCCCTGGGCTGATCTCTGCCTCAAGCGATGCCCTGCAGCGTGTCGTTCTGTCCTCTTCTGGAAACCATTGGTCCTTCGCCCTGTCAGAGGGCGCGTAGGTAACTGGTAATATCGACGGTTGCGACCTTCAGCGAGAGGACAATCACTTATATGAAGCGCATTGCGTTATATCTCATCACCAACCTGGCGGTGCTGGTGGTCTTGAGTGCCACGTGCCGCATCCTGGGCGTCGACCGCTTCCTGATGGCCCAGGGCATCAACTTCAATTCGTTGCTGGTGTTTGCGGCGGTCATTGGCTTCGGCGGATCGATCTTTTCGCTATTGATCAGCAAGCCCATGGCCAAGATGTCGACCGGGGCGCGGGTGATCGACCCCAACGCGCCCGCGAATGCCCACGAGGCATGGCTGGTGGATGCCGTCCGCCAGCTGGCCGAACGGGCCGGTATTGGCATGCCCGAGGTGGCCATCTATGAGGGCGCGCCCAACGCGTTTGCTACAGGGGCGTTTCGTAACAATGCGCTGGTGGCCGTGTCTACCGGGCTCCTCGAAAGCATGAGTGAAGAGGAAGTGCTGGCCGTGCTCGGGCACGAAGTGGCGCACATCGCCAACGGCGACATGGTTACGCTGACGCTCATCCAGGGGGTGGTGAACACGTTCGTCATTTTCCTGGCGCGCGTGGTGGGCTATTTCGTCGACCAGGTCGTATTGCGCAACGAGCGGGGGCCGGGCATCGGCTACTTCCTCACCGTCATCGTGTGCGAGATCGTGTTCGGTGTGCTGGCCTCGATCATCGTGGCGGCGTTCTCACGCCGGCGCGAGTACCGGGCAGATGCGGGCTCGGCACAGTTGCTGCGTTCGCGCGAACCCATGATCCGCGCACTGGCGCGCCTGCATGAGCTGCAGACGGGCGAGTTGCCCAAGAGCTTCGAGGCGGCCGGCATCAACGGGCGCGCTGCCGTGAGCGCCATGTTCTCCACTCATCCGCCCATTCCGTTGCGCATCCGCGCCCTGCAGCAGATGCGGGTATAAGACGCCGCTTGCTGGCAAGGAAAAGCACCGAAGGAGACTTCGGTGCTTTTTTTGTGCCCGCCTGCAGTGCATGGGGGCCGACCTGCCAGCTTCCGGGACCGCCTCGCAAGCCGGTATGCCCGGGCGAGCACGTCATGTCGGTGGAAACCGATATTGATAAAAATAACAAAATATGCACATCATATGTTGCAGAATTCTCATATAAAGATAATAATGACGAAAAATTCAATAAAACTACTTCAACGAGGAGGTGGAGACCCATGCGTACGTTCAAGTCCATCGGGGCAGCGCTCGCTTTGTCATTTGCGGGCAGCGCCGCCATTGCCGACGTCAATGTCGGCGTCATCCTGTCTCAAACGGGTCCCGGCGCATCACTTGGCATCCCGGCGCGCCACACGGTGCAGCTCTGGCCCGCCGAGATTGCGGGTGAAAAGCTGAACATCACTGTGCTGGACGACAAGTCCGATCCCACGGCGTCCGCCACGGCGGCCCGGCAGCTCATGGAGCAACGCAAGGTCGACGTCATCGTGGGTCCGTCCATTACGCCTACTTCGCTGTCCGCGCTGCAGGCAGCGGGCGAGAATCAGACACCCATCTTCACGTTGGCTGGCGGGAAGTCGATCGTCGAGCCGCTGGAAGGTCCAAGAACCTGGGAGTTCAAGATGCCGCCAGACGAAGGCATCCCGGTCAAGCTGCTGCTCGAACACATGAAGAAGTCGGGCCACAAGCGGCTCGGGATCGTCGCGGTGGGTAATTCCTATGGTGAAGTGTTTGCGGACGTCATGAAGAAAGCGGCGCCTGAGTACGGCGTGGAAGTGATCGGCACGGAAACGTTCCAGCCAACTGACACCAGCTTCGTGGCGCAGGCGGTGAAACTGCTTGCAGCGCGCCCTGATGCGATCTTCATCGCCGCGGTCGGTACACCGGGTGCCATGCCCCATGTCGAGCTGGTGCGTCGTGGTTTCAAGGGGCAGATCTATCAAACCCAGGCAATCGCCAATAATGATTTCCTGCGCGTCGGTGGCAAGGAGGTCGAAGGTGCCATATTTGCCGTATCCCCGCTGCTGGTTGCCGAGCAGTTGCCCGACAGCAATCCAGTCAAGAAAGTAGCGCTCGACTACATCAAGCGTTACGAGGATGTGCATGGAGCCGGTTCACGTTCGCTCTTTGGGGCGATGGCCTGGGACGCCTACCTGTTCCTCGAAGATGCCCTGCCCAAGGCGCTTGCCAATGCCAGGCCCGGTACTCCCGAGTTTCGCCGGGCGCTGCGCGACGCCATTGAAAGCGCTCGCGAGCTTGTCGTGACGCAAGGCGTATACAGTCTTTCCCCAGCCAATCACAACGGGGCGGATGAACGCAGTCAGGTGCTTGTGCGCATCGACAATGGCGGCTGGAAGTACGTGGCGGACTGAGCGGGTGGAGGTGTCATGTTTCTGCGCAATTGTTGGTATGTGGCGGCGTGGGATTACGAAGTCACCACGAACCTGTTTACCCGGAAGATCCTGGGCGAGACGGTACTCTTCTACCGCCGTGCCGATCGCAAGGTCGTGGCCCTGGCAGATCGTTGCTGCCATCGCCGCGCGCCCCTGTCCATCGGGCGGCGCGAAGGCGATTGCGTCCGGTGCATGTATCACGGCATGCTGTTCGGGCCCGATGGGCGTTGCGTTGAAATACCGGGCCAGGACGTCATTCCCAAAAAGGCGAAGGTCCATGCATACCCGGTGGAAGAGCGTCACCGGTGGATCTGGATCTGGATGGGCGATCCGGAGAAAGCCGATCCATCCCTTATCCCCGATACGCGCTGGGTGGACGACCCAGACTGGAAAGGCACCCCTCCGGGGTACCTGAACTTCAGATCCAATTACGAGTTGTTGAACGACAATCTGCTCGACTTCTCGCATCTGGCTTATGTGCACCTTTCTACCCTGGGCGGTTCGGAAACCTATGCGCAGTTGAAACCGGAAATCGAGGTGCTGGACCGTGGGATACGCATTTCGCGGTGGTTGTACGACTTCGCGCCACCACCGTTCGTCGCCAGGCTGTTGCCGGCAGGAAACGTTGACCGCTGGAACGATTACGACTTTCTGGTGCCGGGCATCCTGATAATGAACTCGGGCTTTGCGCCTGCGGGCTCGGGTGCGAAGCAGGGCAACCGCGCAGGGGCAATCGAGTTCCGATCGTG
>CALAGD010000021.1 GCA_937891425.1 uncultured Pigmentiphaga sp.
CAGTTTCCATATCCTCGCCCAGGACCTGGAAGGTGCGTTGTCGGTTGAAACCGTGGGCGACCTGCTTTCGATGCTTGCCGACACGATGCTGGCAGAAACGCTCCACCGCGTCTGGCCACTGGCGGCACCGGACGCGGCCGAAGCGCCGCGCTTCGCCATCATTGCCTACGGCAAGCTCGGCGGTAAGGAGCTGGGGTATGAGTCCGACCTCGACCTGGTCTTCCTGTTCGAAGACAGCCCGCAGAACAGCGAGCGCTACGTCCGTCTCAGCCGGCGCATCGTCACCTGGCTGAACTCGATGACACCGTCGGGCCGCCTGTACGATGTCGACCTGCGCCTGCGTCCTGACGGCGATGCAGGCCTGGTTGCCGCCTCGGTGGAGAGCTTCGAGCGATACCAGCGTGAACACGCCTGGACCTGGGAACACCAGGCGCTGACCCGGGCACGGTTTGCCGCCGGAGACACACGGATCGGCGAGCGTTTCGAAGCCATACGCCGCGACATCCTGCTGCTGCCCCGCGATCCGGTCCGCCTGGCACACGACGTCATCCACATGCGCCGGCGGATCCAGGCGGCCCACATCAACCGCACCGAGCTCTTTGATCTGAAGCACGACCCCGGCGGCATGGTCGACATCGAATTCATTACGCAGTACCTGGTGCTGCTGCACGCGCGCACCCATCCGCAGCTGCTCGGCAACCTGGGCAACATCGCGCTCCTCGGCATCGCCGCCGAAGCCGCGCTCATCCCGCGTGACCTGGCAACGGCCTGCATCGAGGCTTACCGCATGTTCCGGCGCGAACAGCATGCACTGCGCCTGCAGGGTGTGGACAAGGCACGGGTCGAGTCCGGGCGATTCACAACGGAACGTGAGGGTGTGCTGCGCCTGTGGCACACGGTATTCGGTCCGTATGAGGCTGACGTGACCGGCGTGCCGCCCGCGTCCGGCATGGCGTCCCTGCACCGTTTCTCGTAGGCGGAGCGAGGTTTCCTGCAGCCTCCGTACCCTGCGCTAATGCGCGGGCTAATGCGTATAATCATGGGCCAACCCTTTCTGATACCGACACACAAGAAGGAACCTCACCATGTCGATGGCTGATCGCGATGGCTTAATCTGGTTCGATGGACGACTCGTTCCCTGGCGTGAAGCAACAGTTCATGTACTGACGCACTCCTTGCACTACGGCGTATCGGTATTTGAAGGGGTACGCGCATACAAGACCGATCAAGGCACTGCGATTTTCCGGCTCGCCGACCACACCCGCCGCCTTTTCAACTCGGCTCATATCTACATGATGCCGATTCCCTACACGCAAGAGCAGATCAACCAGGCCCACCTCGAGGTCGTCCGCGCAAACAACCTCGCAGAGTGCTACATCCGGCCGATCGCGTTCTTTGGCGCCGAGAAAATGGGTGTGTCTCCACGCGGTGCCACGGTCCACGTCGCCATCGCTGCCTGGCCCTGGGGCGCCTACCTGGGCGAGGAAGGCATCCGCAATGGCATCCGGTGCAAGATCTCGTCGTATCAGCGCGCGCACGTGAACAGCACCATGCCACGCGCGAAGATTTCGTCCACTTACGCCAATTCCATACTGGCCAACCTTGAAGCCACGCAAGACGGCTACGACGAAGCCATTTTGCTGAACACGGAAGGGTTTGTCGCCGAAGGAGCGGGCGAGAACCTGTTCATCGTCCGCGACGGCGTCATCTACGAACCCGAAATCGCCTCGGCGCTCACCGGCATCACCCGTGCCACCGTCCATGCGCTGGCTGCCGATCTCGGTTACTCCATCCAGACACGGCGCCTCACACGCGACGACCTGTATCTGGCCGATGAAGCGTTCTTTACCGGCACGGCCGCCGAAGTCACGCCCATCCGCGAGATCGACAACCGCCGCATCGGCGACGGCCGCCGCGGCCCCGTCACCGAGAAGCTGCAGGCTGCGTTCTTCGATCTGGTCAACGGACGCAATCCCAAGTACGCACACTGGCTTACGAAAGTTTGATGACAACCATGTCCGATCCCACGTCGCCCAACGTAACGACGGTCCACGACGTCCACGAGGTAGATGCCGACGATCTGCCCGTCTCGTGCCCCGGTCCGCACACACCCGTGTGGAACCTGCATCCCAAGGTCTACCTCGATGTCGCGACGACAGGCAGCGCACGTTGCCCGTACTGCAGCGCCGAGTACCGGCTGAAGCCCGGCGCCAAAGTCCACGGACACTAGTCTCACGCAGCTCCCGCTCACGGTGCGCGGCATGCGCTCCGCTGGCGGGAGTTTCTTCTTTTGCACGTCCTCCTCCTGCCGCCCGCCAACTGGCGGCCACGATCTGTCGAATCCCTGCTGACGGCCTTTACGCTCGATCCATGGCTGCCCGTCTTGACGTATCCGACTGCCCTTCTCCCCGCTGGCTGCCCGACGGGCATGGCCAGACCATCGCGGCAAGCCTGTGGGCACGCTATTACCGAATCACCTTCGCCCGTGAACGTGTCGATACACCTGACGGCGACTTCATCGATTTCGACTGGGCCGCCCCCGGCATTACTGCGGCCAAGCTGGAGCAATGGTTCCAGGACCCAGGCGTGCCCTTTGCGCACCACTTTCCCGCGGGACAACCGGCGCTGGTGCTGTTCCACGGGCTCGAAGGCAGCAGCCGCAGTCCCTACGCGCAGGCTATCTGCCACCATTTCCGGGCCCGTGGCTGGGTCGTAGTCGTGCCCCATTTCCGCGGCTGCTCGGGAACGCCGAACCGTCTGCCGCGCGCCTATCACTCGGGCGACAGCGACGACATCGATTTCATGCTGCGCACCGTACGGTCGCGCCTGCCCGATGCGAGCTGGCATGCTGCGGGCGTGTCCCTCGGCGGCAACGCACTGGCGAAATTCCTGGGCGAGCACCCCGCGCAATCCGGCTGGCTTGCTGCCAGTGCCATCATTTCCGCGCCGCTCGACCTGGTCGCCGCCGGCCACATGCTCGGTCGCGGCTTCATCAACCGCCATGTCTATACGCGCCAGTTCCTGCGCACCCTGAAGAACAAGGTCCTGCTGAAGGCACGCCGCTTTCCGGGCATTATCGACGTGCTGCGGGTGGAGCGCGCGCGCGACCTGTACGAGTTCGACGATGCCTACACTGCCCCCATCCACGGCTTCGCCAACGTCAACGACTACTGGCGGCGCGCCAGTTCCCTGCCGTGGCTGAAGCATATCGCCGGTCCCACGCTGGTGCTCAACGCACGCAATGACCCGTTCCTGCCAGCGCGTTTCCTGCCGGGTCCCCACGACGCCTCATCCAGCGTTCTGCTGCACCAGCCGGCACGCGGCGGTCACGGACTGTTCCCCGCCGGATCGCTCGTACCGAACCTGGACTGGTTGCCCGCTCGCCTCGAACGCTTCTTTCGCTGTTACGATTGATGCATCCGACCCAGGCATGAAGGAGGGCGCGCCATGACCTACCTGCTGGCGCTCGACCAGGGCACGTCCAGTTCACGCAGCATCGTGTTCGATGGCGACGGCCAGCCCATCGCCCAGGCGCAATGCGAGATCAGCCCCATCTATCCACGCACCGGCTGGGTCGAGCATGATCCACGGGCGATCTGGCGCTCGCAGCTCGATACAGCCCGCACCGCACTGGCGCAGGCCGCGATCCGGCCCGATCAGGTCACCGGCATCGGCATCGCCAACCAGCGTGAAACTACCCTCATCTGGCATCGCGATACGGGCGAGCCCCTCGCCAATGCCATCGTATGGCAAGACCGGCGTACTGAAGCACTGTGCCGTCGCCTTATCGATCAAGGCTTGCAGGAACCTGTCCGGCAGAAGACCGGCCTCATCATCGATCCATACTTCTCAGCCACCAAGATAGCGTGGCTGCTCGACAACATCCCCGGGGCACGGGCGGCCGCGGCGGGCGGCAAACTCGCCTTCGGCACGGTCGACAGCTGGCTGGTGTGGAACCTCACCCGGGGACGCCTGCACATCACCGATGTCAGCAACGCCTCGCGCACCATGCTCTGGAACATCCACACGGGTGAATGGGATGCCGAACTACTGCGCATTTTCGATATTCCCGCATCGCTCCTGCCCCGGGTCGTCCCCTCCAGCGCGGTCCATGGGACGACCGCTCCCGACATGCTCGGCGCTGCCATTCCGCTGGCCGGCATTGCTGGCGACCAGCAGGCGGCCCTGTTCGGGCAGGCCTGCTTTCGTCCGGGCAGCGCCAAGAACACCTACGGCACGGGCTGCTTCATGCTCAAGCATGTGGGCACATCGCCCCAATGGTCAGAACATGGCCTCATCACGACGACCGCGGCGCAATGGCATGCGCAGCGCGAGTACGCACTGGAAGGCAGCGTGTTCGTGGGTGGTGCCGTCGTGCAGTGGCTGCGCGACAACCTGCGCGCCATAAGCAAGTCAGCCGATGTGGAGACGCTGGCTGCCTCCGTGCCTGATTCGGGCGGTGTGGTGTTCGTACCTGCATTCACCGGGCTGGGTGCCCCCTACTGGCGTCCAACGGCCACCGGATCCATCACGGGCCTTACCCGGGCCACCTCGCTGGCACATATCGCACGTGCCGCACTGGAGTCGATCGCCTTCCAGTGCACCGCCCTGTTGCAGGCCATGGAAATTGGCCATGAACTGAAGGTCGACGGTGGGGCGTGTGCCAACGACCTGCTGATGCAGATCCAGGCCAACCTGTTGGGAGTACGTGTGATACGCCCCGCGGTAATAGAAACCACGGCGCTGGGTGCGGCTTTCCTGGCCGGCCTGGCACTGGGCACGTACTCCGGGCTGGAGGAAATCGAGGGTCTGTGGCACCCCGACAGGGTGTTCGAACCGCAAATGAGCCGCGAGCAGGCCCAGGGGCTGATGGAACACTGGGAAGCGGCAGTGCAGCGGACCACCGCCCCCCTGTGCTGAAGCGCCAGCACATGTGGCGGGTTCTGCGTGGCCCTGCCACCGATCCCTGCCTTCACCAGGGTTCCCGGCGCCCAACCTGCGCGTGCGTGCTTACTTACTCGGTGACCCCGGCGTCTTCCGGCCAGCTGCGCCAGAGCGTGTCCTCCCGGTCGGCCGGTTCCTCGCGGTTGGGTTCGCGCGAGAAGTCCCTTCCCACCACCTGATTGCGGCCGTTGCGTTTGGCGCGATAGAGCAGCACGTCGACCATGCGTACTGCCGTCTTCACGGGCGTATCGCACAGAAAGTAGCCGAAGCCGGTACTGACCGTGCACTTGAGCTCATGCCGGCTGTTGCCGAAACGGAAGGCCTCGATCCGCCCGCCGATACGGTAGGCCAGCTGCTCGGCCGCCTCGAAGCTGCTGTTGGCAAGCAGCACCACGAATTCCTCGCCACCGAGCCGCGCCGACAGCGCTCCGCGCGGCAGCGAGTCCTCGATGACCTGAGCTACCTGTTCCAGAACCTGGTCGCCCATCATGTGGCCGTAGGCATCGTTGATGCGCTTGAAGTAATCGAGGTCGAGTACCAGCACGGCGAACGACGTGGCCCGCGCAAGCAGCTTTTCGGCCTGCTGGGCAAACCCGCGGCGGTTATTCAGCCCCGTGAGCGCATCGGTTTCGCTGAGCTCGCGCTCAGCCGTCACCCGCTTGTGCATGACGGTGATGAGCAGCATGAGGCCGAAGATGAGCGAGAAGGCGTATACACAGACATTGGTGGCGAACCAATGGGTGGTCGGGTCGAACGCGGTACCATGCAGCTCTCGCTGCACGTTGATCCATGTACGGGGCACGGCCGAGATGATGAAGGCCACGAAAGCGTAGTAGGTGAGCTTTTCGGTGAGGCTGCCCGAAGCCAGCACCCGCGCACGCACGGCCGCGTACGTGAACAACAGGACCATGGCGGTGTTGAAGCCTATCAGCCGCATGACGGGATCGTTCTGGACCACGAGGAAGTACAGGCCATATACCGCGAATGCCACCATGACGATGACTGGCACCACATAGCGGAAACTGGCCCCGGCCAGCATGACGATGCCGCGAGATACGCAGAACGCGGCCACGGAATAGAAAAGGCCCGCCAACCCGGCATGCAGGACGTTATTGCCAGACGGCGCCATGATCTGGGACACGGCACCCATCGAGTAGCACACGTAACCCACCCCGAAACACAGGAGTGTTTTCGGGTACTGTGCATCGCTTCGCCAAAGCAACAGGCACGCCAACCCAATGACGGCGACCGCCACCGGATGGCTCAGCACGAACAATGTGTTGGCGTTGCCCATGTACGAAGCTCCAAATACACGTTTGAACCTGACCGGCTGGCGGCCGCAACACAAACTGACCGGGAAGGTTCGACAAGACCGGGGATGAAGCCGATGCCGGCTTGATGCGCGCCATCGGCGTGCTCATACCCTGTGGTGACACGACTATCGTCAGGAATGTGCATGCGAACTCAGATGGCGCCAACCGAACGGGGCGCCGGGCAGACAGGCAGCGGCATGCCTCGGTACCATGAGACACATTCCGCCAGTTTTTGTAACGCAAAGCGTTAGGATAACAAGCAGTGTCCCTTCCGGCCATATATTGCTGGTTTTCACGTAGACTTTTTGGTTATCACCCAATCAATCCAGTCAATCCGGCGCGGGAGTTGTAGCGCCGAAACAGCGTTTGGCCTGCACTGCTGTTCAGCTAGCGAAACTGTGCGAGGATCGCCCGCTCGTCTTCCTGACGCCGCTGCAGCTCCCTGATGCGGGCATCGAAAACTGACTGTTCGTAGAAATCGCGCGACAGCACACGTGCCTGCTGCAGCTGCCCGATGGCCGCAGGCAGTGCACCGATCAGGACGAAATAATCTGCCATCAGGCGAGCACTTGCCACACCATCCCCCAGTCGGGCCCGGCTTTCCGCGGCCAACCGGTACAGCTCGGGCTCTGCTTCGGGCCATTGTTCGATAGCCTTGGCGAGAAACTCGGCAGCGCCGCGGTCGTCGCCAGCACGCTGCAGCGCCCGCGCATGGATCAGCGCCAGCGCCCGATCGCGCGGCCAGGCGCGCACGGCGTCCGCAGACAGCTTCACCGCTTCCTGCCACTGCTTTTCGGCCATGGCCAGCTCGACCGCCAGGTGGGCCAGCATGGGATGCTCGTGCCCCAGCCGTTGGGCCTCCTGCAGCGCCCGGCGGGCGCCTTCAAGGTCGCCCCGTCGCTGCAGCGCCATGGCCACCCCATACAACGCGGCCGCCTTGCGTACGCCGCTCGACTCGGTGGCCTCCGCGCGCAGCGCTGCGAGCGGATCGGAGGAACGATCGTAGCCACCCTGTGCCACACGCAACCGCGCACGCACGAACCAGAACGTATCGGAGTCGGCCGATGCCTTGCGTCCCACCTGCCTGATGCGGTTCTGCAGGTCGCTGAGACGTTCGATGGACAGCGGGTGCGTGCTCGCGTATGAGGCTGCCGTACTCTCGTTGAAGCGCGCAGTCTGGGCGAGGCGCGAGAACATGCGCGCCATGCCATCGGGATCGTAGCCGGCCGCATGCATCGTCTGCAGGCCGATCCGGTCGGCTTCGCGCTCGGCGTCGCGCGAAAATGACAGCTGCGAGTTGATGGCCGCGGCCTGGCCGAACATCGCCGCCCCCTGTGCCAGTGAACCCGCCCCCGCCGCAGCCGCGGCGATTGCCGCAAGCATCACGCCAAGCATCATGGCGGAGCTCTGCTCCTGTGCCATGATGCCCCGGGCTACGTGTCGCTGCGCCACGTGGGCGATTTCGTGCGCCAGCACGCCCGCCAGTTCGGCCTCCGAGCCCGCCGCCACGACCAGACCGGAGTGCACCCCAATGTGCCCCCCGGGCATGGCAAAGGCGTTGATGCTGGGCGCGCGGATGGCGAACACGTTGACCTGCGGCGCGCCCGTTACGTGCATCGACAGGCGCCTGCCCATCTCGGTGAGGTACTGGCTGACCGCCGGATCGTCGATGTAGTCGGGGTCGCGCCGGCCGTCGGCCATGATGGCCGCACCCAGGACCTCCTCGGTCCGGGGCGAGAGCCGCATCGACGCGGTGTCGCCCAGCCGGGGCAGGCCCACCGGCTGTGCCTGCACCGGCGGTACGGGGATGGCCAGCGTGACTGGCAAAATGGCGCACGCCAGAACACGCCGCCCGTGCACGCGCCACGATACGCTTTGATGTGCCATCTTTACTCCATGCAGATAGGGTGTTCTGAGCAGGCGCACGAGGTCAGAAAGCTTACGATAGCAACTCACCTGCTGCCAATGCGCGTCGCATTGGACGGGCAATGCCCGCTCGCTGCTCGCTCGCGCTCCGGTACGCGAGCGTTCCCGTTCGCCGCTCCATGCGCACCTGTGGAAACGATGCTACGCGCGGTCAGGCCAGTTGCTTGATTTTTGTCCTGGTTTGTGGCTTACTAGTTCCACGCACACCATTTGTTGCGTTTTCTACCGCGCATCCTTTCGTACGCACATGTCTTTTGCCGTCAGCACCACTGCCCAGCTCCATTCGTGCTTTGCACGGAAGGCGGGTATCGTCGTGTCGCTGGCTCCGCGCTTCCCCCTCCGTCTGCTACTAGACCTACCGATCGGCTGCTGAGCCTCGGGCTCGTGGCAGTTCGGCAGCCATTTCCCATTCCGCCACAGAAACGCGACCGGGCATGCGACCCGCGACGCTGCGCATTGATATCTGTCATCCGGAGCCAACATGCTGAAAGATCCTTCCACCAAGTACGTGCCGTTCGTACCCTTTGCCCGCGATTACGCTGAACGCACCTGGCCCAGCCGCCGCATCACGGCCCCCCCCATCTGGCTCAGCACTGATCTGCGCGACGGCAACCAGGCCCTGATCGAGCCGATGAGCGTCGAACGCAAGCTGCGCTTCTTCAACCAGCTCATCAAGATCGGCTTCAAGGAAATCGAAGTCGGCTTTCCGTCCGCCTCGCAGACTGATTTCGATTTCGTGCGCAAGCTGGTCGACGAGAAACTCATTCCGGATCACGTCACCATCCAGATTCTCACGCAGTCGCGCGACGATCTCATCGAGCGCAGCATCCAGTCGGCTGCCGGTGCCAAGCGGGTCATCGTGCATCTGTACAACGCCATCGCCCCTGCCTTCCGCCGCATCGTGTTCAACATGAGCAAGGAAGAAGTGAAGCAGATCGCGCTCAACGGCACCCGCACCATCAAGCGCCTGGTCGCACAGCACCCGGAAACCGAGTGGATCTTCCAGTATTCGCCCGAAGTCTTCAGTACCGCCGAACCCGAGTTCGCGAAGGAAGTGTGCGACGCCGTGTCGGCCGAATGGGGTCCCACGCCCGAGCGCAAGATGATCATCAACCTGCCGGCAACCATCGAAGCCACCACGCCGAACCTGTACGCCGACCAGATCGAATGGATGCACCGCAACATCGAGCGGCGCGACTCCATCATCATCAGCGTGCACCCGCATAACGACCGCGGTACCGCAGTGGCGGCCGCCGAGTTCGCCGTGATGGCCGGTGCCGATCGCGTCGAGGGCTGCCTCTTCGGCAACGGAGAACGTACCGGCAACGTCGACCTCGTCACCCTCGCGCTCAACCTGTACACGCAGGGCATCCACCCCGGCCTCGACTTTTCCGACATCGACGAGGTACGCCGTACGGTCGAATACTGCAACCAGTTGCCCGTCCACCCGCGTCACCCGTACGTCGGCGACCTGGTCTTCACCGCCTTCTCGGGCTCGCACCAGGATGCCATCAAGAAAGGCTTTGCCCGGCAGAAGGCCGATGCGGTCTGGGAAGTGCCCTATCTGCCCATCGACCCGGCCGACCTGGGCCGTACTTACGATGCGGTCATTCGCGTCAACAGCCAGTCGGGCAAGGGCGGCGTGTCGTACCTGCTGCTCACCGAGTACGGTCTCGACTTGCCGCGCCGCCTGCAGATCGAGTTCAGCCGCACGGTGAAGAAGTACACCGACGAAACCGGCACGGAAGTCACCGCCAAGCAGGTGTACGAGCTGTTCTCGGGCGAGTACCTCGATCGCACCCATCCCTGGCGCCTGGTACGCCACCAGATTTCTGGCGACGCCGGCGAGGGTCAGCGCTTCCGCATCCAGGCCGAGCTTGAATACGAAGGCGAACGCCGGGTCATCGAAGGCGAAGGCGAAGGCGCCATTGACGCGTTCGTGCATGCCCTGGGCCTGCCCATCCGGGTCATGGACTATCACGAGCACGCCATCGGAACCGGTGCCGACAGCAAGGCGGCCTGCTATGTCGAGCTGCGTCTGGGCGACTCGCTCAGCGGCTACGGCGTCGGCATCCACCGCGACATCGTCACCGCTTCCTTCATGGCCGTGCTGAGCGCCGTCAACCGTCACCTGCAAACCGACGCCTCAGCACTGGCCGAGTCTGACGTCGCCGTCGCCTGAGTGCGGGTGCCGGTGCATCCCTCACCGGCCAGTGCTGCGCCCGTCAACGCGACTGCGTCCTACGGTCGACCTGGCCGGAGCGGCACGGCACTGCCCTGATTCTGTTGCAACGAACCGCCATCCCGATGGCGGTTCTTGCGTTCTGGCGTGCCGAATGCGTCTGCCAGCCTGCGCCAGACCTGCAGGCGGACGGATCAGGGAAGTGACGGCTCGCCTGAGGCCGGGGCCATTGTGCCGCCATTTGCCGCAGGGAGGCCCGTTACAGTGAAATAACGGCATAAAACGAGATTTGCGGGCACGATTGCTCTAAAATGCCGTATTTCCTTTAGCGACTGGCGAATGTCTTCTGTCAATCAGCCCATCCTCGACTTCAAAAGCGCGTCGATTCACGCCGTGCGGCTGGTACTGCAATCGTCGGACACGAGCGCGCTTATCGAAGCCCTGCAATCGCGCCTGCGGGCCGCCGGCGACTTCTTCGACGGCGAGCCCGTGGTCATTGATGCACTCGCGCTCGAACAGGCACCGGATTGGCAGGCATTGGCGTACGTGCTCACCCGGCACGGAATGCCTTTCGTCGGCATCGCAGCCCGGCCCGAACTGCACGACAGCATCCGCACGGCAGGCTACGCCACCATCCGGCTGCCTGTCGCACGCGAGGGTCTGGCGCCCCCGGCGGGCAGCATTCACCGCGATCCCATTGCGTCCGCTCCTCCTGCATCGCCTGCCACGCCCGATCCCGGACCTGCCATCGAGGCATCCCGATCAGCCCCGTTTGCAGGGTCAGCCATGTCGTCTACGGCAGACGCGAACCCAGTCGACAACCTGGCGGCGGCAGCGCAGCGTGCTGACGCCAGTTCTGGAGCAGTACCCGTCGCGGGTAACGGCTATCGCCCCACCCTACTGGTGGATCGGTCGCTGCGTTCCGGCCAGAAAATCTACGCGCGCGATTCCGACCTGATCGTGGTCGGCGTGGTCAACGCCGGGGCCGAGGTCATAGCCGATGGCAACATCCATGTATATGGTCCTCTGCGCGGAAAGGCCATGGCCGGCGCCCGCGGCGACGAAGAAGCCCGGATTTTCACCACTTGCCTGGAAGCCGAACTGGTGGCGGTGGCAGGGGTGTATCGCGTGATCGAAACTGCCTTGCCCGACAACGTACGCGAACGGCCTGCCACCGTACGTCTTCATGCGGGCGGGCTCCGCATCGAACCCATAGAAGCCTAGCCATGGTTGCCAAGCAGATTCGAAGACACAAGCAGCGACCACCCCGGCCCCCCGGGCGGCCGAACACTTCCGCAGCACCGGCTCCGGCAGACCCTGGCGCCACGAAATCAACCGATCGCACTCCTACTCCCAAAAAGGATAAACACGTTATGACCCGTATCGTCGTCGTCACTTCCGGTAAGGGCGGAGTTGGCAAGACCACCACCAGTGCAAGCTTCAGCGCCGGCCTTGCCATGCGCGGACACAAAACCGCCGTTATCGATTTCGACGTCGGATTGCGCAACCTCGACCTGATCATGGGTTGCGAGCGCCGCGTAGTCTACGACTTCGTGAATGTGATCCAGAATGAGGCCACACTCAACCAGGCTCTCATTCGCGACAAGCAGCTCGACAACCTGTACATCCTGCCCGCCTCGCAGACACGCGACAAGGAAGCGCTCACACGGGACGGGGTGGAGCGTGTGCTCAACGAGCTCAAGGACATGGGTTTCGAGTACATCGTGTGCGATTCGCCCGCCGGGATCGAATCGGGCGCCTTGCACGCCGCCTATTTCGCCGACGACGCCCTGGTGGTGACGAATCCGGAAGTCTCGTCGGTACGCGATTCCGACCGCATTCTCGGCATCCTGGCGTCGAAGTCGCAACGAGCCATCAAGGGCGAAGAACCCATCAAGGAATACCTGCTGCTGACGCGGTACAACCCCAAACGGGTTGCCGACGGCGAGATGCTTTCGGTAAAAGATGTTCAGGACATTCTGCGCATCAAGCTGATCGGGGTCATTCCCGAATCCGAAAACGTCCTGCATGCGTCCAACCAGGGATTGCCTGCCATCCACCTGAAGGATACCGACGTCGCCGAGGCATACCAGGATGTCGTAGCCCGTTACCTGGGTGAAGACCGTCCCATGCGATTCATTGAGTACACGAAACCGGGCCTTATCAAGCGTCTGTTCGGTGGGAGATAAACGATGTCCCTGCTCTCATTCTTTCTCGGTCAGAAGAAGGCTTCGGCCAGCGTCGCCCGAGAGCGCCTGCAAATCATTCTCGCCCACGAAAGGGCCCATCGCGGCCCTGCTGCCGATTACCTGCCCCAGTTGCAGCGTGAGCTGCTTGACGTCATTTCAAAATACGTCAAGATCAATTCCGACGACATTCGCGTCAACCTGGAACGGCAGGACACGCTGGAGATCCTGGAGGTGAAGATCGAAATGCCGTCGCCCACCCCGTCGGGTCAGGCATCGTCCTGAGCCCGTGGCACATTCCGCTTGCAACGCCACCGGCCGCCGGCTACCCGCGTTGCGCTTTCTGCTGTTCAGCCACGGGCCAGGCTGCATCCATCCATTTCCCGAGCCGATACGAGCTCCGTAGAATACCCGAGGCTCAATCAGCCACTACCGCAGTGGGCTCGCGATTTGCGGCAGCTTCAACCGCTTCACGAATGCTCTCGCGGGTCAGTTCGGGCGACAGCAGCTCGATGAGCGTGTAGATGTAATCGCGCAGAAAACTCCCCGCCTTCACCGCTATACGGGTTGTGTGCCGACCAAACAGCCGGCCAACAGGAATTCCCACGAGGCCCCGGTCGCGGCGCGGATCGTAGGCCACCCCAGCAATGATGCCCACCCCCATTCCGAGCTCAACGTAGGTCTTGATGACGTCGGCGTCGATGGCTTCGAGCACGATGTCGGGCTGTATGCCATTTTCCTGAAACACCTGATCGATGGCCGAACGGCCACTGAACGCGCGCTCGTAAGTAACCAGCGGATACTGGGCCAGCGTCTCCAGCGACAGCTTGCGGGCGGCACTGGACTTCAGCTGGGCCAACGGGTGGTCGGGCGTCACGATGAGCACGTGCTCCCAGGTGTAGCACGGCAGGGTCACCAACCCCGGCGTAAGCGCCAGTGCTTCAGTGGCCACCGCGAGGTCGGCCTGTTCGTGCAGCACCATTTCCGCAAGTTGCCGGGGGCTGCCCTGCACCAGCGAAAGATGCACTTTCGGAAAGCGCCGGCGAAACTCGGGAATGACCTTGGGCAACGCGTAACGCGCCTGGGTGTGGGTACACGCGATGGTCAGCCCGCCCTCGTCGCGCCGGGCAAATTCTTCACTGACCTTCTTGAGGTTATCGACCTCGGCCATGATGCGGTCGATCACCTGTGCCACGACCTGTCCGGGCCGTGTCAGGCCCTTCAGCCGTTTTCCATGCCGTTCGAATATGCGCAGGCCGAGCTCATCTTCGAGCTCGATGATGGCCTTCGATACACCGGGCTGCGAGGTATGCAGGACGCGCGCCGCTTCAGTGAGATTGAAGTTGCGCCGTACCGTTTCACGCACGAATTTGAATTGCTGGAGATTCATGCATTAAATTCTAAGCTATAAGAAACGGCATCAATATTACAAGTAGTAATTTGTATAGCAGCCGTTCTGCTGAAAGGCCGGCGCAGGAGAACCGCTTGGGGAACGCTCCGGTCCCACACCCGCAATGCATCGGGTGGCCCGATGGCATCAATGAGCCTCGCGCGGACCACGCAAGGTAAGCCGCCGCCTCAACAGCCATAACCCCAGCAGGGCGACCAGCAAATGCAGGGGCCAGATTGCCAGCAGGAAAGGTACCTGCCCATCGGCCACCCAGGAGCGCAACAGGTTCACCAGATTCAGGTAAAGCATGGCAATCAGACCGGCGATGAGCAGGTCGCCCGAGCGCCCAAGACGAGGGTTGACTGCGCCCAGGGGCAAGGCCAGCAGCGCGAGATTGAGCACGACGATGGGTAGCGAAATGCGCCAGAGAATCTCGCCTGCAGCGCGCGCATTGCCGTCGCGCAACAGCAGCGACGTAGGACGTGCCTTGAGGATGTTCTGCGCCTGGGCACGGGCGTCGGCCTCGGTGTCGCCATCGTCGCGGCGCTCGAGCCGCACGCCGTAACGATCGAAATGAACGATGCGCGTTTCAAGCTGGCCAGGAATGACGTCATAGCGCTGCCCCTGGTCGAGCACGAGGAAGCGGTCGCCGTTGTCCATGATCTGCACGCGCGCACCGTCGGAAGTGACCACACTGTACTTGCCCGTTTCTTCATCGAATTCGCGCACGAAAACGCTGCCAAGTTCGGCGTCCGGCTCGCGCGGAGCCTCGGCGATGAACACCCGCTTGCCGCCACTGGTTTCACCGAACTGGCCGACCACGACGCGCGACAGGTCGGAGCGCTGCTCGAACCGCACGCGATACTCGCCGATTTGCCGGTAGGCCCACGGCGCCACGACCATGGTCAGTGTGAGCACGATCAGGAATGCCGGCACGGCAAAGCGCATGATGGGCCGCAGCCAGCTCGCCAGGCTGAGTCCGCTGGCGAACCAGACCACCATTTCCGACTCGCGGTAACTGCGCCCGACCGCAGTGAGCACTGCAATGAATACCGACACGATGATGATGGTCGGCAACGCCGTGATCGTGGAGAACGTCGCCAGCCCCAGCACCACATCGGCGCCGATGTTGCCCGCAGCGGCATCACCAAGCAATCGGACCAACAATACGCTCAGCCACACCACTACCAACGTCGAAAACACGACACCGGCGTGACTGACGAGCTCGCTGACGACGGAGCGCTGAAACAGTGACATAATCGGGGAATCAAGCCGGAATGGGCGACCAACACCGTTGCCCGCTACGACCGGCGAGCAGTTCGTTCATAACCCAGGCTCGCGCAGGAAGTTTTCATGGAATTTAGCACACAGACTATTGCACCCGAAAAAATCCCGACCGGTGCCCTGGCCGTCGGGGTCTTTCAGCAAGGCCAGCTGTCCGCTGCTGCACAGGCCATCGACGAAGCCACGGCCGGAGCCCTTGCGGCCATCGTCCAGCAGGAGTTTTCGGGCACGCATGGCAGTACGCTTACTCTGTATCACCTGAATGGCATCGGCGCACAGCGCGTTATCCTGGTGGGGCTGGGCAAGCCCGAAGAACTCACCGCACGCCGGTTCGCAGGCGCGGTACAGGCAGCTGCCCGTGCGCTGGCCGGCAGCAAGGCAAGCGACGCAGCCGTGGCCCTGGCCGAAGTCGAAGTGAAGGGGACCAGCCTGCGTCAGCGCTGCCAGCAGATCGCCATGGCTTGCGTACAGGCCACATACCGTTACGATGCAACGTTCAGCAAGCGCGACGAGGACAATCGCCCCACCCTTGCGAAGGTGACCGTGCTGGCCAGCGAGCAGGCGCGCGAAGACGCGGAACAGGGTCTGCGGCAAGGCGCGGCCATCGGGCGCGGCATGGTGCTGGCGCGACATCTGGGCAATCTGCCCGCCAACGTGTGCACGCCGACGTATCTTGCCGACAAAGCCACTGAACTCGGCAAGACCCATGGCTTCAAGGTCGAGGTTCTGGAGCGCAAGCAGCTCGAGGCGCTCAAGATGGGCGCCTTCCTCGCCGTGGCCAAAGGATCCGAAGAACCGCCCCGCTTCATCGTCATGCAGTACCAGGGCACCAAGGGCGGCAAGCGCGGCAAATCAACGGCGAAAGGTGCGCCGGTGGTACTCGTGGGCAAGGGCATCACTTTCGATTCCGGGGGCATCTCGCTCAAGCCTGCCGCCACCATGGATGAAATGAAGTTCGACATGTGCGGCGCCGCCAGCGTGCTCGGCACCATGCAGGCCGTGGCCGAACTGCAATTGCCCATCGACGTGGTCGGCATCGTGGCTGCGTGCGAGAACCTGCCCAGCGGTCGTGCGAACAAGCCGGGCGACGTCATCACCAGCATGTCGGGCCAAACCATCGAAGTTCTCAATACCGACGCCGAGGGCCGCCTCATCCTGTGCGATGCGCTCACCTACGCCGAGCGTTTCAAGCCCTCGGCCGTGATTGACATCGCTACCCTCACCGGCGCCTGCGTAGTGGCACTGGGTCATGTCAACACGGGCCTGTTCACCGCCGACGACGGATTGGCACAGCAGCTTCTGCAGGCATCTGCCGAAGCAGTTGACCCCGCATGGCGCATGCCCCTCGACGATGAATACCAGGAGCAGCTCAAGTCGAACTTCGCGGACATTGCCAACATCGGCGGCCAGCCTGCGGGTTCCGTTACCGCGGCGTGCTTCCTGTCGCGGTTCACCAGGGCCTACCCGTGGGCCCACCTCGACATCGCCGGCACGGCGTGGAAAAGCGGCAAGGAAAAGAACGCCACCGGTCGGCCCGTGCCTTTGCTGGTGCAATTCCTCATCAACCGCCAGGCCCATCAGCAGGCCTGACCGTCTTCGCGCCGGAGCCCGTGCGGCTCCGGTCGGCACCAGCTTCAACCGCCACCCGCTAGCCCGAACCGGCCCGGGCCATGATGGGTCAGTTCGGGGCCTGGTCTGCCGGCACCGTCACGAAACCCAATCCCTTGATGCCCGCACGCCGCGATTCGGCCAACACCTCCGCGATGAGTTCATAACGGGTGTTGCGGTCGGCTCGCAACTGCACGCTCGGCTGGGGCTGAAGGGGGGCAATGTCGCGCAAGTAAAGCGGCAAAGCGTCGCGGGCGATGGGCTCGCCATTCCAGAACAGATTTCCCTGGGCATCGATGGCCAGATCGATCCTGTCGGGTTTCTGCTCGACCTGCTCGCTGCTGACCCGAGGCAGATCAACGACGACCGAATGGGTCAGCATGGGCGCCGTGACCATGAAGATCACCAGCAACACCAGCATGACATCGATCAGGGGCACCATGTTGATTTCCGACATGGTGCTGTTGCTGCGCCCGTTACCGTTCAGACTGCCAAAAGCCATGGCGCTCTCCTTGCAGTTCAGGCCGACCGTGACGCCTGTGTGCTTCGTTCGCCCGCTGCCCGGACCGCGCGACGCGTACCCCGCCCGCGACCGAGCAACTGCTCACCGGTGGTCAGGAAGGTGTAGAGGTCGTAGGCAAACGCATCCAGACGCGCCAGGAGTACGCGATTGCGGCGCACGAAGGCGTTGAATGCCAGAACGGCCGGGATGGCGACTGCAAGGCCCAGCCCGGTCATGATCAGCGCCTCGCCCACCGGACCGGCGATGCGTTCGATGGAAGCGGTTCCACCCATGCCGATCGACACCAGCGCATGGTATACCCCCCACACCGTACCAAACAGGCCAACAAACGGCGCCGTCGAGCCAATCGATGCCAGCATGGTGAGGCCGCTCTCGAGACGCGCCGTTTCCTGTTCGATGCCACGCCGTATCGCACGCGTGAGGTAGTCGCTGTCGACTCCGTTGTCGTCGGCGTTGGCTGCACCCAGCCGTTCGTAGTGGTCCCGCGCCTCGATCGCTTCCAGCGCCACCTGGGCAAACGGATTGTTGGGTTTTTCGAGGCGGATTCCGTCGATCGCTGCTTCCAGCGAGGGAGCATGCCAGAAATGCTCCAGGAAACGGTTCACGCGCCCTTTCATGCCAACCAGGGAGATCGTTTTCAGGATGATGACATACCAGCTGATGAGCGACATGACGAGCAGCACCACGAACAGCGACTTGCCTACCATGTCGCTTTGTTCGATGAAATGCAGGAACCCCGGCGAAGATGATTCAGCCTGCAGCAGGGGGATGGCCTGTTCGTTCTGTGCGCTGGCCTGCCCGGCAATATCCGGCAATCCGCCAGCACCTCCGCTATCGCCCAAGGGAGCGGCTTGTGCCAGCAATATGGGAGCGGCCCCGGTAGTCTCAGGTGTTGTCGCTTGAAGCATGGTGTTGAGGGGTGCGGGCATGGTTATCTCAGCTTGAAATCAAAAGGTATGT
>CALAGD010000022.1 GCA_937891425.1 uncultured Pigmentiphaga sp.
ACTTGATGATTCAGGCGTTTTTATCGTCGAAAATAGAAACAGATTCGGCTCGTGCGGCCTGACGCACGGCCCGGCTCCCGAAGCGCATCGAACATGCCAGCCATCGCTGCCGGTTAAGATGCGTTGCCACGATTCTCAATCACGGAGACGATGCATGAACAAAAGCATAACGACCCGGGCTCTTTCCCTGATCGGCGCCACCGCCCTGGCCCTGGGCATCAGCACTGGCGCTGCCGCGCAGGAAAAGGTCAAAGTCGGTTTCATGCTGCCCTACTCCGGCACATATGCCGCACTGGGCAACAACATCGAGGAAGGCTTCCGCCTGTATGTGGAAGAACAGGGTGGCAAGCTCGAAGGGCTCGATATCGAGTACTTCAAGGTCGATGACGAATCCGACCCATCCAAGGCACCCGACAACGCCAACCGTCTCATCAAGCGCGATCAGGTCGATGTGCTCGTCGGTACCGTGCACTCCGGCGTCGCCATGGGCATGGCCAAGGTAGCCCGCGATACCAACACGCTGCTGATCATCCCCAATGCCGGGGCAGGCGCCATTACCGGCCCGCTCTGCGCTCCCAACATTTTCCGCAGCTCGTTCAGCAACTGGCAGCCCGCCTACGCCATGGGTCTCGTCGCTGCCGAGAAGTTCGGGCACAAGACCGCGGTCACCGTGTCCTGGAGTTACGCGGCGGGCGACGAATCCACCGGCGGCTTCAAGGAAGGTTTCGAATCCAAGGGCGGCAAGGTGCTCAAGCATCTCAGCCTGCCGTTCCCGAACGTCGAGTTTCAGCCCATCCTCACTGAAATCGCCAACCTCAAGCCCGATGCCGTCTACGTGTTCTTCGCCGGGGGTGGTGCGGTCAAGTGGGTGCTCGACTACGCCGCGGCCGGTCTGAAAGACTCGATCCCGCTCTATGGCCCTGGCTTCCTGACCGACGGTACGCTTGAAGGCCAGGGCAAGGCGGCGGAAGGTCTCTACACCACGCTACACTATGCTGACGACCTCGACATCGAAAAAGACCGTCAATTCCGCGCCGCCTACGAGAAGCGGTTCAACCATGCCCCCGATGTCTATTCGGTGCAGGGCTACGACGCTGCCCAGCTGCTGCACGCAGGTCTGAAGGCGGCCAAGGGCGAGCTCAAGAACCGTGACGCCATCATCAAGGGAATGCGCGCTGCAACCATCGACAGCCCGCGCGGCACCTTCACCATGTCGCGCGCACACGACCCCATCCAGGACATGTACCTGCGCCGGGTCGAAGGCAACCTCAACAAGTTCGTCGAGGTTGCGGTCAAGTCCCTCGAAGACCCCGCTCGTGGCTGCCGCATGAAGTGACATCATGGATCTGACGACCTTTCTTATTCAGTGCCTGAATAGCGTCCAGTACGGATTGCTCCTGTTTCTCGTCGCCAGCGGACTGACCCTGATCTTCGGCATCATGGGCGTAATCAACCTCGCCCATGGCAGTTTCTACATGATCGGGGCATACCTGGCGTATACGCTGGCCTCGTACACCGGCAACTTCGCCCTCTCGCTGCTGATAGGTATCGTCCTGTCGGTATTGTTCGGGTACCTGCTGGAATGGGGCTTCTTCAGTTTTCTGTACGAACGCGAGCATCTGCTCCAGGTACTGATGACGTTTGGTCTGATCCTTGTCTTCGAAGAACTGCGCAGCATTCTGGTCGACGACGATGTCCACGGGGTGCCGGTGCCCTCCTGGCTGGAGGGCAGCATCCCGATCGGCAACAACATGACCTATCCGATCTACCGGCTGTTCATGTCAGGTGTATGCCTGGCCATCGCCGTCGCCATGTATTACCTCATCCGCAAGACCCGCATCGGCATGATGGTGCGTGCCGGCGCCACCAATCGCGAGATGGTGCAGTCGCTGGGCATCAACATCTCGCTGCTTTACCGCTTCGTCTTTGCCGGCGGTGTCGCGCTTGCCATCTTCGCCGGCATGATTGCCTCCCCGGTGTCATCGGTGTATCCGGGCATGGGCAATTCCGTACTCATACTCAGCTTCGTCGTGGTCGTGATCGGTGGCATCGGTTCAGTCAAGGGGGCCCTGGTAGCGGCCCTCCTCATCGGCTTTGTCGAAACCTTCGGCATCGTGTTCTGGCAGCAGGCGGCTGGGGCGCTCGTGTATGTGCTCATGGCGGCGATTCTGCTTTGGAAGCCTGAGGGGCTGTTCAAGCAAGGGACGTAACGCATGAAACGGTATGCATTCTGGATCTGGCTGGTCGCCTTCGCCCTGGCCGCGACGCTCCCGCTCTTGCCGCCCCCCATCGGAACCGAGTTCTATATCGCGCTGGGCACGCGCATCCTGATCATGGCGATCTTTGCCCTCAGCCTGCAGCTGCTGGTGGGTTACACCGGGCTCGTCAGCCTCGGGCACGCGGCGTTCTTTGCGTGTGCCGCCTATACCGTCGCAATGCTTACCCCGGAATACGAGGCCGGCAACGGCTGGTGGCTCGTGCTTGCCTCCATCGGCACATCCGGGCTGCTCGCGCTCGTCATCGGGATCCTGGTGATGCGCACCCGTGGCATCTACTTCATCATGGCTACGCTCGCATTCGCCCAGATGGTGTATTTCGTATTCCACGACTTCGCCTTCTTTGGCGGCAGCGATGGTACCTACATTTACTTCCGCCCCGAGTTCAGTCTGTTCGGTTGGCAGCTGGTCGACCTCGAAGACCTCAACCAGTTTTACTGGTTCACTCTTCTGGCCCTGCTCATCACCGTGGCTGTCCTCGCTCAATTGCTGCGCTCGCGGCTGGGTCATGCCATCGTGGGCATCAAGTACAACGAGCAGCGCATGCGCGCAACCGGCTACGACACGATGGCCTACAAGCTGGCCAGTTTCGTCATCGGTGGCATGTTCGCGGGACTCGCCGGATTCCTCTTCGCGCTCCAGTACGGGTTCGTCAACCCTGAGTTTGCTTCCTGGCACCAGTCAGGCAACGGGTTGCTCATGATCATCCTGGGTGGTCTTGGTAGCCTCCCCGGAGCAGTCCTGGGTGCGGTCGTGTTCGAACTCATGCGCGTCTGGTACCAGGATCTCACCGAACATTGGCAGCTGTTGCTGGGCGGTACCATCATTGCCGTCGCCGCTTTCATGCCCAAAGGACTCATGGGAGGCTTTTCCGGCCTGCGCCTGCCACACCGGCGCTTCGCCAGGGTCAAGGCCACAGCACCCGCCCAGACCACTGCCACTACCGTGATGCAACCGCAGGAGCACGCATGACCGAAGTACTGATGCGCGCCAATAGCGTAAGCCGCCACTTCGGGGCGCTGCGCGCCGTCGATAACGTCAGCCTCGCGCTCGCACGTAATGAAATCCACGCCGTGATCGGCACCAACGGGGCGGGCAAGTCGACGCTCATCAACCTGCTGTCCGGTGAGCTCCCGGTATCGTCGGGGCACGTTCTCCTGGGAGACCGGGAGATCACGGGCTGGTCGCAGCCACAGCGTGCCCGCGCCGGCGTTGGCCGCAGCTATCAGCGCAACAACGTGTTCCTGCCGCTCACCGTGTACGAGAACTGCCGGTTGGCTGCCCAGATGGCAACCCAACGCCCGTGGCGCATCTGGGAATCGGCCGGCCACTGCAGTGTCAGCCGGGAGCGTGCCGAGGCTGCCCTCGAGCGCACCGGACTCACCGAAGTCGCGAGCCGCGTGGCGGCCAGCCTGTCGCATGGTCAGAAACGGCAGCTCGAGGTCGCCATGTGCCTGGCCACCCAACCGTCGGTGCTACTGCTTGATGAACCGCTCGCCGGCATGGGGCCCGAGGAATCCGAGCGCATGCTCGACCTGCTGCGCAACCTGCGTGACGGACATGCCATCCTTCTGGTTGAGCACGACATGGATGCCGTATTTGCAGTCGCTGACCGCATCACAGTCATGGTCAACGGAGGAGTGATCGCCTCCGGCGCCCCCACCGAAGTCCGCGACAATGAAGAAGTACAACGCGCCTATCTGGGCGAGCAGGTATGAAGCAATGCAAGCGTTGATCGATGCAACCCAGATCCATGCATGGTATGGCAGCAGCCACATTCTGCATGGCGTAGATTTCCGGCTCGAAGCGGGAGAAACGGTTGGCCTGCTGGGACGCAACGGCATGGGCAAGAGCACTCTCATTCGCACCTTGCTGGGGCATGTGCGCGAACGCCAAGGCACGATCACCATACGCGGCCGCGATCTGTCACGTGGCTATCCCTACCAGGTGGCCCGACTCGGCATCGCCTATGTGCCCGAAGGCCGCGGCATATTCCCCAACCTCACGGTGCGCGAGAACCTCATCATGGCCGCCCGCCCTGGTACCCAGGGGCAGCGCGACTGGACCCTCGAGCGCGTGCTCGAACTGTTCCCCCGCCTGGGGGAACGCATGAGCAACCTGGGCAACCAGCTCTCGGGGGGTGAACAGCAGATGCTGTCCATCGGCCGTGCGCTGATGACCAACCCGGACGCAATCATCCTCGATGAGGCCACCGAGGGCCTCGCGCCATTGATCGTGGCAGAAATCTGGCGCGTGATCGGCGAAATCCGCCGTACGGGTCTGGCCACGCTCGTGGTCGACCGCAATTACCGCACCGTCCTGTCCAATTCCGACAGGGTCGTCGTCATGGAAAAGGGCCGCATCGTACTGGAAGACAAGGCATCCTCCCTGATCGGCGCCCCCGAACAGCTCAGCAGATATCTGGGCGTGTAGGCCAGCATGGGCCGCGCATCGGCTACCGCGGTCCGGCGTCGCGCGTCATATACTTGGCGCAATATTCACCGGACCGCAACATGGCTCTCGATCCATCCAGTTTCTCGCTGCTCAAGGATTCCATCCGACGCTTCGTGCGCGACCGCCTGATGCCAGCCGAAGCGCTGGTCGAAGCTGACGACGAAGTACCCGCCGACATCATCAACGACATGAAGGCGCTGGGCCTGTTTGGCCTGTCCATACCTGAAGAGTACGGCGGTTTCGGCCTGTCCATGGAACAGGAGTGCGAGATTGCGTTCGAGCTGGGGCAGACATCGCCAGCGTTTCGCTCGGTATTCGGCACGAACATCGGCATCGGCTCACAGGGCATCCTCATGGATGGTACCCCGGAGCAGAAGGCGGCCTACCTGCCACGCATCGCCAGGGGCGAACTCATCATTTCGTTTGCCCTGACCGAGCCCGATGCAGGCTCTGACGCCGCATCCATCAGGACGCGCGCGGTACCCGACGGTGACGACTATCTCATCAGCGGAACCAAACGCTTCATTACGAATGCGCCCCGTGCCGGAGCGTTCACCCTGATGGCGCGCACCGGAGGGTCCGGGGCATCCGGCATCAGCGCATTCATCGTGCCGGCCAGCACCCCCGGCATCACGCTGGGCAAGACCGACCGCAAGATGGGACAGCGTGGCACGAAAACCTGCGACGTCTACCTCGACAATGTCCGCGTTCCAGCTACCCACATCATCGGTGGCGTACCCGGCAAGGGCTTCAAGACAGCCATGAAGGTGCTCGACCGCGGCCGACTGCATCTCTCGGCACTGGCTTGCGGCATGGCGCAGCGCATCCTCGACGAAAGCGTCTCGTATGCCCGGCAACGCAAGCAGTTCGGGCAGCGCATCGGCGACTTCCAGCTGATCCAGGCCATGCTGGCCGACAGCCAGGCGGAGCTGCTGGCAGGCTGGGCGCTTACGCGCGAGGTCGCGCGCAAGTATGACGCCAAACCCCTCGGCCAGTTCGACCCCGAGGTCAGCATGCAGGCATCGGGCGCCAAGCTGTTCACTACCGAAATGGTCGGGCGCATAGCCGACCGCGGCGTGCAGATCCACGGAGGTTCTGGCTACATCAGCGACTTTGCCGTCGAGCGCTTCTATCGCGACGCACGCCTCATGCGCCTCTACGAAGGCACTTCACAGATCCAGCAACTCGTCATTGGCAAGTACCTGATGCAACGAGACTGAAGCCATGCCGCTGCCTGCCAGCAACGAAGCCATCTCGCACGACTCCAGCACCCGCCCCCCCATGACAGACACGGCAACCACCGCCGATGCGCACGGCACCCGTCCGGCAGCGCACGACTCCGGGACGGCGGACAGCCCCGGCACGCGCGACGCCCGACTCGAAGCCGGTAACTCGACACCCGAGCACGTGGCAGTGCCCGATTCCGCATCGGATGTGGAGGCCGCCCTGGACGCTGCTCCGGCGGACGATTCGGTCATGTCCGAACTGACGGCAGAACTCCCCTTGCTGGAAGACAGCCTGCTTGCGCAGATCATCCATTTCGCCGGCAACTGGTTCGACAGCCTGACACAGCAGATCGGCGAAGTCGCGCACGCGCTCGACAATCTCGGCGTGGCCGCGGCCTGGTTCGAAGCCACGCTGCTTGATGACGCTGCTCGGACCCTGTTCCTGCAGACAGCGGGAACCCTGCTGGCGGTGCTGCTCGTGGCCGGGGCAGCCGAATGGCTGGTGCGGTGGCTTCTCCGTTATCCGCGCAGACTGCTGCGGCAGTACGCGCAGGCCCAGCTGGAAGCGCAGGCACGCCAGGAGGCTGATGAGGTGGCGGCGATCAGCGCCTCGCTCCACGCCGCAAGCGGCGATGCGCATGGGATGATAGATGGGGAGGACGGCCATCCTGGGCCTCCCCCCGACGACATGCGCGCCCGGCTCAACGAACTGCTGGCCGAACGCCGCAAGTCGATCGCGCATTCGGCCCTGCTTCGACGGCTGCCATTTGCCCTGGGCGATGCGTTGCTGGCATTGCTGTCGCTTGCAGCCTTCCTCGTTGTCGTCTCGCTGTTCACGCACTGGCTGGCACCGCGCTACCCGCAGGTTGCCAACCTGCTGGTACCCATCACCGAAGCCTACGCACTGCTGCGTGCAGGCATGGCGGTGACGCGGCTGCTGATTTCGCCGGCCTCACCCCAGCTACGCCTGCTCGAGATGCAGGATATCCACGCTCGGTTCCTGTTTCGTTGGGCGGTGATCATTTTTACCACGACCGCCCTCGGAGTGACGCTGGCGCGTGTGTTGCTCATGGCCGACGCAGGTCGTGAGGCTGCCACGCTCGTTTCCAAGGTCACCTCGCTGATCACGCACCTGTCCATGATCTACGTGGTAATCCGGACACGCCAGCCAATGCAGGCCTTCCTGCGTGGCAGCGATACGGCACGCCCCCACCCGTTCCGGGCGTTCGTGGCTGACATCTGGCCTGCGACCGCGATCTTCTTCCTGGTAGCGGTCTGGATCGTCTGGGCTCTCAGCATTACCGACGGTTTCGTGCGCGGACTGCGTTTCGGCACAATCACGGCTTCAGTTCTCATCGGCGCACGCCTGGTCTGGATTCTGGTGGTCGGACTGCTCGACCGCTCATTTGCCAACATCGGCATGGAGTCTTCGCTGGGTGCCAGCAACTACCACCGCTACCACCGGATCTTCCGCGCACTCCTGAGCTGGATCGTCTACGCAATTACCATCATCGTCCTGCTGGAAGCCTGGGGCGTGCCCGCGTTGCAATGGTTCGCCAATGGTACCCTGGGCCGCCGCATCGTGTCGGCCGCGGCCACCATCATCATTTCCGTAATCATCGCCCTGCTTGTCTGGGAAGCCATTTCCGGTGCGCTCAACCGGCGCATTCAGCGCTGGACCAGCACGGGGGATGTGGTGCGCGCGACGCGCCTGCGGACATTCCTGCCCATGATCCGTACGGTTCTCTTCGTCGCCATCGCCGCCATCGTGCTGATGACCACGCTGCACGAGCTCGGCATCAACACCACGCCCCTGCTGGCCGGCGCCAGCATCGTGGGCATTGCGGTAGGTTTCGGCTCGCAGAAACTGGTGCAGGATTTCATCACGGGCATCTTTCTGCTCATGGAAAATGCCATGCAGGTGGGCGACACCGTGACGGTTGCCGGGGTAACCGGCGTGGTTGAGCACCTCTCCATCCGCACCGTGCATCTGAGGGCGTCGGACGGCTCGCTTTTTGTTGTCCCGTTCAGCGCCGTGTCCACCGTGAACAACGTCAACCGAGGCCTGGGCAACGCACGCATCCGGATCAATGTCGGCATGAACGCCGACATTGATGCGATCTACGCGGCATTGCGCCAGATCAGCGCCGACATGCGAGCCGAACCCGAACTGGCTCCCCTGATCAAGGCGAACATCGACATCGCGGGCGTCGAGAAGATCGAGGAATGGCTGATTTCCATTACCGCGCAGATCCGTACCACCGACCAGGGCCGGGCACGCATCCAGCGGGAACTCAACCGCCGCGTTCTGGAGTACTTCCGCAAGCAGGGCATGCCGGTCGTCCAGCCCGCTACCGACACCCCCACCCTGATGCTGGAACTCAACAACAATGCCTGAGCTGCAGCACGTCAATGCTCCGGTGGGCGTTTATGACTCGGGCGTAGGCGGCCTGAGCGTACTGCAGGCCATGCGCCGTCTGCTGCCACGCGAGCATCTGATTTACGTCGCTGATTCGGCGTATGTGCCCTATGGTGAAAAGTCACGGCATAAGGTCATCGAACGTTCGCTCAACGTTGCCGCCTACTTCATGTCGCGCGGGGTAAAAGCGCTGGTCGTGCCCTGCAACACGGCCACGGCCGCAGCCATCCACGTCCTGCGCGAGCGTCATCCCCACCTCCCCATCATTGGCATCGAGCCGGCGGTGCGCCCGGCAGCGCGGCTGACCCGACAGAATGTCATCGGCGTGTTCGCCACCACTGGCACCCTCAACAGCGCGCGCTTCCATGCCCTCGTGCAGCGTGAAGCGCCGCACGCTCGCATCATCGTACGTCCCTGCCCCGATTGGGTCAGGGCGGTAGAGGAAGGGATCACCACCGGCGAACCGGCCATCGAACTCGTCCGACCAGCAATCAGCGAAGTGCTGGGTGAGGGCGCCGATGTGCTGGTACTGGGCTGTACCCACTTCCCGTTCCTGATCGACGCCATCCGCGCCGTGGCGCCTTCTTCCGTGCCGGTGCTCGAAACCAGTGAGGCCGTGGCGCGTCAGGTGCAACGCCAGCTCGAGGAACGCGGCCTGCTACGCACTGAGGGTGAAGGCTGCTGGGAATTTCACAGCAGCGGCGATCCGCGCCAGCTAGAAGAAGTCGGCAGCCGTGTGTTGAACGCGCCGATCCGGGCCCAGCGGTTGCCAGCCGCATATTGCTGACGCCGGTATGCGCCTGCCTCCAAAGCTGCCCCGGGGCAGCAGGCCGCCGAGCAATGCCATGACCAGGATCAGACTTGCGCCTGGCCCGACGCATGTCCCGGTGCAGGGGCATTCCCGTCGGGATACGCAGGGCCGCTGCGAGTTTTCGCGGGATCGTCCGCGCCGCTGACTTCAGCCTGCACACGCACTGGCGGGGCATGACCCTGCTTGTCCTGGCCGAAATACACCACCGTATGCGGATATGGCAATTCGATGCCTGCCGCGGCGAAGTGCTTTTTCACCAGCCGGTTGTATGCGCGTTGTACTGCCCACTGCATGCCAGGGGCCGTCTTGATCATGACGCGTATGGTGAATCCGCGTTCATCGAGGGTGGTAACCCCGGGGATGGAGATGTCCTCAAGTATCGCCGGCGCCACCTGCGGATCCTGCTTCAGCTCCTCGAACGCCTGCCGCAGGTAGTGCATGGCCTCATCCACATCCTCCCGGTACGCCACCGTGTAATGCCCCAGGTGATACGAGAAATCACGCATGTGATTGGAGACCTTGTCGATGGCGGAAAAGGGGATGAGGTGAAAACCGCCGTCCAGCGTACGGATGCCGACCGATCGCAGTGTGAGCTTCTCGACCGTACCGAAGATGCCCGCCACCTCGACCACGTCATTCTGGTTCATTCCGTTCTCGATCTGGATGAACACGCCGGTGATGATGTCCTGCACCAGCTTCTGCGCACCGAACCCCACGGCCAGACCCACTACCCCGGCACCGGCCACCAGCGGGCCGATGTCGATGCCGATCTGGGACAGCACCACCATCACGGTCAGCGTCGCGATCACGATCATCGCTGCGTTTCGGAAGAGCGACAGCAGCGTCTTGCGGCGCGCGCTGGTCATGTCGCTGTCGGGCATCCGGCTGAGCCTGTGCTCGATCAGGCTGGCCACCACCACCCAGCTGCAGGCGGCCAGAACCAGCACGATGCCCACGTGAACCAGCGTGGTCAGCACTTTCCGGCCCGCCTCCGATTCGAGCCAGTAGGCGAGGCTGAGCACCTGCCACGCGTCCAGCACGACCAGAGCTGCCACCACGAAGACGAGCAGGCGCAAGCCGTGGATGAAGGCAGGGATATATGCGTTGATGCGCCCCTCCAGCAACGGCAGGCGCTGCTGCAAGTCGGCCGGCAAACGAATCCGTTGCATCAGCAGTACGCTCAGCACGCCCGACACCAGCAGGGAACCGCCAACTGCGACGAGCGTCTGCACCGTTGCCTCCGCAATCATGGGCAGGGCTGTCTCCTGCTCGACCTGGGTGGCGATGAGCAGCACCGTGAAATACGCGATGGCCAGCACGTGCCAGCTACGGGCCAGCATGCGCAACAGCGACCCGAACAGCGCCGACTGCATCTGTTCCGCACGTTCGCGCATCGCATCGCGCATGGCGACGCGGTTGCGCAGGATGACTCCCAACGCGTACACGTACACCGACAGCATGATGATGAGCCCGGCCACATGCGCCGCCGCTGGCGAAATCATGGACCGTATCAGCGGAACCACGACCAGAACGCCGTAGCCGGCCACGCTGATGATCACGGCCCCGAAGCGGTACCAGTAGGCCGCCGTGGTGTCGCGCATGGAGAAGAGTCGCAGGTAGGGAAAGCGCACGGCAAACACACCACGGGCCAGCGCCTTGACGATCTCGATACCCATGAACGCGTTGATGAAGACTACCTCGAAACGGCTGCTGATGCCGACCACCTCGGCTGCGAACACACCCAGCGCATGGCCGATGACCGCAGCCAGCACCACCACGAAGATGTCGATGATCAGGGCGCCCACCATGGCCATCAGCTTGCGGTACAGCACCATGAGGCGCGCCTTCACCTCGCTGCGTGCCAGCAGATGTTCGAGCGTTTCGACGTCGGGTTGCGAGCCATCGGTTCCAGCCGTGCTGCCTGATGACACCATGCTCGGTGCACTGCCGGCTTGCGCGGTGCTTGCAGAGTCACCCAGATAGGCGGCGATCGTACGCGCGACGCGGCGATCGAGAAAGCGGTAAACACCGCGCGCGGCCAAGCGCAGTACCCCGTAGCAGAACAGCGTCGCCACTACCACCAGTAGAAAGGCGATCAGAGGGCCCTGCCAGTGGCGTTCCGGTGCCGACGGCGCCACCAGCGCGGCCAGGGGTTCGGTCGGCTGCAGCCCCAGCATCTGCATGGCTGTCTGGACATCGCCCCCGACGATACGGACAAACTCCTGCGTCATGTCGGCGATGCGCGCGGACAATGTACCCGGAGATGCCCCGGCAAACTCAGCTGCTTCCGCTTCGGCGGAGTCGGGTGCCGGCTCGCCTGTCTCGCTGGTGTCAGCGGGTACTGGTGAAGCCTCGTCCGCGGCAAACACCGCCTCTCCGGCCACCCGTGCCGCCTCGCCCCCCTCGGAATCAGCGCGCGCGGGTGCACCGGAACGACCTCCCTCCGACGCTGCGAGCACGCGCAGCTGCTGGATGAATCGCTCTCGCGTCGCGTCGTTCTCCAGGAGTTCGGCCAGCAAACGGTAACTGTCGGCCTGCGCTGGTGCGGGCTGCTCCGACGCGGGTGCGGGGTGCTCGCGCGCCGCCTCAGGCGCCGCGGACGATGCACCCCAGGCAGGCGCAAACCAGCCCAAGGCCATCCACCACACCAGAAGCAGACCGAGGGCCCACCATATCGGATGCTCGTGTTGCCACAGATCGTGTTTGTCGCGCCTTGCCAAATACACTGATTCTTCTCCCCTGGAGTACAACCGCTAAAATAAACCATTTGTGCCAGCGCCCGCCCTTTGCGCGCGCAGCCACGCTCCTTCAACGGCCCTGCAATGCTTACGTTCCAGCAACTCATACTTCGCCTGCAAGACTACTGGGGCAACCGCGGATGCGCCCTTCTCCAACCGTACGACATGGAGGTCGGTGCGGGCACGTCGCATACGGCCACCTTCCTGAGGGCGATCGGGCCCGAGCCCTGGTGCGCCGCGTATGTGCAGCCGTCGCGACGGCCGAAGGATGGCCGTTATGGTAACAACCCCAACCGGCTCCAGCACTACTATCAGTTCCAGGTCGTGCTCAAGCCCTCTCCCCCCGACATCCTCGACCTCTACCTCGGCTCACTGCGCGCCATCGGCATCCAGCCCGAGGAGCACGACGTCCGCTTCGTCGAAGACGACTGGGAGAACCCTACCCTCGGGGCCTGGGGGCTCGGCTGGGAAGTCTGGCTCAACGGCATGGAAATCACCCAGTTCACCTACTTCCAGCAGGTGGGCGGGCTCGACTGCAAACCCATCACCGGCGAAATCACATATGGGCTCGAGCGCCTCGCCATGTACCTACAAGGTGCAGAGAGCGTATACGACCTGCTCTGGACCAACACGCTGAATGGCCCCATGTACTATCGCGACGTGTTTCACCAGAACGAGGTCGAACAGTCAACCTACAACTTCGAGCACGTCGACGCTGGCGTAATGTTCCAGCATTTCGCCGATTACGAAAAACAGGCAGAGCGGCTGCTGGCGCTCGAGTCGCCGCTGGCCCTGCCTGCCTACGAAAGCGTGCTCAAGGCCGCGCACACGTTCAACCTGCTCGATGCACGGGGCGCCATCAGCGTCACCGAACGGGCCGCCTACATTGCACGCATCCGCAACCTGTCGCGCGCCGTTGCCCAAGCCTACTACGAATCACGCGAACGCCTCGGGTTCCCCATGCTCGCCAACCAACGCTCATCTCAGAAGGAAGTCGCATGACTGCTGGCACCGATCAGGCCGTCCGTCCGCTGCTGGTAGAACTTTTCACGGAAGAGCTTCCGCCCAAGGCATTGCGGCGGCTCGGTCTTGCTTTCGCCGACGGTATTGCCCAGGGCCTGCGCCAACGGGGCCTGCTGGCCGACGATGCCACGCATGTGCCATTTGCCACGCCCCGTCGTCTGGGCGTGCTCATCGATCACGTCAAGAGCAAAGCCGACGACCGGCCATTCCGCGAAAAGCTCATGCCGGTCAGCGTGGGCCTCGATGCCAATGGCAACGCCACCCCGGCCCTGCTCAAGAAGCTGGCTGCCAAGGGGTGGTCGCACATCGACCCGGCCAGCCTCGAGCGCGAGTTCGACGGCAAGCATGAACAGCTCGTCTATACCGGAACGGCCGCCGGCGCCGTGCTGGCCGACGCGCTGCAGGAAGCCCTGGCAGGTGCCCTGAATGCCCTGCCCATTCCCAAGGTCATGAGCTATCAGCTCGCCGACGGGCAAACCACGGTACGGTTCGTGCGCCCGGCGCACGGCCTGGTCGCACTGCATGGCGGACACATCGTGCCGGTGACGGCACTGGGCCTGGAAGCCGGCAGCATCACCCACGGACACCGCTTCCAGGCACAGCAGACCCCGATCAATCTCACCTCGGCCAGCACCTACGAGGAACAGCTCGAGCGGGCGGGCCATGTCGTGGCTTCGTTCGACAAGCGCCGCGCCATGATCGAACGGCAACTGCGCGAGAAAGCCGCCGAACTGGGCGCCTCGCTGGGCGCTGAAGCCGAAGTCGAACCGCTGCTCGAGGAAGTTACCGCCCTGGTGGAGTACCCTACGGTCTACGTTGGCGAGTTCGAGCCCGAGTTTCTCGAAGTGCCGCAGGAATGCCTCATTCTTACGATGCGCCTCAACCAGAAGTACTTCCCCCTGTTTGATGCCAGCGGCACCCGTCTCACCAACCGGTTCCTGATCGTCAGCAACATGCAGCTGGCGGACGCGAGCAACATCATCCAGGGCAACCAGCGTGTCGTGCGCCCGCGCCTGGCAGATGCCCGGTTCTTCTTCGACACCGACCGCAAGGCACCACTGGCCTCGCGTGTCGCCAGCCTTGCCGACATCGTCTACCACAACAAGCTGGGCAGCCAGCTGGCCCGCAGCGAGCGGGTAGCGGCCACTGCACGCTGGGTGGCGCAGGCGCTGGGCGGCGACCCCGCTCTGGCCGAGCGCGCAGCCATGCTGGCAAAGGCCGACCTGGTCACCCACATGGTAGGTGAATTTCCCGAGCTGCAGGGCATCATGGGTGCCTACTACGCACAGCACGATGGTGAACCCGCCCCGGTGGTTGATGCCATCCGCTCGCAATACCACATCCGCGTCGACCGCCCGCTGACTGCCGAATCCATCACCTCCGCCGCGCTCTACCTGGCGGAACGCGCCGAGACGCTCGTCGGCATCTGGGCCATCGGACTGGCGCCCACGGGCGATCGCGATCCATTCGGGTTGCGCCGTGCGGCACTGGGGCTCATCAGCGCCTTCGAACAGCTCACTGCAGGCGGTCTGCTGGCCGTCAGCGACGCGCAGCCTGCCCTCACGCTCGATGGCCTGCTGCGGCAGGCGGCGGGTCATTTCGACGCCAGCGTGATCACTGTCGACCGCACCGCCACGCTGATGGCCGAGCTGCACACGTTCATCTACGAGCGTTATCGCAACCAGCTTAACGACCAATTCGACCGGCTCGTCATCGATGCCGTTCTAGCCGTGCAACCCCCGTTGCACCAGGTTCCGGCGCGGGTTCAGGCCGTTGCCAGCTTCCGCAACCGGCCGGAAGCCGCCAGCCTGGCCGCCGCGAACAAGCGCATCGGCAACCTGCTGAAGAAGGCCGAAGGCGTCAGCGGCGAGCCCGATACTGCCCTGCTCCAGGAGGCGGCTGAAAAGGCGCTTGTCGAAACCATTCGCGCCCTTGAGCCCGAAGCACGGCAGCAGGCACAACGCGGCGACTTCGCGGCGGCGCTGGCAACGCTGTCGCACGCACGTGTTGCTGTCGACACGTTCTTCAACGATGTACTCGTCATGGCCGAAGACCCGGCAGTGCGGAACAATCGCCTCGCTATCCTGGCCGCGCTGTATCGGCTGTTCAACCAGGTGGCCGACATCGGGCGCCTGGCCTGACCGTGTGGGCGCCGCCACGCCCGGCGCCTGCCCGGGGGCAACCCGGGCTGCCCTTGCGATAATCTTCATCTCATGAAACTCATCATTCTGGATCGAGACGGCGTTATCAACCACGATAGCCCGAACTACGTGAAAAGCCCCGAGGAGTGGATTCCCCTACCCGGTAGCCTGGAGGCCATCGCGCGTCTCAACCAGAATGGCTGGCGTGTAGTCGTGGCAACCAATCAGTCGGGCTTGGGCCGGGGCCTGTTCACGGCTCACGACCTCAACGCAATGCACGCGAAGCTTCGCTGGGAGCTGAACCGTCTGGGTGGTCATATCGACTCGTTCTTCATCTGCCCGCACCATCCCGATGACGGGTGCGCCTGCCGCAAACCGCTGCCTGGCCTGTTCACGGCCATCGCAGAACGTTACGACCTGCCCTTGCAGGGTGTGCCGGCAGTAGGTGACTCGCTGCGCGACCTCCAGGCCGCGGCGGAAGCCGGTGCCGAACCTTGGCTGGTGCGTACGGGCAATGGCAAGCTTACCGCCCAACGCGACGACCTGCCCCCGGGCACCCGCATCTTCGACGATCTGAGAGCAGTGGCAACCGAACTGGAAACGCGCGCATGACCTGGGTTCGATCATTCATTTACATGATCTTTCTCATCGTCACCGTGATTCCCTACGCGGTGCTGTGCACCCTGTGCGCCCCTCTGCCGCAGCACTGGCGCTACCGCATCACCATGGGCTGGCCGCGCCTCGCTGTCTGGGGTGCAAAAGTCATCGTCGGCATCCGCTGGCAAGTGCGTGGCTGGGAAAACCTGCCCGACACCCCGGTCGTCATTCTCTCCAAACACCAGTCGGCCTGGGAAACCCTCTGGTTTCCGGCCTACATGCCGCACCAGCTCTGCTTCGTCTATAAACGCGAGCTCCATTGGGTGCCATTTTTCGGGTGGGGCCTGGCCCTGCTCGACATGATCGCCATCGACCGGACCGACCGTCGCGGCGCCATGGAACAGGTCATGAAACTGGGCAAGGCCCGGCTCGCCGAGAATCGCTGGCCCATCCTCTTTCCTGAAGGTACGCGCGTGCCACCCGGTACGGTCGGCCGCTATCTTCCAGGTGGCGCACGCCTGGCGGTCGGGGCCGGTGTGCCCGTCGTTCCCGTAGCTCACAACGCGGGCGAGCTGTGGCCCCGCAAGGCCTTCCTGAAACGTCCTGGCGTAATCACGGTATCGATCGGTCCGCCCATCCCTTCCGACGGCCTGACGCCCACGGAACTCAACGAGAAGGTCAAGGACTGGATCGAAACGGAAATGACCACCCTCAACGGGAAGGCACGCGTTGCCTCTCCGTCGCGGAAGGCTCATGAGCGGCGATCCTAGTACACTGGCTGCTGCGGCAGTACGCGCTGGTCTTGTCTCAGGGCAACTGCCCCTTCCTTTTGACGCTTCGCCAGCCCCACCTGCGGACTCCCACCGTGCGCTGGAACCTCCGCCCAGCTGGCAAGCACCTGCTGGGCACCGGCCCGATGAGCCAGCCACCGCGCCCCCGCCCCTGCCGGGGCAAGCGAGCGCTGACGCCGCCAGAACGCTTCCGCCCGGCAGCAGAATGCGCCAGGTGGCTGTCGACGAACATGTCATCACCTTCGTACTGCGTCGCTCGCGCCGTCGCACCATCGGCTTCCTGATCAACGACGACGGCTTGCGGGTCACCGCGCCGCGCTGGGTGTCACTCGCCCAGATAGACGATGCGGTTCGCGCGCGTTCACGCTGGATCCTCACACGCATGCAGGCATGGCGTGAGCGCCAGCGCCGACTGGCAGTACGGCGCACCGAGTGGGCCGACGGAGCGACCCTTCCCTACCTCGGGGTCAACATCATCGTGCGCCTTGACGGCGCCCGCGAAACCCGCTTTGCTGGCGCATCCGATGCACCTTGCGACCACGACATTCTATGGCTCGGCCTGCCTGCCGACGCTTCACCGGTGCGCATTCGCGACGCAGTGCACGCGTGGCTGCAGCAACAGGCCCAGCGCGTCATGGGAGAACGCCTGGAACATTTCCTGCGCCGTACCGGGCTGCGCGTGAACCGCTGGCGCCTGTCCTCCGCCACCACACGCTGGGGGTCATGCTCGTCACGGGGTAACATCATGCTCAACTGGCGTCTGATCCATTTCCCGATGCCGGTCATCGACTATGTCATCGCCCACGAACTTGCGCATTTGCGCGAAATGAACCACGGACCGGGGTTCTGGGCGGAAGTAGGCAAAATGCACCCTGAATACCGGCAGGCGCGCGAGGTACTGCGCCAGTACGCTCCTTCCAGCCTGCCCTCTTGAATGGGAGAACGACCGTGCGCATACTGCACACCATGATTCGCGTCGGCAACCTCGACGCCTCGATCGACTTCTACACCCGTGTTCTCGGCATGCAGCTGCTGCGCCGCAAGGACTACCCCGACGGTCGCTTCACGCTGGCATTCGTCGGATACCAGCCCGAATCGGAGGGCGCAGTCATCGAACTCACCCATAACTGGGACACCCCGCAGTACGACCTGGGCAATGGATATGGACACATTGCCATCGAGGTCGACGATGCTTACGAAGCCTGCCGGCGCGTCAAGGAACTGGGGGGCAACGTCGTGCGCGAGGCCGGCCCCATGAAACACGGGAGTACCGTCATCGCATTCGTCAAGGACCCGGACGGCTACATGATCGAGTTCATTCAGAAGGCCGGCCGGGCCGACTGACGCCACCGTGGCAGGTGGACCGCGCCCACCGGTGGCACCTGCCGCTGGCGCGTCCTGCACACCACTGCCCTGGCCGCCGGCACACATGATGCCGCAAGAGCTGTCGGGTCTTCCGGCCCGCACGACTTGCGGCTTTTTTTCATCTCTGCCACTGTTCACGGGCCGCGACGTCGTGTTACGTTTTGTGCTCCTTGAACAAGGAGACATCATGGATTTCGACGACCATCTCGACGCGATCGTAGCGGCCTTGTACCTGGCCCATTTCGGCGGTGCTCCCGACTATCAGACAAACCAGCACTACCTCGAACTGTTCCTGACGCTGATCGAACAGGGAGGTGATGATCCCGCTGCCCTTCCGGAGGCAGGCAAGGCCCTGTCGGAGATCATGTTCAAGGACAGTGGCGGCGACGGGCTGGTCTCCACCAACGAAGCATTCGTGACCCTGCTGTACCAGCGCATTCTCGGACGCGCCCCCGACCCCGAAGGACTGGCCTACTGGACCCACGAACTGGACAGCCAGATCACCTCGCGCGGT
>CALAGD010000023.1 GCA_937891425.1 uncultured Pigmentiphaga sp.
ATGGCCCATGATCGAACATGTGCTTGACACGCGTTACGCTGCACTGCACCATAAGCGCCCATACGTCGAAAACAGTTTTGTGGTCTTCGGCCTTGGCGAGTCCACCGTGATTCCGGTACTGAACGCGATCGAAGAGCGTTGGCCGGGCATACGCACTTTCAGTCTGCCCAGCGTCGGATCGGGCGGTCGCCCGCACATCGAACTGGGCGTGAAGGGCGAGCCGCGTGACGCGGCCGCAGCGTTTGCGTATCTGCGGGAAGAGGTGCAGAAGCTCGGTGGACAGTTTGCCGTGTAACAGGAAAGGAACTGAATCTGTATGTCTCGTGTGCGCGCTCCCGTCCCCAACGGCATGAATTCCGGGCTCAACGGCTTGCGCGTGTCCATCCAGGTGCTCGAGCGGGCCATGCGTCTGCTTGATGCGCTGGCCGAGCGCCCTGGCCCTGTAAGCCTGAAGGAACTGGCACTGGCCACTGATCTGCATCCCTCTACGGCGCATCGGATCCTGAATGATCTGGCAGCCGGCCGTCTGATCGAGCGTACGGAAAACGGCATGTACGGGCTGGGCATGCGCCTGCTGGAACTCGGTCATCTGGTCAAGGCGCGCCTCGACGTGCGCGAAGTGGCACTGGCGCCCATGCGCGAATTGCACGAGATCACCGGGCAGACGGTCAACCTGTCGGTGCGCCAGGGCGATGAGATCGTCTACATCGACCGCACCTATAGCGAGCGCTCGGGCATGCAGGTGGTCCGTGCCATCGGCGGCCGGGCCCCATTGCATCTCACCTCCACGGGCAAGCTGTTTCTTGCCGCCATGGACGATCGTCAGGTGCGTGCCTACGCGATGCGTACCGGGCTGGTGGGTACCACGCGCAACAGCCTTACCGACCTGATCCTGCTCGAACGAGAGCTGGGTTTCGTACGTCGCCACGGCTACGCGCGCGACAACGAGGAACTCGAGCTGGGTGTGCGCTGCATTGGTGCCGGAATTCGCGACGAGTCGGGACGGCTGGTTGCGGGACTCTCGATTTCCGCACCCGCAAGCCGGCTGCGCGAGGAGTGGATCGTCGATCTCACCGAGAAGGCGGAGGCCATCTCCCGGGCTCTGGGCTATTCGTCCAATGCTGCCGCGTGATTGTTTTGCTGCACTGCAAAAAAATGCTTGACACACGCATTGGCTCACGTAGAATGTTGTGCAGTGCAGCAAAACATTGATACGCGGTGGAATTCCTCCAATGCCCGTCGCGTTTCGTCCTTAGGAGAGATGCCATGACCACCACACCCGCCCAACTGCTCGCCTCGCAAAAGGCTTCACTCGACGCCATGCTGGCTGCGCAATACACGCTGTTCAACGGCCTGGAGCAACTCGTCGACCTGAACCTGAAGGTTGCGAAGGCGGTACTCGATGACACCTCGGAGAAAGTCCAGGAGTTCATCACGACCGAAGACCCGCGTGAGGGTCTCACCGTGCTGGCTGCAACGGTGCAACCCAGCCCAGAGAAGTTCCTCGCTTACAGCAAGCAGGTCTACAACATCATGTCGGGCGTTCAGAGCCATCTGGGCAAGCTCACTGAAACGCAGATCGCCGAGGCACAGAAGCAGCTCACCGAAATGCTCGAGCAGGTCTCGAAGTACGCTCCGGCCGGTTCCGAGAACCTTGTCGGACTGATCAAGTCGTCGCTTTCCAGTCTGCAGGCGTTGTACGACTCGTTCGCCAAGGCTGCGCGTCAGGTTGCCGTCGTCACCGAATCGAACATCGCTGCTGCCACTGCGGCTACGCTGGATGCCGCAGAGGAAAGCAGCAAGGCTGGTGCGGCTCGCGCCAATCGCCGTGCGGCTGCCGCTGCCCCGGCTGCCAGCGCCTGATGGTTTTCGCGCTGCGGAAACGGCATATGTCCTGAGGGCGCGGCGCGAACCTCGTCTCCCGTCGTAGCAAGCAAACAGGGCCGTGCGCAGCACGGCCCTGTTTGTCATCTGGCGGGTGGTACGCGGGATGCGGCAGGCGGTGCAGCGCCTGCGATGATCAGGGTTGAAGCGCGCGTACGCATTCGCGTACCAGGCCGGGCCCGCGATAGATCAGCCCGGTATAGAGCTGCACTGCGTTGGCCCCTGCCGCGATGCGAGCGGCCGCATCGACGCCGTTCATGATGCCGCCGACACCGATGATTGCGAGGTCGGGGCCTGCACGCTGGCGCAGGTGCCGGGTGACTTCGAGTGAGCGATCTCGCAATGGGCGGCCTGATAATCCGCCGGTTTCCCCGCCATGGCGAAGATGGGCTACCGCATCACGCGCCACCGTGGTATTCGTGGCGATGATGCCATCGATACCCACGCGCAACACGACATCGACTACGGCATCGAGCTGGTCGATGTCGAGGTCGGGGGCGATTTTCACGACCAGAGGCACGTGGCGACCATGCTGATCGCTGAGGCGTTTGCGCGCCTCGCACAGTTGGCCAAGCAGTCGGGCCAGTTCATCCTCTTCCTGCAATGCCCGCAGGTTTTTGGTGTTCGGTGAGGAGATATTGACCGTGATGTAGTCGGCGTGCGCGTATACGGCTTCCATGCCCTTGAGGTAGTCGTCCGCCGCCCGTTCGATGGGAGTGTCGGCATTCTTGCCGATGTTCAGGCCGAGTATGCCACCCTTGCGACGGTATTCGCTGCGTGTGACGTTGGCAATGAAGGCATCCAGACCCTCATTGTTGAACCCCATGCGGTTGATCAGTGCCTCCGCTTCGGGCAACCGGAACATGCGCGGCTTCGGATTGCCAGGCTGGGCACGCGGCGTGACCGTGCCGACCTCGATGAACCCGAACCCGAATGTAGCCAGTGGATCGATGCAGGCACCGTTCTTGTCGAGCCCGGCAGCCAGCCCGACCGGGTTCTGCAGACGCAGCCCCATGAGCGTAACCGGGGCGAGAGGTGTAGGGCCGAAGCAGCGCGTGAACCCGAGGGCGTGAGCTCGCTGCAGGTTCCTGAGGGTGAGCTCGTGCGCGCTTTCTGCGTCGAGGGCAAACAGTGCGGGGCGCACCAAAGGGTAAGCGTTGAAAAGTATGGACATCAGCGGTTTGGAGCAATGCTTGGGAGACGGCGTGGGACGTGAAACGGATTATGCCCCGGATTCCGGCCGGTTCAGCGGAAGGCAGGGCTACCCGGATCAGCAGGACGCCGCAGTCGCCGGGATGGCGCGTGCCAGGGGCGTTTGTGTCAGTTCGCGCCACTGGCCGTCGTACAGTATTTCCAGCGGACGAAACGACGCCTTGTAAGCCATTTTGCGGCTTTCCGCGATCCAGTAACCCAGATAGAGCCAGTGCAACCCCAGGGTCTGGCAACGTGCCACCTGCCAGAGGATGTTCCACGTGCCCAGGCTGCCACGGAAATCGGGGTCGTAGAACGTGTACATCGAGGACAGGCCATCGGTAAGCACGTCGATGATCGATACCATGCGCAGCACGCCTGCCGGGTCGCGGAACTCCACCAGCCGGGTATCAACACAACTGGCCAGCAGGAACTGTTCGTACTGCTCGCGGTTGTCGTCATCCATGCCGCCGCCGGGGTGGCGGTTCGACTGGTAGCGGCGGTACAGGTCGTAGTGTTCGTCAGACCAGACCAGGTCAACCTCGTGTGCCTGCAGCGAAGCATGTCGCCGCCAGGTCTTGCGCTGGGTACGGCTGGGCGTGAAGCGGTCGACCGGAATGCGTACCGGCACGCAGGCGTTGCAACTGTCGCAGTAGGGGCGGTAGGTGAAACTGCCACTGCGGCGGAAGCCCGCTGCGACCAGCACCGTGTACGTACGCGCATCCACCAGGTGGCTGGGCGTTGCCACCTGCGAGCGCGCCTGTTTGTGGGGCAGGTAACTGCAGGGGTAGGGCGCAGTGGCGTAGAAATGCACTGCCGGAACGGTATGCGGATGCAGCTGGCTCATGGCATGACTGATGATAGCAGCGCGCGGGGCGGTGCGCAGCATGCCGTGCAGCATCTTGCGCGTGAAGCGAGCAATCGCCTGGCATGGTGTTCACATGCTGGGGTTCCTGACCTGTGCAGGAAGGCACCGAACGATCAGGCCGGGCAAGGGTCGACCAGCGTCCCGCAGGGCAGGATGCGGCCGCTACCCCACGGGAGGGCAGGTTCGCTGACCGCCTGCCGGACATGGGCGACAAACTCAGCCCGTGGCATGGGGCGGCCACCCATGCGCACGATATGGGGGGTCTCCTGCTGGCAGTCGATCAGGCGCACGCCATGGCGTTTCAGGAAAGCCACAAGGTAGGCGAGGGCGATTTTCGAGGCGTCCGACATGCGGCTGAACATCGACTCGCCAAAAAACATGCGGCCCAGCGCGACACCGTAAAGTCCTCCCACGAGCCGGTCGTCCACCCAGGTTTCGACCGACTGCACCACGCCTGCATGATGCCAGCGCAGATAGGCCTCCTGCATCTCGGGCACGATCCACGTGCCATGTTGTCCGGGCCGTGGTTCGGCGCAGGCAGCCAGGACGTCGGCGCACGCGGTGTTCAGGCGTACTTCGACAGGCAGGCGGCCCCTGGTGATCTGCGCGAGCTTCTTGCGCAGTGTGTGTCCGGGGTGAAAAGCGTCGATCTTGAGTACGGTGCGGGGCTCGGGGCACCACCAGAGGATGGGCTGACCCTCGGAATACCACGGAAAAATGCCGCTCCGGTAGGCCGCCTCCAGACGGGGCAGAGATAGATCGCCGCCGACTGCGAGCAAGCCGTTGGGATCATCGAGCGCGAGTTCTACCGGAGGAAACTCGCAGCTTTCGTCGAGCACGCTGATGTACACCGTACCTCGTCCAGTCAGCAGCCTTGATGCATGCGCACGGTCAACGCGGGGGAAGCGCCAGATAATGAAAGCCGAAGCTGCCCTTGCGCCGGTCGTCGAAAAAGCGCTGGAGCGTGATCAACACCGTGCGAAAGGCGATCTCCGCCCAGGGGATATCGGCTTCAGCCACCCACTGGGCCTCCAGGGTTTCCTGTCCGGGAGACAGCGAGGGGTCGGCCACCTGCCCAAGAAAGAACAGATGGACCTGATCATGCTGGGGGACGTCGATGACGCTGAACAGTGCGCCAGGCTCGATATGCAGACCCGCCTCTTCCAGCGTTTCGCGTTGCGCCCCCTCGGCGCAGGTTTCACCCAGCTCCATGAAGCCGGCGGGCAAGGTCCAGAACCCGTAACGCGGATGGATTGCACGCTTGCACAGCAGCACGTGGTCTTGCCAGACAGGGATGGTACCGACCACGATCAGCGGATTCTGGTAATGAATGGCACCGCAGTTCTCGCACAGGTCGCGCACCCGAGTGTCGTCCGGAGGTACGCGGCGGGTCAGCCGAAAACCGCATTGGGTGCAGAACACCGGTGTTCGCGGCGCGGGGAAGTATGCGTTGGGGCGGGCAAGTTGTTGCATGCGATGCATTCTACCCCCAAGCGCTCGCCCTGCAGCAGGATTGCAGCATTCCAGATAATGCAACTACGAATAATTCTCATTCATGATAAAATTTTCTGGATTTGCATGCTGGCGCGTTGCATCAGCGTGTGGCGACTGCTCTGCCGCGGCAGGCCGTAGTCGTGTAGCCCAGGCAGGTTTCATGGCATCTGATCCCCGTTCGAGTTCAAACGTTTCTCCATGGCTGCGCGTCGGTGTCGCGGGCGGCGTGGTGGCATTGCATGTCGCGGTGATCGCCGCGCTGGTGGCGGCGTCGCCCCAAGCCACCGGCCAGGGCGAGCCGCAGGTGGTGCAGATCCGGTTCGTGGAAGAACCGGCCGGGGGCGCGCCTGCAGTTGAGGCCGAATCGCCAGCAGAGGAAACGCCAGAGGCGCCTGCGGAGCCGATGCCGCCCGAGCCTTCAGAGCCGCCGGTAACTGAGGAGCTGCAGCCGGAGCCATTGCCCGAAGCTGAGCCCGACCCGCAACCACAACCACAACCACAACCACAACCACAACCGGAGCTGGAGCCGCTGCCAGAACCGGAGCCGGAACCGTTGCCTGAGCCCGAGCCGAAACCGTTGCCCAAGCCTGAACCCAAGCCCGAGCCAAAACCAAAACCAAAACCGAAACCGAAACCGAAGCCCAAGGGTCAGCCCAAACCGGAGCCAACACTGCGGTCTGACGTGCGGGCGCGCGCCGCTGAGCCGTCCGCGCCACCCGCTGCAGCGTCAACGCCGGCCACGGGTGCGCCTGACCGGCCTTCCGGTGGTGAGCCGGTGTCAGGCGTTCCGTCGGATGAGCCGCGTCTGATACAGACGGTGGATTACCTCAACGGACCGCCGCGCGCGTCGTATCCCCAGGCGTCGCGGCGGTTGGGTGAGGAGGGTCGGGTCATCGTGCGAGTCCTCATCGATACCTCGGGCCGCGTCGAGCAGGCGACCGTCCGCAAGTCATCCGGCCATGCGCGACTCGACGATGCAGCCGTCAGTGCCGCGCAGCGCGCGCGTTTCCGCCCTTACATGGAGAACGGCGTGCCCCGCCGGGCGCTGGCCGACATACCTTTTG
>CALAGD010000024.1 GCA_937891425.1 uncultured Pigmentiphaga sp.
CGTCGCAGGCGTAGCCGAACATGAGACCCTGGTCGCCCGCGCCCTGCTCGAGCTCGTCGTCCAGGCTGCAGTCGACCCCCTGGGCGATGTCGGGAGACTGCTTGTCGTAGGCGACCAATACAGCGCACCCCTTGTAGTCGATGCCGAACTCCGTGTTGTCGTACCCGATGCGGCGAATGGTTTCGCGCGCGACCTGGATGTAGTCGACGTTGGCAGATGTGGTGATTTCCCCCGCCAGTACGACCAGACCGGTGTTGCAAAGGGTTTCCGCAGCAACCCGCGCAGTGGGATCCTGCTCGAGAATTGCATCCAGAATGGCGTCGGAGATTTGATCGGCCACCTTGTCGGGGTGACCTTCGGAAACCGATTCCGAGGTGAAGAGATATTCGTTTAGTTCAGCCACGCAATTCTTCCTTGCAAAAGTTGGCAGCGATGGGGGTAAGCGCCTTGCGCATGGTATCCGAACTTTTGCAAGGACTTCGGACTTGAACCTGGCAGCGACGCTTTAGCGGTTGAAAGCAGCCCCACGGGCATGGCCGCCCCGCAAGTTGTCGGTTAACTCGGCGGCCGCCGACATTTTAGGCGAAAATCCTGTATTTCCGCATGCGGCACGCTTGCCAAGAGGGCGCTCCCTCCAGCGCGGGCAAGTTGTCGCTCATCACCTGATCGAGCATTGATGCTGGTACTGCTATTTCGCCTGCTTTCGCGCGTGCCGTTGGCCTGGCTGCAGGCATTCGGCCGTTTTCTGGGGCTGCTGGTGTACGCCCTGCCCGGCCGCTACCGCGACCGGCTGCAACAGAACGCGGCGCAAGCTGGCTATGCTTCCCGGCAGTTTGCACGGCGCGCCGCGGCGGAAACGGGCGCGGCCATCCTCGAGCTGCCCTGGGTGTGGTTTCGCAGCGACGAAGCGCTGGACCGCGTCACGTGCAGCGGCCTGGAGGTCTTTCACGACGCCCGGCGTGCTGGCAAGACCATTCTGTTTCTCACCCCGCACTTGGGCAGTTTCGAGCTCTCTGCACGCTATGGCGCCCTGCTCGGACCCATCACCGTGCTGTTCCGTGAACCTCGCCATCCCCGTCTCGGTCCGCTGCTGGAACAGGCCCGCGCCCGCTCCGGCGTCAGCATCGCGCCCGCAAACCTGCAGGGCGTGCGCCGCCTGGTCCGCGCGCTGCGCAGTGGCGAAATGGTCGGCATCCTCCCCGACCAGGTACCCGGCGCTGGAGAAGGAGCCTGGGCCCCCTTCTTTGGCCGCGACGCCTATACGGTTACACTTCCCGCCCGGCTGGCCCGCATGCCTGGCGTTGCAGTGATCGGCACCGCGTGCGAGCGACTGCCCGCCGGAAAGGGCTGGCGCCTGCATTTCATGGCCATAGACACGCCTGCGCCGGAAACGCCCGCCGAGCAGGCGGCCTGGGTCAATACCATCATGGAAAATCTCATACGCATCTGCCCACACCAGTACCTGTGGAGCTACAACCGGTACAAGGCGCCATGAGTCTGGCCGTTCGGTTCACCGAGACCCTGTTCAGGTGGCTCGCACGGCGCTCTCCGGCCACTCGGGCCCGTGTCGGTCGCATCATCGGAACGCTGGCCTGGCCACTCGTGCCGCGCCGGCGCCGCATTGCCCTGCGCAACATCGAGCTGTGTTTTCCGGAGCTGTCGCCACGGGAACAGCGCCGACTGGGCAGACGTCATTTCGTCGAGCTTGCTCATTCGATCGTCGACCGCGCCATCCTCTGGTATGGCACGGAAGAGCAGGTGCGTGCCCTGGTCGCCCTGGAAGGGTTTCATCATCTGCAGGAAGCCTTGCAGGAGGGTCCGGTCATCCTGCTGGCCCCGCACTTCATCGGACTCGATGCCGGGGCCACGCGTCTTTCGCTCGAAGGGCCTGCGGCGTCGATGTACCAGGTGCAGAGCCATCCGGGCTTCGACGCACTGTTCCGCAAGGGGCGCACCCGCTTCAACGACATCCGGCTCGTCAGCCGCCGTGAAGGGCTGCGGCCACTGGTGCGCTACCTGCGGCAGGGCCTGCCGATCTATTATTTGCCCGACATGGACTTCGGTCGACGCAGTGCCGTGTTCGTACCGTTTTTCGGAGTACCCGCCGCCACCGTGACCGCGCCGGCGCAATTGGCGCGCAACTGGCAGGCGCGTATCGTTCCGGTGCTCACATACCGCGACCCGATCACGGGACAATACACCACGCATGTCCAGGCGCCGCTCGACGATTTCCCGGGCGATGATGACCTGACCAGCGCAACGGCCCGCCTCAATCGCGAGATCGAGGCCTGGATACGGGTAGCGCCCAGCCAGTACCACTGGGTACACAAACGTTTCAAGACCCAGCCCGAGGGGTGGCCTGATCTGTACGACTGATCCTCGCACGCGAGAATCCAACCTACGAACAAGGAAGCAACATGCTGATCAACTTCACCAAAATGCACGGGGCCGGCAACGACTTCGTGATGCTCGACGGTGTGAACCAGACGCTCGAGCTCACCCCCGAACGCATCCGCGTGCTGGCACATCGTCATCTGGGCGTGGGCGCCGACCAGGTCATCGTCGCCGAACCCGCCACGGTACCCAATGCCGACTTCCGTTACCGCATCTACAACGCGGACGGCAGCGAGGCAGAACACTGCGGCAATGGCGCGCGTTGCTTCATCCGTTTCCTGCATGAGCGTGGGCTGACGGCGAAGAATCCGGTACGCGCACAGATCGGCAACGACATCATCACGCTGAAGGCTCTGGAGCAGGGCCGGGTTTCGGTCGACATGGGCACCGCTACCTTCGAGCCGGTGGCCGCGGGCTTCGACTCCGCCGGTTTGCGTTACCGCCGAGAAGGCGACGACACGCTCTGGGAGCTCGACACCTTCCCGGCCTGCTGGATTTCCGTGGTGACGATCTCAAACCCGCACGCGGTGCAAGTGGTCGACAACGTCGACACGGCGCCGGTGGAATCGCTCGGCCCGCGCATCGAAGGACACCCCCGCTTTGCCGCCCGGGTCAATGCCGGGTTCATGCAGGTACTTGACCGCCACTCCATTCGCCTGCGCGTTTACGAACGCGGTGCGGGTGAAACCCTGTCTTGCGGCACTGGCGCCTGCGCAGCTGCGTTGACGGGCATTCGCCGCGGACTGGTGCAATCGCCGGTGCGCGTGGAAACCCGTGGCGGTGAACTCACCATCTCATGGGACGGCAGCCAGCTGCGCATGATTGGCCCCACCGCCGTCGTGTTCGAAGGTACTATCGCGCTGTCGGCACTGGATGCCGTCGATCTCCGACGCATCGCTGCCTGAGCTGAACTGCACGTTGCCGGGCTTCGGTCCGGTGATGCAACCGGGTTACAACAACAATGCAAGAGACGCCTTCACTCGACGCGACCCAGGTGGCCGAATTCCTGCAGCGCAATCCCGATTTCTTCGAGACGCACAGCGAGGTCTTCGCCAACCTGGTCGTCCCCCACCCCTACGCCAGCCGTGCCATTTCGCTCGGCGAACGTCAGGTGTTGACCCTGCGGGAACGCACCAGAACCCTGGAACGGAAGCTGGCGACCCTGACGGCCCACGCCCGCGACAACCAGCGCATTGTCGCCGCGCTCCACCGGTGGAGCGTACGCCTGCTCTGCACCACGCAGGCGACGCAGCTGCCCGATGTCGTCACCGAAGGCTTGCGCGAGGAATTCAGCGTCCCTGCGGCAGCGCTCCGTCTCTGGCACCTGGCTGACTCCCCGGATGCCGCATGGGCGCAACGCGTCAGCGATGACCTCGTCGCATTTGCGGACGCCCTGGCACGCCCCTACTGCGGAACGCCGCCGGACATCGAAGCCGTCAACTGGTTTTCGGCTGTACCCGCGTCAGTCGCCCTGGTTGCCTTGCATGCCGACCACGGTGCGCCACGCACGTTCGGGCTGCTCGCACTCGGCTCTTCCGATCCCGGGCGCTTTCGGGCCGACATGGATACCGACTTTCTGCAGCAGATCGGCGGCCTGGCGAGCGCGGCACTGCAGCGGCTCACCACAATCCCGGTGAACTGAAGGTTCGACCCCTGCCATGACACCGGCACGTGCGTGGCTGCGCGCCCAGGCAGTTTCCCATCCACCGCGTCGTTCGCACGCACTCCCTGTCACCTGGCGGGCGGGCGCGCAAGTCCGTCGTCCTGGGCCAACCACATGAACACGCCTGCCAATGCTACCGTTGCGCTCCCGCACGAAGTGCTGGCCTGGCTGGACGAGCTTGCCAGGGTAAGGCGTTATTCGGAGCACACCCTGGCCGCATACCAGCGCGACCTCGCGACCCTCGTCGAGGAGTGCGGAGAGAAACCTCTGCGCGAACTGATGGCGCATGATTTGCGTCGCATGCTCGGACGCCTGCACGCAGGGGGTGCTCACCCCCGCTCACTGGCGCGCATGCTGTCGTCGTGGCGCAGCTTTTTTCGCTGGTGGGTACAACGCGAGAGCCTCCCGGTCAACCCGGCGGACGGCGTGCGTGCGCCACGCGCGCCCCGGCCGCTCCCCAAGGCGCTTTCGGTTGACCAGACCATGGCCCTGCTCGGGCCCCCGGCGGGCGCCCCTGCAAGCGAACCGCTTGACCTGCGCGACCGCGCCATGTTCGAGCTGCTGTATTCGAGCGGGCTACGGCTGTCCGAACTCATCGGCCTGGATACGCACTACCAACGTCGGGAAGGCTACGAATCGCGCGGCTGGCTGAACCTGGAAGAAGCAGAAGTCCATGTTCTGGGCAAGGGCAGGAAGCGGCGCACCGTCCCCGTCGGGGCGCCCGCCTGTGACGCACTTCGCATGTGGCTGGAAGTGCGCACTACTCTGCTGCATGCGCCGGATGAGCCAGCGTTGTTCGTGGGCGCCCGCGGGCGGCGCATCTCGCCACGTACCGTACAGCTGCAGCTCAGGCGGTGGGCACAACGTGCTGGCATACCCGCCCACGTGCACCCGCACATGCTGCGCCACAGCTTTGCCAGCCATGTACTGCAGTCGGCGCAGGACCTGCGCGCCGTGCAGGAAATGCTTGGGCACGCCAGCATTTCCTCCACACAGATCTACACGCGCCTGGATTTTCAGCACCTCGCCGCCGTATATGACCAGGCCCATCCCCGCGCGAAGCGCCGGGCGCCCCATGCCAAGCCGCCTGGCCGCTCCAGGCAGTAAAGGCACTCGAGCGAGTGCTGGCGAACTGCACCCCCACCGGCGCCAGCGCCGTCAGGTCAGGTCGGAGCAGCTTCCGTTGACAGGCACCGGGGCGCGATGGCCTGCACCCTGAGTGCCGGCCCCGTTGGCGAGAAAATTCACGGGCATCTGGGGCGCACGGCTCAATTCATTGTTGTCGCCCACCAGCTTCTTCAGCAGTCGCATGAAGGTTTCGCACTCGGAACTAGACAAGGGCTGGAGAATGATTTCGTCGGCGGCCCGGAGGCGCGGACGCATGGCATCGACAAGCACCCGCCCCCCCACAGTGAGATAGAGCGCATTGGTGCGCTTGTCCTTGCGCCGACGATCGACCAGACCCTTGTCGACCAGGCGTGTGATGACATTGCTGGTGGTCTGTCGATCGAGTGCAATGAGCTTTCCCATGCGCGTCTGATCGATGCCCGGAAACCGCTGCAGCGCCATCAGCGCCGCATACTGCACGGGTGTCAGGTTGTAATCCCTGGCCGCCTCAAGGAAGACCGCAACGCATATCTGGTGCAACCTGCGCACCAGGTGGCCGGGGTGGCTCATGGCCTCGAATTGATCCGCATCGCTGAATTCTGACGTCGTAGCCGCTTCCGGCCTGTGCTTGTCGATCTCAGTCATGTTCTTTTCAATATGCTGATTTGCCGAACGCGCCTTCTGGAAGATCAGCCGCGCACGCGCTGGTACGATGGCGCGCGACGAAGATCTTCGTCCGGCGTCCTCCTTATGGTGTTCTCCCGCATATTACCGTGCCACCGCCGCGCGATGCCGATTACATGGTAGCGAAGCCCGTTGCACGGCTCTCCGCACCTTGGATTAGCTCACGGTGCTCCGCGCGATCCGCACAAACCCCGATTTCGTTAATCGCAAACCGCTTGAAAATACACGAACCGCCCCCATACAGGCGGTCAGCTCATCCTGGTTCAAGCAGGGTCTGCCGACCCGTGCACCACGGGATCAGAGCGGAATAAGATTATGGTTGCGCGCTTCGGGGTGCAACGGTAATCTAGCGTGTTTGCCCGCGTGGGCATAACTTCGCCAAGCCCTGTTTTTGCACAGCCCTTCCCAGCAGTGAAATTGGGTGTGGGCCGATGTGATGGGAGTGGCGCAAGGAGTCGCATGAATGAGTACCAACGTCAGTAACAGCGCCAGAAACGGCAGTGCCGGTCAGAAGTCAGCGGGCGGCCCCATCCCGGTAACCATTCTCACCGGTTTCCTGGGGGCGGGGAAAACCACGCTGCTCAACCGCATCCTGTCGGAACAGCATGGGCAACGCATCGCGGTGATCGAGAACGAGTTCGGACCGGAAAGCATCGACAACGATCTTCTGGTTCAGGAGCGCGAAGAGCAGATCATCGAGATGAACAACGGGTGCGTCTGCTGTACGGTGCGGGGCGATCTGGTCCGCATTCTGGGCGACCTTCTGGCGCGCAAGCGGGCGGGCAGCCTGCATTTCGACCGCGTCATCGTCGAGACCACCGGCATGGCCAACCCGGGCCCGGTATGCCAGACCTTCTTCATCGATGACTACATCGCCGAGAACTACATGCTCGATGCGGTCATCACGGTAGTCGATGCCAAGCACGGCATGGAGACCCTCGACCGTCAGCCCGAGGCGCAGAATCAGGTGGGCTTTGCCGACCGCATTCTCATTTCGAAAGCAGACCTGGTTGACGATGACACCCTGGCACGACTGCGCACGCGCCTCGTGCGCATGAACCCTCGCGCGAACCCCGTGCCCGTGCACTTCGGCAAGGTCGATCTCAACGAAATCCTCGACATTCGGGGTTTCAACCTGAATGCCATCCTCGAGATCGATCCGGAATTCCTCGCGGAGGAACATCCGGATGCTCATGACCACCACCATCATCATGACCATGATCATGATCATGGCCACGACTGCGCCGGTGAGCACTGCGAGCACCCTGCTCACCATCATCATCACCATCATGATGATGCGATCAAGGCCTTCGTATTCAAGTCCGATCGCCCGTTCGATCCTGACCGGCTCGAAGAATTTCTGAGCGGCATCGTGCAGGTGTTCGGCCCCGATCTGCTGAGGTACAAGGGAATCCTGTACGTGAAGGGGTCCACGCGCCGTCTGCTGTTCCAGGGCGTCCACATGCTCATGGGCGCAGAACCGGGACGCGCCTGGCTGTCCAATGAAAAACGCTCAACAAAGATGGTTTTCATTGGTCGCAACCTGCCTCAGGACATTTTCCAGACGGGGCTGGAACAATGTTTGGCTTGATTCCCGACTATTGGCTACACGGAGCACAGAAATGACAAGCAAGACAGCAACCCCATCTACCGGTAAGCCGGCCTCCGAAACTCCGGTATACGAGGGCGAACTGCTCACAGAGGAAGAGTTGCTGGCCATGCCGGAATCGGAATACATGAACGAGGCCCAGTTGGCATTCTTCCGTCATCGGCTCAAGGAGATCGAGAAAAGCCTGGTGGACAACGCCGACAAGACGACCGAGAACCTGCGTGAAACGCAGTTCGTGCCTGATCCGGCCGATCGCGCCACCATTGAGGAGGAACATGCACTTGAGCTGCGCACCCGGGATCGCGAGCGGAAACTGCTGAAGAAGGTCCAGCAGGCCCTTGCTCGCATCGAATCCGGCGAATATGGCTGGTGCGAGGAAACGGGCGAGCCCATCGGGATTCCGCGCCTGCTCGCCCGGCCCACCGCGACGCTGTCGCTGGAAGCCCAGCAGCGCCGCGAAATGCGCCAGAAGCTGTACGGCGATTGATGCGGAGTATTGATGGATCAGTTTCACGGAACGACAATTGTTTGCGTAAGACGTGATGGCAAGGTTGCTTTGGGCGGCGATGGCCAGGTCACTCTGGGGAACATCGTTGTCAAGGCAACCGCCCGAAAGGTGCGCAAGCTGTACAAGGACAGTGTGCTCGCCGGCTTTGCTGGCGCCACTGCCGACGCCTTTACGCTGCTGGAGCGTTTTGAAACCAAGCTGGAAAAGCACCAGGGCCACCTGGTACGCGCCGCCGTCGAACTGACGCGCGACTGGCGTACCGATCGGGTCCTGCGGCGGCTCGAAGCCATGCTGATCGTGGCCGACCGGTCCTCCACCCTCGTGCTCACGGGCAATGGCGATGTGCTCGAGCCCGAGCACGGACTGGCGGCCATCGGCTCCGGTGGATCCTACGCCCAGGCCGCGGCCCTCGCCCTGCTCCAGAACACCGATCTCTCAGCAGAAGAGATCGTGCGCAAGGCGTTGACCATTGCCGGAGACCTGTGCATTTACACGAACTCCCACCACACGCTTGAAACCCTGGAATAACCCTCGTCGCGCCTTTTCCAAGCAACGCCGCAGGGCGTGGCGCATTCGATTGCAGGAAGTCCCGTGTCCTCCTCCATCATGACCCCCAGCGAGATCGTCTCCGAGCTCGACAAGTACATCGTCGGCCAGACCCGCGCCAAGCGGGCCGTGGCCATTGCATTGCGCAACCGCTGGCGCCGCCAGCGCGTGCCCGAACCATTGCGCAACGAAATCCATCCCAAGAACATCCTGATGATCGGGCCAACCGGCGTCGGCAAGACCGAAATCGCGCGGCGGCTCGCCAAGCTCGCTGATGCACCATTCATCAAGATCGAGGCGACCAAGTTCACCGAGGTAGGTTACGTCGGGCGCGATGTCGATACCATCATTCGCGACCTGGTCGAGATCGCGATCAAGCAGAAGCGTGAAGTCGAGATGCGTCGCGTGCGCACGCTGGCGGAAGATGCCGCGGAAGACCGCATCCTCGATGCCCTCATTCCCCCGCCGCGCGATGCACAGGGTCAGCCCATTCGGGACGAGAACAGCACTGCCCGCCAGGTATTTCGCAAGCGGCTGCGTGAAGGTCAGCTCGACAATACCGAAATCGAAATCGAAGTCGCCCAGAGTCTGCCCCAGCTCGAGATCATGGCACCTCCGGGCATGGAGGAAATCACCGAGCAGCTGCGCAGCATGATGTCCGGCCTGTCGGAAGGACGCACCCGCAAGCGCAAGATGACGGTAGCCGAGGCGTTCAAGCAGATCGTGGAAGAGGAGGCCAGCCGCCGCATCAACGAGGAAGAAGTACGCGCCAGTGCGGTAGCGGCGGTCGAACAGCACGGCATCGTCTTTCTCGATGAGATCGACAAGATCGCCGCACGTACCGATTCTCACAGTGCCGATGTGTCGCGCCAAGGCGTGCAACGCGACCTCCTGCCGCTGGTGGAAGGCACCACCGTGAACACCCGCTATGGCGCGATTCGTACCGACCACATCCTGTTCATCGCGTCGGGCGCGTTCCATCTTTCGCGCCCGTCCGACCTGATTCCCGAACTGCAAGGCCGCTTCCCCATCCGGGTAGAACTCGACTCTCTGAGCACGACCGACTTCATCCACATCCTGTCGAAGATTGACGCCGCACTCACCCGGCAATACCAGGCACTGCTGGAAACGGAAGGGGTCAGACTCGAGTTCACGGAAGATGGCATCGCGCGCATTGCCGAGCTGGCCTACACAGTGAATGAAAAGACCGAGAACATCGGTGCGCGGCGGCTGTACACCGTCATGGAAAAACTGCTCGAAGACCTTTCATTCGAGGCGGAACGCCATGCGGGTAGCGCGGTGGTCATCGACACTACATACGTGAACGAAAAACTCGCGGATATCGTCCAGAGCGAAGACCTGTCGCGTTATGTGCTGTAGCAGGTGATGGCAGGTACCCGAAAAGCCGTCCTGGCGGCCTGAGTTCGCGCGGAGCGCATGCCTGCGAGCGCCCGCGCCGCCCTACCTGCCCTGCTTGCGTATGCTGATGACCGTGTACTGTCCGTTCACGCGATCGGCAGTGAAGATGACCCTGTCACCAGGTTTCACGTCCTCCAGTACCGACACCTCGACTACCTGGAATACGAGCGTCATTGCGGGGAGCTCGAGTTCGGGAATCGGGTCGTGCTTCAGCGTGATCTTGCGTTCCGCCGGGCTCACCCGACGCACCTCGCCCTGTACGGGCGCACTCGGGGCAGCCATGCTCACCCCCAGCACACCCAGGGCAACCAGGCCTGCCGCAAGGCGCAGCCAAATTTTCTTGCCAGAATTCATGCACACTCCTGCAGGGGTCGCCCCCTGTTGCGTTTGCGGGGCACCGGCATGCCATGGCCCTGCACGACACGACGACACACGCTAACATGTCGGTTTGATATTCCTAGTGTACCGCTATGTCCAAGTCCACCTACGTTTCTGAAACCACCGAATTCCTGAAGTCACTCAAGGAAAAGGATCCCTCGCTCGAGGTTCGCCAGCGTGCCGGTCGTGCGCGTTACTGGGACAAGGAACTCGATTTCGATCTGCTCAAGGATCTTGACGAGGGCGCTGTCCCGCAAAAACCGTACGTTTACCAGACCGAGTGATCACACGGCGCAAAGGCGGGCCCGTCGGTCCGGACACTCTTCCCGAGACCCATCTCGAAGCCATCCCGCCGATGGTGGATGGCGTTGCCATCGCACGTCTGTACGGTGAGCCACTCTTCGATCTCCCGCAGGATCTCTACATCCCGCCTGATGCCCTTGAAGTGTTTCTCGAGACCTTCGAGGGTCCCCTCGATCTGCTGCTCTATCTCATCCGGAAGCAGAACTTCAACGTTCTCGACATTCCGATGGCGGAAGTCACGCAGCAGTACCTGTCCTACATTGAACAGATCCGCCGGCGCAACCTCGAACTGGCCGGCGAGTACCTGCTGATGGCCGCCATGCTCATCGAGATCAAGTCGCGCATGCTGCTGCCAGTGCAGCCCCGCGACGAAGACGGGGAACCGGAAGACCCGCGCGCGGAACTGGTACGCCGCCTGCTCGAATACGAACGCATCAAGATGGCAGCCAGGAAACTTGAGGAGCTGCCTCAGCTGGGCAAGGATTTCTTCGCGGCCGGCGCGCTGGCTGATCTGGGCACCGCGGTTCGCCTGCCGGAGGTCTGCGCCGAAGACCTGCGCGAGGCATGGGAGCACATCCTCAAGCGCGCCCGGCTCAACGCCAGCCACCGCATCACGCGCGAACAGCTTTCAGTGCGCGACCACATGGGCCAGATCCTGCGCCGCCTCCAGGGCGCCCGCTTCATGGAGTTCGGCGAGTTCTTCGAAGAAGCCCTGCAGCAGGGCGCGGGCCCGGCCGTGGTCGTAGTCTATTTCATCGCGCTGCTGGAACTGGCACGCGAATCGCTCGTCGAAATCACGCAAGCAGAAGCGTTCGCGCCCATCTACGTGCGACTGGCTTACACCAGCAGCGCGGCAGCCAGCGACCAGAGTCTGGCACTTGCCTGACGCGAGGCAGGCATGCAGTCTGGCTCGGCAAATGTTATAAACGCGCTTTGCCCGGCACCCTTATCGCGGTGATGCTCGGGTTTCTCTCCTGGCACTCCAATGAAAGTCGTAACTACCATCGAAGAACTGCGCGACCAGCTTCGGGGACAGCTTCGGGTCGCGTTCGTGCCCACCATGGGCAACCTCCACGACGGTCATCTTGCGCTGATGAAAACTGCCCGACAACATGGAGACCCGGTTGTCGCCAGCATCTTCGTGAATCGTCTTCAATTTGGCCCCAGCGAGGATTTCGACCGTTATCCGCGCACCCTGGAAGCCGACATAGAGAAGCTTGAGCGCGACCGCAACGTGTACGTACTGTTTGCTCCCAACGAATCCGAAATGTACCCGGAGCCGCAGGAATTCCGTATCCAGCCAGCGCAGGGCCTGGGCGACATTCTCGAGGGCGAGCACCGTCCAGGGTTCTTCGAGGGCGTCTGCACGGTGGTCATGAAACTGTTCTCATGCGTCCAGCCCAGAGTTGCCGTCTTTGGCAAGAAGGACTACCAGCAGCTGATGGTGGTACGCGCCATGTGCCGGCAGTTCCAGTTGCCGGTGGAGATCGTGGCACAGGACACGGTTCGTGCCGAAGACGGCCTCGCGCTGTCGTCCCGCAATTCGTACCTGAAGCCTGCGGAACGAGCCGAAGCGCCGCAGCTCTACCGTACCCTGCAGCATGTGCGCAGCGCGCTGGAGGCTGGCGCTCACGACGTGACCGCGCTGGAAGAGGAAGCTGCCGACATGCTGAACCGCCGCGGCTGGCGTGTCGATTACGTGGCACTGCGCCGCCAGAAAGATCTCAAGACGCCTACGCCGGAAGATCTTGCGGTTTCAACCCCGCTCGTCGTTCTCGCCGCGGCCAGACTGGGCGAGACACGTCTCATCGACAACCTCGAGATCGACCGTTACCCCATCGCCTGAGCCTCAGCGCACGCGCGCTGAAGCGATGTCGCTGCCGACAGACGCTGGCCCCGCAGGCCAGCGTTTTCGCTTGCCCGCATACGCAGCGCCGCGACACACCCGTGTTGCCCGGCCATCGACAACCTGCCGCCCCCCTGGAGCCGTGCCATGACGCCCGTGACCGTGCACTTGCCCGACGAAGCCGCCACTGAAGAACTGGCCCGACGCCTCGCCCCGCATGTAGCGGGTGGAGGGCGCATTCACCTTGCAGGCGACCTGGGGGCCGGAAAAACGACATTCGCCCGCGCACTGTTGCGCGCATGCGGCATCAGGGGCCGCATCAAGAGCCCGACGTTTTCTTTGGTTGAAGTTTACGACGATTCTAACTTATACTGCTATCACTTTGATTTCTATAGATTTACCGATCCACGCGAATGGCTGGACGCTGGCTTTCGCGAGGCCATGCACGATCGCGCACTCGTGCTGATTGAATGGGCAGAAAAAGCCGGGGCCGAACTTCCTCCTCCCGACCTCGAAGTCAGGCTTGAACCCTCGCCCGACGACGGCCGTATCGCCACTCTTACTGCCTTCAGCGAACAAGGACAAGCATGGATCACCGCACTGTTTCCCCCGACGGCGCAGAATCCTCCGGCGACGTGACTGGCACAGCGAAAGCTGCGCCCGAGTCTTCCGCCCGCTTGCCCTGCACGGAAGCCCTGGCGGCACCTTCACGGCGGCGCTGGCTGGCTGCAGCCGGCACCCTGCTCCTCGTTCCCCTTGTTCCGCGCAGTGCCTGGGCCGCCACCATTGTCGCGGTTCGTACCTGGCCCGCTGCGGAATACACGCGGGTCACGCTCGAACTCGACACGGCACTGAAGGCCGAACATTTCGTACTCCAGAACCCGCACCGACTGGTGGTCGATCTCTACGGCGTCGACCTCAATGCGCGGCTGCGCGATCTCGTATCGAAGATCCAGCCGAACGATCCGTACATCAGCAGCGTGCGGGTCGGGCAGAACCAGCCAGGTGTCGTACGCCTCGTCTTCGACCTCAAACAGCCGATCGTGCCCCAGGTATTCACGCTGAAGCCCATTGCCGAATACCAGCACCGGCTCGTCCTCGACCTCTATCCGACGATGTCGGACGATCCGCTCATGGCGCTGCTGAACAACGACGAAGACCCCATCGCGAAAATCATCGACGAGTTGCGTACCCAGCCCGGGAAGGCACCTTTGCCGCCCGCTGCGCCCAGCCAGCCAGCACCACGCAAGCCGCGCGAGAACGAGTCTGCCGCCGATGCCATGATGAGGTCGACACGGCCTGCGCGTCCTGCTGCGCCCGCTACCAAACGCCAGATCACCGTGATGATCGATCCCGGCCATGGTGGCGAGGATCCGGGGGCCATCGGTCCGCGCGGCACGCGCGAGAAGGACGTCGTCCTGCAGATTGCCCGGCGCCTGAAAGCACGCATCGACCGCCACCCCAACATGCGCGCCCTGCTCACCCGCGACGGCGATTATTTCGTACCGCTCAATGCGCGGGTGCTCAAGGCGCGCCGTGCCCAGGCCGATCTGTTCATCTCCATCCATGCTGACGCGTTCACGCGGCGCTCGGCCAATGGGTCGTCGGTCTACGTCCTTTCGCAACGGGGCGCATCCAGTGCCAGCGCACGATGGCTGGCCGACAAGGAGAACGCGGCCGACCTGATCGGGGGCATCAACATCCGGTCGCAGGACCAGCTGATTGCCAAGGTTCTGCTCGACCTGTCCACTACCGCGCAGATCAACGATTCGCTCAAACTTGGCGGCTACGTACTCGAGCACATCGGTCGCATCAACCGCCTGCACAAGCCACGCGTCGAGCAGGCCGGGTTCGCCGTGCTGAAGGCGCCGGACATCCCCTCCATCCTGGTCGAGACTGCCTTCATCAGCAACCCCCAGGAAGAGCAGAAACTGCGTTCGGCCCATTACCAGGAACAGATGGCGGACGCCATCCAGTCGGGCATGATGGCCTATCTGGCGGCCAACCCGCCGGTGGCGAACATCAACGTTGCCAGCAACTGACCCCTGCTGGGGGGGCCACCTGGCAGACGCAGCGCCCCGATCCTCGACGCACCAGCGTGCCGCCCCCCGCTGCACTGCCGCACACCCCTATAATGACCTTACGGAAACGTCCCGGCCGTCGCCGTCAGCCGCGCCGACGCGCGCTCCTGGGCCTGCTCCGTCAGGCCAGGACATGCCCGTGCCCAGACGTTTACTGCCGCCTCCGCTGTCAGGCAACCCCTTGGAGTCAATCATCCCATGCCGACCAGCCTCGCGCCACGTCGCCCCATTGCCCAGCTGCCCGACCTGCTCATCAGCCAGATCGCCGCGGGCGAGGTCATTGAGCGTCCCGCCTCCGTACTCAAGGAGATTCTGGAAAACGCCGTCGATGCCCAGGCCGGTGCACTGGAGATCCGGCTCGAAGGCGGCGGCATCCGGCGCATTGCCGTTACTGATGATGGATACGGCATTCCTGCGCACGAGCTGCCCTTGGCCGTCGCACGCCATGCAACCAGCAAGATCGCCACACTCGAGCAGCTCGAAACTGTCGCGTCGATGGGCTTTCGCGGTGAAGCACTGGCCTCGATCGCAGCTGTGGCCCAGTTGCGCATCATCTCCCGTACGGCCGACGCGCCCCACGCCTTCCAGCTCGAGGTTCGCAACGGCGAGGTGCGCCCGGTCGCTCCCGCGTCAGGCCCTGTCGGTACCACCGTCGATGTACGTCAGCTGTTCGATCTGGTTCCCGCGCGGCGCAAGTTCCTGCGTAGCGAAGCCACGGAATTCAGCCATTGCGTCACGGCCTGCGAACGTCTGGCCCTCGCCTGCCCACACGTCGCATTCCGCATCCATCACAACGACCGCCTGTTCCGGCAATGGTTGCCGGGCACCATGGCCGAGCGCGTGCGCGACGTGCTGGGTTCGGAGTTCATGCAGGACGGTCTGATCGTCGAGCGCGCCAGCGGCATCCTGCAGCTGCGCGGCATTTTCGTGCGCCCTACCGCGGCACGGTCGCGATCCGACCGGCAGTTCATTTACGTGAACGGGCGTTTCGTGCGCGACCGCACCGTCAGCCACGCCATACGCAGTGCCTATGCCGACGTCCTGCATGGCGACCGTCAGCCCGCCTACGTGGTTTTCCTGGAGCTTGACCCCGCCATGGTGGACGTGAACGTTCACCCGGCCAAGCACGAGGTCCGTTTCCGCGACAGCAACGCCGTCTATCGATTCGTTCATGCCGCGACCCGCGATGCGCTCGCCCGGCCGCGCCACGCCACGGGAGGTGATGAGGCGTCAGGCCCGGGTTCCACCGAAGGCCCGGTGCGCGCCTCATCGGGTGACGCAAACCTGGCGGACTCAGGCCTGGCGGCCCCTGAACGCGTGCCGTACCGGTGGCATGTCCAACGTCCGCTTCAACTGCACGATCCGGGCCGTGCCGGAGTGCTCGAGCAACACCTGGCGTTTTTCCGGCCGTTGGGCGACACCGACGACGACCGTCATCACGACCTGCCCAGCCCTGTCCCCGCGCACGACGTGGGGAAACATGCCCCGACCCAGTCCGTCCACGAGGAAAGCAGTCCGACGGGTGTTGCCGCCGACGGTGGCAGCGCGGCGCCCCTGTCCGCAGCCGTCTCCCCCACTACACCCGTTTCGGAAGCGGTGCCGACCGCGCCCGGCGCAGGCCCCGTGCCGCGCATGCCCGACATGCAGTCAGGCGAGGAGGACCATCCGCTGGGCATGGCCATCGGACAGCTGCACGGGGTATACATACTGGCCCAGAACCGTGACGGGCTGGTTTTGGTCGACATGCACGCCGCGCATGAACGAATTGTGTATGAACGACTCAAACACTCATTGGACGCCCAGGGCATACCGCGCCAGCAGCTGCTGGTGCCGGTCGTGTTCACGGCGCACGAAACCGATGTTGCACTGGTAACCGAACACGCCGAAGCGCTCGCCGCGCTGGGCTTCGAAATCACCGTCGCCGGCCCCAATGCCCTGGCGGTACGTGCCGTACCTCAGGTGCTCGCCCAGGCGGATATCGAGACCCTTGCGCGCGACGTGCTGCGGGAACTGGCCGCGGTTGGTGAATCGCACGTGCTCACCCAGGCACGCAACGAGCTGCTCGCCACGATGGCATGCCATGCGTCGGTGCGGGCCCATCGCCGGCTATCCCTGGCGGAAATGAACGCCTTGCTGAGGCAAATGGAAGTAACCGAACGTGCCGATCAATGCAACCATGGCCGTCCCACCTGGATTCCCATCCCGCTCCCCGAGATCGACAAGCTCTTCATGCGGGGCCGTTGAAACCGATTTTCCAGCAATGTTCACACAGGAATTGCGCCGTCCCGTCGTGCTGCTGATGGGCCCCACCGCGTCGGGCAAAACTGCGGCTGCTCTGGCTATCGCCCGACGCTGGCCGGTCGAGATCATCAACGTCGATTCAGCCACGATATATCGAGATATGGATATTGGCACCGCGAAACCGGGCGCCGAGGAACGCGCCGTGGTGCCGCACCATCTCCTTGACATCTGCGATCCGGCCGAAGCCTACTCTGCCGCGCGTTTTCGCATGGATGCGCTGCGACTCATTGAAGAAGCGCACGCACGCGGCCGCCTCCCGTTGCTCGCGGGCGGAACGATGATGTATTACAAGGCGCTGCAACAGGGCCTTGCGGAACTGCCCGAGGCCGACCCCTGCATCCGGGCACAACTGGAAGCAGAAGCAGCCCGGCTGGGCTGGCCTGCCCTGCATGCCCGCCTGCAGGCGGTCGATCCCGCCACTGCCGCGCGTCTGGCGCCGAACGACAGCCAGCGGATCCAGCGCGCCCTGGAGGTGTTCCTGGTGAGCGGGGTTCCCCTCTCGCGCTTCATCGAGGGACAGCCAGCGGCAGGGCAGACAGACGACGTGCAGCATCTGCATTTCATCGAGGTCAGCCTGGAACCGTCAAACCGCACCATCCTGCACGAGCGCATCGCGGCGCGCTTCGACGCCATGATGGCACTCGGCTTTCTGGATGAAGTTGCGCGGCTGCACGCACGTGGCGATCTTTCTCCCGACCTGCCTTCGGTCCGCTGCGTGGGCTACCGCCAGCTGTGGGCACATCTCGACGGCGAGTATTCGCTTCCCGAAGCGCGCACGCGCGCCATCGCGGCCACGCGCCAGCTGGCCAAGCGCCAACTGACCTGGCTGCGCGCGCGCCCGCACCGCCGCATCGTCGACTGCGTGTCGGACGGTGCCATTGCAACGGTACTGGATACGCTCGGCCGGGATCTCGCCCATTTTGAACGCGACGCCATCTTCTGACCCGGGGACACCGCCGCGCGCATGGCCGTGCCACACATGCTGCGGCCACCGGCCAGCCCCTACCACCTGACGCCATTCATGAAGCATCGCCTGAAAAGCTGGTTGCCCAGCGCCGAGAAGATTCGCACCAACCGCTGGCTCAGCTGGTTGGGTCCCGCCCTGCATCATCCCCGCCTCTGGCATGTGCGGCGCAAGGGCGTCGCCCTGGGCCTCGCGCTGGGCGTATTCTTTGGCCTGATGCTGCCGGTCGCCCAGATTCCAGGCTCGGCCGCGGCAGCGGTCGTACTGCGCGCCAACCTGCCCATGGCGGTTGCCAGCACCCTGGTTACCAACCCGGTCACCTTCGGTCCCATCTATTACGCAGCCTACCGGCTGGGAGTGGCGATTCTCGGGAAAGAACATGCCGACGACCCCGAGGCAACCGCGGCCCTCATGGAAATCCACAAGGAGCCGGATGCCTCGGCCGGCTGGCTTGAACGCCTGCACTCGTGGCTCACGGCCATCGGCTCCATCGGCAAACCTCTCTTTCTCGGGCTTGCCATCCTGGCCACCGTCTCATCGATCACGGTGTACTTTCTGGTGAGCGAGATATGGATCTGGAAAACCCGCCTCGCCCGGCGGCATCGTACGCGACGGCGCACGGCAGCCAGCCTCCACCCGCGCGAAGACCAGTGACGCACGCCGCGGGTGCTGCCTCGCGCCCGTGCGAGGTAGTATGCTTGCTCATGCCGCCAGGCGCCTGGTCTGGCCTTCTCCGACAACCCGTCTTCCGGCACGCTGCCGCAGTCATTTCGTGCCAACGTGATCAATTCAACGATTAGTCGTCTGCATGCCTACTCAAGCCACCCCCCGATTCACTGGTACTGACCGCTACGTCGCCACCGATGATCTCAATCTCGCCGTCAACGCCGCCCTGGCCCTGGAACGCCCCCTCCTGATCAAGGGCGAGCCCGGCACGGGCAAGACCATGCTGGCCGAAGAGGTGGCCCGTGCGCTGCAGCGGCCCTTGCTGCAATGGCACGTCAAGTCCACCACCAAGGCGCAGCAGGGACTATACGAATACGATGCCGTGTCGCGCCTGCGCGATTCCCAGCTGGGCGACGAAAAGGTCAAGGACATCCGCAACTACATCGTCAAGGGTGTGCTCTGGGAAGCGTTCACGTCCGAAGTTCCGGTGGTGCTGCTCATCGATGAAATCGACAAGGCCGACATCGAATTCCCCAACGACCTGCTGCGCGAGCTCGACCGCATGGAGTTCCACGTGTACGAGACGCGCGAAACCATCGTGGCCCGCCATCGCCCGCTCGTCATCATTACTTCGAACAACGAGAAGGAACTGCCCGATGCATTCCTGCGCCGCTGCTTTTTTCACTACATCCGCTTTCCCGACCGCGAGACGCTGCGACGCATCGTCGACGTCCACCTGCCGGGGCTGAAGCAGGAGCTGCTGTCGGCCGCGCTCGATACCTTCCTGCGCATGCGGGAAATGCCGGGACTGAAGAAAAAGCCTTCCACTTCGGAACTGATCGACTGGCTCAAGCTGCTGCTGGCAGAAGACATCCCGGCTGACGTACTGCGTACGGCCAATGAAGAGGCCGCCATACCACCCCTTCATGGCGCCCTGCTCAAGAACGAACAGGACGTACACCTCGTTGAACGCCTTCTTTTCATGGCACGCGGGACCCGCCGCAACTGACCCATGCTTGCCGATTTCTTCACGCACGTGCGCGCGCACCAGGTACCCGCTTCGATCCGCGAGTACCTGACGCTGCTCGAGGCCCTGCACAAACAGGTCATTCCACCCTCCATCGACGCGTTCTATCACCTGGCACGCCTCATCCTGGTGAAGGACGAGGCACATTACGACCGCTTCGATCAGGCTTTCTCGAGCTATTTCCGCAACGTTGAAGCCGCCCTTCCCGACAAGGAAATCCCGCTCGACTGGCTAATCAAGAGCTTCGAGGCCAGCCTCACTCCGGAACAGAAAGCAGCGATTGAGAAACTTGGCTGGGACAAGCTCATGGAGGAGTTTCGCAAGCGCCTGGAGGAACAGAAGGAGCGACACGCAGGCGGCAACAAGTGGATAGGCACGGGCGGCACGTCACCGTTCGGCCACAGCGGCTATCACCCGGAAGGCATCCGCATCGGCGGAGAAAGCCGCCACCGCAGCGCGGTCAAGGTGTGGGAGCGCCGCGAATTCCGCGACTACGACCATACGGTCGAGCTGGGCACGCGCAACATCAAGGTGGCCCTGCGTCGCCTGCGCCGTTTCGCACGCGAAGGTACCGAGCTCGAGCTCGACCTGGAGAGCACCATCGACCAGACGGCACGCAATGCCGGCTATCTCGACATCCGGATGGTGGCCGAACGCCGCAACGCGGTGAAGGTGCTGATGCTGCTGGACGTGGGGGGCAGCATGGACGATCACGTCACGCGCGTGGAGGAGCTGTTTTCCGCAGCCAGCTCGGAGTTCAAGAATCTCGAGGTGTATTACTTCCACAATTGCGTCTATGAGCATCTCTGGCGCAACAACCGGCGACGGCACACCGAGAAGATCTCCACGCTCGACGTGATGCACCGCTTCAACGCCGACTGGCGCCTCATTTTCGTGGGCGACGCGACGATGAGCCCGTACGAGATCACCCACACCGGCGGGTCGGTCGAGTTCTACAACCAGGAGCCCGGGGCACTGTGGCTGCAGCGCCTGACCCAGGCGTTTCCGCACTTCGTGTGGCTCAACCCGGAACCGCAGGGACTATGGGAGTATCGCCAGTCGATCTCGCTCATACGGCAGCTGATGCACGACCGCATGTTTCCGGTGACGGTCGAGGGTCTGACCGAGGCCATGCAATTGCTGTCGAAATGATAAAACGTGTAAAAAGCACTGTTATCCGGGCGTGCCCGCCCGCAAGACGCTCGTAGCCCCGCAGCCACCTACTGTGCCGCCCTGCGTGTGGTGCTGGGCTACACTCAGCGTCACTTGCCACGAGCCGATTCTTTCGCGAGTTCGAAGTTATGGCCCAATTGCTCAGATCGCTGTCAGCCGGCGCTGTTGCCGCCCTTGTAGCACTCGCCAGCCTCTTCACGGGTTATCCGGCCAAGGCCGCGGAAACCGCAGCGGCACCACCGGACCCGGCTGCACCGGACCAAACCGTGGCGGCCCCCACGAGTGCCGCTGACAATGAGCAACTCCCACCAGGAGTCCGCCGTATCCGTTCCGTCGAAGGCATCACGGAATACGAGCTCAGCAATGGACTGCGGGTACTGCTGGCGCCCGACCAGTCCAAGCCCACCACCACAGTCAACATGACTTACCTGGTTGGCTCGCGCCACGAGAACTACGGAGAAACCGGCATGGCGCACCTGCTGGAACACATGCTGTTCAAGGGCACGCACAACATTCGCAATGCGCTGGCAGAGTTTTCCAGGCGAGGCCTGCGGGCTAACGGCACAACCTCACAGGACCGCACCAATTACTTCGCCAGTTTTGCGGCCGATCCCGACACCTTGCGCTGGTACCTGGGCTGGCAGGCCGACGCCATGATCAACTCGACCATCCTGCGCAGCGACCTCGACACCGAAATGACTGTCGTGCGTAACGAGATGGAGCGCGGCGAGAACGATCCGTTCCGAATACTGCTCGAGAAGATGCAGAGTGTGGCCTTCCAGTGGCACAACTACGGAAAGAGCACCATTGGCGCGCGCTCCGACGTGGAGAACGTCGATATCGATCAGCTGCGCAAGTTCTACCGGCAGTACTATCAGCCCGACAACGCCGTGCTCATCGTTTCGGGCAAGTTCGACGTCAGGCAGACGCTGGCCGACATCGCCCGCGATTTCGGTCGCATTCCGCGGCCCGAACGCAAACTCCCCCCGCAATATACGGTGGAGCCTGTACAGGACGGAGAGCGCTCGGTCACCGTACGACGCGCTGGTGGCGTACCCCTGGTGGCGGCGATGTACCACTCGCCGCAGGCAGGGTCACCCGAGTCGGTCGCCATCGACGCCCTGGCCATCATCATGGGCGATACACCTTCGGGTCGCCTGTACCACCAGCTGGTGGTGCCCGGCAAGGCCGCTGAGGTATTCGGGTTTGCCTTCGACCGACGCGATCCCTCCACGGTCATCTTCGGTGCCCAGCTCGAGCCGTCGATGGACCAGTACACGGCCCTGTGGACGCTGATCGATACGGTCGAATCCGTCATGCAGGCGCCCATCACCGAGGAAGAGCTCGAACGCGCGCGCAACAAGCTGCTGCTCGACTGGGACCGCGTCTACAGCGACCCGCAACGTCTGGGGGTCGCGCTCTCCGAAGCCATCGCGGCGGGCGACTGGCGCCTGTTCTTCAAGCGCCGCGACTGGATCCGCGACCTCAAGGTCGAAGACGTACAGCGGGCCGCCGAACGCTGGCTGGTGCGCAGCAATCGCACCGAAGGCCGTTACGTACCCACTGAAAAACCGGTGCGCGCGCCCGCGCCCGAGGAAATCGACCTCGATGCTCTGCTGAAAGACTACACCGGCAATCCAGACTACCGGGAAATCGAACCGTTCGACCCTACGCCCGAGAACATCGACGCCCGCACCGAGCGTCGCTCGCTGGAGCTGGCCAACGGACGGGTGGAGATGGCACTGCTGCCCAAGGCCACTCGAGGCTCCCGCGTCAGCGCCCAGTTCAAGCTGCGTTTCGGCGACCTCGAATCGTTGCGCGGGCAACGCCTGGCGTCACAGGCCACCGCTGCGCTGCTGGATCGTGGCACCCGCACCATGTCGCGCCAGGAAATCCAGGACCGCTTCGACCAGCTTGAAGCGAATGTGGCCTTCGCCGGAGCCGGAACCGATGTCGTGGTCTCCATGAGCACCAAACGCGACAATCTGCCCGCGGTAGTCGCCCTGGTACTGGACATCCTGCGCAACGCAACCTTCCCCGAAGATCAGGTGGAAGAATACAAGCGTTCGGTGCTGGCCGCCCTGAACGACGCCATGACCGACCCCAACCAGCTGGCAATGCGGGCGCTGGCGCGCCATGCCAACCCCTGGCCCAAGGATGACCCGCGCTACATTCCCACCTTTGGCGAAGCCGTGCTCGAAATCGAGAACCTGAAACGCGAAGCGCTGGTGGCGTTCCACGAATGGTTCTACGGCGCGGGCAACATGTACTTCACGGCTGTCGGCGACTTTGACGCCAACGAGGTGCAGAAAGCACTGGCTGACGGCCTCGCCGGGTGGCAGCCTGCCCCGCCATTCAAGCGCATCCCGGATCCTTACCACGAGGTTCCCGCCGAGCGTTTCGTCATCGACACGCCTGACAAGGCCAACGCGTTCTACGCAGCTCTCCTGCCTTTCGCACTGCAGGACACCGATCCCGACTACGTCCCCCTGTACCTGGCCAACCACATGCTGGGCCTGAGCGAAACCTCCCGCCTGTGGATGCGCATCCGTGAAACGGAGGGGCTGTCCTACGACGTACGCAGCATCCTGTCGGTGTCGTCCTACGAACCGTCCGCCGACTGGACCTTCTACGCGATATATCCACCCGACACCTTGCAGCGGCTGGAGCAGGCCTTCAACGAAGAAATCGACCGCGTCCTCACCGACGGTTTCACCGAAAACGAGGTCAAGGAAGGCGTGCAGGCGCTGCTACGGCAACGCCAGCTCTCGCGCGCACAGGATGGTGTGCTTGCCAGCGTCTGGCTCGAGTATCTGCAGCTCGGGCGCACATTTGCCTGGTCGGCTGACATCGACCGCAAACTGCAAGCCTTGACCGCTGACGATGTCAACGGCGCAGTGCGCAAGTACCTCGATCCATCCAACCTGAGTTCGGCCATCGCCGGCGACTTCACGAGGGCGGCCGCGGGCCGTGCAGCATCGCAGTCGGGGGCGAAACCCGCCCCATCCTCATCGAACAAGAACGGACGCGATGCCGGCAGGAAACGCAATTGACCCTGCTCTGCGGCTCCGATGTACGAGCCTGGCCGCTTGACCTCATCACACGTCCGTTCTGCCGTCCGTTCCGCCTGAAAGCAGACTTTCGGCCCTGCAACAAGAAGCCCCCGCAGCACATGCTGCGGGGGCATCACGACCTCAGCCACACCTGGCACGGAGCATTGGCGAGAGCCCAGCGGCGCCTCACGCGCCCTCAGGTTACTGCAAGGTGCGCGTGAAGACGAACTTGCCGTCCTGCCAGTCGACAGGAATGACGTCCTTCTCGCCGAATTTGCCTTCCAGAATGAGCTTCGCCACCGGATTCTCGATTTCCTGCTGGATGGCCCGCTTCAACGGACGCGCTCCGAACACCGGATCGAAGCCGGCCCGGGCCAGTTGTGCCAGTGCCGCATCGGAGACCTCGAGGCGCATGTTCATCTTCTCGAGACGTTCCCGCAACCGTTGCAGCTGGATGTTGGCAATCGCCTCGATATGCTTGTTGTCGAGCGCGTGGAACACCACGACCTCGTCGATGCGGTTCAGGAATTCAGGCCGGAAATGCTGGCGCAATTCTTCCCAGACCACCGCCTTGACCGCCTCGTACGGCTCGCCCGCCATGTTCTGGATGTGCTGAGAGCCCAGGTTGGACGTCATGACGATCACCGTATTCCGGAAATCGACCGTGCGGCCCTGGCCGTCGGTGAGACGCCCGTCATCAAGCACCTGCAACAGCACGTTGAACACATCGGGGTGCGCCTTCTCGACCTCGTCGAGCAGGATGACGCTATACGGTTTACGCCGCACGGCTTCGGTAAGGTAGCCGCCCTCTTCGTAGCCCACATAGCCCGGAGGCGCCCCGATCAGGCGCGCGACCGAGTGTTTCTCCATGAACTCGCTCATGTCGATCCGGATCATGTGGTCCTCCGAATCGAACAGGAATTCGGCGAGCGCCTTGGTGAGCTCGGTCTTGCCCACGCCGGTGGGGCCAAGGAACAGGAATGAGCCATACGGACGGTTCGGATCGCTGAGACCCGCGCGCGATCGGCGGATGGCGTCCGACACCAGGCGTACCGCTTCGTCCTGACCGACGACGCGCTCGTGCAGCCGCTCTTCCATGTGAAGCAGCTTGGCGCGTTCACCCTGCATCATCTTCGACACCGGGATTCCGGTGGCGCGCGACACCACTTCGGCAATCTCTTCCGCGCCGACCTGCGTGCGCAACAGCTTCATGTGTTGCTCACCGTCGGCCTTGCCTTCGGCCTGGTTCTCGGCAGCCTTGAGACGGGCCTCGAGCTCGGGCAGTTTTCCGTACTGCAACTCGGCCAGCTTGTCAAACTGTCCGCGGCGCTGCAGCTCGGCCATTTCCGCGCGCACCTTCTCGATTTCTTCCTTGATCGACTGTGCACCCTGGACGGCGGCCTTCTCCGCTTTCCAGATTTCCTCGTAGTTGTTGTACTCGCGTTGCAACGACTCGAGTTCGGCCTCGATGGCGTGCAGGCGACGTTGGGACGCTTCGTCGGTCTCCTTCTTCACCGCCTCGCGCTCGATCTTGAGCTGGATGATGCGGCGGTCGAGCCGATCCATGACTTCCGGTTTGGAGTCGATCTCCATACGGATACGTGCCGCCGCCTCGTCGACGAGGTCGATGGCCTTGTCGGGAAGGAAGCGGTCGGTAATGTACCGATGCGACAGTTCGGCCGCAGCCACGATGGCGGGGTCGGTAATTTCCACCCCATGGTGCAACTCGTAACGTTCCTTCAGGCCGCGCAGGATGGCGATCGTGTCTTCCACCGTCGGTTCGTCAACCATGACCTTCTGGAAGCGCCGCTCAAGGGCGGCATCCTTCTCGATGTACTTGCGGTATTCGTCGAGGGTGGTGGCGCCCACGCAGTGCAGCTCGCCGCGCGCAAGCGCGGGTTTGAGCATGTTGCCGGCATCGATGGCTCCTTCGGCCTTGCCCGCACCGACCATAGTGTGCAGCTCGTCGATGAAGACAATGATCTGCCCTTCGCTTTGCGCAATTTCCTTGAGCACGGCCTTGAGGCGTTCTTCGAATTCGCCCCGATACTTGGCCCCCGCCAGCAGGGCAGCCATGTCCAGCGACAGTACGGTCTTGCCCTTGAGAGTTTCAGGCACCTCACCGTTGACGATACGCTGGGCCAGTCCTTCCACAATGGCGGTCTTGCCCACGCCGGGTTCGCCGATGAGCACGGGGTTGTTCTTCGTGCGCCGTTGCAGGATCTGGATGGTACGACGGATTTCGTCGTCACGCCCGATGACCGGATCGAGCTTGCCCTGGCGGGCGCGCTCGGTGAGGTCGATGGTGTACTTCTTGAGGGCTTCGCGCTGCGACTCGGCTTCAGGCGAGTCGACCGACGCGCCGCCGCGCACGGCTTCGATGGCCGCCTCGAGCGCGGACTTCTGCAAGCCCGCCTCACGCAACAGCCGTCCGGCTTCGCCCTTGTCGTCAGCAAGCGCGAGCAGGAACAGCTCGCTGGGGACATAGGTGTCACCCCGCTTGCCAGCTTCCTTGTCGGTCTGCAGCAGCAATGCCTGCAGCTCGCGGCTGACCTGCACGGTGCCGTCGCCGCCCTGCACCTGAGGCAGGCGCCTGATGGCCTGCTCCAGAGACGATTGCAGGCGATTGACGGCGACGCCGGCGCGCGCCAGAAGGCTGCCCGTGCCGCTTTCAGCATCGCTGAGTAGCGCCATGAGTACATGCACGGGCTCAATGTAGGGATTGTCATTTCGCGCGGCCAGGCTTTGGGCGTCGGCCAGGGCCTGCTGGAATTTCGTTGTGAGTTTGTCGAAACGCATGAGTCTCTCGCAATATAGTGCGCCATGTGAGGTGAATCATGCGCTGAGGCCCAGGCATGATTCTCGGCTGATGCATGCAAGATGAGGTCGTAACAGGCGGTTTCAACCCGCCCGCGGCACATTTTCAGGCAGGACCGGACCGGCATGCGAGAGAGATCAGGCCACCGACAACACGGCGGGAATGGCGCACCATCCGCCACGAGCGCATGCTCCGGCAACGCAGGCCTGCACCGCAGCCATCAACATACTGCAAACGCGCTGGTGCGTAAATCGCGGGGCAGACTTCAGGCGCGGGCCGCAGACTGACGGTAAATGGCGAGAAACTGCCGGGCGATGTCACTCCAGGCGAACTGGCGAGCGCGCGCTGCACCGTGTTCCCTGAGCTGTGCATACAAATCCGCGTCGTCCGTCAATTGACGCATCAATTGCGCCAGTGTCTGCGCATCATGCGGATCTTCGAGGATCAAGGCGTCGGTACCCGGCTCGACATAACGGGCGAAGCCACAGTACCGCGCCCCACTCATGATCACCGGCAGACCGTACGCCATGGCTTCGAGCGGTACCATGCCAAAAGCATCGCCTCGCGTTGGGAAAACGCAGAAGTCGGCCGCAGCATATATGTTGGAGAGATCGGACTGTCCGGGCCACACCCGGACCCGATGGGCGAGCCCGGCGGCCTCGGCCAGGTGGCGCACGCGCGCGGGCATGTCGCCTTCCCCGCCAACTACCCACAGCCGCACCCCGGGCACTGCCGGCAATGCTTCGAGCAAGGTTTCCACCCCCTTGCGCACGGGATCGTTCGCCACCAGAAGCGCGATGCGCTCGTCCGCGGGCAGACCCAGGGCCTGACGGGCCGCTACCTGCTCCGGGATCTGCCGGGGCAGGTACACACCCGGGGTAATGACGGTTACCGGTGCGGTCTCCCGGTAGGCTGCCGCGATCTGCTCGGCAATGAGTTCGGACGCCGCGACGATGACCTTGCCCGGCCGCGGGCGCATGCGCGCCGCCTCCATGGCCAGGTAACCCAGCCAGCGCGGACTGGTGTGTACCGCCAGCCAGTTCTTCCATCCGTGCCGCACGTGCAGGCGCGCATACCGTACGGGCATCACGTGGACGCCGTGCACGTCTCCGAACCCGCTGTTCTCGTGCGTGTGGACCACATCGAAACCGCGCACCAGCGACTGGCACCGACGGGTGAAATCAGCCAGATTGAGCCAGCGCGGCAAGTGCTTGCCGCGGGGAACGATCGTATGGTTCACAACAAGCCGGCTGTCCCATTCCTGGCAGAACACGTGCACGTCGCACAGCCCCTGCAGCGCCCGTACCAGGTGTTCCCCGTAGGCTTCGGCGCCACCGAAGCGTACCCCGAAGCGCCGTGTCAGGAACGCCACGCGCAGCCTGCGCTGCGCACCCTCGTCGCATGCGTTGACATCAGTCGCGGCAGCACCACTGGCAGCGACATGCGACGACACAGACACCCGCGGCACGCATGGCCGCAGCCCGGAAGCAGGTTTCGACATCTAACCCTCGTGCAGCGGCACCGGCCTCACCTGCCTGAGACCGCGCTTGTCTTCATAGCGGGTAAGCAGCTTCTGGACGAGCCCGACGAAATGCGTGGAGCGCACGACCGGAACCCGTGCCAGCTGAAAGAGGTCGTCGCCCGCACGCGCTCGCCCTCGCTGGGTAGTGGTTGCACTGGCATAACCAGCCTCGCGTACCATGGCGACGTGTTCTGCGCCGTAATGGCCATAGGGATAACAGAAGGCCTCGACGGGCTGCTGAACCAGGTCTTCAAGGATACGCCGTGATCGGCAGATCTGTTCGCGCGCATGGTCCGGGGCAACGCGCGCGAGATCGACATGGTCGAGCGTATGCGAGCCCACTTCGTGCCCGGCTGCCGCCCATTCACGGATTTCCTCGCGGGACATGAGCGGAGCGCTGGCCACACCGGCTTTCGCGTCCCAGAAGTTCGTGCCACCCGGATGCCCGGCCACGAAGTAGCAGGTGGCCGTGAAGCCTAGCCGATGCAGTACGGGAATGACGTTGCGGTGCACGTTGCGGAAACCGTCGTCGAATGTCAGCCCAAATACCTTGCCGTGGAGCTCGCCACGCAGATAGGGCATCAGATCGCGCATGGCCAGGCCGCGGTACCCAAGCGCCCCGAGCAGGCGCATGTGCCGCGCGAATACCCGTGGGTGCACGACGAGGCTGCGAAATGGCGCACCCCGGGCCGGAGGGCGATCGATCTGGTGGTACATCAGGATGGGGATGGCTTCGGACACCGGCACAACCATTCAACTCATGCATAAGCGGGCGACCACAAGATTAATCCAAATGCACGTACCCTGCACGGGCGCCCATGCCGCGGATGCAATACACTGCGCATTTCACCCCATCAAAACCCTTTGCACGTCCGCCGTTCATTGCCTATGCTTCGTCCCACCGCGTCGCAGCCCCAGGCCCGAGCCCAATGGCTGGCCGAGACCGTCAGGCGCGCTGAAGAACAATGGGGGCCATACGAAGATGCCGCCATCGTACGCGATCTCGTGGCCCGCCCACCGGCTTCTCACGAACCGCTTGTCATTGCGCGGCAACTGGCGGTCGCCCAGCGTGAGGGCCTGACCGACAGCGCCCACCGCTGGGTAGCGAACGCCTGGGCCGCTCTCGCCGTGCTTGCCCTGATCGCCCTGCTCACAGGTTGGGGTGCCGCCCGTGGTGCACTGGGCGACGGCAGCCATCCGGTCAATCTCTTCTGGGCGCTGGGCACTCTCCTCGCACTGAACCTGGCGACGTTCGTCGTCTGGGGAATCAGCATGCTGGTCGGCGAACGCAGTGGTCTCGTCGGGCGCGTCGTGGTGTGGCTCGCGGGGCGGCTCACCCGCCTGCCCCGCCTGACCGGACAGGATTCACCGTCCGGTCTGGTCCGGCCCACCGCCGCCCTGCTGCCGGTTTCCCTGCTGGCCCTGCTGCGCCGGGCACGTCTGCAACGCGTGCTGTTCGGCCTGCTCACCCATGCCTGGTGGACGCTGGTACTGGCGACTTCCGTCGTGGCGCTCATCGTGCTGCTGTCTACCCGACGGTACGAGTTCCTCTGGGAAACGACGCTGCTTTCCCCCGACACGTTTGTCAGCCTGACGCGCTTCCTGGGCTATCTGCCTGCACGGCTGGGATTTGCCATACCCGATGCGGCCATGGTGCGCGCCAGCGACGGCTTGCTCCCACTGGGCGCGGAGGGGCATGCCCTGTGGTCAACCTTTCTGTTGGGCTGTGTGGTCGTGTACGGCGTACTTCCCCGCATGCTGGCGCTGCTGGCCTGCGCCTGGCTGGTCTGGCGCCGCCGGCACGGGTTCGCGGTCGACCTGGGTACACCCTCGCTGGTGGCACTGGAACAGCGCCTGCAGCAACGGGTGGCCGACATCGGCGTCGTGGATGCCGAACGCGACATCCCACAGGCAACCGGACCGGCATCGGCGTGGGCTCAGGAAGGCTGTCCGACTTTCCTGTCTGAAGACCTGCGTCGCCATACTGCGCGCGATGCCGCTGTGGTCGTCGGCATCGAACTGCCCCACGACGTGGCCTGGCCTCCCGCCTGGGTCGGCGATGGAGTGCTGGACGGCGGCAACATCGACGACCGGCACCAGCGCAATGCATTGCTCGGGCACCTGGCGCAGCATCGACCACAACGCCTGCTGTTGGTGTGCGACGTGAACCAGACCCCAGATCGCGGCACTCTTGCCCTCATTACCGAGCTGATGAATCTGAGCGCCTCAGGGCGTATTCTGCTGTTGGCAATGGGTTCGGGGCCACAGCGTTTCGAGCAGTGGCAGGTCAAGTTGCTGGGCGCCGGCATCGGGAACGACCGCCTCATCAATGGTCCCGAGGCGGCCATGCGCTGGCTTGCGCCCCAGCCTGCATGACACGACGGAGTGCGCGCATGGACAGCCAACCGTTGAAAATCGCCGTAGTGGGCCACACCAATACCGGCAAGACTTCGCTGATGCGCACCCTGTTGCGCAACCCCGATTTCGGCGAGGTCGCTGACCGCCCGGGCACCACCCGGCACGTCGAGGCGGCCGCGCTGCTTGTCGACGGCACCCCGTTGCTTGAGCTTTACGATACCCCCGGGCTGGAAGACCCGATCACTTTGCTGGACTACCTGGAGCAGCTGCAGGAGGCTGGCGAACGGATCGATGGCGTGACGCGAGTCGAACGTTTCCTGCAAACGCGCGAGGCCGCGCGGCGGTTCGAGCAGGAAGCCAAGGTTCTGCGGCAGATGCTGCACAGCGATGCTGCCTTTTACGTGGTAGACGCGCGCAGCCCGGTGCTGGGCAAGCATCGGGACGAGCTCACCATACTTGCGTGGTGCGCGCGCCCGCTGCTGCCAGTACTGAACTTCGTGGCACAGCCCGATACCCGTGTGCCCGAGTGGCGCGAGGCTTTGGCCCGCCTGGGCCTGCATGCAGCCGTGGAGTTTGACACCGTCGCACCCGCGCTCGATGGCGAGGAAACGCTGTACCGGAAGCTGGCCACGCTGGTCGACGCCAGGGCTGCCGGTATCGACCGCCTGCTCGAGAACCTGAGAAGGCAGCGTCTGCTCCGGCGAGCAGCGGCCACGCGCCTGGGCGCGGAAATGCTGCTGGATGCAGCAGCCATGCGCCTGACCACGCCCTCCGACGCAGCTTCGGTGGAAGCGCATCTGGCCCGCCTGCGCGAGGCCGTACAGCGGCGAGAAAACCGCATGGTCTCGGCCGTGTTGGCGCTTTACGGGTTCCGCGACCGTGACGTGGCGCGCACCGACCTTCCCGCCTGGCCGCAACGCCTCGAGATGGACCTGTTCCATCCGAACGCCGCACGCGACATGGGTATACAGGTGGGCATGGGTGCCGCTGCCGGAGCCGCTGCCGGGGCGCTCGTGGACCTCGCCGTGGGCGGGCTCAGCCTGGGGGCAGGCGCCCTCATCGGCGCTGCCGTGGGCGGCGTGTGGCAAGGTTACGAACGCCTGGACCTGGGCAACCGGCTGGTGGCCCGCGTGCGCGGCTGGCGTGAGTTGACCGTCGATGATTCCATCCTGCGTCTGCTGGCCCTGCGCTTCCTGTTACTTGCAGAAACCCTGGAACGGCGTGGACATGCCGCGCTGACCCCCATCGAACTGCCGCGCGGCGAGACACCCGACCTGCGGCGCGACCCGCTGCCTGCAGAACTGCTGCAGGCGCGCAGCGAACCCGACTGGAACCCGTTGTCGAAACGTTTCGAAGAAAGCGAGCGGCGCACGCGGGCAATTGATGGTCTGGCGCGCCAGCTTGAACAGATCATCGAGAAAGACCTCGGGACCGGCGCCGACCTGAGGTAGCTTACAGCTCTTCGTACAAGGGCAACGTGAGAAACTCCTCAAAACGCTCCTGCGTACTCATGCGTTCGAAGATCCGGGCCGCCCGGTCGTACGTGGGGCTATCGCCGGTAACCGCCTTCACCTTGGCCAGTTCTTCCGGAATCAGGGCGCGGACCAGCTCTGCGGTGATCTTGCGCCCATCCTCCAGCACGCCCTTGGGCGAACGGATCCACTGCCACACCTGCGAGCGCGAGATCTCGGCGGTGGCGGCATCTTCCATGAGGTTATGGATGGGAACGCAGCCCGTGCCGTCCAGCCAGGAACCGAGGTAGTGGATGCCCACGTTGATGTTGTTGCGCAGCCCGGCTTCGGTAATGGGCGACTGCGGGCGGAAATCGAGCAAGTCGCCCGCCGTGACGTTGACATCGTCGCGCTGCTTGTCGATCTGGTTGGGACGATCACCCAGCACTGCGACGAACTCTTCCATGGCCAGCTGCACCAGGCCCGGATGCGCGACCCAGCCGCCATCGTAGCCGTCGGTGGCGTCGCGGCGCTTGTCGGCGCGCACCCCCTCCAGGGCCCTGGCATTGCGCTCGGGGTCGTTGCGAATGGGGATGAGTGCACTCATCCCGCCGATGGCCGGAGCGTTGCGCCGATGGCAGGTTTTCAGCAGAAGCAGCGCATAAGCACGCATGAATGGCGAAGTCATCGTGACCAGGCTGCGGTCGGCCAGGCAGAAATCGCTGTCGTGCTTGAACTTCTTGATGCAGCTGAAGATGTAATCCCACCGGCCGGCGTTCAGCCCCGCGCTGTGCTCGCGCAACTCGTAGAGGATTTCGTCCATTTCGAACGCCGCCAGAATGGTCTCGATGAGCACCGTGGCCTTGATGGTGCCCTGCGCGATACCCAATGCTTCCTGGGTTTCACGAAAGATGTCGTTCCAGAGGCGTGCCTCGAGATGGCTTTCGATCTTGGGCAGATAAAAGTACGGACCACTGCCTCGGGCGATGAGCTCGCGCGCGTTGTGGAACATGAACAGCGCGAAATCGAAGACGCCACCGGATACGCGCTGCCCGTCGACCCGGACGTGTTTCTCGTCGAGGTGCCAGCCGCGAGGACGCACCAGCAGAGTGGCGACCTTCTCGTTGAGCTGGTAGAGCTTGCCATTCTGTTCGAAGCGGATGGTACGACGCACGGCGTCGCGCAGATTCACCTGACCTGCGATCTGATTGTGCCAGTTCGGCGTGTTCGAGTCCTCGAAATCGGCCATGTACGAATCAGCCCCCGAATTGAGGGCATTGATGATCATCTTGCGATCGACCGGACCAGTAATTTCGACGCGCCGGCATTGCAGGTCGGCCGGCAATGGGCTGATGCTCCAGTCGCCCGCACGTATGGACGCCGTCTCGTCGAGAAAGTCGGGGCGCTCGCCGGCGTCGAGCCTTGCGGCGCGTTCGCGCCGCGCCCGCAGCAGCTCCTGGCGCCGTCCTTCGAACTGACGATGCAACCGCGCCACCAGGGTCAGGGCGTCAGGCGTAAGGATTTCGGCGAATTCCGGGGATACCGGTGCAGTGATTTCAACCCCTGCGGGCAGCGATGTAGACATGCAAAGATCCTCCTTGGACTGACCGACGACAGATTGCATCGTTGGGCATGAAACAGTCGGTACCGCGGGCGGGAGCATGGCATCAGCCCTGCCACTCCCGTTGGCGGCATTGCTAGTGTATTGAATACCTTTTCGTATATAAACATTTTTAAAGTCTTTACATCTTTTACTTATTTCAAAAAATCGAAGGCGCGGGCTGGTGGCAGTTGCGATCCCCGCGCAGGAGCGGGAGCATTCCGTGGGACGTCTGAGGCAACTGGAAACCTTTGTCGCTGTAGCCAGCCTGGGCAGTCTGTCCGCTGCGGCGCGGGCCGAAGGTGTCGTGCCCGCGGTCATCGCGCGCCGGCTCGACGCACTCGAAGCCAGGCTGGGCGTCAAACTGCTGGTCAGGACCACCCGCCGTCTGACCCTCACCGAGGAAGGCCGGATCTTCCTGGACGAGGCACACCATATCCTGCGCAGCCTTGAGGATGCGGAAAGCCTGGTCGCGCAACACAGCAGCACGGCCACAGGTCACCTGAGGCTGACGGCACCGGCTGGCTTCGGCCGCAGGCACGTCGCCCCGCTGCTGCCGGAACTGCTCGATCTGCACCCGCGGCTCACCGCCTCGCTGGACCTCACCGACAGCGTGCTCGACCTGCATTCAGGCCGCTACGATTGCGCGGTCCGCATTGGCGACCTCACCGATTCCAGCCTGGTAAGCGTGCGTCTTGCCGATAACCGCCGGCTCGTGGTCGCCGCGCCGACCTACCTCGAACGCCATGGGGTACCGCGCACGCCGGGCGATCTGGTCCATCACAACTGCCTCACGCTCGAGGCGGAAAGCACGCAGAACCGGGGCTGGCTGTTTCGCAATGCAGAAGGCGTGTTCGTGCAGCGCGTACGCGGGGACCTGGCCTGCAATGACGGCGCTGTCCTGCTCGACTGGGTGCTTGACGGTCGTGGCCTGGCCTGGCGTTCGCTCTGGGAGGTACAGGACGCGCTGGCCCGCGGGCTGCTGGTCTCGGTTCTGGATGAGTTCGGGGCACCACCCAACGGAATCTACGCCGTATTTCCCGGCCGGCGTCATCTGCCCAGTCGCGTGCGCGCTTTCATCGGTTTCCTGCGCGACCGGTACGGCCGGCCCGAGTACTGGCAGACCAACGCGTCCGCTACGCCTCGGTCATCGCCCCCGGCCGGGCGCATCGGTCACGCCGGGAGCGACGCCACCGCTAACCCCGCATGCGGTGCGCCGTGACGTCGTCGAACGCCAGCAAAACCCGGCAGAATGCCTCGACCTCTTCCCGGAACGGCAGGGCCCCGGCGCGATTGATCAGGTGGAACTGGGCGAGCGGCTGCCGTTGGGCCAGAATGCGATACGACCACACCGCCTGGTCTACCGTACCCAGGGGATCGTGCGTGCCCCACACCACCTGAACCGGTACCGGAATGCCGCTTTCCCGACAGACCTGGAACAGACGGGACTTGGCGCGGGAGATGGATGACACCCATTGCAGCCGCCGTGCCGGATCGGCCATGTGGGCCACGGCCCTTGCGTGGGCGGGCGCCTCACTGCTGCGCACGCAGGCGGCAACGAGCTCATCGTCGACATGATGGTGTGCATACGACACCTGTTCCAGTGCCCAACGCTGCGAGCTGGCCGACCAGAGCGGCGTTGGCGGATACGCCAGCACGAACTTCTCCACGCCGTCGCCAGTGGGAGTCGCCGCCACGCTTGAGACCACGGTTACGGCACGGATCATGTGCGGATGATCATGCGCCAGCAGCAGGGCGGGCAGCGCGGCCGTGTCGTGCGCAACCAGATGGACATTTTCCGTACCCAGCTGCTGCAGCACGGTGCGTATATGGTTCTTCCATCCGTCGAGCGTCAGGCCGTCAGCCGAGAAGCCGGTGGTACCCGTTCCCGGCAGCTCCAGCATGATCACCGCAGCGCTTTCCATCAGCCGAGTTGCGCTGAAACCCCAAATGTGCGCCCCACTGCAGTACGGCAGCAAGCCGGGCTGGCCGCCATGGATCAGCACGATGGCATCGCGCGCGATGCGGTTGTACCAGACGGCGGTCACCGTACCCTCCAGCGGGAGGGCCTGATGCTGGACCGCACTCATGGCTTGCCTCCCGGGCCTGCATGCGCCGCGACGAAATCGGCCAGCAGAGCATTGAACTGGTCAGGATGCTCACGGAAGGGGAAATGTCCGGACTGGTTGATGACATGAAACTGCACCGCGCGCTGGTGCCGGGACACCATGCGGAACAGCTCAAGCCCGCGCTCAAGCACCGCGGTGCGGTCGTTGAACCCCCAGAAGATCTGGACCGGGCGCTGCAGGCGCCCTTCATCGATCCACTGCAGGGTTTCACGTTTCTGGCGGGCAAGCTGCGGGAGAAAGACGCGCTCCGCCAGCCCCTCGATGGTCATTTTGCGCACGCTCTCCTGGTATTTGGGCGATTGCAGGGTCTCGTACACCGCGTCGATCCAGTCGTCGGTTACCGCAGCTGGCGAGTAGCAATAGTTCTCGTAGACCCAGCGCGCCGCTTCGCGACTCCCTGCGGGGTACGGCGGGTTGCTGAGCACGACTTCGTTCGTACCCACCCCGGGAGACAGGGTGCCGCTGTTGACGACGGTGAGCGTGCGTACCATGGACGGATGCTCCAGGGCGATGCGTGCGGCCACGAACCCGCCACGGGAATGTCCTACCAAATGCACGGGCGGCAGGCCCAGTGCCTGAATGAAGGCCACGGCGTGGTCGACCACCGCCTGCATGGTGTAATCGTCATCACATTTGGGATTGCTGGTCAGCCCCTGCCCGAGCTTGTCGAACGCCACAACCCGGAACCTGTGAGCAAGCGGCATCAGATTGCAGCTCCATGTATGTGCCGTGGAGGCCGAGTCCTTCATTCCAAAATTGCCACCGTAGATGAAGACGATGGGCGCCCCCTCCCCGGCATCGTAGTAACGTGTCTGGATGCCATCGACGTTGAGCCATCGGCCCTCCGGCATGCTGGCGAATGAAGCCAACACCTGTGTCCCCTCATTGTCCGTATTCAGGGAATATTACGCGCAACCGGAACGCCTGTGCCACTACTCTGCCTGCCGGACCGCCGCGATGAAACAGTCCCGCCCTTCAGGTGACGGCGTCCCATTGCCGCTCGAAGTCCATTTCACGGAAGTGCTCCACGATGAAATCAATGAACGCCGTGGTCTTGTTTGGCAGGAACTTGCGTCGCTGGTACGCGATGCTGATTGGTATCTCGGGCAGCCGCCACTCGGGCAGCAGCGTGACCAGCCGGCCCTCGACGATGTCGTCGTAAAGCACATAGTTGGGCTGCACCACGATGCCCTGCCCGAGAAGGGCGGCAGCCGTGAGGATACGTCCATCACTGGCCTCAACGTGGTGCTTGATGCGCACTTGCGCGGTTTCATTGCCGCGCGTGAACTCCAGCCCCTGACGACCGTGCAGATAGGAGTAGACAAGCATGTTGTGGTGCGCCAGGTCCTGCACGGTTTGTGGTGCACCGTAACGTTCCAGGTAGGACGGCGCGGCGGCCACGATCAGGCGGGCTCGCGCCAGAGGACGCACCACGATGCTGGCATCCACGTGCTGGTCACGCACCCGGAAAGCGACATCGATGCCGTTGTCGATCAGATCATAGTAGCGGTTGGCCACCATGATCTGAATATCCACATTGGGGTATCTCGCACTGAATGTTGGCAATACCGGCACGATGTGCTTCAGGCAGAAAGACGCCGAACCGGTGATGCGCAGCACGCCCGCCACCTTCACGCGTGCCGCGTGCAACGAGGCTTCGGCTTCCTCGACGGCGGCGAGCGCTATCTTGCATTGGTGATAAAAGCTTTCACCAAGCTCCGTGAGCACCAGGTTGCGAGTATTGCGCTGGATGAGCCGCACCCCCAGACGCTTCTCGATGGAGGCCAGCAGCCGGCTCGCCGTGGAATTCGGAATGTTCAGTACCTCGGCCGCTTTCGACAGGCTGCCCTGTTCCGCGGTATGGACGAACAATTCCATCTCCTTCAGGCGGTCCATGATGATTTTTCCATTCTTGGAAATGTGTTTGTCGAAACGCTCATATGTTTCCAGGGGTGGCAAGCATACACTTCAGTCGCACGCATGAGTAGCGACGCAAGCAATGAAGGAGAAAGTCTTGAAGATCATGATCGCTGGAGCCGGCCTCGGCGGGCTGGTTGCCGCGGCCTCGATGCTGAAGCAGGGTTTCAAGGTCAGTGTGCACGAACAGGCTGAAACCCTGACCGAGGTCGGCGCGGGCATACAGATCAGCGCGAGCGCGGTAAAGGTTCTGATGAATCTTGGATTGGGCGACGAACTGGAAAAAGTGGGCGTGCGTCCTCTGGCCATGCACTTCAGGCGCTTCGATACGGGCGAAATGATGGGCATGGTGCCGCTCAAGGACCGCGAGAAGGAGTATGGTGCGCCCTACTATCACATCCATCGCGCCGATCTGCACGAGATCATACTGCGCAAGGTCCTCGAGCTCGATCCCGAATGCATCCATACCAACGCCCGGGTCGAAGGATTTGAAGAACACGCCGACAGCGTCACCCTGAAGCTGGCCAATGGCACGCGCGTGACCGGCGATGTGCTCGTGGGTGCTGACGGCATCAAGTCGGTCATCCGCAAGCAGGTCCTGGGTCCTGATCCCGTCACGTATACCGGCGACATTTCCTGGCGCGCCGTCGTCCCCGTGGATCGGCTGCCCGCGAATTTCATGGAACGTGTGTCGACCGTCTGGTGCGGACCCGGACGTCACGCCGTCATGTACTACCTGCGGAACGGCACCCTGGTGAACTTCGGCGGCGCCGTGGCGCGCGAGAAGTCCGCTGGCGACGAGTCGTGGAAGCAAAAGCGGCCCTGGGAAGAGCTCAAGGCCGATTTCGAAGGCTGGCACCCGATGGTGCAGGCCGTCATCGACGCCGTTGATCGTGACGAATGCTATCAGTGGGACCTGAACATCCGGCCAACGGCCTCGCACTGGAGCACCGATCGCGTTACCCTGCTTGGCGATGCTGCCCATCCCACCCTGCCCTACATGGCGCAGGGCGCGGTCATGGCCATCGAAGACGCTGCCGTGCTCACCCGTGCCCTGACCGAAACCGACTCCATTGCCGAGGCACTGAAACTGTACGAACAGGCGCGCATTCCACGCACCAGCCGTATCGTCAGCGAATCGACGTCGATGCGGGGCCTGTATCGCATCGAAAACCTCGAGCAGATGCGCAAATCCTTCCAGGAGAAAGACATCGCGAAGGCCCGCGGCCAGTGGCTGTACAGCTACGACCCCCTCAACGTCCCGCTGCGGCAGGAACCTGTCGGTACCGAAGCCGTTCATAACTGACAATAACGTTGCCGGCCTGGACGGGCCAGGCCGGCTCAAGGAGATTATTCAATGAGTGCCAGGCACTTCAGACGCGTCACCCTTACCTCGATCCTCGCCCTGGGCATCGCCGTGTCGGGCACGGGCTATACAGCTGCCGCGCTTGCGCAGCGGGCGCCCGGCTCCAACGTCATCAAGATTGTCGTGCCCTTCACCCCCGGCACTGGCGCAGACACGCTCGCCCGCACGATCGGACCGAAGCTCACGGAAAGCCTCGGCAAGCACGTCGTGGTCGACAACCGGCCGGGCGCGAGCGGTGCCATTGGCACGAACGCGGTCATTTCGGCAGCTCCCGATGGCAACACGCTGCTGCTCACCGCTGACACGCTGGTCATCAACCTGCACTTCCAGGACAACGTTTCCTACGACCCGTTCAAGGATCTGGTTCCGATCGGCCAGCTCGCGAACGTGGCTTTCGCCCTGATGGTGAACCCCTCGTTCCCGGCCAGCAACCTGCAGGAAGCCATCGAGGTGATGAAGTCCGCCCCCGGAAAGTACACCTATGCTTCTCCCGGCACGGGTACGCCGCAGCACATCGGCATGGAACTGCTGCAGGCGAACACTGGCACCAGCCTGCTCCACGTCCCGTACAAGGGGTCGGCGGGAGCCGTGACCGACGTGATCGGTGGCCAGGTTGACATGATGATGGTCCCGCTGCACTTCGCGCTTCCCTACGCCGAGGCCGGCAAGGTGCGTGTGCTGGGCGTGGCGCAGCCTGAACGCGTGCACTTCGCGCCCGACATTCCCACCTTCGAGGAACAGGGCGTGAAGGGTGCCAACCTCGATACCGCCTGGGTGGGCCTCTTCGCCCCGGCAGGTACCTCGTCCGGGATCGTCGACGCGCTTTACGAGGAAGTGACCAAGGCCATGCAAAACCCCGATGTCGTCACCGTCATCGAGAAGCAGGGCCTGATCGCCAAGCCCCAGCCGGCCAGCGAGCTGACCGCCACCATGCGCGCGGACCACAAACGGTGGGGAGAACTGGCCGAGATCGTGAAACGCAAGGCGGAAGAGGAACAGCAGGCCAAGCCGCAGCAGAAGTAAGCGCGGCCGGCACCTTCAGTCAGAAAAAGCGCCACCACGAGCTGATCGTGGTGGCGCTTTTTCATACACGTGGCGGCGCGCAAGCCCCGCCACGAAGATGTCATGGCCGTTTGGCCATAGGGGTGGTTCAGGCCGATGCCGTGCGCATCTCGTTGCGGCGCGCCTGCTGGGCAATCAGGGTTGCAATGACGGTTGCCGTCCAGAGGGCGATACCCGCACCAATCCAGGGCCCGGAAGCCATTCCCATGTCGAGCAGCACGCCAAAGAGCAGAGGCGCAAGCGCGGCGCCCGTATCCATGCCAGAGTACACCAGGCCATACACCGACCCCAGTGCACCCTTGGGCGTCACACGACGGATCAGCATGTCGCGCGACGGCCCCGCAATGCCCGTGCACCAGCCGGCCAATGCCACGCCCGCGAACGCCATGACCGAAGGCAACACGCCCAGTGCCAGCACCACCAGCACGACCCCGCCCGTGGCATAGGCGAGCGCAACCACGCGCTCGCTGTGCGGATTGCCGTTAGCGATGAACCCACCCATGAACATGCCGATGGCCGACGCCAGCATGTAGCTCGACAACGCCGAGCTGCCCAGCACTTCGGTCATCTGGTAGAGCTGCGCCAGGATGGGCATGGTGTAGTTCTGGATGGCCGAGAGCGATACCGACGTCATCGCAAAGAACAGGAAAGCACCCCAGAGTGCAGGACTTGCCATCAGGGTGCGAATGGTTTCCGCGAAGGTCATGGGCACCCGTCTGGTGGGGCTCTTCTCGCCCTGAGCGTGGTGCATCGCAACCTGGCGATCGTCGAGCAGCCGGCGCCCGATGATGGTGGCCAGCAGGATCGCTCCTACCAGGATTGCAACCCCCAGGGCCGCGACCCGCCAGCCGGCCAGTACGGTGAGGCCGGCCACGAACATGGGTGCCGCCGCCCAGCCCAGGCTACCCGTGAGCCCATGGACGCTGAATGCGTGGCCCAGGCGCTGGTGGCTGACGCGCAGATTGAGTATGGAGAAATCGGCAGGGTGGAACACGGAATTGCCCAGACCACCGAGAATGGCCCCCACCATCAGCATGGCGTAGCCCGGCGCAACGGCCAGCGCCAGCGCCGATAGCACGAAACAGCCCAGGCCGAACCACAGGACCCGATGCCCGCCCACGCGGTCGACGACGAACCCGCTGGCGGCCTGCCCCACCCCGGACATGACGTAAAACGCCGACATGAGCAGTCCGAGCCGGGCAAAGTCGAGCTGGAAGGCAGCGGCCAGCGGCACGAACAACGATGGGATGACGAGCTGAAAGAAGTGGGACGAAGCATGGGCGATGCCCACCAGCGAGATGATCTTCCAGTCGTCGCGACCGGCACCAGCTGCGACTTCCGACGATAAGGTTCGAGCCATTCGAGATACCCGTGAATCAGCGCTGACCGACCTGGTCGCTTCAGCTTTTCTCTTTGAGAACGGGCCACGCCCGCTTCAGGTAATACAGCATGGACCACACGGTAAGGACCGCCGCGATCTCGATCAGGCGGGTGCCCCACCATGCCAGATCGAGCCCCGCTACCGACCGATTGTAGAGCAGGCAAGGGATCGCAGCCATTTGTGCGGCTGTCTTGAACTTCCCCAGCCAGTTCACGGCGACGCTGGCGCGCGCGCCGACCTGAGCCATCCATTCGCGCAACGCGGAAATCGCGATCTCGCGCCCGATGATGATGAGCGCAATGACGGGATCGACCCGCCCGAGCATGAGCAGAATGATGAGCGCCGCCGACACCATGAGCTTGTCGGCAACGGGATCAAGGAAGGCACCAAAGCCGGAGGTCTGGTTCCAGCGTCGGGCAAGCCAGCCATCGAACCAGTCGGTGACTGCGGCGAGGATGAACGCAATTGCTGCAAGGCCATCGCGCAGCCCGGGTTCGAGCACGCTTGCTGGCAGGTAGAACAGCACCACCAGCAACGGGATCATCGCGATGCGGATCCAGGTGAGGACAATAGGGAGGTTCAATGGCATAGGTGCTATGTTAATGCTTTATGCCCTCAGGATGCGCGAGTGCCACGTCGACATGCACCTGTTCAGTGCAACGCGCGGTAAATGCGTTCGGCCAGTTCGGCAGAGATTCCCTCGACCGTCGCCAGTTCCTCCTGGCTGGCCGCGGCCACGCCTTTCAGGCCGCCGAACCGCGCCAACAGCCGTTGACGCCGCTTTGGGCCCACGCCCTCGATATCTTCCAGGCGTGACACATTGCGGGCACGCGCGCGCTTCGCACGCATCCCGGTGATGGCAAAGCGGTGGGCTTCGTCGCGAATCTGCGCGACCAGCATGAGCGCTGCCGAATCACGCCCGAGCACCAGAGGTGCCCGGTCATCGGCGAACACCAGCGTCTCCAGCCCCACCTTGCGTCCCTCTCCCTTCGCCACGCCCACCAGTACGGACGTATCCAGTCCCAGTTCCTCAAAGACCTGGCGAGCGACGCTGACCTGCCCCTTGCCACCGTCGATCAGCACGATGCCGGGCAATGGCGATTCGCCGTGGGCACAGCGTTCGAACCGGCGCCGCAGCACCTGGCGCATGGCGGCATAGTCGTCGCCAGGGGTAATGTCGGTAATGTTGTAGCGCCGGTACTGGCGAGGCTGCATCGCATGCGCCTCATACACCACGTTCGAGGCCTGGGTCGCCTCGCCAGCCGTGTGGCTGATGTCGAAGCACTCGATGCGCAACTGTTCGAGCGACTCTTCGTCGGTGTCGAGCCCCAGCACTTCAGCCAGCGCGCGGGTGCGCTCGCGCTGCGAGCCTTCTTCCGACAGCAGACGCGCCAGCGCCAGCTCGGCATTCTGCACGGCCTGCTCGAGCCAGCTGCGGCGCACTCCCTGGGGCTGATGCAAGATGCGCGTGCGCTGGCCCGCCCGATTCACCAGGAATTCACCAACTTCCGAATCGGCCGGCAAAGGATGCGACACGACCACGATGGGCGGCACCTGATGTTCGAGGTAGTGTTGCGAGATGAAGGCCTCCAGGACCTCGGCGGGTTCATCGCCATCGACGTGTGCCGGGTAGAACGCCTTGTCGCCGAGGTGCCGCCCACCCCGCACCATGGCGAGCACGACGCAGGCACGGCTGCCGCCCATGATCACTGCGATGATGTCGGTGTCTTCTGCGTCGAGCTCCATGGTCTGCTGCTGCAATACCTTCGACAGCGCGTGCAGGCGATCCCGCAACACGGCGGCCTCTTCGAAGCGCCAGGCCTCGGCTGCATCCTGCATGCGCCTTTCCAGGTCACCCATGACCTCACGCGTATGCCCCTGCAGGAAGCGCACGGCACGCCGTACGTCGTCCGTATAGGCTTCCTGGCTGACGTGCCCCACGCAAGGGGCAGAACAGCGCCGGATCTGGTAGAGCAGGCACGGGCGCGACCGGTTGGCAAACACGTTGTCCTGGCAGGTGCGCAGCATGAATACCTTCTGCAGCACCTGGATGCTCTCGCGCACGGCCCACGCGCTGGGATAGGGGCCGAAGTACTGGTTTTCGCGATCGGTGGCGCCGCGGTAGTACGAGATGCGCGGAAACGCGTGGCCGCTGATCTTGAGGTAGGGATAAGATTTGTCGTCGCGAAAGAGAATGTTGTAGCGCGGGTTGAGCGACTTGATGAGGTTGTTCTCAAGCAGCAGCGCCTCGGCTTCCGAGCGCGTGACCGTGACCTCGACGCGCGCTACCCGTGCCACCATATGCGCGATGCGCGGGCTCGACGGTGTCTTCTGAAAGTATGACGAGACCCTTTTCTTCAGGTTGCGCGCTTTGCCCACGTACAGCACGGTCCCGTCCTTGTCGACGTGCTGGTACACACCCGGCAGGTTGGGCAGCTGGGCGAGAAATCCCTTGAGATCAAATTCCGTCATGTGCGAACTACCGGTCGGCTGCACCGGCCGCCGACTCATGCATTCAAACGCAGGGCGGTCGCGCGCGCACGCCGATAAGCTTCTGACGCCTGCAGCTCGTGCCAGGCAGGGACCGGACCGCACGGCCGCAGGCGCCGCCAACGGGCCAGGGAGGCTGTCGGCATTCCACCTTCCAGCGCCTGCAATACCTGGTCCGCCAGATCGGGACGGTTGCACACGAGCACCATGTCGCAACCCGCATCAAGCGCGGCATGGGCACGCGCCACGATGTCACCCGCCACGGCGGCACCTTCCATGGTGAGGTCGTCCGAGAACACCAGCCCATCGTAACGCAGGCGCTCGCGCAGTATGGTGGTAATCCAGAACGGGGAAAACCCGGCTGGGCGCGCGTCGGCCAGCGGATAGATGACATGCGCAGGCATCACCGAAGGCAGGGTCAGGTCTCCCAGCCAGTGGTAGGGCGCCGCGTCCTCAGCCAGGATGGCGTCAAGTGGGCGTTCGTCGACCGGAACGGCGTGGTGCGAGTCGGCCTCGACGTAACCGTGCCCCGGGAAATGTTTGCCGCAGGCAGCCATGCCACCCAGGTGTAGGCCGTGCACCAGCGCCCGCGCCAGATCGGCGACAGCCGCAGGATGGCGATGGAATGCGCGCGAACCGATGACCTGGCTGCGCCCGTAGTCGAGATCAAGTACAGGGGTGAAACTGAGATCGACGCCGCAGCTGCGCAGCTCAGCCGCCAGCACATAGCCCACCTCGACGGCGCTGCGCAACGCCTCTTGGGGATCGCGATCCCAAAGTTGCCCGAGCGCATGCATCGGTGGCAGCGGGGTAAAGCCGTCTGCCCGGAAGCGTTGTACGCGTCCACCTTCGTGGTCTACAGCCACCAGCAGAGGTTCGGACCGCAACGCGTGGATCGCGGCTACCAGCCCGGACAGCTGCGCACGGCTCTCGAAATTGCGCGCGAACAGGATGACACCGCCCGTAGCGGGATGCCGCAGACGTGCAACGTCGTCCGGCGTGAGCGTGGTGCCCTGCACATCAATGACGACGCGGCCGGGAACGAGCGAAACGGTGGACAGATTCATGGCTGAAGTGTTTCGATGACAACGTAGGCCGCAACCAGATCGTGCTCGTCGGTGATCGACACGTGCATGGCGCCGAAACGTTGCGCACACCACGCCTGCAGCTCCGCATCACTGATGACCAGGCGGGGGCGCCCCGAGGGATAGTTCAGGATTTCGACCGCGCGCCAGTACATGGGCATGCGCATGCCCAGCCCGATGGCTTTCGAGAATGCCTCTTTTGCCGCGAACCGGGTAGCAAGGAAGCGGATACCCCGTGCAGCACTGCGCGCACGGCGTGCCTCGAACCGCAGGAGTTCGTGCTCGCCCAGGATGCGGGCCACGAATCGTTCGCCGTGCCGGTGCAAGGCGCGTTCGACCCGTTCGGTGCGCAACAGGTCGATACCAACACCCGCAATGCCGGGATGGTCTGGCGACGGCAAATTCATTCCCTAGCCCTGGACAGGGGCTGGCGCACTGCCTGCAGCCGCGCGGCAATCATGCGTGCCTTCATTTCACGCACGGCTGCCTGCCAGCCCATGAAGACGGCCTCGGCCACAATGGCATGGCCAATGTTCAGCTCGGTGATGGCCGAAATGGCGGCGATGGCCTCGACGTTGTCGAAGTGCAGCCCGTGGCCCGCGTTGACTTTCAGGCCCATGGCGACGCCCTGCTCAGCCGCCGCGCGGATTCGGTCGAGTTCCAGGCGTGCCCGGTCACCCTCGGCGTCCGCATAATGGCCCGTATGCAGCTCGACTACGCGCGCGCCGGTCTCCCATGCGGCTCGCAGCTGCTCGGTATCGGGCGCAATGAACAGTGATACGCGTATGCCGGCGTCGTGCAGTCGGGCAACCGCCCGCGCCACCCGGTCGAACGCACCGACCACATCAAGCCCCCCTTCCGTGGTCAGCTCCTGGCGTCGCTCGGGAACCAGACAGACATCGTGCGGTTGCACGTCGCACGCAATGGCCAGCATTTCTTCGGAGATCGCGCACTCCAGATTCATGCGGGTACGCAGGACCTTGCGCAAAGCATGGACGTCGGCATCCTGTATGTGCCGGCGGTCTTCACGCAGATGGAGCGTAATGAGATCGGCCCCCGCCTCTTCGGCCAGCAGGGCCGCCTTGATCGGGTCAGGATAACGGGTAAGCCGTTGCTGACGCAGCGTGGCTACGTGATCGATGTTGACGCCAAGATCTATCATGTGTGTGCGCTACCACTAGCGATGAAAGCGACCGGCGCGTCATGCGCGCCGATCCATCGCTAGTGTACCGCGTCCACAAGCCTCTCAGCGCCGATGCGAGCGGCACATCATGCCCATGAGGAAACCGGCGCCTGCGACAATCGCAAGCGATGTCCAAGGGTTGCGTTCTACCCGCTGCATGATGGCGTCGGCCGTATCGCATGCGTGTTCGTAAGCGCGACCGTACATGTCCTGCGCGGTACCTTGCACTTGCCGGGCCATGCCCTTGAGCTGCTGCCCGGTATCATCCATGACGTCACCGGCCTTCTCCTGCACCTTGCCCACGACCTGATTGATCTTGCCTTCCACCTGTTCCGGATTCATGTGCTCTCCTGTTTCAGCCTGTCTTCAACCTGCCGGCCAGCACTCCGCATGCGGAACCTGGCCGCACAGTTGCCCATCGAGCCTATACCTTGCGGCGGGCATCCTTCACCTCCTCCCTGGCATCGCCCACGGCTTTCTGCACCTTGCCTTCCGCCTGGCGTGCCAGGCCCTTGGCCTGCGTCGTGCGATTGCCGGTCGCCTTGCCCAGAGCCTCCTGGCCCTTGCCTGCGGCTTCCTTGACACTGCCCTTCACTTGGTCTTTATTCATGTGATGCTCCAGATGACGAATGGGGTCGCGCGCCTGTACGGCGTGGGATCACGCCCGGCGCCCCACCGGAGCTCAGCAACCGCCGTACCCGCGCAGCGACATCCTCGGGGGTTCGGTGCGAGAGCCGCTGCAGGCGCGTGGCCTTTTCGTCCCCCATGCCCGGAACATCGCATGGACCCGCGTCGCTGATGCCCGCTCCAGCCCGCTTCACCGTCTCCGTACGCGAGCTTTGCGCCTTCGCCGCACAAAGTGGCGATCTCGACCTGCGTTTCGGCATTGCCCCGACCGCGCTCGAAGGCATGGTCGGGCACGCGCTGGTGGGGAGCCGCCGCTCGCCGGCCTACGAACGTGAAATTCCGCTGCAGGGCACTTACGGATCGATCTGCGTGCGTGGCCGAGCCGACGGGTATGACCACAGCCTGAACCGCCTGGAGGAAATCAAGACCTACCGCGGCGACCTGGAGCGGCTGCCGCCGGCCCGGCGACATCTGCATCGGTCGCAGGCGCTGCTGTACGGCTCGCTGCTCTGTGCAACGCGCGGACTCACCCACCTGACCGTGGCCCTGGTCTACTACAACGTCACGACACAGACCGAGACCATCATTGCCGAGGAATGCAGCGCCGCAGAACTGCACCAGCATTTCGCCGATTGCTACGAAAAATTCGAGGCGTGGGCCATCCAGGAACTATCCCATCGGCAGCAACGCGACGCCTGGCTCGCGCAGCTTGAATTCCCATTCCCTGCATTTCGTCCCGGCCAGCGCGAACTGGCCAAGGCTGTGTTTCTGGCCAGCCGCGACCAGCGTTGTCTCTGCCTGCAGGCGCCCACGGGTATCGGCAAGTCGCTGGGCACCCTGTTTCCCCTGTTGAAGGCCATGCCGCCGCATGGGCTTGACAAGATCTTCTTTCTGAGCGCCCGCACCACGGGACGCCGCGTCGCGCTCGACGCGCTGCGTCGGCTCGCGGGTGCAGGCACCTCCCGCCTGCGCGTAGTGGAACTGTTGGCGCGTGACAAAGCCTGCGCCTACCCCGGCCGAGCCTGCACTGGCGAGGCATGCCCGCGCGCCCGCGGCTTCTTCGACCGCTTGCCCGCCGCGCGCAACCACGCTGTGCGCGCAGCCTGGCTGGACGCGCCCGTTATCCGCGACATCGCCGAGAACCATGCCGTGTGCCCGTATTATCTTGGCCAGGAGCTGGCGCGCTGGGCGGACGTGGTCGTCGGCGACTACAACTACTATTTCGACCACACTGCGTTCCTGCGCGGTCTGACCAACGAGAATAGCTGGCGGGCCGCGGTGCTGGTCGACGAGGCGCACAACCTCATTGCGCGTGCACGCGATATGTACAGTGCCGAGCTCGGTCAGCCCGAGTTCGCCCAGCTGAAAAAGCAATACCCGGCGCTGAAGGCTTGCTGGCAGCACCTGCAGCGCGCCTGGCGTGATACCCTGCGCGAACAGCAGCAACCCTATGCAGCCTACGACGTGGTGCCTGACGGGCTGCGCAATGCCCTGCGCTCGACCATCACCAGCCTGGCCGACTACCTCGAACACAATGCCGTGCAGGGCGATGCACGCCTGCAGGAGTGGTATTTCAACCTGCTGCGCTTCCAGAGCCTGGCCGACACTTTCGGAGAGCACAGCGTATTCGACATCACCGTGCCACGTCCCGGAAACACGGATGGCTCATCCCTTTGCATCCGTAACATCGTGCCCGCCCCGTTCCTGGCGGATGCCATCCAGGCCGCGCGCACGGTCATTCTGTTCTCCGCCACGCTGGGCCCACAGGACTATTATGCGCAGCTGCTCGGCCTGCCCGCAGGCACTGCACGCCACGACATCGGGTCACCGTTCTCGGCCGACCAGTTGCAGGTGCGGGTGGCCACGCAGGTGTCGACGCGCTGGACTGACCGCGCGGCATCGTTGCCCCTGGTGGCCGAGATCATCGCGCAGCAGTATCGTGAAGCGCCGGGGCTGTACCTGGCGTACTTCAGCAGTTACCAGTACCTGGACGCCGCAATGCGCATGCTGAACTCCAGCGCGCCCGACGTTCCTGCCTGGTGTCAGAGCCGCCACATGACCGAGGCCGAGCGCACGGCGTTTCTGGATCAGTTCGTGCCCGGGAACCGGGGTATCGGGTTCGCCGTACTCGGGGGTGCCTTTGGCGAAGGCATCGACCTGCCCGGCGATCGGCTGGTAGGTGCGTTCATTGCCACCCTGGGCCTGCCGCAGGTCAACCCCGTCAATGAAGTCATGCGCGAACGCCTCGACCGCCTGTTCGGTGCCGGGTACGAATACACCTACCTGTACCCCGGCATTCAGAAGGTCGTACAGGCAGCTGGCCGCGTCATCCGTACCACCAGCGATCGCGGCACCGTGGTGCTGCTCGACGACCGTTACCAGCAGCCCCGCATACGGCAGCTGCTGCCGTCCTGGTGGCGTATTGCACGATACACGTCCATCCCGGGGCGGATATCGTGACACGCTTGCGCTAAGGGTGACCAACGCGTCACAATCGAAGCGGAACCTGGAAGATCATGTCGCGGCGCTGCCAGAGGCACGGCGGGCATGCCATCGCCAGGAACCGCCAGGCCCCTGTCGTGCCGCCGCTCGCATGGAGATGTTCCGCGTCATGAGTCCCCAAGAACGCACCCGTTCCGGCACCCGCCTCACCCCCGCCCAGCTGCAGGCCTACTGGATGCCATTCACGGGCAACCGTCAGTTCCGTCAGGATCCACGCATCATGGTGGAGGCGCACGGCTGTTTCTACATCGACGCCGATGGCCGGAAAATCTTCGATGGGCTCTCGGGCCTGTGGACCTGCGGGCTCGGGCACGCCCACCCCGCTATCGCCACGGCGGTCGCGGCGCAAGTGGCGAAGCTCGACTACTCGCCTGCATTCCAGTTCGGCCATCCCCTGGCCTTTGAGCTGGCAGAGGCGGTGGTCCAGCGCATGCCCGCCGGACTCGATCATGTTTTCTTCGCCAGTTCAGGCTCGGAAGCAGTAGAAACCGCCCTCAAGATGGCACGCGCCTACTGGCGCGTTCGCGGGCAGGCCTCCAGGACACGTTTCATTGGTCGCGTGAAGGCCTATCACGGTGTGAACTTCGGTGGAATCAGCGTCGGCGGCATCGCCGGCAACCGAAGACTTTTTGGCGATGGCATCAGCGCCGATCATCTGCCGCATACCCTGCTGCCTGAGAACGCATTTGCGCGCGGGGTGCCGCCGCACGGCGCCGAACTTGCCGACCACCTGCTCGAGCTCATCGCCCTGCACGACGCATCCACCATCGCAGCGGTCATCGTCGAGCCGTTCTCTGGTTCAGCCGGGGTCATCGTGCCTCCTCAGGGGTACCTGCAGCGATTGCGCGAGATCTGCGACCAGTACGACATCCTGCTCATCTTCGATGAAGTCATTACGGGGTTCGGGCGCCTCGGCCGCTGGACGGGTGCGGAGCATTTCGGTGTCACGCCCGACCTGCTGACCTTTGCCAAACAGGTGACCAACGGCGTCATTCCGCTCGGCGGCGTGGCGGTATCCGGTGCCATTCATGACACCTTCATGGAAGCGGGCGGCGCCCCACACGCCGTGGAGTTTCCGCACGGGCATACCTATTCAGGGCATCCTGTCGCCTGTGCCGCGGGACTGGCCACACTTGCAGCCCTGGAACAGGAAGATGCGCTGGAACGCGTCCGCAGCCTGACCACGCACTTTGAGGAATGCGTGCACCGTCTGCGCGGCCTGCCCCACGTGCTCGATATCCGCAATATCGGCCTGGCAGCCGGCATCACGCTGGCGCCGAAGCAGGGCGATCCCACCCTGCGTCCTTTCGAAGTGGCCATGGACTGCTGGAAACAGGGCTACTACGTGCGTTTTGGCGGCGACACCATTCAGCTCGCTCCACCCTTTGTCTCTACCCCCGAACAGATCGACAGATTGATCGCTGCCCTGGCTGAAGCGCTGCAGCGGCAGCGCTGACCCGGCGTTTCCCGCGCAGCGCGCGTACCTGCACGGCCAGACCCCTGCATACAGGCGCACGTCTCGGACACACCTGTTAAAACAAAAACCCCGCCTTCCTTCGAAGGCGGGGCCACTGCGCGACGGATTCACACGGAAACCGCTGCGTGACGATCACGCATGTGCTTACATGTTCTCGATCATGACCTGACCGAAGCCCGAGCAAGACACCTGGGTGGCGCCTTCCATCAGGCGGGCGAAGTCGTACGTGACCTTCTTCGACTGGATGGATTTCTCCATGCTGCTGATGATGAGGTCGGCAGCTTCACGCCAGCCCATGTGACGCAGCATCATTTCGGCGGAAAGGATTACCGAACCGGGGTTGACGTAGTCCTTGCCGGCGTACTTCGGAGCCGTACCATGGGTGGCCTCGAACATGGCGACCGAGTCGGACAGATTCGCACCCGGGGCAATTCCGATACCACCGACCTGGGCGGCCAGCGCGTCGGAGATGTAGTCGCCGTTCAGGTTCAGTGTCGCGATGACGTCGTACTCGGCCGGACGCAGCAGGATCTGCTGCAGGAAGGCATCGGCGATGGAATCCTTGATGATGATTTCCTTGCCGGTCTTGGGATTCTTGAACTTGCACCACGGACCGCCATCGATGAGCTCCGCACCGAACTCGCGGCGTGCCAACGCGTAGCCCCAGTCACGGAATGCGCCTTCCGTGTACTTCATGATGTTGCCCTTGTGCACCAGCGTGACCGACGAACGATCGTTGTCGATGGCGTACTGGATGGCCTTGCGCACAAGACGCTCGGTACCTTCACGCGACACGGGCTTGATGCCGATGCCAGAAGTTTCGGGGAAGCGGATCTTGGTAACGCCCATTTCCTTCTGAAGGAAGTCGATGAGCTTGCGTGCTTCGGGCGTTTCAGCGGCGTACTCGATACCCGCGTAGATGTCCTCCGAGTTTTCACGGAAGATGACCATGTTGGTCTTTTCCGGCTCCTTCAGCGGCGAGGGCACACCCTTGAAGTAACGGACCGGACGCTGGCAGACGTACAGGTCGAGCTCCTGACGCAATGCCACGTTCAACGAGCGGATGCCACCGCCGACGGGCGTGGTCAGCGGACCCTTGATCGAAACCACGTATTCGCGCACGGCGTCGAGACTTTCGTCGGGCAGCCAGACATCGGGACCGTACACCTTGGTGGATTTCTCGCCCGCGTAGACTTCCATCCAGTGGATCTTGCGCTTGCCACCGTAGGCCTTTTCGACAGCGGCGTCCACGACCTTGATCATCACCGGGGTGATATCAACACCGGTGCCGTCGCCTTCGATGAAAGGAATAATGGGATTATCGGGAACGTTTAGCGAAAAATCAGGGTTAACGGTGATTTTTTCGCCCGCTGCGGGCACCTTGATATGTTGATAAGACATGGAACGTTCCTTACGCACTGGTTTAAAAACGGCTTCGGGACAACGCGCGCGGCGCGGCACGCAAAACGCCCGGCGAAAACTGTAGATTATCCCGCATTCTGGGGGGTATTGTCATACAACACGATGAAATACCGCTATTACCTGCCTGGAGGACGGTTGTGCCCGTTTCCGCCCGCATCATCGCTACCGCCGGAAGGTCCGCTGGTCCAGCGCAGGGAGATTCCGGGGCGACTGCGCGGCGCATCGGCCGACACCCCCAACCCCGCAGCATAGATTACTTCGTTCGACCGACGCACCAAGGGTAACCGCGCCCGCTGCCACGCAGGAATGCCGGCCTCCTGGTAAAGGTTCTTGAGCGTTCGCGAACGCCCCCCCGCACGCACGCGCATGCGCTCGCCTCCCAACCGTGGACCGACCTCGAGCGGCTGGGCCGCCAGCCACTCAGGATCGATACCTTCTGCGGCGTGCTCAAAGTATAAGACGCCGTCCCAATCCGGCATGGTCCAGTGGGGATCGCCCTGCCAGGTGCGCACCACCCTGGGTAGGGCGGCCACGCGCTGGCGGCCGTGAGTCCGGCTGGCCGAAGCACGCTGACCCGACGGGACCAGCACGATGTGACCGCGGTAGACGCGCAGGCATTCCTCCCCCAGGGGCAGCATGACCTGGCGGTCAGGGTCTGCCTCGGCAAGTTGATGGCAGATTTCGAGCAGCCGGGCTTCCGCCAGCCCGGCCAGCCCGAACCGCTGCAACCAGGCCCGTAGCACCAGCACCTTGCGCGCATCGTCCAGGTGAAGCCACCGGTTACGGTCGAGCACCCTGCCTGCTTCACGCACAGGCATCCAGGCCGGATTCGACGCACTGACGCGCTGTAGATCTTCCTGCGCCAGCTGTTCCAGGATACGTTGAGCATCGGCCGCCAGCCGTGCAAAGCGTACCACCGAGGCCCGGTATCCCGGCCAGTGCCGCCCCACCGCGGGCAAGACCTCGCGCCGCAGCACCCCACGGGCGTAGCGTGTATCGGTGTTGGTCGGGTCATCCGCCAGCGCCAGGCCGAGGCGCTCGGCTTCCGCCGTAGCAACCGGCAGAATCATGCTGCGTGGTACATCCAGCCAAGGGCGCTGGTACACAACGCCGTCGCGCTGTGTGCGTGGCGCCATGCCTGCGGCGCCGCCCAGCCCGGTTCCACGAAACAGGCGCAGCAGTATGGTCTCGACCTGGTCGTCCTGATGATGGCCCAGCAGCACGACCGCCGCATTCTGCTCACGCGCTACATCACCCAGTGCTGCATAACGGACAGCACGCGCTGCCGCCTCAAGGCCTTCGCCCCCGGACAGGTCCACCTGTACCCGGCGCAGCACGTAGGCAACGTCCAGGCATCGCGCCAATTGCTCGACCTGCAGGGCCCAGTCATCGGCGGCCGGTTGCAGCCCATGGTGAACATGAAACAGGCAGGGCTTCTGCAGCCGCCGACGCGCCACCTCGGCAGCAAGGACCCCGAGCGCGAACGAATCAGGGCCCCCGCTGCACGCGACGCCCACCACTCGGCCCGCGGGCACCTCAGCCAGCGCGGCGTCGAGGGCATCGATGAGGACGGTACGGGACATGAACGTTCACCGGACACCAGGCCGGTGCACTCAGGTCTTGGCTTCCTTGTACTGGCCGTAGCTCATGAGCCGCTGCAGACGACGCTCGAGCAGCTCGTCAACGCTGTATTCCTGCAACTGCCGCAGGCTGTCGGTAAGCGCCCGTCGCAGCAGCCGCGCCATCACGCGCGGATCGCGGTGCGCGCCTCCGACCGGTTCGTTCACGATCCGGTCGATCAGCCCGAGCGACTTCAGCTGCGGTGCCGTGATGTGGAGTGCCTCGGCCGCCTCGGGCGCCTTCTCGGCGCTGCGCCAGAGAATCGACGCGCAGCCCTCGGGAGAAATGACCGAATAGGTGGCGAACTGGAGCATGAGTACGGCATCGGCAACAGCGATTGCGAGCGCACCCCCCGATCCACCCTCGCCGATGATGGTCGCTACGATGGGCACCTTGAGCTCGGCCATGACGTAGAGGTTGTGGCCGATGGCTTCGGACTGGCCGCGCGCCTCGGCGTCGACCCCCGGGTATGCGCCTGGCGTGTCGATGAAGGTGAAAATGGGAAGCCCGAACTTCTCGGCCAGGCGCATCAACCGGGCCGCCTTGCGATACCCTTCGGGCTTGGGCATGCCGAAATTGCGCATTGCGCGCTCCTTCGTATCGCGCCCCTTCTGGTGCCCGATCACCATGCAGGGCGTCCCGTTCAGTCGCGCCAGCCCGCCGACGATCGCCTGGTCATCTGCGAACATGCGGTCGCCATGCAGCTCGTGGAAATCGGTGAAGATTTCCCGAACATAATCGAGCGTATATGGCCGTTGCGGATGCCGCGCCACCATGGCAACCTGCCACGGCGTGAGCTTAGAGTAGATGCTCTTGGCCAGCGACTGGATCTTCTCCTGCAGGCGGCTGATCTCCTCGGAAATATCGACCGCAGAATCAGCCTGCACGTACCGGAGCTCTTCCACCTTGGCCTCGAGCTCGGCGATCGGTTGTTCAAAGTCGAGAAACGCGTTTCGCATCAATACTCCACGGCGACAGGATCGAGACTGCGCCACAAATACCAGGTGGCCACGGTTCTCCAGGGTTGCCACGCCTGGGCCACTTCGCGCGCCTCAAAGCGCGAGACGGGCTCACCGCTGAAATAATGCAACGAGATGGCTTTCATGAGCCCGAGATCGTCGAGCGGCAGCACATCGGGCCGGCGCAAATTAAATATGAGAAACATCTCGGCTGTCCAGCGACCAATGCCGCGAATGCCAACAAGCTCCGCGATGATGGCCTCGTCATCCATGGTCTCCCACAGCTGCGGGTGCACCTTCTGCTCGCTGAAATGTACCGCGAGGTCGAGCATGTACTCGGATTTGCGTTGCGAGAGACCCGCACTGCGCAGCGCATCGCGCCCGAACGCCAGAATGGTGTCCGGGGTAACAGGTGCCCGGAGGGCGTCCATGAGCCGATTCCATACCGCATCGGCCGCCTTGATGGAAATCTGCTGACCGACGATGGCGCGCGCAAGTGTGGTGAACGGGTCGCCACGGCTGCGCAAGTGCATCTCGGGATACTGCGGAATAAGCCGGCGCAGCACGCGGTCGCCCTTCATGAGGTGCGCGACCGCGGCATCCCAGTAGGGAGGCTTGACCGTAGCCGCGTTCACGCCCGACGCCACTCGGTGACGCCGCCGGGCTTGTCTTCCAGCACGATCCCGGCAGCCAGCAGTTCGGCCCGGATGGCATCGGCCACCGTGAAGTCGCGCGCGGCCTTGGCCGCCGCCCGCCGCGCGATGCGGTCTTCAATGGCCGCGCGATCCAGCACACTGTCGAGACCGCGCAGGTCCTGCAGGAATGTGTCAGGCTCAGCCTGCAGCAGGCCCAGCAACCCCGCCAGCCCCTTGAGCTGCCCGCTGGCGCGCGGGGAACGCGTGCGGTTCGCCTCCGCTGCCAGATCGAACAGCTGTGCCACCGCCTCCGGCGTGTTGAAGTCGTCGTCCATGGCGCTGCGGAATGCCTGGGCATGGGGTTCGTTCCAGTCGATACCGACGTCGTCCGGTGGTACCTGCTTCAGCGCAGTGTACAGGCGCGCGAGCGCGTTGTCGGCATCGGTGAGATTCTCCGCTGCGAAGTTCTGGATGCTGCGATAGTGATTGCGCACGAAGAAGAACCGGACCGATTCGGGCCGATAGCGCTGGCACGCGTCACGGATGGTGATGAAATTGCCGAGCGACTTCGACATCTTCTCGGCATCGACCTGAAGCGGGCCGCAGTGCATCCAGATGTGGGCAAGCGTGCCCCCAAAAGCACCCTCACTCTGGGCAATCTCGTTTTCGTGATGCGGGAACTTGAGGTCGGGGCCACCGCCGTGGATGTCAAGCGGCAGTCCCAGCAGGTCGCGGCTCATGGCCGAGCACTCGATGTGCCAGCCCGGCCGCCCCAGACCGTAGGGCGACTCCCACTTCGACTCGGGTGGCTCATCGGCTTTGGCCGCTTTCCACAGGACGAAGTCGAGCGGATCGCGTTTACCTCCCGACACCTCGACACGCTCGCCGGCCCGCAGCTCGTCGAGCGAGCGGCCCGACAGCTTGCCGTAGCCCGGGAACTTGCGTACCGCAAAATTGACGTCGCCATCGGAGGCGCGATAGGCGAGCCCGCGTTCCTCGAGCCGCTGGATGATCTCGAGCATGCCGCGGATGTGCTGCGTTGCGCGCGGCTCGGCATCCGGCCTCAGCACCCCAAGTACCTGCTCGTCTTCATGCATGGCCTGGATGAAATACTCGGTGACCTCGGAAATGCGCTTGCCCGACTCGACGGCGCGCCGGATGATCTTGTCGTCGATGTCGGTGATGTTGCGCACGTAGGTGACCCGCAGCCCCTTCTGCCGCAACCAGCGCACGACGACATCGAAGGACACCAGCATGCGACCATGTCCCAGATGACAGTAGTCGTACACCGTAACCCCGCAGACATACATGCGCACGTGCCCCTCCTGAACGGGCTGGAGAGGGTCTTTGCGCCGGGTAAGGGAGTTGTATATGTGCATGGCAGGTACTTGAGCGCTCCGAGGTTCGGCTGCGCAGAGAAGACAAGCTAAAATGCGACCGTCAAGTATAGCAAGCGAACACCACGCCCATGCCGACCGTATCTGCCCTGACGCCGCTGCGTGCCTGCCTTGCCGCCCTGCTGTTGCTTGCCGCACCGGTTCCGGTCGTGCTTGGGCAGACACCGACACAGGAGACCGCCTCGGCCACCGAACCCTATGGCTGGCCCTGGCTGCGCAAGGCGCTCGACAGCCTGCGCCCGTCCACCGACACCTCCCTGCCCGAAACCTCCACCCAGGCGGTACAGCGCCTCGAGAACATGATCTCCCAGGGGCAGGCGGCGGCCGCCCTGAAGGAAATTGATGAGCGCCTGCAGAAACGGCGGCAGTCCCGGGTCACCGGCGTCGACGCCCGCCTGGTGTTCCTGCGCGCGCGCGCGCTGGCGGCGTTGGGGCGCCTGGATGAGGCACGCGAAGCTTACGAGGCCATGACCGTGCAGTTCCCCGAACTGCCCGAACCGTGGAATAACCTCGCCGCCATCTACGCCGCGCAACAGCAGCCCGAGCGCGCCTACGAGGCCCTGCAGATGGCCATCCGCACGCACCCCCGGTACGCTGCGGCCTACGCCAACATGGGCGACATCCTGATCATGCTTGCTGCCCAAGCCTATGAAAAAGCTGCGGAACTGGGTGCCCCCGACGGCAGCCAGTTGCGTCAACGAGCCACCCGACTGATCAACCAGCTGCCATGATTCTCAGTCTCATCCGCTCTGCCTGCATCGCAGGCGCCATCTTTACGCTCGCTTTCGGCGCGGTCAACCCTGCCCTCGCCGCTTCCCAACCCGATTCGAAAGGTAGTTCCTCCATGCACCCACGCGTCCGACTTGCCACCAACCATGGCGACATCGTTCTCGAACTCGACCGCGAGAAGGCCCCCGCCACTGTCCAGAACTTCCTCGACTACGTCACCAGCGGCTTCTACGATGGCACGATTTTTCACCGGGTCATCAACGGTTTCATGATTCAGGGCGGCGGGTTCGAGCCCGGCATGAAGCAAAAGCCCACGCGTGAACCCATCGAGAACGAGGCCAGCAACGGTTTGCCCAACGCCGCCTATACCATCGCCATGGCACGTACCAGCGATCCGCATTCGGCGACCGCGCAGTTCTTCATCAACGTCGTCGACAACGACTTCCTCAACCACACGGCTCCCACGCCCAATGGCTGGGGCTACGCGGTGTTTGGCAAGGTCGTGGAAGGCACGGACGTCGTCGACAGCATCAAGGCCGTACCCACCGGTGCCCGCGGGTTCCACCGCGACGTCCCGAAGGACGACGTCGTCATCATGAAGGCGGAAGTGCTGTAACGTGACGAGACCCCAGCCCATTCCGCTCCAGCAGATCCCCGGCACACTGTGGGTGGCATCCGACGTCCACCTGCAGGCAGACACACCACAAACGCTGGACGCCTTCACGGCCTTCCTGGGCGCGGCGGCCGAACACGCCGACGCGCTCATTCTGCTGGGCGACCTGTTCGACGCCTGGGTAGGTGATGACGCCCTGCAGGCGGCCCCCGCCTGGCTACAGCAGTTCGTCGGCGCCCTGGCCGACACCGGGAGCCGTATCCCCGTCTGGCTGGGGCACGGCAATCGCGATTTCCTCATGGGCGAGGGCCTGGCCGCCGCCGGCAGACTGCACCTGCTGCCCGAACGCGTACGCGTGCACACCGACTGCGGCGTCATTCTGTTCACCCATGGCGACGAGCTGTGCACCGACGACGTCGAGTACCAGAAGCTGCGCGCGCTCATGCGCAATCCCGCCTGGCAGTCCTCCATGCTGGCAAGACCCCTGCCCGAGCGCCTGAAGCTCGCCGCCGAGCTGCGCATGCAAAGTGAGCATGGCAAGGCGACAAAGTCGTACGAGATCATGGATGTGAACCAGGCCGCCGTAGAACAGCTGATGCTGGCTGCGGGCGTCACCCGCCTCGTGCACGGCCATACGCACCGGCCGCAGCGCCATGCATTCATGCTCGACGGCAAGCCTGCCGAACGCTGGGTCCTGCCCGACTGGGACTTCGATCACCCCCCGGTGCGGGGTGGCTGGATCAGCATCGATCGTGACGGCATCGCCCTCAACGACTGGTCTCCCGCCCCTTAGCCGTCGTTAGCATTGCGGTACATACGCCGCGCATCATGTCGACTTCCTCGCGCGACATCTGCGCGCGCGTAAACAGATGGCGCATGCGCACCATGAGCTTCTTCGGATGTTCAGGATCGAGAAAGCCCACGGCGGTCAGAGCCTCCTCCCAATGGGCCAGAAAGGCCTGCACCTGATTGCCCGGTGCCGGAGCCGGCCCGGGCCGAGGCGGCACATATGCCACATCATCCTGCGTGAGCGCTGCGAGCAGCGCATAACGCATCTCCCAGGCTACCACCTGCATGGCCTGCGCGACGTTGAGCGAGCTGTACTGCGGATTGGCGGGGATGTGGCACACCCAATGACATGATCCGATCTGTTCATTGGTAAGCCCCGACCGTTCGGTACCGAAAACGACGGCAACACGCGAGTCTTCCGTCCCCGCGGCAAGATGCTCCCGTGCCAGCGCGCCTGCCCTGCGCACATCGCAGGCCGGAGGACCCAGGTCGCGCCCCCGCGCGGTCAGTGCAAATACCAGCGTGGTATCGGCCAGCGCATCGGCCAGCGTGTCGAACACGCGCACATTCTCGAGTACGTCAACCGCCCCGCTCGCCAAGGCAACGGCCTCGGCATTGTGCCCCGGCCGGCGCACCCGCGGATTGACCAGACGCAGACTGGAGAACCCCATGGTCTTGAGTGCGCGTGCGGCAGCACCCACGTTGCCGGGGTGAGACGGCTCGACCATGACAAAATCAAACTGTGAAAACACGGAGGTGAGCAGCAATCAGAGCACCACGATAGGAAGTATCAGATGAAGTTTCCGGCTGGCAGCATCGGGCCCATGGCTCCTGAGGAGCGGGCATATCCGCCCTTTCCGGGACCTCTCGGTCGCGACGCAGCCAGCGGCCCAGGCATGCATTCCGGACGGGAACGCCACCTGCTTTCGGTGGCGCCATGCGCAGAATCGCATGCTGGCCTAAAATCACGCATTCAGCCCCTTGCTTATTGAAGACACGCTTTCATGCATCCCATGATCAATACCGCCGTCAAGGCGGCGCGCAGAGCTGGCAGCATCATCAACCGTGCCAGCCTGGATCTTGAACGATTGTCCGTCACGCGCAAAGGTCCGCGCGATTTCGTTACAGAAGTGGATCGAGCCGCAGAAAGCGCGATCATCGAAATTCTACATTCTGCTTACCCCGACCACGCCATCCTGGCCGAAGAGTCCGGCCTGCACCATCATCACTCGCGGGAAGAGCCAGAATTCCAATGGATCATCGACCCGCTGGATGGCACTTCCAATTTCATCCACGGGTTTCCCGACTACGCGATTTCCATTGCACTGGCGCATCGAGGGGTCGTCGCACACGCCGTCGTGTACGATCCGGCACGCAACGAGCTGTTCACCGCCTCGCGCGGCAGTGGTGCGTTCCTGAACGACCGGCGCATTCGTGTGTCGCGCCGACATCGCATGGTGGAAGCGCTGGTGGGAGCCAGCTTCCGCTCGTCCGACGACGCCGACATCGCCCGCTGGGCACGCATCTTCAGCGAAGCCTCGGTCGCCTGTGCGGGCACCCGCCGCATCGGCTCGGCCGTGCTCGACCTGGCATGGGTGGCTGCCGGACGCCTCGATGCCTGCTATGGCGCCGGGCTCAAGCCCTGGGACCTCGCCGCCGGCAGCCTGCTCGTCCTCGAAGCAGGCGGCCTCCTGGGCGATTTCGAAGGCGAGCAGAACTGGCTGGCCAGCGGCAACATCGTCGCTGCCACCCCGCGGCTGTTTCCGCACATGCTCACCCTGCTCGAACCCATGCGACGTCCGTTGTCGCCTCCATCCTCCTGAAGCAGCCATGAACTCCTGGTGCGACGCGCTACAGCAATGTTCCCGCGGCGGCCCGATGGACCTCGAGTTCGAAGAACCCGAGCCGTCGTCAGCCCAGCGTAGCGGGCACGGTCATTCCTCCTCCGCGGAGGGGGCCGTCCGCACCGGGCAGCATGTTTCACTGCGCTCCCGAGTGTGGCGGGCGCAGTCGACCCAACCCTGTCCCCAGGGAGGTGGCTGATGGAGTGGCTGCTTGATCCCACCGCCTGGGTCGGCCTGCTGACGCTGGTCGTGCTCGAGATCGTCCTGGGTATCGATAATCTCGTCTTCATCGCCATCCTTGCCGACAGGCTGCCCGCCCGAGAGCGCGACCGGGCCCGCATCATCGGTCTTTCGCTGGCGCTATTCATGCGCCTTGCGCTGCTCAGCGCCATCTCCTGGCTCACGTCGCTCACCCGCCCTTTCCTGGCGCTGGGTCCAATCAGTCTGTCCGGCCGCGACCTCATCCTGCTGCTGGGCGGCCTGTTCCTCATCTTCAAGGCCACTCTGGAACTCCATGAACGCCTCGAAGGACCGGCCGCGAGAGACTCCGGACCACGCGTGCACGCCGGGTTTGCCGTGGTGGTCACGCAGATCGTGGTGCTCGATGCCGTGTTCTCGCTCGATTCGGTGATCACGGCCGTGGGCATGGTCGAGCAGCTGTCCATCATGATGATCGCCGTGATCATCGCCATCGCCATCATGCTGGTGGCATCCAGGCCCCTTACCCGCTTCGTCAACGCCCACCCCACGGTCGTGATCCTGTGCCTGGCCTTCCTCCTGATGATCGGTTTCTCGCTGGTTGCCGAAGGCATGGGCTTTCACGTACCCAAGGGCTACCTGTACGCTGCCATCGGTTTCTCGATCCTCATCGAGACCTTCAACCAGATTGCCCGGCGCAACCTGCTCAGATTCAATGCAGCACGCCCGCTGCGTGCCCGCACCGCTGAAGCCGTGCTGGCACTGCTGGGAACTCGCGTGCAGCCCGTGGATGACGGCGCCAGAGAGGCCGATGCTGGTCCCGCCGACACGGCCGATGCCGATGCCGTGTTCCAGGAAGAGGAGCGGCACATGGTAAGCGGCGTGCTGACGCTGGTCGACCGCTCCGTCCACTCGGTCATGACGCCGCGCGGCGACATATCCTGGATCAATCTCGAGGACGATGCTGCGCAGATCTGCCGGATTCTCAAGGAAGTACCGCACAGCCAGTTCCCGGTATGCCGCGGTAGCCTGGACGAGATCGTCGGCATCGGACGCGCGCGTGACCTGCTGGCCGACATACTGACACACGGCAGCATCCGTGAAGCCTCGTTGCGCGACCCGATCGTGGTGCCCGAATCCATCCGGATGCTGGCTCTCATCGACACGCTCAAGCATGCCCACGGGCAGCTGGTCCTGGTGGCCGACGAATTCGGCGCCATCGTCGGGCTGGTCACGGCCATGGACCTGTTCGAAGCCATCGCCGGCGAGTTTCCCGACGAAGACGAGGTGCCCGACATCGTTCCCGAAGGCGAGAACCGGTGGATCGTCTCTGGGGCCGCCGACCTGCACCATCTCGAACAGGAGCTGGAAGTCCGCGGCCTGGTCGGGGAAGATTACTCGACGCTCGCCGGCTACCTGCTGACCCATTTCGGCAAACTGCCCGAGCGCGGTCAGGTACTGGAACAGGCCGGGCTCGGCTTGCGCTTCGAGGTACTCGAGGTCTCCGGACGCCGTATCGTCTCCGTACTCGTCGAGCGCGTGTCACCCCCCGCCGAGGAGTCCGGCCCCGACTGAACCCTGGGAGTTGCGCGTCATGTGGTATTGAACCCACAGCCCCCAGTATTGCGGACCGAATCCGTTCCAACTTGCGGTACGCTGCACGATTGTGCAGTGTGCCAAAAGCGTACTGAAAAGTGATACACTTCCGTCTCATTTGAGAGCACACAGCCTCACCGGGGTTTCCACCCTGCGCAGGAGCCCTGGCGCTCATCTTCCCGCCGAGATTCTCCCCATGTCGATCCCAGATCTCACTCGGAAAACGCTGCTGATTGCTGTAGCTGCGATGACGGCAACCCTTGCTGCTTGCGATCGTAACGGGCAACAGCAGGCCGCTTCGCAGCAGATGCAGATGCCCGCCTTGCCGGTCAGTGTTCTTGCCGTCAGGCCCGAGCGCACGGCAATCACTACCGAGCTGCCCGGACGCACCGTCGCTACCCGTTCGGCTCAGGTCCGGGCCCGGGTGCCGGGCATCGTGCTCGAGCGCGTGTTCACAGAAGGCACGGATGTCCAGGCCGGAGACGTGCTGTTCAGGATCGATCCCGCACCGCTCGAAGCTGCCTACCAGGCCGCTGCAGCCAATCTGCAGAGTGCCGAAGCCGCACTGTTCGAGGCCCGCCAGACCGAGAGGCGGTACGCCCCGCTGGTGCAGCAGAACGCCATCAGCAAGCAGCAGTACGACCAGGCGGTTGCGGCACGACGGCAGGCAGAAGCGCTCGTGGCACAGCAGAAGGCGGCGCTCGACAAGGCGAGGCTCGACCTCGGCTACGCCACGGTCACGGCGCCGATTGCCGGGCGCATCGGCGACGCGCTGGTCACCGAGGGGGCGCTCGTCGGCCAGGGGGAGCCCACCCCGCTTGCGCTCATCCAGCAGATCGACCCCATCTACGTGGATTTCACCCAGTCGTCCAGCCAGCTGCTGCGCCTGCATGAAGCCATACTGGCCGGGAAGCTCTCACCCGCCGACGTCGAAAACACGCCCGTCACCCTCATCCTGCCCACCGGCAGCGCCTACGCGCACAAGGGCAGGCTGCTGTTCTCGGGAATCTCGGTCGACCCCTCCACGGGTCAGATCACGCTGCGCGCCGAGTTCCCCAACCCCGAACGCCTGTTGCTCCCTGGCATGTACGTGCGCGGGCGCATCGAGCAAGGCGTAGTCGACAACGTCATCACCGTGCCGGTCCAGGCCGTGCAGCGCAGCCCCGACGGCAGCGCCTACGTGTACGTGGTCGGTGAGAACGACACCGTACAGACACGGCCGATCGTGGCTGGCGAAATGATGCCCGATCGCTGGGTGGTAGAAAGCGGACTGAACGAAGGCGACCGTGTCATACTCGACCGCTTCCAGCAGCTGCGCCCGGGCGCCCCAGTAAAGCCGGTGCCGGCGGGCGCAGCGCCTGGTGCGCAGCCCGGCCAGGGCGGTCAGCAAGGAAACCCGGCCAGCGCGAAACAGCAGGGCTGATACAGGACGTGCACGGCAGCGGGCGCACTCGTTGCCGGCGCTCGGCATCCGGCATGCGACCGTCGCCGCATTTCATGCTCTCGCAGTGCAACCAGGAATACGCCTAGTAAGGTAGTCCTCATGCCTCAGTTTTTCATCAGTCGTCCAATCTTCGCGTGGGTGGTTTCCCTGTTCATCATCCTGGCAGGTGTGCTCGCCATTCCCAACCTGCCCATCGCGCAATTTCCTGATGTTGCACCACCCAGCATCACGGTCCGTGCGTTCTATCCGGGAGCTTCGGCCGAGGTGGTCAACGAGTCGGTCACCAGCCTGATCGAACAGGAGCTCAACGGCGCCACGGGCCTGCTCTACTACGAAAGTCAGAGCGACTCCTACGGGCGCGCCACCATCACTGCCACGTTCGTGCCGGGCACGAACCCCGATCTGGCGGCGGTCGATGTCCAGAACCGCATGAAGGTAGCCGAACCACGCCTCCCCCAGGCAGTGCTTTCGCAAGGCCTGACAGTTGAAAAGGCTGCCAGCAACTTCCTGCTCGTCGTCACGGTTTCCTCGCCCGACGGCACCATCGACACCGCAAACATCGCAGATTACGTTACCCGCAACATCCTCAACGAGATCAAGCGCATTCCTGGCGTCGGACGTGCCCAGCTCTATGCCTCCGAACGCGCGATGCGCATCTGGGTCGACCCCGACAAGCTGATCGCCTACCAGCTCTCGATGGACGACATCCGCGCCGCAATCAGCGGGCAGAACGTGCAGGTGGCGGCCGGCTCCATCGGCAGTCAGCCGGCTCCGCCAACCCAGCAGATCACCTCGTCGATCCTCGTGCGAGGCATGCTGTCGACACCGGAAGAGTTCGGCGAAATCATCCTGCGCGCGAATCCCGACGGTTCGACTGTGTACCTGCGTGACGTGGCCCGCGTCGAAGTCGGCTCGGAAACGTACCAGTACTCGTCCCGTCTGAACGGCCACCCCACCGCCGCCGTCGGCGTGCAGCTGGCTGCGGGTGCAAACGCCCTGGCCACCGCCCGCATGATCCGCGAGCGCATGGAACAACTCGAGGCCTATTTCCCGAAAGGCATGGTGTGGGACATCCCCTACGACACCTCGCCTTTTGTGGAGATCTCCATCGAAAAGGTGGTGCACACCCTGGTCGAGGCAGTGATCCTGGTCATCCTGGTGATGTTCCTGTTCCTGCAGAACTTCCGCTACACGCTCATCCCGACCATCGTGGTGCCCATCGCGCTGCTGGGTACCTTCGCGGTCATGTACGCCATCGGTTTCTCGATCAACGTGCTGACCATGTTCGGGATGGTGCTGGCCATCGGCATTCTGGTGGACGACGCCATCGTGGTGGTCGAAAACGTGGAGCGGATCATGGCGGAGGAAGGTCTGCCGCCGCGGCAGGCGGCCCGCAAGGCGATGCGCCAGATCTTCGGTGCCATCGTGGGCATTACCCTGGTGCTGTCGTCGGTGTTCCTGCCGCTGGCCTTCATGGGAGGCTCCGTGGGCGTCATCTATCGCCAGTTCGCCCTCACCATGGCCACCTCCATCCTGTTCTCGGGCTTCCTGGCGTTGTCCTTGTCGCCCGCGCTGTGTGCAACCCTGCTCAAGCCAATCGACCCGCAGTCCCATGAACAGAAGCGGGGCTTCTTCGGCTGGTTCAACCGCATGTTCCATCGAACCACCGACGGCTACGAACGCCAGGTGACGCGCGTCGTGAATCGTCCGAAGCGCTTCATGCTCATCTACCTGGTCATCGTCGCTGTGCTGGGATTCCTGTACATGCGCCTGCCAACGTCCTTCCTGCCGGTGGAAGACCAGGGCTACATCATCACCAACGTGCAGCTGCCCCCGGGTGCAACCACCAACCGCACGCTGGCCTCCATGGAGAAGATGGAGCAGTACCTGATGGCGCAACCCGAGACCGCAAGCAACGTGTCGATCCTGGGCTTCAGCTTCTCGGGGTCGGGTGAAAATGCTGGTCTGGCCTTCACCACGCTGAAGGACTGGTCCGAGCGCGACCGTTCAGCCATGGAGATTGCAGCTACGGCAACCCGCCAGCTGGCAGGGTTGATCACCGACGGTCAATTCTTCTCGCTGGTGCCGCCCGCCATTTCCGCACTGGGCAACTCGGCCGGCTTCAACTTCCGCCTGCAGGACCGCGGCGCCCTGGGCCGCGCAGCGCTGATCCAGGCACGCAATGAACTGCTCATGCGCGCCAACCAGCACCCTGCCATCCGGTATGCCCGTCCGGAGGCGCTGGAAGACGCGCCTCAGGTGGTGGTCAACATCGATCGCCAGGCTGCCGTCGCGCAGGGCGTGCCCTTCAGCAGCATCGCATCGACGCTGGCACTTACCTTCGGCTCCGGCATGGTCAACGACTTCGCCAACGCCGGCCGCATGCAACGCGTCATCGTCCAGGGTGATGCCAAGCACCGCATGACGCCGTCCGACATCCTCAACCTGAACGTGCTGAACGTGCGCGGCGAAAGCGTACCGATGAGCACCTTCGCCACGGCCGACTGGGATATGGCACCGGTCAGCATCGACCGCTACAACGGTTACGAGGCCATCAAGATATCCGGCGAACCGGCTCCCGGCTACAGCACCGGTGAAGCCATGGCCGCCATGGAAGAGATCGCCCGCAGCCTGCAGGCCGGCATCGGCTACGAATGGACCGGCCAGTCGCTGCAGGAACGCATTTCGGGCGCGCAGATGCCCCTGCTGATCGGACTGTCGCTGCTCTCGGTGTTCCTGGTACTGGCTGCTCTTTACGAAAGCTGGACCATACCGCTCTCGGTCATTCTGGTAGTGCCCCTGGGCCTCATCGGTTCGGTGATTGCGGTCACCCTCACCAACATGTCGAACGACGTGTTTTTCAAGGTCGGGCTGATTACCATCATCGGTCTATCGGCCAAGAACGCCATCCTCATCGTCGAGTTCGCGAAGGACCTGTACGCCCAGGGCATGAGCCTACTCGATGCGACGGTGCATGCGGCACGCCTGCGTTTCCGTCCCATTCTCATGACCTCGCTGGCGTTCACGGCCGGTGTCACGCCGCTGGCCGTTGCTACCGGCGCCAGTGCGGCCAGCCAACGTGCATTGGGTGTGGGTGTGCTGGGTGGCATGATCAGCGCCACTATACTGTCGGTGTTGCTGGTGCCCGTGTTCTTCGTCTTCGTGCTCAAACTGTTCCGGGTACCCCCGCGGCCCGCCCATGACGTCGAGGAGCCAGGCAACGAATCCGAAGAAGGAGTTCGGCATGATGCGTGATCGTGCAGCGGCCCAACCGTACACACCGGCCAGGATATCCGGTGCCCCCCGCAAGCGGCACCTGACCAGGCTGTTGCCCCTTGTCCTGGTGAGTGCCCTGGCCGGATGTACCTTCATTCCCGAGTACACGCGGCCTGAGGCCCCCATCGCCGCCGACTGGCCCATCCCGCCGGGCGGCGAAGGCGTGCGCACAGACACCGCCACGGCCACCCCGGCGGCCAGCGTCGGATGGCGGCAGTTCTTCCTCGACGAGGAACTGCAGCAGCTGATCGCGCTGGCGCTGGAGAACAATCGAAACCTGCGTACTGCGATCCTGAACATTGAAGCGGCCCGCGCGCAATACAACATCCAGCGCGCCGAGCTGGCACCCAGCGTGGGTGCGGGCGCCAGTGGGGTACGTCAGCGTACGCCAGGCGATCTCTCGCCGTCGGGCCAGTCGACCATCGCGTCGCAATACCAGGTGGGCGTTTCGATGCCCACGTTCGAGATCGACCTCTTCGGGCGCATCCGCAGCCTGTCCCAGGCTGCCCTGGCCCAGTACCTGGCTACCGAGGAAGCGAGGCGCAACGTCCAGATCACGCTGATCGCACAGGTGGCGGAAACCTGGCTCAACCTTTACGCCATCGAGGCGCAGCTCGAGCTTACCCGGCGCACGCTCGAATCCCGGCAGCAGTCGTACGATCTGGTCGATGCGCGCGTCAAAGCGGGCGTTGCTTCCACGCTCGAACTCAACCAGGCGCAAACCCTGCTCGATAGCGCACGCAGCAACCTCCATGCATTGCAGCGCACCCGTGAACAGGCACGCAACGCCCTCACTCTCCTCACCGGAGTGGCCACGCTGCCGCCGCTCAATTCCGACCGTCTGCAGCGCGACTCTCGCATTCTTGCCGACATTCCTGCAGGGCTGCCCTCCCAGGTCCTGTTGTCACGCCCCGACGTGCTTTCGGCAGAGCAGCGCCTGATCGCTGCCAACGCCAATATCGGGGCTGCACGGGCAGCATTTTTTCCGAACATCTCGCTGACCGCACTCTTTGGTACTGCCAGCGCGCAGTTATCCGGCCTGTTCCATAGCGGATCGCTCGCATGGAACTTCAGCCCCACCATCACGATGCCAATCTTCACCAGCGGCAGCCTGCGCTCCCAGCTCGAGCTGGCCGAAGTGCGACGCAACATCGCGGTTGCCGAGTACGAGCAGACCATCCAGCAGGCGTTCCGGGAAGTGGCAGACGCACTGGCCGGCACCGCCACCTACGCCAGGCAGATCGAGGCCGAGGAGTCGCTGGTCGACGCGGCGCAACGTTCGCTCGACCTGGCCCGCCTGCGCTATGAAAGCGGAGTCGACAGCTTCCTGCAGGTTCAGGACGCCCAGCGCACGCTGTACAGCGCGCAACAGCAACTGGTCCAGACAAAACTGGCCGAACTGCAGAACCGCGTAGCGCTGTACAAGGCTCTTGGCGGAGGCTGGCTCGAGAATTCAGCCGGCGTCGAACCCGGTGACGCCGTGCCCGCCACGGCGGGTGCAGGCCAGGCTCCTCGCACTACGCAGGGTGGCTGATGCCCCCGTGCGCCGCCGCGTTCGGCCCGGCGCATGAGCAGCATGCAAAAAAGAACGAGCCCCCATTGGGGCTCGTTTTTTCCTGGTCTCCTGCCTTGCACGCCAGTGCGTACCGCATGCTGCATCAGGTATTGAAGATGCCGGTGGACAGATAACGGTCGCCGCGGTCGCACACGATGAAGACGATGGTGGCGTTTGAGACCTCTTCCGCCACACGCAGGGCTGCAACGAGCGCCCCACCGGAGGACACCCCCGCGAAAATCCCCTCTTCCCGCGCCAGACGCCGTGCCATCTCTTCGGCTTCGGCCTGGCTGACATAGATCAGCCGATCAACCGCACCGGGATCGTAGATCTTGGGCAGATAAGCTTCGGGCCATTTGCGGATGCCAGGGATCTGCGAACCTTCCGCCGGCTGTACACCGATGATCTGTACCGAGGGTTTGAGCGGTTTCAACGCGCGCGAGACACCGGTAATGGTACCGGTAGTTCCCATGGCACTGACGAAGTGGGTGATCTCGCCGTGCGTGTCGCGCCAGATCTCCGGCCCCGTAGTCTCGACATGGGCGCGCGGATTGTCGGGATTGGCGAACTGGTCGAGTACGATGCCTTTGCCCTCCCGCTGCATCTGCATGGCAAGGTCGCGTGCGTACTCCATGCCACCCTTGTCGGCCGGCGTAAGAATGAGCTCGGCACCGTATGCGAGCATGGCCGCGCGCCGCTCGAGCGACAGGTTGTCGGGCATGATGAGCACCATGCGATACCCCCGCATGGCCGCCACCATGGCCAACGCGATACCCGTATTGCCGCTGGTGGCCTCAATGAGCGTATCGCCAGGCTTGATGGCACCCCGCGCCTCGGCCTGCATGATCATCGACAGGGCCGGGCGGTCTTTCACCGAGCCTGCCGGATTGTTGCCCTCCAGCTTGGCCAGGATCACGTTGCCGCGCTCGAAGTTGGCCTGACCGGGCAGTCGCTGCAGACGAACCAGCGGTGTGTTGCCGACGGTCTGCTCGATAGTGGGATAGGTAGGTTTGCTCATGACGCAATCATACCGCGCACGCAAGGCGCGCTGCACCCGCCGTTCATGACCAGCCGCCATAAGAGCGGGTGCGCGATGCGCCAGGCGGTTATATGGGTGCAATGCCTTGCCCCCAGGCTACCCGTCAACGCATGCCGGGGGGAAGCGGTCCACGGGGTGGTGTGCTGGATACGGTCAGGCCCGCCTCGCGCAGCGCCTGTGCACGCTTGGGACCAATACCTCTGATGCGTTCAGCGAAGTCCTCGAACGATTCGAACGGGCCACTGCGTTCGCGTTCGCGCACGATGAGTTCCGCGGTCTTGGGACCGATGCCGCGCACCGCCTGCAGTTCCTGAACCGACGCCACATTCACATTGACGTTGTGCCCCGCCTGCCCGGTGGCTGCCATCAGCCCCAGGCCGGCCGCCATCGCCATGCGGCAGGCCTTCTGCCAACGCCTACGCCGCCGCGCGGAAGCGGCGGGCTGCTGGACGTCTGCACGCCGCTGCGGCACCGACGTCCGGGCCCGAACTTGCCCGGGCCGCGCAGGTATCGTCTCCGGCTGCCCGCGCCGTTGACGCGTCGTGTTGAACGGCATGGAGAACCGCCAGTCGTCAGCTGACAGCGGCTCGGCCACCGTGGAATGCAAGAACGGATTCATGGCTCCTCCTGCTGGGTGATGCTGCAAATCATGAGTTGGCAACCGCGCGAAGTGCCAGGGACGGCCCCGTGCGCGATCGACCCCGCCAGCATGCCACAGCCCGCAGGGCAGACACCCGAGGTGTCATCCTGCCGTCCATGCGGAGGAATACGTAGGAACGGCGCCAGCCGATCAGACGACGCGTGCGCGCAGTGCGCGCACGTATTCACGTACGCCCGTCTGCACGTCACGCATGGGTGTTTTGTAGCCTGCCGCCCGCAGTGCGCTGATGTCGGCCTGCGTGTAGCTCTGATAACGCCCTTTCAGGTCGTCAGGGAAATCGATGTATTGCAGCAATCCCTGTTCGACCAGCTCCGCCAGGGTCAACGGAGCCAGGCCTTCCTCTTCACGCAGGGTGTTGATGACCGTAGTGGCGATGTCATTGAAGGGTTGTGCCCGGCCGGTGCCGCAGTTGTAAATACCCGACGGCCCGCCATGCTCCAGAAAGAACAGGTTCACGGCAACCACGTCGTCCACCGCCACAAAATCCCGTTTCTGCTCGCCGGCAGCATAGCCATCCCAGCCGCCGAACAGGCGTACGTGTCCGTCCCGGATGTACTGCTGGTAATGGTGAAAAGCCACCGAAGCCATCCGTCCCTTGTGCTGCTCACGCGGACCATACACGTTGAAATAACGCAGGCCTACCACGGGCGCGTTCAGCTCGGGCATGCGTCTGCGCACGACCTGGTCGAACAGCAGTTTCGAATAGCCGTACACATTCAGCGGCCTCTCGTTTTCCGGCCTTTCCACATACTCGGGCCCTGCGCCGTAGACGGCTGCTGACGAGGCGTAGATGAAGGGCATCATCATCCGCTGGCAGTACTCGAACAGCTCGAGCGTATAGCGGTAGTTGTTGTCCATCATGTAGCGGCCGTTACGCTCGGTGGTGTCGGAGCACGCCCCCTGATGGAAAACGGCTTCCACGGCCGGGAGCTTGGCCCCGGCCAGCCGGGCGCGAAACTCTTCCTTGTCCATGTAGTCGGCGATCACGCAGTCAGCCAGATTCGCGAACTTGTCACCGTCGGTGAGATCGTCGACCGCGATGATCTCGGTGATGCCGCGTGCGTTCAATGCCTTGACAAGATTGCTGCCGATAAACCCGGCGGCACCGGTCACAATGATCATGCTCCTAGCTCCTCAGGCGTCACGAAAGACGTGCCCAGTTTTCCTACCACGATCCCCGCGGCGCGATTGGCCCAGTACATCGCTTCTGTCCAGCCCAGGCCTGCACCCCGCATGACCGCCAGCGTGGCCAGAACGGTATCACCTGCACCGGAAACGTCAAATACTTCCTGGGCATGCGCGTCAACGTGGTCGCGGCTGCCTTCACGATACAGTGTCATCCCCTGCTCGGAACGCGTAACCAGCAGGCCTTCCAGCCCCAGCCTCTCACGCAGGCGCTGCGCGCGCTGCGTCAGATCATCCTCGTCGCGCCAGCGCCCTACTGCTTCCTGCAGCTCCAGACGATTGGGACTGATGAGTGTCGCCCCATGGTAACGGTCGTAGTCGTCGCCCTTTGGGTCGACCAGCACCGGCTTGCCCGCGGCACGCACCGCGGCAATCAGCGTGCCTGCTTCTGCCAGTGCACCCTTGGCGTAATCGCTCAGGACCACCACATCGTGCGCACTGATCAAGGGCAGCACCCGTTCGACCAACTCGTGCGCAGCACTGGCACCGAACCTCTGCTCGAAGTCGACTCGTAGCAGCTGCTGCTGCCGCCCGAGTACGCGCATCTTCACCACCGTAGGCGCGTCATCATGCACCAGACAGGCTGTGATACCGTACTCGGCCAGCATGTGCTCGATGACCCTGGCGGGCTCATCAGATCCCACCACCCCCGCTACCGTCACCTGGGCACCGAGGGCAGCCGCATTGCGTGCGACGTTGGCGGCACCGCCCAGTCGATCTTCACAGCGTGACACATGCACGACCGGAACCGGCGCTTCCGGTGAGATCCGGTGCACCTCGCCGAACCAGTAGCGATCCAGCATGATGTCGCCCACCACGAGAACGCTGGCCCGAGCAGCGGCAGCAGCAGGGAAAGTACTGTCAGGAACCTTCAATTTCTTCCAACCGTTTTGGCAAATAGGTTTCCCAAGCGTTGCAACCCGGACACTGCCAGTAGAAACGCTTGGCACGAAAACCGCAGGATCGGCACGTATAGCGTCCGAGTCGCTGCGCGGGCCGGTTGATGACACTGCGCACCAGGACGGCATCGTCGTCGGCAATCCAGCCCCGGGGGCCGGCGTCGCCCCCCGGGTCAGACCTCCTTGCTTCTGACCTGTCAGAGCGTTCGAGCTGTGTCTGGAGGAGCCGATCAAGCCCCAGCAGTGAGGGACGTTGTTGCAGGGCACGGCGCGCAAACTGCCAGGCGGCATCGGGCCCTTCCGCCTGGCCGACGGCGTCGAGCAGGGCGTTGAACAGATCGTGGGACGGATGCTGTTCATACACGCTGCGCAACCATCCAAGCACCTCGGCGAGCCTGCCTTCGGCGCGCGCATTATCCAGCAAGGCGGGCGCGGCCATGCCAGCAAACTCGGGCCAGAACCGCACGATGGACTCGAGGGCTTCGCGTTCGGTACGCGGGTCGCTTTCCAATGCCGCCAGCCGCGCCCGCAACAGTGCCAGACGTACCGCTCCGTGGGCGCTGACCTGCCCATCCTGTCCCTTCCGGGTCACGTCGCCCGCCACGTTCATCGCGGCGTCGAGGGCCGTCTGCGCTGCCTCAATGTCGGGTGGCTCGACACCCAGCGCCGCCGCGGCCTGCTCACAGTAGTAATGCAGCGCCTGGGGAACAGGTTCATCCACGAGGTTTTGCAGCGTCTGCACCGCTGCAATGGCCTTGGGCCAGTCGTGTACGGTCTCGTAGATGCGGATGAGCGAACGTAGGGCATCGACCGCATAGCGGGTGCCTTTGAGCCGCTGAAACCCGTCTTCGGCGCGATCCAGCATGCCCGCCTTCAGATAATCGTGCGCCAGTTCGTGCAACGCCTGCTGCCGCTGCGGCTCGGGCAGATCGCTGCGCTGTATGAGATTCTGGTGAACGCGAATCGCGCGCTCCAGCTCGCCACGGCGCCGGAACAGGCTGCCCAGGGCGAAATGCAGTTCGATGGTTTCGGGATCGAGCTTGACGACCTCGATGAAGGCGTCAATGGCGCGGTCGGGTTGTTCGTTGAGCAGAAAGTTGAGCCCCCGAAAATACGAATCGGGCAGCTTGCGCGTTTCTGACAGCATCTGACGAACGTCAACGCGCGCGGCGATCCAGCCGAGCCCGAAAAGCACCGGCACGAGAATGAGCCACCAGGGGTCGAGTTCCACGTGTTATCCGCCTTGAGGTAAATCTGGCTGTGTCGGCCGCAGGGCCAAGGGGTAAACGGCGATGTGGCATGCTACCTGAGGGGAATGGCCGACCCGGGCCCCAATACTGCCTGCACCCATGAGAGGGAAGATGCTTGGCTAGGACGCTTCAGGCGTGACGATCTCGGCAGTTTTCGGGGCAGAGTCGCCAGTCTCGGCACGAACGCGCTCCACTTCACGCTTGAGCCGGGCGATTTCGCGGCGACGCCGAATGCCCGACGGGATCGTCAATAGCAGGCCCAGTACCGCCCCCAGCACAAAACACGCGAGCATGACGACGATCAGGGGCACCTGGGCAACGAAATGCTCGGCGTAGAAGCGCACCGTGACGGGATCAGTATTCTTGAGCGCAAACATCAGCACGGCCACGAAGACCAGCAGACGTAGTGCCCAGACCAGATAGCGCATGTTGTGCTCCGCTAAAGTCGATTAGGACGAATTGTACGGCCGCACGCGCCTGGTGTGGGCATTCTGCTACGTGGGCGACGAACAGGGCGAGCGTGATACGGCTGAACAGGTCCGGCGATGCAAGTCGTTGCCCGCGTACCTGGCTGCCCGCTCGCCCTTGCGTGCGAATGTACGACGGACGATGCGGCAAAGGGTCATATGCCGTTACCCGCGGCGAAGAATATGCTTCTCGCGTCAGGACCGCATTACAGGGAAACGTGCCTGAGACCCTACTGTGCAAGGACAGAGGATTGTAGGCGGATGATGTAGGCACATTTACCGCTGCTTGCCGCGGCTGGCCGTGCCACACGAGATCGAAAGCGGGCCGGAACGTATCAGGCGGTGCCAGACTTCACGTTGGCATCGACCTGTTCGCGCAACTGCTTGCCCGGCTTGAAATGCGGTACCCGTTTGGAGGGCACGTATACCTGCTGGCCGGACTTTGGATTGCGTCCGATACGCGAAGGACGATTGGAAAGAGAAAAACTGCCAAAGCCCCGGATCTCGATGCGCTGTCCCTCGGACAGAGCCTGGGCCATTGCATCGAGAATCGTCTTGACCGCAAGATCGGTATCACGCATTGGCAATTGCGGAAAGCGTGCGGCCAGTCGTGCGATCAGTTCTGACTTGGTCACGGGGCTATCAGGAAATATGCGATGCTCAGTTGTCGCTATCGCGCTCTTCCAGCTTCGCCTTGAGCAGGGCACCCAGGTTCGTCGTGCCCGACGAAGCGCTGGCATCCGACATGCGCTGCAAGGCGGAAGCCGTCTCGGCGTTCTCCTTGGCCTTGATCGACAGCTGGATCGTACGCGACTTGCGATCGACGTTCACGATCATGGCCTCTACGGTATCGCCGACGTTGAGCACGGTCGTGGCATCTTCGACACGCCCAGTGGAGATCTCGGAGGCGCGCAGATAGCCGTCGACATCGACCGACAGCGAGATCACGGCACCCTTGGGCTCGACCGACTTGACGGTACCCTGAACCACGGCACCCTTGTCGTAGGTGGCCACGTAGTTCGTGAACGGATCGCCTTCAAGCTGCTTGATGCCCAGGGAGATGCGCTCTTTCTCGGTGTCGATGGCCAGCACCATGGCTTCGACCTCGTCACCCTTCTTGAAGTGACGCACGGCTTCTTCGCCCGGTTCCGTCCAGGAGAGGTCGGACAGGTGAACCAGCCCGTCGATGCCTCCCGGCAGACCAACGAACACGCCGAAGTCGGTAATCGACTTGATCGCCCCCTTGACGCGGTCGCCACGCTTGTAGCTGGCGGCAAACTCTTCCCACGGATTCGGGCGGCACTGCTTCATGCCGAGCGAGATGCGGCGACGCTCCTCGTCGATCTCGAGGACCATGACCTCGACTTCTTCGCCCAGGGTGACCACCTTGCGCGGATCGACGTTCTTGTTGGTCCAATCCATTTCGGATACGTGGACCAGCCCCTCGATGCCGTCTTCAATCTCGACGAACGCACCGTAGTCGGTGAGGTTGGTGACCTTGCCGAACAGACGGGTACCCTGGGGATAACGGCGCGCCAGACCGATCCAGGGATCTTCGCCCAGCTGCTTGACACCCAGCGAGACGCGATTCTTTTCCTGGTCGAACTTGAGGACCTTCGCTTCGATCTCCTGACCGACCTGCAGCACTTCGGAGGGGTGACGCACACGCCGCCATGCCATGTCGGTGATATGCAGCAGACCATCGATGCCGCCGAGGTCGATGAACGCACCGTAGTCGGTGATGTTCTTGACCACGCCCTTGACGATCGCTCCTTCATGCAGCGACTCGAGCAGCTTCTCGCGCTCCTCGCCCATGTTTTCTTCGAGCACTGCGCGACGCGACAGCACGACGTTGTTGCGCTTCCGATCGAGCTTGATGACCTTGAACTCGTGCGTCTTGCCCTCGTACGGGGTGGTGTCCTTGACGGGACGCAGATCGACCAGCGAACCCGGCAGGAAGGCACGGATGCCGTTGGTCATGACCGTGAGACCACCCTTCACCTTGCCGGTGATGGTGCCGGTGATGATTTCACCCGACTCGAGAGCACGTTCAAGCTGCAGCCACGCGGCCAGGCGCTTGGCGCGGTCGCGCGAAAGAACCGTGTCGCCGTATCCGTTCTCGATCGTATCGATGGCGACCGAGACGAAATCGCCCTCTTCGACCTCGAGCTCGCCCTGGTCGTTGAGGAACTCTTCGATAGGAATCAGCGCTTCGGACTTCAGACCGGCATTGACTACGACGTAGTTGTGGTCAATGCGCACGACTTCGGCGCTAATGACCTCGCCAGCCTTCATCTGCTGGTTTTTGATGCTTTCTTCGAATAGCGCGGCAAAGCTCTCAGTGCCGCCGTTTTGCTCTTGCTGGTTTTGCGTAGGAACCGAAGACATTAAGGATGAATCCAAGGCCATGGTGGCCAGTTGCACACCGTTGCGACCCATTCGCAACAGTGGAGTTGAAAAAATCGGGGGAACCCGACACGACCTGTTACAAAAATAACCCAACTACATTACAGCCAAGCCCGCCGCCTGCGTGGCTGGTCTCGCCCCGCCTGCCAGCCCGAAACCGGACAGGCGCAGCAAGATGCAGACCGAAACGACTCCGGCTTCAGGTGCGAATACTGCTTTCAGACACCCGCAAACCGCAGCAAGCACATACGCCAAATGCGCCAGTTACGACGAACGACCGAACCAGGCAAGGATTTGCCCGACGGTTTCATCGATACTTAGCGCAGAGTTGTCGAGGATGCGTGCATCCGACGCAGGTACTAGCGGTGCTGCTGCACGATTGCGATCGCGCATGTCGCGCTCTTGCAATTCGCGCTGCAGGTCTTTGAGCGTAGCAGAAATACCCCGCGAACGCAACTGCTGGTAGCGTCGCTTGGCACGGGTTTCAACGCTTGCATCGAGAAAGACTTTGAGCCTTGCATCAGGGAACACCACCGTACCCATGTCGCGGCCATCGGCCACGAGCCCGGGGAAACGGCGGAAAGCGCGCTGCCGTTCCAGCAGAGCTGCGCGCAGTTCCGGGTAGGCGGCGATGCGCGACGCCAGCGAGCCGACCTCTTCGCGCCGGATGGCCTCGGTGACGTCTTCTCCTTCGAGCCAGATGCTTCCGTCATGGCGAAACTCCACGTCGAGGCTGCGCGCGAGATCGGCAACGCACCCGACATCGTCGGCAGCGACATTGCGCCGCATGCAAGCCAGTGCCGCCAGACGATACAGGGCCCCGCTGTCGAGCGTGTGCCAGCCCAACGCCTGTGCCACCCGGGTACTCACCGTCCCCTTGCCCGACGCGGTCGGGCCGTCAATCGTGATGACGGGCGGGAGCGCATCCGGCGCTACCCCCGTGGCCCCCCCATGCAAATCCTGTCCATTGTCCATGTCTTTCCTGCTCATGCCTCGTGACCCCGTTTGCTGCCAGGCGCATGCCCTGCGTTCGAACGCCAACACCTACGCGACCAGCTCGCCATATACATCGAAATAATCGGGGAAGGTCTTGCTGACACAGTCCGGATCGAGAAGGGTGACCTGCGTGGGGCCGAATGCGGCCAACGAGAAACACATGGCCATCCGGTGGTCGTCCCAGGTGCCAATCTCGGCGCTTTGGGCCCAGCCATCGGCCAGATGTGGGGGAGTGATCCGCAGCCAGTCCGGTCCCGCCTCGACCCGTGCACCGAGCTTGCTCAGCTCCACCTGCATGGCGTGAATGCGGTCGGTTTCTTTCACGCGCCAGCTGCCGATATTGCGCAGCCGGCACGGTGCATCCGCGTACAACGCCAGGACGGCAGCGGTCATTGCCGCATCCGGAATCAGGTTGAAATCGGCGTCGAAGGCTCGGAGGCGGGCACCGTCAGCCACACGCACCCCGGAGGTTTCGATCCAGTCTTCCCCCCAGGAAACATGCGCCCCCATCGCCTCCAGCGTGTGCGCGAAGGTGACATCGCCCTGGATGCTTTGCGCGCCGACCCCGGTAACACGCACCGGGCCACCACCGATGGCGCCCAGTGCCATGAAGTACGAGGCGGACGAAGCATCTCCTTCCACCGCGAACCGTCCCGGTGAACGGTACCGGGAATTGGCCGGAATCACGAAGCGATTGCCGTCGACGCGCTCCACACGCACGCCGAAGCGTTCCATCAGGTTCAGCGTGATCTCGATGTACGGCCGGGATATGAGCTCGCCCACGACCTCCACCACCATCTCCCGCCGCATCGTCGCTGTGGCTAGCGGTGCCGCCAGCAGCAGAGCGGAGAGGAACTGGCTGGATACTGATCCGTTAACCCGAATCGGCTCGCCGAGCTGCAACGCAAACGCCGGCAGGATGTTGAGGGGCGGATAGCCTGTCTTGCCGAGATAGTTGATGCGGCACCCCATGGAGCGCAACGCGTCGACCAGGTCGCCTATGGGACGCTCGTACATGCGCGGCACACCTTCCAGGGTAAACCGCCCGCCCATCACCGCAAGCACCGCGGTGAGCGGCCGAAAGGCGGTCCCAGCATTGCCCAGGAACAGCGATGCGGCAAGATTGGGAAACGGAACCTGCCCCTCGATGCGCACGCTGTGACGGTTCTCGTCGACGGTCTGCACGCTGATGCCCAGCGTACGCAGTGCATCGAGCATCACCCGGGTGTCGTCGGAGTCGAGAACCCGCTCGATCAGCGTAGACCCTTCGGTCAATGCTGCCAGCAGCAGCACCCGGTTGGAAATACTCTTGGAGCCCGGCATGGGCACCGACCCGAACGCCCGGCGCGCCGGGCGCAACCGAAGGGAAGTACGGCGTGAGGCAACAGAAGTGGCTGAAGCATTCATCATCGAGGGAAACAGGATAGGCGCAGGAGAATTCGGACCAACAATGGGGAATTAGAACAAAATCCAACAAGGCGTGCAGTTCAGGCGCCGTGGTTCCGGCTGCGGCGTGCCGTCTCGGCCGACTTTCGGTATGCTTCATGTTTAAACGGGTGTTGAAGCACGCTACCCGCCGCCTGCCGATATTACAGGGGCCTCGCCCGCATATGGTCGGCGCGGCCGCTCGCTCGCCTCCTGCGCCCGGTTGGCTACTTACGGTTTCACCCAGTTCGCGAATCAGCAGTCATCATGCGATCGGATTCCGAGTCGAATCCCCAGCCCAGCCCTGCACCCCTCAGGCCCACCTCGTTCCGTCTGCTCAGCCCCGCCGAACGCGAAGCTTCCATGCATTCCACCCTGAGCTCGGGGTGGAACGGGCGCGATGACATCTGGATCTTCGGCTACGGCTCGCTCATCTGGCGTCCGGAATTTCCGCACAGCCAGCGTATTCTTGGCACGATACGAGGGTACCATCGTTCCCTGTGTCTATGGTCGCGGGTCAATCGCGGTACCCCCGAAGTGCCCGGGCTGGTGTTCGCCCTTGATAGGGGCGGTTCGTGCCGCGGCATGGTGTTTCGCCTCCCCGCCGAAGAGGTTCCGGTTATTTTCCCTGCCCTCTGGGAACGTGAAATGCCCTCCGGCGCCTACCTGCCGCGCTGGCTGCCTTGCGCAACCGAGCAGGGAACGGTGAAGGCACTCGCCTTCGTCATGAACCGCGCCAACTCCGGCTATGCCGGACGCCTTCCCATAGCGGAAATCATTAGAGCCGTGCGCAACGGCGTGGGGCGTTACGGGCACTGTGCCGACTACGTTCTGGAAACCGCCCGCGCGTTACGCGAGCACGGCATCACCGACCGTCGCCTTGAAGAGCTCGTCCGCGAACTCGAATCTACTCACCCTGCCAACGAGATCGATCCATGATGTTCTCCAACACGCCCAAGCAGTACGGCCGTGCGATGCTCCTGGAATCGGAGGTCGCCGCATCGCCCTTCGATCAGTTCCGTGTCTGGTTTGACGAAGCAACCAGATCAGACGAGGCCGAACCTACCGCCATGACCCTGGCCACGGTCGACCAGGACGGCCAGCCAAGCGCCCGCATCGTCCTGCTCAAGGGCATGGACGACAACGGATTCGTCTTCTTCACGAACTACCTGTCGCGCAAGGGCAAGGACCTTGCCGCACACCCCAAGGCCGCCTTGCTGTTCTTCTGGCCCAGACTGGAACGCCAGGTACGTATCGAAGGACGGGTCGAACGCCTGCCCGAAGCCGAGTCGGACACCTACTACGCCAGCCGCCCGGTGAGTTCGCGAATCGGCGCCTGGGCCTCCGAGCAGAGCAACGAGATCGCGTCGCGCGAGGTGCTGGAACAGCGTCTGGCCGAATTTGAACGGAAGTTCGGCGACAATCCGCCTCGTCCGCCGCACTGGGGCGGCCTGCGCCTGGTTCCCAGCGCGTTCGAGTTCTGGCAGGGGCGCCCGTCGCGGCTGCACGACCGCATCGTCTACCTGCCCGCCGAAAAAGGCTGGCGCATTGCCCGACTCGCTCCCTGACCGGACCAATACGCATGCACGCTACAGCCGGCGTCCAACCCGGACTGCTCATCGCAGGCTGGGTACTCCACTGAACCGTACAACCGACCACCCAGCGTTCATAGTGAATTCCATGTCATCTTCCATGGCGCCGGAGCCCGGCCCCCTCACCCCCCATTTTGATTCATTGCATTTTCGGACGGCGCTCGGACGGTTTCCCACTGGCGTCACCATCGTCACGGCATGCAACCCGGAAGGCCTGCCGCTGGGCCTTACCGTGAGCTCTTTCAACTCGGTCTCCCTTGACCCTCCACTGGTCCTGTGGAGCCTCGCACTGAGCTCCAGCGCGCTATCCATCTTTCGCACGACGTCGCGCTATGCCATCCACGTGCTGGAAGCCGGCCAGGCGGGCCTGGCACGACTGTTCGCCCGCCGCGACGCGACGGACCGGTTTGCCCACGTTGAATGGCACCGGAGCAGCCACGGCGTGCCGCTGCTCTCGAGCGGCTTTGCTGCACGTTTCGAGTGCTTCAATCGCAGCCAGTACGAAGAAGGCGACCATCTCATCCTCGTCGGACAGGTCGAGCGCTGTGAATATACGCAAGGCATGCCGCTGGTCTTCCACGCCGGAGGCTTCGACCTGACGCCGGCGCCCCGACCGCTTGACACCCCTTTTGAATAGAGTTATAGTTACACTCTCTTCGATGCTAACGCATTTGCACCGCCCGGTGCTCATCGCATTGGCAACCGAGCGGGAATAGCTCAGTTGGTAGAGCGCAACCTTGCCAAGGTTGAGGTCGCGAGTTCGAGACTCGTTTCCCGCTCCATCCTCCACTTCCCCCAGAGCCGCCCCGTTTGTCCTCGCGTGTCTTTCACGCTGCTGCATGCATGTGCCATGAGCTGATCCCCTGCACGAGAACGGATCCGCAGTAGTCAAGACGATCTTGCCATCCGTCAAGGCTGCCCGCTTGCCATGCTGCAGGGGAAACGTCCGAAGCGTTCGGGCAGCACGTGACCGGCGCAGTGTAACGGCGGGCCAATGCAGTTCGGGCCCCGGACATCACCCCGGAATGACTCACCTGCCAAGTTGATGATATAATTTACAGTCTTAACAGCGCACGGGCGCAATGGCAGAGTGGTTATGCACCGGACTGCAAATCCGTTGACGTCGGTTCGATTCCGGCTTGCGCCTCCAGCAACATCATCCAGCAGCTTTCCGAAGCCATGAAGTGAATCCTTGCAATCGGCTCGGAGACCACCAAACAGGCCACTCCAATATGTGAGTGGCTTTTTGTTGCGCACCCGAGGCGGTCAGCCAGGCATCGGCTGCCCGGAAGCACGGGAAGCCTGCGCGCACCGTACCTCCCCTTGCTTCACGCACCGGCCACCCATCACCCACAGGTCACAAGTCGTCTGGCAGGTCGGATGACCAGGGTTTGGACAGAATCCTGCGCAGTTCCTCCAGGTCATCCTGCCCGATCACGTTCGCCAGCTCCTGCTCGATGCGCACGAAATCCTCCGCTGCCTGCTCCGCCAGAACCCTCCCCCTTTCCGTGTATTGCAGCAGCTTCACGCGCCTGTCATCCTCGCTGGGGATGAACTCCATCACCGCCGAAGCGTCCTGAGGCGCAGGAGCACCGCAGTCCGGACCCGGACTGCGGTCCCAGAAGAAGACCCCGTTGTGGCAAGCCCGGTCCGGGCTGGTGTTCTGCCAGGTACCGGGCACTGCCCTGAGCCCTGCGCGCTTTGGGTATTACCTCGCCCTCGCAGGTAGACACACCCCCAGCCCCTTCGGCACATCAAACCTTCACGTCAGCCGTAGCACCCATGGCGCGGCTGATGTTTTCCGTTTCGGCGCGTATGCCCGCGGCAACTTCCCCGTCCGGCTCCAGCGAGAAACTGCCGCTCGCCCCCAGTACCGTCAGCACTGCAGCCACCTTCCCGGTGGCATCGAAGATCGGTGCAGCAATTGCGCTGATGCCCTGCAGGTTGGTATCGCGCACGATGGCCATGCCCGTCCTTCGGACCGCATTGCGCACTGCCTCGACATACGCGTCGAAACCACCCTCGACTCGCCCCTCCCTGCTGAGCGATTCGAACTCCTCCCGCGCCAGATCCGTCAGGCGCGGGTCGGAATGGTAGGCCAGAAAAACCCGCCCGGTCGCCGAAAGCAGCAAGGACAGGACGGAACCAACCCGCACGTTGACCGTGACCGGCAGGCCGGGCTCGTCGAAACGCACGATCGTGGGCCCCTTGTTACCCATTACCGCAAGAAAACACGTCAGCCCGAGCGTTTCGCACAGACGGGCCAGCGGTTCTTCGGCCAGGCGCAAGGGGTCAGCAACGCGCATGGCCACGAGCCCGATCTGGATGGCCTCCGGCCCCAGGTAGTACTGCTGCGAGACTCGATCCTGTGCCACCAGCCCTTCATCGAGCATGCTGCCAAGGTAGCGATGAACTTTGGCCGGGTTCTCTCCGATGTGCCGTGCGAGATGGGTGAGACTGGCCCGCCCGCCCAGCGCAGCCAGGCCCTTGAGTACGGAAATACCGGTGAGCGCAGCCTGCACGCGCTGGCGGCGGTCGCGGCGCACTGGAGCGTCGGAAGCACTCGTTGGCATGGGTTCAGAACACATCAAACGAACACGAAGACTCGAGTATATGCGCTCTGCCCCGCCCCCCCAGATTCGTGGGTGTGCTGATGTACGGACCTTGGCTTTTTACGCAATGCGTCTTATATTTACGCTAAATGAAACGCCTGCATTCTTCAGTCGTATGATGTCGTGAGGATTGATTCCATGAGTACGGTCTTGTCGTCTACCTCGGCCTGCCCTTTCCATGCGGCGATCCAGGCCACCTCGCCCGAGCAGCAGGCAGAACTGCTGGCCAGGGCGGAAGCCTTCGATCCGTTCCAGGACGCCTACATGGCAAACCCGTCTGAGTTCGTGCGCTGGGCTCGGGAGCAGCTACCCATCTTCTACAGCCCACGGCTGGACTACTGGGTGGTCACGCGCTATGCGACCATCAAGGACATCTTTCGCGACCCGGTCACGTTCAGCCCTTCCAACGTGCTGGAGCCAGTTGAACCACCCGCCCCCGAAGTGGCCGACATCCTCAAGCAGTACGACTACAGGATGAGCCGTACGCTGGTTAACGAGGACGAGCCCATTCACATGGCGCGCCGCCGCGTACTGATGGAGCCATTTACCCCTGAACACCTGCGCGAGCACGAGCCCATGGTGCGGCAGCTGGTCAATGACGCCATCGACGGGTTCATCGACGATGGCAAGGCCGACCTGGTCCGCCAGCTGTGCTGGGACGTGCCATTCAGCGTCGCGCTGCACTTTCTCGGCATCGACGACGAGAACGATCGCGAAGAAATGCACAAGTTCGCGATCGCGCATACGATCAATGCCTTCGGCCGCCCCACGCCGGAACAACGCAAGGAAATCGCGCACACGGTAGGACAGTTCTGGCAGTTCTCCGGCAAGGTTCTCGAGAAAATGCGCAAGACACCGGATGGTCCTGGCTGGATGCGCTACTCGATTCGCCAGCAGGCCAGGTATCCGGATGTCGTGACGGACTCTTACCTGCATTCCATGATGATGGCCATCATCGTCGCAGCCCACGAAACCACTACATTCGCTACCGCAAACGCTCTCAAGTTCCTCCTCGAAAACCGATCCGTCTGGGAGGAGATCTGCAACGACCCTGAACTGATATGCCCCGCGGTGGAAGAAAGCCTGCGTCATGTTGGATCAATCGCATCATGGCGCAGGCGCACCACACGCGAGGTCGAAGTCGAAGGCGTCCGCCTGCCCGCCGGTGCCCGCCTGCTGATGGTCGTGCACGCGGCCAACCACGATCCCGCCATGTTCCCGGACCCCGACACTTTTGACATCCGGCGCGACAACGCTGCGCAGCACCTGTCCTTCGGTTTCGGCGCACACCAGTGCCTGGGCAAGAACCTCGCGCGCATGGAAATGCAGATCATCATCAGTGAACTGACGCGGCGCCTCCCGCACATGCAACTGATGCCGCAGGAGTACGAATACGTCCACAACCTGGCTTTCCGCGGTCCGCAACACCTGTGGGTCAGCTGGGATCCGGCTCGCAATCCGGAACGCATGGTTGACCTTGCCAGCAAGCCGCAGCCCGAAGTACGCATTGGCGCACCGCTCGCCCGCCATCTGTCGCGCCCGTTGCGCGTGGCCCGGGCGCGCATGGTGGGCGAAGGACTGCTGCATTTGCGGCTGGAGTCACCCGATGGCAAAGCCCTGCCCGGATGGACTCCGGGCGCCCACATCGACATCGAATGCGGCAGCCCTGATCTGACACGCCAGTATTCGTTGTGCGGCGACCCGGAAGACCGGAGCGGCTGGGAGGTTACCATCCTGCTCGACCCCAACAGCCGCGGCGGCTCAGCCTGGCTGCACCAGCAAGCCACGACAGGTACCGTCCTCAAGGTGCGAGGCCCCCGCAATCACTTCTCGCTCGACACCAGCGACAACGCACCGCTGCTGTTCGTAGCCGGGGGTATCGGGGTCACGCCCATCATGACACTGGCCGCTGCTGCCCGCAAGGCTGGCCGCGACTACCAGTTCCATTACAGCGCCAAACGCGACACCTGCATGCCCTTCGTGGAAGAGCTGCGCCAACTGCATGGCGAACGCCTGCACTGCCATGTCAGCGCAAATGGTGCACGCAACGATTTTGATGTCATGCTCAAGCAGGTCGCCCCGGGCACCCAGGTGTATGCATGCGGCCCATCGCGCATGCTGGAAGCACTTGCCGAAGCCATGCAGCGCAATGGATTCCCGGAATCTGCGCTCCACGTGGAGCTGTTCAGCGCGGATGCATCGGGCGCGAACGCCAGCAACCAGCCCTTCACCGTTGAACTTCAGGTTTCCGGCCTCACGCTTGAAGTCCCCGCCGACCGCAGCCTGCTCGAAGTCCTGCGAGCGAACAACATCGACGTGCAAAGCGACTGCGAGGAAGGCTTGTGTGGTACTTGCGAAGTCGGTGTCCTCGAAGGCGAAGTGGACCACCGCGACGTTGTCCTCAGCCCAGCTGAGCGTCGCAGCAACTGCCGCATGATGTCATGCTGCTCACGCGCCGCGGGCAACCGGCTGAAACTGGAGCTGTAATCATCATGTCGGGCAAGCGAGGCAGCATGCTGGCCTGCCTGGAACACGACATCCTGCGAAAAGGCTCGGGCTGGCGCCCGGGCCTTTTGCTTACCTCGCCGAAGCAACGCACGGACGACACCAACCGACCCAAACTGACCCCCTGAACCGACATGAACACCGGATTCGCGGGAGTCATGTCCACCAGTCATCAGTGGCACGACCCCCAGCAGGGAGGTCGGCCATGGCAGGCCCCACCGGGCATCATCCGTCAGGACGCAAAAAAACCATGGTCAAGCAAGCCTGACCATGGCAATTTCAGCTGCCGAACATGCCCCGGCTAGCCCGGGCGGGCGTCAGTCGAGCTTGATACCGCGCTCCTTGATGAGCTTGTGCCAGCGCTGTGTTTCCTTCTCGAGCATTGCCCGGAATTCTTCGGGTGTGTTGCCCACCGGCTGGATGCCGAAGTCGATGAGCTTCTGCTTGACCGCCGGATCATTCAGCGCCCTGACGAACACCTTGTTCATCTCCTCGATCGTTTCCTTGGGCGTTCCTGCAGTGGTGACGACGCCCACATGCGCCGCAGCCACGATGCTCGGATGACCCAGCTCCGCAAATGTTGGAACATTTGGCAACTGTGGCAGCCGCTCGGGGTTCGCCACGGCAAGAGGCTTGACCTTGCCGCCATTGATGAAGCCGGCGCCGGCCGCAAGATCGACCATCATTACCGGAACCTGGCCGCCAGCCACATCAGTCAACGAGGGTGCGGCGCCCTTGTAGGGAATGTGCACCATGCCCAGGTCCAGCTCGTTGTTGAGCAGTTCCATGGCCAGGTGGTGGGGGCTGCCTGCGCCCGCCGAAGCATAGCTCAGACCTCCCCCACCCTTTTTCTCGCGGGCCTGCTTGATGAGATCATCCAGGCTGTTGATGCCGGAATTGGGCCCGGTGACGAGAATCATGGGGAAGTTGCCCAGCAACGTGACCGGGGCGAGATCCTTGACCGGATCGTACGTGAGCTTGCTGTACAACGCTGGATTGAAGATCAGCGTGCCGTTGTCTGCGGACAGCACGGTATATCCATCGGGCTTGGCACGTGCCACGTCGCTTGCCGCAATGGCGGTGTTTCCACCCGGCTTGTTCTCGACGAGCACCGTTTGCCCAACCTGCTGCGCCAGCGTGTTGCTGATGGTGCGTGCCAGAAAGTCGGAACCCCCTCCCGCAGGATAGGGCACGATCCAGCGAATGGACTGCTCCGGATAGGCCGCATGTACCGGCAGCGTCGCCATAGCGGATGGCAGCGCGAACAGGCCGACGGCGGCGATTCTCTTCCACGACAGACGCATATGAATCCTCCTGGGTGAGGTGACCATGGCGCCAGTGCTGTGCCACGACCACAAACAGCATCGTTCTGTGACTAACCTATACGCGGTGCGTAAAAATATAGCCGCATGCGTAAAACGAGGGAATACCCGGAAACCCCTAGGGAGTAGACTGCCAAGGGAGACGCTCGACCCTGCCGGTGCAGCAAGCCGACGCACCAGCGGGTAGCCATACTCGACGTGAATCAGCGGCTGACGCGAATTGCGCGCAATGAAAATGCGGGTTACAGCAAGACCCGGCAATGTTGAAATGCCGACAAATGCCCGAACCGTAGAATTGCGAAGGAAACGAGGGGGGAAAAGAGGAGGAGGATAGAATTGGAGCGGGAGACGAGTCTCGAACTCGCGACCTCAACCTTGGCAAGGTTGCGCTCTACCAACTGAGCTACTCCCGCGTTGCTTGATAGTGCAATCAAGCGAGAAAGAAATTATAGCAAATTTTTCGTGGTGTTCAAGTTTCGGCCTCACGCCTGAAACAGCGCGACGCGGTGTCATGATCCCTGTCGCCGGGCGCCCGAATGACAGGTGACACGGCCCCCTGGCGAGCTGCCGGTCTTTGGTGTACGGCCGGTGTGCTGGCTGCGGCAGCACCATGCGCTGGATGATCCGGGACGTGCGCATGTGCCCTCGAAGGGCCTTCACACAGCAGAAGATTCACGCAGGGCGCGTCATTGCAGCCTCCAGCCCGGCCGGCAGTTGCAAGGGAATCTTCAGGTAACGCACGCCATTGTCCTCCGCTGCGGGAAACCGGCCCGCACGCACGTTCACCTGTATGGAAGGCAGCAGCAAGGTCGGGGCGGCCAGCCTGGCGTCGCGTGCTTCCCGCATTCTCACGAAGTCATCTTCCGCCACGCTGTCGTTCACGTGCACATTGTGACGACGTTGATCGCCCACGGTGGTTTCCCACACGTGCTGCTTGCGCGTCTCGGTGAGATAGTCATGACACAGGAACAGCCTCGTCTCGTCGGGCATGCTCAACAAGCGCCGGATGGACCGGTACAGGGTGCGGGCGTCGCCCCCCGGAAAGTCGGCGCGTGCCGTTCCGTAGTCGGGCATGAACAGGGTGTCGCCAACGAACACTGCATCTCCGATCTTGTATGAAACACAGGCAGGCGTATGGCCGGGCGTGTGAATGACTTCAATGCTCATGCTGCCAACGTGCAGCACCTCGCCATCCTTGAGCAAACGATCGAACTCGCGGCCGTCACCGGATACATCGTCGAGGTTGAATATGGGGCGAAATATGTTCTGTACGTCGCAGATATGCTCCCCGATGGCCACCTTCGCACCGGTGCGAAGCTTGATGTACGGGGCTGCGCTGAGGTGATCCGCGTGCGCATGCGTCTCCAGGACCCACTCCACAGTCAACCTGCCCTCGCTGACCGCCGCCAGGAGGGCATCTGCCCCCCGGGTTGCCGCCTTGCCGCTACGGTGGTCGTAATCCAGCACCGGATCGATGACCACCGCCTTGCGCGTTGACGGGTCGGAAACGATGTACGACACGGTACTGGTCGCCTCGTCGAAGAACGCCTGAATGTGCGGTTCGTTGCCCATGAGGCCCTCCTGCTTGTTTTCGGCTGATGTTTTCATTATATTAGCAATACCTAATTTAGAAAACACTTAACTTGAGACTCTTGCCTTGAATGACAACGGCCTGATCCCCATGCGAGTCGATCCCGACAAACGGCTGGGCAGCCTGGATGAACGCGACCGCCGTTTTCTCACAGAAGGTGCGGCGCGAGCGGCAAACCTGCTGCGCATGCTGGGCAGCGAACATCGTCTGCTGGTGCTTTGTCTGCTCATCGAGCACAAGGAGCTCACGGTCGGCGCACTCAACGAGCATCTCATGCTCAGCCAGTCGGCCTTATCCCAACATTTGGCCAAGATGAGGGAAGAAGGCCTGGTCACGTACCGTCGCGAAGCGCAAACGCTTTACTACCGTATCGCCGACCCCAATGTTGAAGAGGTGGTCGCCACCCTGAAAGCCATTTTTTGTCCCTGATGCCCCAAAGGAGGACATCATCATGGCACTGAAGAAGATCTCCCCCGTACAGGCCCGAGAACTGCTCAACCAAGGTGCGGTACTCGTCGACATTCGCTCTGCCGACGAACATGCCCGGGAGCGCGTTGCAGGCGCCACACACATTCCTCTGGAGCAGTTGAATGGGGAAGCGTTGTCGGCACTGCAGGCCAACGCCGTCATCTTCCACTGCCGGTCCGGCACCCGCACGGCCATGCATGCGCACACGCTCGAAACCTGTGCGCCGTGCGACGCCTACATGCTCGACGGTGGGCTGGATGCCTGGAAGAAAGCGGGATTACCCGTCGAACAGGACGCATCCAGGCCTATCGAGCTGTCGCGCCAGGTGCAGATCGCCGCCGGCTCCCTGGTGCTGACGGGGGTCGCACTGGGACTGTGGGTGTCGCCGGCGTTCTACGCGTTGTCGGCATTCATCGGTGCCGGCCTGGTATTTGCCGGAATCACGGGCTTTTGCGGCCTCGCCCGCATACTCATGAAAATGCCGTGGAACACACGGCACACACAGGCCTGAGTGCCCCACGCGCCGCCCGGCGCCGCTCAGCCCCGGGCGTATTCGAGAATGCGCTGCGCCTGGATGACCACCGGCATGTCCACCATTTGCCCATCCAGCTGGAAAGCAGCTCCGCCCGAGCGCTCGCTGCCCTCGATCACGCGTCGCGCCCAGTCGACCTCCTCTTCCGAAGGGGTGAATACAGCGCGCACCTCGGCGACCTGTCGCGGATGAATGCATAGCTTGCCGCGGAATCCCATGCGTCGTGCCATGAGCGCGTCGGCCCGGACCTTCCCCGCATCGTTGATCTCCACGGTCACTCCGTCCACCGGCCCTGCCAGCCGATGCAGAGCACTCTGCATGGTGACCGCGAACCGCAATGGCAGCAGCTCGATCTGGTTCTCGGAACACTGAATGCCGGTCTCGGCCATGAAGTCGATATGGCCGACGGCCAGTCGTACGACACCTTCCGCACCCGCGATATCCGCTAGCGCCTGATACCCCCGGGCACTTTCCACCAGCGGAATCAAGGGGGCATCGCTGCACGCCGCACGCACCTGGCGCAACGTGTCTCCCGACTCGGCCTTTGCCACCATGATGCCGGGCGTGGACTGCAACTGCGCCAGCATCTGCAGGTCTTTCTGCCCCTCGGACGAATCGGGTGAGCTGATGCGGATCATGACGCCCTTGCCGACGGCGGACAGCTGAGCCCAGGCCTCGATCAGCGCACGGCGTGCATCATCCTTGTCGGCAGCCGCAACGGCGTCTTCCAGATCAAACACCACGGCATCCGCCGCGCTGGCAAGAGCCTTGCCGTAACGATCCGGGCGACTGGCCGGCACAAAAAGAAAAGTACGGGCAAACTTGAGAAGCGATTCGTTCATGAGATGGTCCTGGTTTCCGCCACGAAGTCACGGCATCCCCAACCGAACAGTTGAGGATGCCGGCCCCAACTCGATGTCGGTGCAAGCGTACACCAGATGGCGGTGACCATTCACGCCGCCGGCAACCACTGCGGCTCGGCCGCCAGCACGCGGATGGTCTGGGTATTTCCTGACGGCAGCACTACTTCACTGCACTCGCCGATTCTGGTGCCGATGAGTGCCAGCCCTACTGGCGTGAGGATGGAAATGCGTGCCGACCGGGGGTCGGCCTCGCGCGGTTCCACCAGCGTAACGATCTGACGCACACCGGTCTCTTCCACCACGTACGTGACCAGGTCGTTCAATTCCACGTACTCCTTGTCGCGTTCGCCTTCTGGTAACACCGTGGCCTGCGCGATGAGGTCGTAGACGGTATCGAGTACCGAGTTGTCGCCCGACGTGCGCGAGATCTCCTCGGCCAGGCGGGTCAGGTAGGACGCGTCGTCGCGCGTCAACTTGCGCATCGTGTTCATATGCACCTCTCTCAGGAATGCTCTAGTCGCGCGCGTGCCGCGCGGCGACTGCGTGAATGAATGAATCCGTTGTTGGGTGTTACTTGGACCGGGTGCTCGGCGGCCAGCGGTTATTGGGTTGTGATGCTGGGGTTGGCGCGCCGAGCTTGGAAAAGGCAGGCAAGCGAGTTGCCGCGCAGCGTGGAAACGCGTCGCACACTAGTCTGCGAACGCTGTCTCGAGCGAAAAGAACGGTTCCGGAGCGATGACGCAGGTGCGCACGCGCTCGCCCATGCAGCCACCAAGCTGCATGCGCTGCTTACGGTCGTTTCGCGCGATGCACACATGTCGAATACGTGAAAACGAATACGGGAACGCCCGCTGCCACGCGGCCTATTGCAGCGCGTGCATACAGGCAACGGAAAGCACCAGACGCATCAACCATACCATGCGCCCGGCAATTAGACCAGTCGCGACTTCCCCCGGTTCAGCCGTCACCCGGACCGCACACGCCGATTGATTACAATCTCCTTGGCAACTTGCCAACCGGCGCAGGCTCTCGCCTGTCTGCCGAACTGTCATCGCCCAGGCTTGTTTCGCCTGACCGCGTACTGGAGTCCTGAATGCCACTCAATCCCGCTCACCGGCGCAGAAGGGAGGGGCTTGCCTTTCTCGCCGCCTTTGCGCTTTGCATTCCCCTGGCCAACTGGATGGTCACACATGTCGGCTTTGTGTGCGTGCCAGACGGCCCGTGCCTGGTTCCCGTCGCCCCCGGGGTGCTTGCCCCTACCGCCGTACTCATGGTGGGCCTTGCCCTGGTACTGCGCGACCTCGTGCAGCGCCGGCTTGGCCTATGGGGCGCGGTGTGGGCCATCGGCATCGGCGGCCTGCTCTCCTGGCTGGTAGCCGAACCCTCCGTCATCGCGGCCTCCGTCGCCGCCTTCCTGTTCTCAGAACTGGCTGATCTTGCCGTCTATACTCCCCTGCAGAAGCGCCGCCTGGTACTTGCCGTCGTGCTCTCCAGCATCGTCGGCCTCACGGTGGACACCGTGATTTTCCTGTATCTTGCATTCGGCAATCTGGATTTCATGTGGGGGCAGATCATCGGCAAGACCTGGATGGTGCTGCTTTCCATTCCGGTCATTCAGTGGTTGAGAAAGCGCGACGAACGCCTCAACCTGCAACCCGCCTGACGCAAGAGCGCCATGACGTCATACACTACGAACCTGACCCAGCTGGGCCGACAGATCAACGCGCCGGCCTCGCCCGAAGACGCCGTGCTGGAACGGGTACCGAACCCGCACGCCGATGTAGATTACGTGGCCCGGTTCACCATACCGGAGTTCACTTCGCTCTGCCCGGTCACCGGCCAGCCCGACTTCGCCCATCTGGTCATCGACTATGTTCCCGACCAATGGCTGGTGGAGTCCAAGTCGCTCAAGCTGTACGTCACGTCGTTCCGGAACCACGGGGCCTTCCACGAGGACTGCACGGTGGCTATCGGCAAACGCCTGGTCGCGCTGCTCGAGCCCCGTTGGCTGCGTATCGGCGGCTACTGGTACCCGCGCGGCGGGATACCGATCGACGTATTCTGGCAAACTGGTGAGGCGCCTGCGGGAGTGTGGCTGCCCGACACGGGGGTTCCCGGCTACCGTGGGCGCGGTTGACGCTTGTGCCATGGATGACGCTGTCATTGCCGCGATGCAGCGCTGGCCACAAGTGCCAGACGTGCATGGATGGCTGTCCCTGGATGCCCGGGGAACCTGGCGCCTGCACGAGGGTGGCGACGCTGCCCTCGGAACGCCCGGCAGGCCCATCACCAACCAGCGCATCATCGCTTTCATCAATCGGAACTATGCCTCTGCCGACGACGGGAGCTGGTATTTCCAGAACGGGCCGCAGCGGGTGTTCGTTCATCTGGCCGCTGCCCCCTACGTCATTCGCGTCGCTGCCGACCGCTCGGCTCTTGAAACCCACACGGGCCAGCGTATCGAAAAGGTCGATGCCTGGTTCCTGACCACCGATGGCAGCCTTTACGCAGCCACGTCACTGGGCGGAGCGATCGTGCTCGACCGCCACCTTGAAGACGTCATGCAGCATCTGTTTGCTACCACGGGCCAGCCACTCCTGGACGTGCTGGCCGACATGTCAGACTCCGATGCTGCCGCGGCGCCTGTTTCTTGCGTCCATCCTCCGACCATCGTTGCGCCGACGGAAGCGCCGGCAGCTGCACCGCCCGCAACCGGTGGCTCCGGGCACGCCTGGCTCATGGCAGGCGGTTTCAACCTGCCCCTTGCACCGGTACGCTGGGTGGCACCCGGGCAGATTCCCGAAATCCTGCGATTCCGACGTGCCCCGTACCCAGGCAGCGCATGCTCTGGCTGCAATCAGGCCAGTTGAGGTACAAACCCGTCTTGACAGTGCTCGCAATCACGGCGATAGTCTGATTGCGAGATCTTCAAGTGGTGTGGCTCGGTACAGGGTGTGCGGCCTGCGGCACTTCGACCTGTAGCAGTTCCGGTCGCCTAAGGTATCAGGCATGTCTGTCTGCCTTGCCGTTGCTTCCTTGAGTTCTGGCATTCACTCGGCATTTGGTTTGTTTTTTCAAGGATCACCAAGCATGGCAACAGGCGTCGTCAAATGGTTCAACGCTGAGAAGGGCTACGGTTTCATCATGCCCGACGATGGCGGCAAGGATCTTTTCGCCCACTACTCGGAAATCCGGGGTGTCAACGGGTACAAGACACTGCAGGAAAACCAGCGCGTAAGTTATGAAGCCACCCAAGGCGCGAAGGGCCCGCAGGCTACCAATATTCAAATTCTGTAAATCATTCCGATAACCCGCTCAGGCAGCCGCGTGATCTTCGCGCCTGACAGTACGGCGGGGAATGCTGCTTGAGCATGCAGGCTGCCATGAAGACCGCCAGACTGGCGGTCTTTTTTTGCGGAAGGCGCCGTGTGGCCGCCCGGCCTTCGCAGCAGCAATAGCGCCAGCTCACAGCAACGGCGAGAACAACCGGGCACCAGCATCAAGGAAGCGCTGGTGCAGCGGCAGCCGACGGTTGGCAGGCACCTCGGTACTGTCCTGCAGGTCGGCCTCGAACTGCGCGGCCAATTGTTGGGCCAATTCCGCCCCATATACCACCGCGCAGACCTCGAAGTTCAGCCAGAAACTGCGCGGATCGAAGTTGGCCGTGCCGACAAAACTGCACTCATCATCGATCACGAGCGTTTTGGAGTGCAGCATCTTGTCGTGATATTCCCAGATGCGTACCCCGTAACGGATCAGCTCATCGAAGTATGAGCGCGCTGCCGCACTCACGATGAGAGAATCGCTACGCCGTGGTACCAGTATGCGTACGTCGACCCCCCGCATGGCAGCCGATGTCAGAGCCATCAGAGCCTCGTGCGTGGGCACGAAATATGGCGTGGTCAGCCACGCCCGTTTCGTTGCCGCGTAGAGGGCGGCCACCTGCGCACGGTGTATCGACTCGCGTTCGTCGCTGGGTCCTGAATGCAGAATCTGCAGGTAGTAACGCCCAGGACGGCTTTCCGGCAGAAGATCGTTCAGCTCCTCGGGAGGAAAGTTCTCTGCCTCACGCGAATACACCCAGTCTTCAAGAAAGACCATCTGCAACCAGCGAGCCGCACCCCCGGCAATGCGCAGGTGAATGTCGTGATACGCGCGCGGATTGACGCGCTCGTCGCCATCATCGGTGACATTGATGCCACCCGTGAACGCAATGTGCCCGTCGCACACCAGGATCTTGCGATGCGAGCGGAAGTTCGTTACGGGTCGGAGCCGACGGCCGATCTTGGTACTGTGGAAATAGCCCACCTGACCGCCCGCGGCACGAAGTGGCTCGAAAAAACGGCGGCTGGCCGACCACGAACCCAATGCGTCAACCAGCACACGCACTTTGACCCCTTCGCGCGCCTTCTCGATGAGCAGGTCGCGCATGGTAGTACCGATGCGGTCGGCATCGAAAATGTACGATTCCAGGTGCACATGATGGCGCGCACAGCGAATGGCCTCGAACATGGCTTCGAAGGTCTGTGCGCCATCGACCAGCAGATCCACCGCATGCGCTGTTGACAGCGGCGCGTCGCTACTTGCCAGCCCCAGGCGCACCAGCTGGTGCGCCTGGGGCGGGATGTCGGTGTTCTGCTCGCGCGACTGGGCCGCTTCCGCCTGCAGCGCCAGCGCGACCCGCGTGCGTACACGCCGCGACCGGAATCGCTTGAGCCGTTGAGGCCCGAAGAAATAGAACGCCAGGAGGCCGATGACGGGGAGCCAGCCCAGCAGGAGGATCCAGGCCAGCGTGGCAGTCGGGGATCGCTTCTGCAGGATCACCCAACCAACCAGCACCACGAAATACACTGCCCAGATCGCGTAAAAGGCGGTTTCCCAAGCCGTGCCCGACAAAAGCTCCAGTTCGATCAGAGGACTACCTCACCGGAACGACACGCGTGACGCCCGAACCCGTGATGATCTGAACGCGTTGACCGGCATGAACCGGGACATCTGCCTCTTGCGTAATGACCCGGGTCTCGCCCGAATCCAGGCGAACCGTAATTTCGTAACCCTTCTTGCGCGTGGCTTCACGCTCGACCGCGGTACCAGCCAGGCCACCCGCCAGACCGCCCACGATGGTAGCCAGGGTACGACCTGTACCGCCGCCGATGGTGCTGGCCGCCACGCCACCGATTGCCGCACCCGCGATGGTCCCCACGCCGGTCGACGACTCGGGCTGGATGATGACGTCGCGCACTCCCAGCACGGTTCCCATGTAGGTGACCTGCTCGCGCTGCGCCTGCCCGTAGGTATATACCCCGCTGGATGCCGAAGGATTGGCACACCCTGCGAGTGTGATCACGGCGGTAACGCCCACCGCAAGCGCCGCCCAGCGCAATTGCGTGGGACGAAACCAGTCAGGCTGTAAATGAGTCATTGCTTGCTCGCTGCTTCGACATGAAGAACAGGACTTAATAATAACCGCCCAGGCCGGCGATCACCCACGCTGGAACCGAAACAGAAACCCGAGCCCGTACAATCGCGCCATGGACTCTTTGACGCAAGCCGTACTGGGTGCCAGCATTCAGGGCGCCCTCTTGGGCAAATGGCAGAAGCGCAAGGCGCTGATCTATGGCGCTGCGCTCGCCACATTGCCCGACCTCGACGTATTCATCCGCCATGCCGATCCTGTCACCGCCATGACGCACCATCGCGGCTTCAGCCATTCGCTGCTGGTGCTGACCGCGTTCTCGCTGGTGCTCGCCTGGCTGATCCGACGATGGAAGCCACACGCCGGGTATGGCGCTTTCCGCCTGTGGCTCACGCTCTGGCTGGTGCTGGTCACGCACCCGCTGCTGGATGCATTTACCAGCTACGGCACGCAATTGTGGTGGCCCTTCATGCCGACGCCCACATCCTGGTCCACCATCTTCATCATCGATCCTCTGTATACGCTGCCGCTGCTGCTGCCCGTGCTCGCCGCCCTCGTCGCCGGCGTGCGCGATGGCACGCGACGCGCGCTTGCCATCGGGCTCGCGGTATCGACCACATACCTCGGATTCACCGTGGTGGCCAAGACCATTATCGAGCAGCGCGCGCAGGAGACGCTCAGGGCCCACGGCATCAACCCGGTCCAGGTCTTTTCTGCCGCCGGGCCGCTCAATACGATCCTGTGGCGCGTCGTCGTGAAGGACGACACGGGCAACTATCACGAGGCGCTTGCCGGCCTGTTTGACCGGCAGCCGCCGCATTTCATCGAATTGCCACTCAACCTGCAGTTGCGCGAAGCCCTGGATGGTTCACCCCAGCACGAACGCCTGCGCTGGTTTACCGGCGACTGGGTCCGGTACGACCAGATCGGTGACCATCTCGTGGTTACCGACCTGCGCATGGGCTTGCCCGGCTATCACTTTTTTCGCTTCGCGATGGCAGAACGCAACGACGGGAGCTGGCACGTCATCGTGCCGCGCGCCTGGGGAAGCAGACAGAACCGCACCGAACCCCTCGAAGTCTTGCTGCGCCGCAGCCTGAACGAAGAAACGCCCATTCCGCTGGCGGAATGGGCGCAAAAGATGCGTGAATGAGCAAAACGTCAGGGCCTGCTGACGTGCACTGCATGCGTGGCGCACGCCGCGCATGCTCAGACAGCCAGTTCGGTTTCTGACGGATCGCGCGACTTCGTGCGAGTGCCACCCCCCCGGCTGGAGCGGCCACCCCGCGGCGGAGTAGGCTTGCCTGACGATCCGGAATCGTCGCCACCCTTGGACCCTCCGTCGTTGGTCTCGAACGTGAGACGTACTTCGCCAGCGTCGTCGACGTCGACGATAACCTTGCCACCTCCCACGAGATGGCCGAACAGCAGCTCGTCGGCCAGAGCACTGCGGATGGTGTCCTGGATGAGACGTTGCATGGGCCGCGCCCCCATGAGCGGGTCGAATCCCTTCTTCGCCAGGTGAGCCCGCAAGGCATCGGTGAAAATCGCCTCGACCCGTTTCTCGTGCAATTGCTCTTCGAGCTGCATGAGGAACTTGTCGACCACGCGCAGGATGACCTCCTGGTTGAGCGGGCTGAACGAAATGATGGCGTCAAGCCGGTTCCGGAACTCGGGCGTGAACATCCGCCTGATTTCGCTCATTTCGTCGCCAGCCGTGCGTGGCTGCGCAAAACCGATGGAGCGGCGATTGATGTGCTCGGCTCCGGCATTGGTGGTCATGATGATGATCACGTTGCGGAAGTCCGCCTTGCGGCCGTTGTTGTCGGTGAGCGTGCCGTGATCCATGACCTGCAGGAGAATGTTGAACACATCCGGATGCGCTTTCTCGATTTCATCCAGCAGCAGGACGCAATGCGGTTTCTTCGCAATGGCCTCGGTAAGCAGACCGCCCTGATCGAAACCGACGTACCCAGGAGGCGCACCAATAAGGCGCGAGACCGCATGGCGCTCCATGTATTCGGACATGTCGAAGCGGATGAGCTCGATGCCCAAGGTGAACGCCAGCTGGCGCGCCACCTCGGTCTTGCCCACGCCCGTGGGGCCCGAGAAAAGGAACGCACCAATGGGCTTGTCGGGCTTGCCCAGTCCCGAGCGTGCCATCTTGATGGCGGCTGCCAACGCTTCGATGGCCTTGTCCTGGCCAAACACCACGGATTTCAGGTCGCGCTCGAGTGTGGCCAGCTTGTTGCGGTCGTCACTGGATACCGACTGGGGCGGAATGCGGGCGATCTTGGAGACGATCTCTTCGATTTCCGCCTTGCCGATAAGCTTCTTCTGGCGCGACTTGGGCAGTATGCGCTGCGCCGCCCCGGCTTCATCGATGACATCGATGGCCTTGTCGGGCAGGTGGCGGTCGTTGATGTACTTGGCCGAAAGCTCGGCCGCCGCAGTCAACGCCGCCTGCGAGTACTTGATGCCATGGTGATCCTCGAACCGCGCTTTCAGGCCTTGCAGAATGCGTACGGTCTGTTCGATGCTGGGCTCGTTGATCTCGATCTTCTGGAACCGGCGAGCAAGCGCGTGGTCTTTTTCGAACACTCCACGGTATTCCGTGTAGGTGGTGGCTCCGATGCACTTGAGCTGGCCAGATGACAACGCAGGCTTGAGCAGGTTCGAGGCGTCGAGCGTACCGCCGGAGGCCGCCCCGGCGCCGATGAGCGTGTGGATCTCATCGATGAAGAGGATGGCCTTGGGGTTGTCTCTCAGCTGCTTGAGCACCCCTTTGAGGCGCTGTTCGAAGTCGCCCCGATACTTCGTACCCGCCAGCAGCGAACCCATGTCCAGCGAATATACGTTGGCATCGCGCAGGACATCGGGCACGTCGCCTTGCGTGATGCGCCAGGCAAGCCCCTCGGCGATGGCAGTCTTGCCTACGCCGGCCTCGCCCACCAGCAAGGGGTTGTTCTTGCGGCGGCGACACAAGACCTGGATGACGCGCTCGACCTCTTCTTCACGCCCGATGAGCGGGTCGATGCGGCCGGCACGGGCTGCCGCGTTGAGGTTGAGCGTGTACTGCTCGAGCGGCGTCGGCCGCGCATCGCTTTCGGGCGCTGCGGCCTGCTCTCTGGGGTTGGATGCAGAGGCCATTTGTGGCTGCTTGGTAATGCCGTGTGACAGGTAGTTGACGACATCCAGACGGCTTACGCCCTGTTGATGCAGATAGTACACGGCGTGCGAATCTTTCTCGCCAAAAATGGCAACCAGCACGTTTGCGCCGGAGACTTCCTTCTTGCCATTTCCCGTAGATTGAACGTGCATGATGGCACGTTGAATCACCCGCTGAAAGCCCAATGTGGGTTGCGTATCCGCATCGGAGCCTGGCGGGATCAGAGGAGTGTTGTCCTGGATGAACTGGCGAAGATTGCGACGCAGGTCTTCAATGTTGACAGCGCAGGCTCGCAGCACTTCGAGTGCCGAGGCATTGTCGAGCAATGCCAGCAGCAGGTGTTCTACCGTAATGAATTCATGCCGGGCCTGACGGGCCTCGACAAAAGCCATATGAAGGCTTACTTCCAATTCCTGGGAAATCACGCTTCCTCCATGACACATTGAAGCGGATGCTGCTGTTCCCGCGCGAAGCGGCAGACCTGCACCACCTTGGTGTGGGCAATATCGTACGGATAGACGCCACACACACCGCGACCTTCGTGATGCACCTTGAGCATGACTTGGACCGCCAGGTCGTGCGGCTTTCCGAAGAAACGCTGCAGGACCAGCACCACGAACTCCATCGGCGTGTAGTCGTCATTCAATAAGACCACCTTCCACATGGATGGTTCTTTGACCACCGTATCGGTGTCCTGAACCAGATCCGGCGTTGTCTCAAGCCCTGTACTCATGGGTCTATTCTATCCACATTTAGACGGGGAAAAAGCAAAATTCTGCTGTCCGCCGACCTGCGACCCACACATGAATGACACGGGATCCGTTATCTGGATTTTGCGACAACAGCAGTGCTTTTCAACCCCTGGTTGCAATTAATACACCACTGTATGAAAATACAGCAATTCATGCCACTTGAGGCAATCACAGCCTGCCCGTAATGACTGCAAATTCCTCGCGTGCCCTGACGCCTCGTCAACAGCAGATTCTCGAGCTCATCCGGTCTACCATCGAACGGTCCGGTATTCCTCCCACCCGGGCAGAGATTGCTCGCGCCCTGGGCTTTCGCTCAACCAACGCTGCGGAAGATCATTTGCGCGCACTGGCCCGCAAGGGTGTCATCGAGTTGTCGTCGGGTACGTCTCGCGGCATTCGTCTGCTGCAGCGCCAGCACGAATCCATGCCTATCGGTGCACCGCGGCCATCCGGTGCCGAGCGTTCTGCTGATGGCCCCAGGCGCAACGCAGGCCATTCGGCTCTTATCTTACCCCTGGTGGGCCGGGTTGCGGCCGGTAGCCCCATTCTCGCGGCCGAGCACATTACGCGCCAGGTGCGCGTCGACCCTTCCCTGTTCGCACAAAAGCCCGACTACCTGCTTACGGTACGTGGCCTGAGCATGCGCGACGCAGGCATCCTGGAAGGCGACCTGCTGGCGGTACGCAAATCTGCCGAGGCGCGTAACGGGCAAATCGTGGTTGCCCGCCTGGGCGACGACGTTACCGTGAAGCGGTTCCGACGCGTCGGCCGAACCATAGAGCTGCTCCCGGAGAACTCCGAGTTCGAACCCATCACGGTTACCCCCGAAGACGAATTCGCCCTCGAAGGGATCGCCGTCGGCCTCATTCGAACCGCGAATCTCGGCTGATGCCAGGCCGCCACTGCGGATGGCCGGCCATTCAGCTACAAATTTACCCAAAATCCGCCCTCGAGGGAAACGGCACCCCCGACTCAGGGCGCACCGGCAATCGGGCCCCACCGGAGGGACAAGCAGCACCTGCGCGCAGTCACATCGGCCGCCTTGTGTACCTTGCGCGCGCGTGGGCCAAATGCCGGTGGGGCGGGTACCAGCAATGAAAAACCGGCTGCAGGCAGCCCCTGAGCGCCCACAGCCGGTCGAGGCCAGCATTACGTCTATGCGCACATGTCCTAGTGTTTCACGATACCGCCCGATACTGCACCTTCGGCAGCCCCGCCCGCAACATGGGTTTCCACCTTCTCGGCAGGTTCCTCGGGCAACGGTTCAGGCATGCGCTCGAGTGCGTGCTGCAGAACTTCATCGATCCAGCGCACCGGCACGATCTCGATCTCGTTCTTGACGTTCTCTGGAATCTCTGCAAGGTCTTTCACATTCTCATGGGGAATCAGTACCTTCTTGATTCCGCCGCGATGTGCCGCCAGCAGTTTTTCCTTCAGTCCGCCAATGGCAAGCACTTCTCCACGCAGGGTGATCTCGCCCGTCATCGCAACTTCGGAACGCACCGGGATGCCGGTCAGGGCCGAGACCATGGCCGTGGTAATGGCAATACCGGCCGAGGGACCATCCTTCGGCGTAGCACCCTCGGGAACGTGCACGTGCATGTCACGTTTCTCGAACACGCTGCTGTCGATGCCGAGGCGCCGTGCACGCGCCCGCACCACGGTACGCGCCGCTTCAACCGACTCCTTCATGACATCGCCCAGCGAACCGGTGCGCAGAATCGCTCCCTTGCCCGGCATGTCGGCCACTTCCACGGTAAGCAGATCGCCGCCCACTTCGGTCCAGGCAAGGCCGGTGACCTGACCCACCTGGTTCTCCTTCTCGGCAATACCGAAGGTGTAACGCCGTACGCCGAGGAAATCCGACAGATTCTCGGGTGTGACCGTGATGTGCTTGTCTTCGGGGTTGGTGAGCATGCGCTTCACAACCTTCCGACAGATCTTGCCCAGCTCACGTTCGAGCGACCGGACCCCCGCCTCGCGCGTGTAATAGCGCACGATGTCGAGGATGGCCTCGTCGGTCACCGTCAGCTCCTCGGCCTTGACCCCATTGTTCTTGAGGAGCTTCGGCAACAGATGCTGGCGCGCGATGTGCAGCTTTTCGTCTTCCGTGTAACCCGACAGCCGGATGACTTCCATGCGGTCAAGCAGTGCCGGCGGGATGTTCAGCGTATTGCTGGTTGCCACGAACATCACGTCCGACAGGTCGAAATCGACTTCGACGTAGTGATCCTGGAAGGTGTGGTTCTGCTCGGGATCCAGCACCTCCAGCAGGGCCGACGCCGGATCGCCACGGAAATCCATGCCCATCTTGTCGATCTCGTCGAGCAGGAACAACGGGTTGCGCACGCCTACCTTGGACAGGTTCTGCAGTACCTTGCCAGGCATCGACCCGATATAGGTACGCCGGTGCCCGCGGATCTCGGCCTCGTCGCGCACACCACCCAGGGCCATGCGCACGAACTTCCGGTTGGTTGCACGCGCGATCGACTGGCCAAGTGAGGTCTTGCCGACGCCGGGAGCACCCACCAGGCAGAGGATAGGCGCCTTCACCTTGTCGACGCGCTGCTGCACGGCGAGGTACTCGATGATGCGTTCCTTGACCTTCTCGAGACCGTAGTGATCTTCATCGAGCACCTGTTGTGCATGTTCGATGGAGTTGTTGATACGGCTCTTCTTCTTCCAGGGCAGGCTGACCAGCGTTTCGATGTAATTGCGCACCACCGTGGCTTCGGCGGACATTGGCGACATCAGCTTGAGTTTCTTGAGCTCGGCCTCGGCCTTCTTGCGCGCTTCCTTGGGCATCTGCGCAGCCTTGATGCGCTTCTCAAGCTCTTCGATGTCGGCGCCGTCCTCGCCCTCACCCAGCTCTTTCTGGATGGCCTTCACCTGCTCGTTGAGGTAGTACTCGCGCTGGCTCTTCTCCATCTGCTTCTTGACGCGCCCGCGAATCCGCTTCTCGACCTGGAGAATGTCGAGTTCGGTCTCGAGCTGCGCCAGCAGTGCTTCCAGGCGCTCGTTGGTGTTCACGAGGTCGAGGATCTTTTGCTTGTTTTCGAGCTTGAGGGGCAGGTGCGCGGCGATGGTGTCGGCCAGTCGGCCCGCGTCATCGATGCCCGCCAGCGAGCTGAGAATCTCGGGCGGGATCTTCTTGTTGAGCTTGACGTACTGGTCGAACTGCGAAAGAATCGTGCGCCGCAATGCCTCGGTTTCGGCATTCTCAACCGTCTCGGACGCCACTGGCAGCACCTCGCAGACGAAGTGCGCCTCGTTGTCCTCAATGCTCTGGATGCGGGCCCGCTGAGCCCCCTCAACCAGCACCTTGACCGTGCCATCGGGCAGTTTCAGCAGCTGAAGAATGGTGGCGATACACCCCATCTCGTAGAGGTCCTGGGGCGTTGGCTCGTCTTTCGCTGCAGACTTCTGCGCTACCAGCATGATGCTCTTGCCACCCTGCATGGCAGCTTCGAGCGCCTTGATGGAACGCGGCCGCCCCACGAACAGGGGTATCACCATATGTGGGAAAACCACCACATCCCGCAACGGCAGGAGGGGCAGTTGAGTGGGTTCGGAAGCGAAAACCGGACTGGCAGACATGACAAAATCCTTGATGCTCGAATGCAACCAAATTGGGGGCAAAAAAGCGGGGATCAAGCCCCGCTCTGCTTGACTACCAGGAGTTCATCTGACCGGATGCTTCTCTGGTGAGACGGCACGCTGGGTTCAGCTGCCGCCTGTGGCCGCTTTCGGCGAATCGTCGGTGAAAATCAACAACGGCGGGCTGACACCTTCGATGGTCTGATCATCGACCACCACCCGGCTGACACGCCCCTCCTCTGATGGCAGCTGATACATGGTATCGAGCAATGCCGCTTCGAGAATGGACCGCAAGCCCCGTGCCCCGGTCTTGCGCCTGAGCGCCTTGCGCGCAATCGCGGTGAGCGCGTTGGGGCGAATATCGAGCTCGGCCCCTTCCATCGCGAAGAGCTTCTGGAACTGCTTGACCAGCGCGTTCTTCGGTTCGGTGAGAATGCGCACCAGCGCATCTTCATCCAGCTCGCTCAGGGTAGCGACTACCGGCAGGCGACCCACCAGCTCGGGAATGAGGCCGAACTTGATGAGGTCTTCGGGCTCCACTTCGTTGAACAGCTGACCCACGGTGCGTTCTGACTTGGACTTGACCGATGCGGAAAAGCCGATGCCAGAGCGTTCGGTACGATCACGAATGACCTTGTCGAGGCCATCGAACGCCCCGCCGCAGATGAACAGGATGTTGGTAGTGTCGACCTGGACGAAATCCTGGTTCGGATGCTTGCGCCCGCCTTGCGGAGGCACCGAGGCCACGGTACCTTCGATGAGTTTCAGCAATGCCTGCTGTACGCCCTCTCCCGAGACGTCACGGGTAATGGACGGATTGTCTGCCTTGCGGGAGATCTTGTCGATTTCATCGATATAGACGATGCCTTGCTGCGCCTTCTCGACATCGTAATTGCAATTCTGCAGCAGCTTCTGGATGATGTTCTCGACATCTTCGCCCACGTACCCTGCTTCGGTGAGGGTCGTGGCATCGGCGATGACGAACGGAACGTCGAGCAGCCGGGCCAGCGTTTGCGCCAGCAGCGTCTTGCCCGATCCGGTGGGGCCGATGAGCAGGATGTTGCTCTTGCTGAGCTCGACGTCGTCGGCGCGCACCGACGCATGACGGATGCGCTTGTAGTGGTTGTACACCGCCACGGCCAGGATGCGTTTGGCCTTCTCCTGCCCGATTACATACTGGTCCAGGATCTGGCAGATCTCGGCGGGTGTCGGCAGCCCATCCTTCGCGTGCGACTTGTCTTCTGCTGCCAGCTCCTCACGGATGATGTCGTTGCAAAGGTCGATGCACTCATCGCAGATGAACACCGACGGCCCGGCAATCAGCTTTCGAACTTCATGCTGGCTCTTGTTGCAGAAAGAACAATAAAGCAGTTTGTCTGTAGAGGCCTTCTTGTCAGCCATACTTAGTCCTCGTCGGAGCGCGACGTCAACACCTTGTCGATGATGCCATACGCTACCGCATCGCTCGCCGACATGAAGTTGTCGCGCTCGGTGTCCGCCTGTATGCGCTCTATGGTTTGACCCGTGCGCTCGGCAAGAATCTCATTCAGACGCTGACGCAATTCGAGAATTTCGCGCGCCTGAATCTGGATGTCGGTGGCCTGGCCCTGCGCACCACCGGAGGGCTGGTGGATCATGATGCGGGAATTGGGCAGTGCGAACCGCTTGCCCCTGGTTCCGGCAGCGAGCAGGAAGGCCCCCATGCTCGCCGCTATGCCGGTGCACAGCGTCGAGACATCGGGCTTGACGAAATTCATGGTGTCGTAGATGGCCAGCCCCGCGTACACGGAGCCGCCCGGCGAATTGATATACAGGGCGATGTCCTTGTCCGGGTTCTCGGACTCGAGGAACAGAAGCTGCGCTACGACGAGGTTGGCCGTGTGGTCGTTCACCGGGCCGACAAGAAAGACCACCCGCTCCTTGAGCAGGCGGGAATAGATATCGTAGGCGCGTTCACCGCGCCCCGATTGCTCGACCACCATGGGGATATACCCCAATCCGGAAGGCGTCATCGATTCGCCACCAAACATGGAAGCGTAAAACTCATTGAAACGTTGCATCGCCTTGTCCCCTTGTATGGTCGGCAAACTGATTCTCCCCTGAGCTCAGGCGCCGGCACCAGCGCCCGTACCCATCAACTCATCGAAAGGCACCACCTTCTCGGTAACCTTCGCCTTGTCGAGAACATGCTGGACAACGTTGTCTTCCAGCACGACGGCCTCGACCTCGGCCAGACGGTTGCGGTCTGACAGGTAATAGCTGACGACCTGGGCAGGTTTCTCGTAATTCTGGGCGAACTCTTCGATCTTGGCGCGCACCTGTTCAGGCTTGGCCTGAAGATTCTCGCGGCGTACCAGCTCGGCGACCAGCAGCCCCAGCCGAACGCGGCGCTCGGACTCTTCCTTGAACGCATCCTCCGGCAGCGGCAGTGCCTCGACGTTCTTGACGCCACGCGACCGCATTTCTTCGCGGATGCCCTCGATACGGCTGCGAACCTCGCCTTCCACCAGCGTCGAGGGCACCTCGAAACTGGCTGCTTTGGCAAGCGCATCCATGACGCTGTTCTTGGTACGGGCCAGCGTGCGGTTCTTGACTTCACGCTCAAGATTGTTGCGAATATCTTCACGCAACTTCTGGACGTCACCTTCGGTTTGACCCAGCGACCTGGCAAACTCGGCATCGACTTCGGGCAGGATGCCTTCGGCCACCTCCTTCACCGTCACGGTGAACTCGGCCGTCTTGCCAGCCAGGTTGCTGGCGCCGTAGTTCTCGGGGAAAGTGAGGTTGAAGGTCTTGGTTTCACCCGCCTTCATGCCCAGCACCGCCTCTTCCACTTCAGGCAACATGCGCCCCTGGCCCACAACGAAGACGAAATCTTCTGCGGTGCCGCCCTCGAAGGCCTCACCATCGATCTTGCCGACGAAATCCAGCGTGACCCGGTCGTTCTTCTGGGCCGCACGGCCTTCACGCGCTTCGTATTGCGCGCGCTGCTGGCGCAGGATGTCGATGGTGCGGTCAATCTCGGCGTCGGTGACGCTGCTGACGGTACGCTCGACTTCCAGCTGGGCGAGGTCGGGCAGATCGATCTCGGGATAGACCTCGAAGGTAGCGATGAAGTGCATGCTGCCTTCGGGCACCCCTTCCGTCTTGGGTTCGATCCGCGGCATGCCGGCTACCCGCAGGCTGGCCTCGTTCACCACCTTTTCAAACGCGTCGCTGACCTTGGCGTTGATCACATCCATGCGAATGGCCGGCGCGTGCGTACGCTCGAGAATCGACATCGGCACTTTGCCGGGACGAAAGCCGGGAGCCTTCGCTCCGCGCTGAACACGCTTGAGCTGAGCCTGGACATCTTTTTCAATGTCGGCCAGCGCTACGGCCAGCTCGACGCGGCGTTCGAGGCCGGACAGGGTTTCTACCACAGGCTGCATGCAAAAACCTATATGAAAAAAGAGTTGATTTCGAAAGGACAAGTATAAAACATCGGGGCCAACGCCCTTCAGCGCCCGTTCTTGCTCGACCATGCAGCACATGCTGCATGCGAAACTGCATGCGCGGGGCAGGCGGTCAGATTGAGTGCAAGGCCTTGCAGGCCGGGGCTGCACCACGGGTGCGCCCCTTCGCCAGACCCATGCGGACCTCTTCCGGGCAACCGGGGTTTGCCGTCAACCCTGCGCCTGCCTGCGCGCCCCCCGTCCCCAGAGCGCGTACAGCAATATGGCGCCAAACGTCGCAGTACCAATGCCGTTGAGCGTGAAGTCCCCGAAAGTAAGGGTGAAGTCGCCAGCACCAAACACCAGGGTAACGGCCGCAACGATCAGGTTGCGGTTGTCGCGGAAATCAACCTGGTTGTCAACCCAGATACGTGCACCAGTCACGGCGATCAGACCAAAGACTACTACCGCCATGCCGCCCAGTACCGGTCCGGGGATGGTCTGAATCAGGGCACCGAACTTCGGCGAGAAGCCCAGCGCGATGGCGATGATGGCGGCAATGACGAAAATCAGCGTGGAATAGATTCGCGTCACGGCCATGACCCCGATATTCTCGGCGTAGGTAGTAACCCCGGTTCCGCCCACGCTGCCGGACAGCATCGTGGCAATACCATCACCGACAAATGCCCGACCCAGATAATGATCGAGGTCCTTGCCCGTCATGGCGCTCACCGCCTTGATGTGACCCAGGTTCTCGGCCACCAGGATCACGACGACCGGTACGATCAGGCCCATCGCGCCCAGCTGAAACTCGGGATGCGTGAACTCGGGAACCCCGACCCAGGGCGCTGCCGCCACTTTCGAGAAATCGATGGCGGGGCCCAGGCCCAGCACGTTCGCGACCACATAGTAAATGATGAAGGCCAGTATGAGGCCCACCAGGATGAGCAGTCGTTGCACCACACCGCGCGTGAACACGCCCACGCTACCCACGCACAGGATGGTGATCAGCGCCATGATCGCGTCGAAGGTCGAGCTGCCCATGGCACCTTTGGCGGCGATCGGGGCAAGGTTCAGCCCGATCACGGCCACCACTGCACCCGTCACCACGGGCGGCATGAGCGCTTCGATCCAGGCCGAACCCTTTTCCGACCGCGCGTTCATGAACCATACGAGCAACCCGACCAGCGTATAGACGAACCCGCAGGCCACGATGCCACCCAGAGCCACGGCGATGTTCGGGTTGGGCCCGCTACCGGAATAGCCCGTGACTGCGATCACGCCCCCGATGAACGCGAAACTCGAGCCGAGGTAGCTGGGCACGCGCCCACGGACGAACAGGAAGAAAATTAGCGTGCCCACCCCGGACATCAGGATGGCGATGTTGGGGTTGAACCCCATCAGCAGAGGCGCCAGTATGGTGGAGCCAAACATCGCCACGACGTGTTGCGCCCCCATGGCGACGCTATGCCCGAGCGCAAGGCGCTCATCGGGCGCAACGGTAGCGGCGGCGTCAGTATCGACACGCCGCCAGCGCGGAAAGAAGGTTTCGGACATGATGGAGAGAACTCGCTGAGTGGTGTTGTTGATGTTTTGCGTTCTTCTTCGGTGCGGGCACATGGCGGGCTCGCCGCCCACCTCTGCCGGCGCGCATTATGCCTTGATATGACCCCCGCTGTGCGGGGTTCGTACGTGCGAAGACACGAATCGAGTGAGTTGGCAACGGTTGTGTATGCGACACGCCACGAAATCGCACACGCAAGGGGGTCGATGCCCGGTTGCGCCCTGCCCCTGCCATCGCGCCGGCGCAGGCGCAGGCGCACTCAGCGCCGCATGCCCTCTTCACGCGACGGTGCCAACATTCCCCCGTTCAGGATATGGTCGACCTTGCGCAACAGGCTGTTCAGCGTAAACGGTTTGGTCAGCATCTCCATGCCCGGCTTCAGAAAGTTGCTGCTGATCGCGCTTTCGGCGTACCCGGTCATGAACAGGATCGGCAGACTCGGGCGCAGGGCGAGGACCTGATCGGCCAGATCGCGCCCATTCAGGCCCGGCAGCCCGACATCCGTGATCATCAGGTCAAGATGCTTGGGTGACTGCAGGATGCGCAAAGCGGCAGCACTGTCACCCGCCTCGTGCACGATGAACCCCGACTGCTGCAGCACTTCCACGATCAGGTAGCGCACTGCGGGCTCATCCTCCACCACCAGCAATGCGAACCCGGCGCCTTCCACACTGGCGCTGGAATGCCTTTCCTCCGGCGGCAAGGCAGCCTCGCCCGAGAAGCGTGGCAAGTAGAGCTCGATGCACGTTCCTGCCCCTGGCCGGCTCTTCAGGTGCACGAAACCTTCCGACTGGCGGGTGAACCCGTGCACCATGGACAGCCCCAGCCCGGTACCTGCCCCGACCGGCTTGGTAGTAAAGAACGGGTCGAAGGCGCGCGCCGCCACTTCCGGCGGCATCCCGGCACCGTTGTCGCTGACCGCAATGCATACGTACTCGCCCGGTGCAACGTCATGCAGACGGGCCGTCCGCTCTCCGACGCAGGGCGCATTACGGGTAGAGACGGTCAGCGTACCGCCGTCCGGCATGGCATCACGTGCATTGATGACAAGGTTCAGCAGCGCGTTCTCCAGCTGGTGCGGATCACACCGTGTCAGCCACAAGTCGCTCGCGGTGTTGAATTCCAGCGCGATGTTCTCGCCCAGTGTGCGGCGAAACAGCTCGGCAAGCGACCGTACCAGCGTGTTGGCGTTCACCGGCTGTGGCGCCAGCGGCTGCCGCCGCGCAAATGCGAGCAGCCGATGGGTGAGAGAAGCCGCACGGTGGGCCGCTGCCAGTGCCGCATCGGCATAACGCTCCAGCCGCGGCCGGGCCTCTTCCGGCATCAACTGCTTGAGCAACTCGAGGCTACCGATCATGCCGGTGAGCAGGTTGTTGAAGTCGTGCGCAATCCCCCCGGTCAGCTGCCCGATGCTTTCCATGCGCTGGGCGTGGGCAAGCTCGGCTCGGGTTTCTTCCAGCGCCATTTGAGTCTTGCGCTGCTCGGTGATGTCGCGGGTAATCTTGGCGAACCCCAGCAGCGTGCCGTCCGGCCCATGAATGGGATCGAGCACCACATTCGCCCAGAAACGGCTGCCATCCTTGCGCACCCGCCAGCCCTCGGATTCAAACTGGCCGTGGCGGATGGCCGACGCCAACGAGCGTGCAGGCAAACCATGAGCGCGGTCTTCCTCGGTGTAAAAAACTGAAAAATGCTGGCCAATGATGTCCGAAGCGGTATACCCTTTTATACGTTGGGCTCCGCTATTCCAGTTCGTTATCACGCCCTCGGCATCCAGCATGAAGATTGCGTAGTCGACGACGCCGTCCACCAGCGTCCGGAACTGCCGCTCGCTCTGCCGCAAGGTTTCCAGCGCTTCGAATTCGGCAGTTACGTCGCGTACCATCAGCAGGTAACCGCTCCCCGCAGATTGCGGCAGAGGATATCGACGGACGCGCGCCCGGAACGAATGGCCTTGCTTGTGCATGAGCCATTCTTCGGCCTCGAACTTTTCGGGCGATGCAACGGTCTCACGAGATGACAACGTACCGGCCGGGTGAAGCCCCTGCACGATTTTCCAGAAAGGCAGCTGACGCCCATGCAGCTCGGCTGCAGCATAACCGGTCACACTTGCAACCGCCTGGTTGCTGCTGATCACTTTTCCACCGGAATCCAGAAGAAAGATTGCCTGGTCTCGGACTGCGTCGACCAGTGTTTGCGGGGCAAGACGGAATGGATGGCCGGTTTGGCTTGTCATGAAAATTTTCTATATCGGAGGTGTGTATTGTCGAGAGAAGAACTGATTGCAATGGATGGCATTGTCGAAGAAGTGCTGCCGGATTCGAAATTCCGGGTGACCCTCGATAATGGTCATGCCCTGACCGCTTACTCCTCGGGGAAGATGCGCAAGAACCACATCCGCATTCTCGCGGGTGATCGGGTGTCACTGGAAATCTCCCCGTACGACCTCTCAAAGGGGCGCATCGTCTACCGCCACTTGCCCCCGCGGCACGCTCCTGCATCTGCTACACGGCCGCGCTGAGCGGCTTGCATCAGTAGGGCTGATTCGGGTTCGCGGCCCTGCGGATTGCAGGGACACAACCGTTACCACGGCAGTTGACGCCGAAGCGCTGACGTCCCCGTTGCCATGCTACCACCGTATGCCGGAATGCCGGCGTCGCAGGCACCATCTCCTGGCGCCACGCGAGCAGGAGCGCAAGATTCGGTCCCAGCGTTGTCAACGCGCCGCACGCGGGCACTGTCGTTGCTGATCTCGCCGCTGAATGCTGGTGTGGTTGCACCGTGGCCAACACGGCAGCTTCGGGTACCGGCGTGAACTTCAACTCGTGGAGGGATGCCCTCTGGTGAAATTCTCTTTCTTGGTCGAAGAACTTCTGTGTTACCATTGGCTCGACGTCGATATGCCAACGCGCTGCCTGCGCGTATTGCAGTCCACCGAGTCACTGGCACATCACCGTCCCCGGCGTCGCACGCATTGGGGTCGAACTCAGATTCAGACGCCACCCGACAGCATACGGCGACCCAGCCCCCGTCCTGAAAACGACACAAGCATAAAACGCGGACGCGTTCCGCACCACTCACATCTCGAATGATGAATACCAGCGAGGCTAAACTCGTCCTGGAAACTGCCTTGTTATGTGCGAATCAACCACTTTCGCTTGCCGAGTTGCGCAAGCTGTTTGTTGACGAACTCGACGCAGACACCATCCGGTCCATCCTGGATGAACTCAAGGAAGACTGGCGCGATCGGGGACTCGAGCTCGTCAATGTCGCAGCGGGCTGGCGGTTTCAAAGCCGACCGTCCATGCGCGTGTACCTCGAACGCCTGAATCCCGAACGGCCGCCCAAGTATTCCCGCGCCGTGCTCGAAACCCTGGCCATCATTGCTTACAAGCAACCGGTGACCCGCGGCGACATTGAGGAAATACGTGGTGTCACCGTGTCCTCGAACGTCATTCGTACGCTGGAAGACCGCAACTGGATTGAAGTCATCGGACATCGTGACGCGCCGGGTCGGCCCGCCCTGTTTGGAACCACTCGCCAGTTCCTCAGCGATCTTGGCCTGTCCGCCCTGGACGAACTCCCTCCCCTCGAAACGGCCGAGGCCGCCGAGGCCCTGGCCGAACTGGCTCTTGAGTCGCCCTCCACGGACAACGGCTCCATGGAGGAATCCGAATCCGCAGCCGACTCTGCGTCTGAGCAAGAAAACACTCGTACAACGTCGCAATCATGAAAGAATTTTCCCGCGAATCCGCTGCTGAAGTTGTATCCTCCTCCACCCAAGTGGATGCGGCTTCGGGGCAAACGGTCGAGGTGACCATGTCCACACAACGCGTCAATGGGAAAGCTGACGCCCCCGGAGCCAAACCTGCTCGCGCCCGCCGTGGCAGTCTGCGCACGCCCTTTCGTCGCCGCCGGGCCATCAACGAATCCGGCACTCGCTCTGACGTCAGTACCCTGCAGCAAGCCCAGGCTACCGAAAGCGCCGAACAGGGCGATGTCCTGGGAACCGCCCCTGGCGAAACGGTCGCGGCTTCCAGCCGCCCCCGGCGTAGCGCCCCGCGTGTAACGGCACGGAAGTCGCGCGCAAAAGGAAGCCAGAACGGACTGTCCAGCGGCAACGATGGCATCCAGTCTGCACTGCCCTTCAGCGCGGACAACGACGAAACAGACGAGTTCGCGGACGCAGGGTACGAGAGTGGCTTGTCTTCGGCTGCCGGCGACCCGGCTGGCGAAGACGAAATCTGGTCGTCCGCTCCCAGGGCAACGGATGCCCGACAGGCCACCGCCACCAGTTCCAGCAGCGTCGACACGGCAGCGGCTGCCGGCGTCGACTTCGGACCCGACGAGGATGCCGATGCAGCTCTGGCTCGCATTCGGCCCAGCAACGACCTGCGGCAGCGGCTCAGCAAGTACCTTGCGAGTGACGTGGTCATGCCCAAGTTGCACAAGGTGCTGGCCGACGCCGGGATCGGATCGCGCCGCGAGATGGAAGAGCTCATCATAGCGGGACGGGTCTCGGTCAATGGCGAACCAGCGCACATCGGGCAGCGCGTTGGGCCGAACGACGTGGTACGCGTGAATGGCAAACAGATCGATCGCCGTACCCGGCGCGCGCCGCGCGTCATTCTCTACCACAAGCCGGCTGGCGAAATCGTCACGCATGAAGATCCGGGCGGCCGTCCCACCGTGTTCGGGCGCCTGCCGAAAGTCAAGAACGGCAAATGGGTGTCCGTCGGCCGCCTCGACCTCAATACGGAGGGGCTGCTCATCTTCACGACCTCGGGCGACCTCGCCAATCGACTGATGCATCCGCGCTACGGTATTGAGCGCGAATATGCGGTGCGCATCCTGGGCGAACTCACCGAGGAACAACGACATGCCCTCCTTCACGGAGTCGAGCTCGAAGACGGCATCGCTGCCTTCGGGTCGCTCGAGTACCTGGGTGGTGAGGGCGCCAATCGCTGGTATCGGGTCACGTTGAAGGAAGGCCGCAATCGAGAAGTGCGGCGCATGTTCGAAGCCATGGGCATTACGGTCAGCCGACTGATACGCACCCGATTCGGCGATATCACTCTGCCGCGCAACCTGCGCCGTGGCCGCTGGGAAGAGCTCGATAGTGCCCTGGTGACGGCTCTCATGCTGCGCCTCGGGCTGATCCGCGACGAAGACGGGCGCGGGCGCCGCGGATCCAGCCAGCCAATCTCCCATGACAGTGCGCTGCCGCCGGGTTTCGGTACCCTTGAGCAGAACGGCATGCATGGGGCCCGCATTGGCCGCCGTGGCAAGCTGCAAGGCGGACGCAAGACGGTCACTCCCCACCCCTCCGACCCATTTGGCATCGGCATTCCCTTGTCCATGCTGGGCGATCAGGTCGCCGCGCCGCGGTCGCTGAGCATCACCGGGGGGTTTGCCAATGGGCACCCGCACGCGAATCTGCGTTCGGCGTCGAAGGGCAACAAACGCAAGGGCGGCGGCCGCAAGGGCGGACGACGCGAGGGCGACTTCGATGGTGCTGGAGCAACGTTCAGTGGCAACAGCACTACGGCCGGCCCGGGCGGGCGCGACGCCCGCAATACACGCGGCAAGAAGAACGTCAAGCGCGGCGGGCGTGGTCCCCGCATCGGCGCAGCCGACGAGCGCCAGCCAAAGAATGCTCGTGCGCACGAGTCGCATCTGGCGGCGGTCGTCACGCGCAAGCCGTACTGAAGCCTGACCGGGCTGCCTTGCCGCCACGGCGCAATGTTGGACGCCTGGCGGCGAAGTCATTTACAATCGCAGAGCCTTGGGCGACAGCGCTAGCCCTTAACGCTGCGCCCACTCAGATTCACTCTGCATAAGTACAACGCAGAATACAAGAGACACTTGATAGAGTATCCCATGAGCATTGGCAAACTGCGGATCATTCCCGCGTTGGTGATTTTGGCTGCTGGTTCTTCTGTTGGCGCCACTTACGCACAGGAAACCATCAAAGGTGACCCGGAGGCCGCGAAAACCAAAGTATCGATGTGCATCGGCTGTCACGGTATTCCTGGCTATCGGGCCAGCTTCCCCGAGGTCTACCGGGTTCCGAAAATTGCCGGGCAAAATGCTGCCTACATAGAAGCCGCCCTACGCCAGTACGCTAGCGGTGCCAGAACGCACCCCACCATGGATGCGATCTCGAAAGCGCTGTCCGAACAGGACATCGCCGACTTGGCTGCGTACTATGCCAACCTCAAATAAGTATGGGGCAACTCAATGAAGCGTTTTTCCCTCGGCCTTGTATTCGTAGCATTCACCACTTTCGCCACTGGTGCTGGCGCTGCAGACCTCGCAGCCGGTAAGGCGGTATTCGAAAAATTCAACTGCGCCTCCTGCCACGGCGCCGATGCCAGGACATCCATCGATCCGTCGTATCCGGTACTCGCCGGACAACACGCCGACTATCTCGCGCATGCGCTGCGCAGCTACAAACGTGGGCAGGCAGGCATGCCGGCCATGGCCAACGTGCGCAAGAATGCGGTCATGGGCGCTTTCGCCGTTCAATTGTCAGATCAGGAAATCCGCGACGTCGCCGCGTGGCTGGCTTCGCTACCTGGCCCCCTGGCGACGCGCAAGTAAGCGCCCTCTGCTTGGCCTGAACATCCAGCCGTTCAGGCCCCAACGCCGAGCATCGACAGGGCCCATGCCCGATGGTGTCGACGCGAAGCCGTCTTTCTTCTTGCCCAATAGCCTTCGTATGGGCCGCGCGCCTTGAGGCCGCGGCCCGTACGCTTCAACTGGCGTCAGGCCCTCGCACCACCCGCCCCAAACACGGCCCCACCATCAAGCAGGATGGAACGATCCACGGTGCGGATGTCGGTCTTGCCGCAGAACGCCATGGTGAGATCCAGTTCCTTGTGAATGATCTCCAGCGCAAGGCGTACCCCAGCCTCGCCCATGGCGCCAAGACCATACAACATGGCGCGTCCGATATACGTGCCTTTGGCCCCGAGCGCAACCGCCTTCAGGACGTCCTGTCCCGACCGGATGCCGCCATCCATGTGCACTTCGATCCGGTTGCCTACCGCATCGACAATGGCTGGCAACATGGAAATCGACGAGGGCGCGCCATCAAGCTGGCGGCCGCCATGGTTGGACACCACCACCGCATCCGCACCCGATTCCACCGCCATGCGTGCGTCCTCGACATCCTGGATGCCTTTCAGGATGAGCTTGCCACCCCAGCAGCGCTTGATCCACTCGATGTCGTTCCAGTTGAGCTGAGGGTCGAACTGTTGCGCAGTCCATTTTGCGAGCTGGCTGAGGTCGTCGACTCCTTTGATGTGGCCCGCCAGGTTGCCGAAGGTACGCCGCCGGGTACCCAACATACCCAGGCACCAGCGCGGTTTCGTCATGAGGTCGAAGATGCTGGCCGCATTCAGGCGAGGCGGAACCGTCAGCCCATTGCGCACATCCTTGTGGCGTTGCCCCATGATCTGCAGGTCGAGGGTCAGGACCAGCGCAGAACAGTTCGCTGCCTTGGCACGATCGATGAGGCGCTCGATGAAATCGCGATCGCGCATCACGTAGAGCTGGAACCAGAACGGGTGCCTGCCCGTGCCCTCCGCGACGTCCTCGAGCGAACAGATGCTCATGGTAGACAGCGTGAACGGTATGCCAAACTGCTTGGCAGCACGGGCAGCGGCGATTTCCCCGTCTGGATACTGCATGCCGGTAAGCCCGGTGGGCGCAATGGCTACCGGCATAGCGACATCCTGACCGACCATCTGCGTACGCGTCGACCGGTTCTCGAGGTTCACCGCCACGCGCTGCCGGAACTTCAGCTTCCCGAAATCGTCTTCATTGGCCCGATAGGTTGATTCCGTCCAGGAGCCCGAGTCGACGTAGTCGTAGAACATGCGGGGCACACGCCGGCGGGCGAGCTTGCGAAGATCTTCGATGGTCAGCGGCGTCATACGTTGGATTCTGTCTCAGTGGGTTCAACGGCTATAAGCAGCTGCAAAAAGCATATGACGGCCAGCCCCGGTCGACAAGACAGGTACGGACCACGCAAGCTGCGCTGAATCACCGCGCCTACTGCCCGGCACGGCGACGGATCAATTCAAGATAGGCTTCCGAGCCTGGGGGGGTGCCGTTGCGCTGCGACTCCCAGACCACCTGCCCCAGGCACTCCATGACCTGGTGCGCCGCTTCGTGCGCACCAAATCGTTGGGCGAGGCGTTCGTATGCCGCGCGGATGCCGGGTGGCTGATCGATGGAGATCTGCTCGGAAATGGCCAAATGCATGGACAAATGCAGGAACGGGTTGGTACGCCCCTGCTCGACGGTGTACTCGGCCGTCAACGCCTCGGGTGAGTCCAGATCCGCGTGGTATTCCGGATGCTGGAGGATCCAGTCGAGCGCCATCGTCTCGAGCGGTGTGAGCACTGCGTTATGCCGGTACTTCTGCCATGCCTCGCAAAAGAACTGCCGGACCTGCTCGCGCGTTGGATTGAACATGACGTGATCCCACGACATTCGATGCGCCCATTGTAACCCTCGGGGCGACCCCATCCCGGGCCGAAGCCCCCGACATCCGATATAATTCTTCGATTTTTCCTTTCGGATTTTCCGAACAAGGGAAAACGTAACCCTTCCAGGTTTCTGGCGCCCGACAGCGTCTTACTTTCTGCACAATCGCTATGGCTCTCTATGTTCACAAATACGGCGGCACCTCGATGGGGTCTGTTGAGCGCATCAAAAATGTAGCCAGACGCGTCGCCAAATGGCACAGCGCCGGTCACCAGGTTGTCGTGGTTCCCTCGGCCATGGCGGGCGAAACCAACCGTCTGCTCGCATTGGCCAGTGAAGTTCAAGCCAACCCGGATCCGCGCGAACTCGACATGCTCGCATCTACCGGCGAACAGGTCAGCGTTGCCCTGCTGAGCATGGCCCTGCAAGACCTCGGTCTCTCGGCACGCAGCTACACCGGCTGGCAGGTACCCATTCGTACCGACTCGGCCTATACCAAGGCGCGCATCAAGTCGATCGACACCGACAGCGTGGAACGCGACCTGGCTGACGGCAAAGTCGTCATCATCACCGGATTCCAGGGTGTCGATGAGCACAACAACATCACCACGCTGGGCCGCGGTGGCTCCGACACCTCCGCCGTTGCCATGGCGGTTGCCCTGAAGGCCGCCGAATGCCTGATTTACACGGACGTCGACGGAGTGTACACGACCGATCCGCGCATCGTTCCGGAAGCACGTCGCCTCGGTGTCGTCTCGTTCGAGGAAATGCTCGAGCTGGCGTCACTCGGATCGAAGGTGCTGCAGATCCGCTCGGTCGAGTTCGCTGGTCGTTATCGCATGCCCGTACGGGTACTATCGTCCCTGACCGACCCGAACATGCCGCTCGAAGAAGAAATGCATTCGGGCACTTTGATTACTTTTGAGGAAGACGAAAAGATGGAAACGCCCACCGTTTCCGGCATTGCATTCAGCCGCAACGAAGCCAAGCTCACCCTGCTCGCCGTACCCGACAAGCCCGGGGTCGCCTCCACCATTCTTGGGCCCATTGCCGCTGCCAACATCGATGTCGACGTCATCGTGCAGAACCAGTCGGTTGCCGGAACCACCGATTTCTCGTTCACCGTCGACCGCAAGGATTTCAAGCGTGCCTTCGATATCCTCAAGAGCAAGGTTGCCCCGGTCGTCGGCGCGGCTGACGTGGTGGCCGACGACAAGGTCTGCAAGGTGTCCATCGTAGGTATCGGCATGCGCTCGCACGCCGGCATTGCCCACAAAATGTTCTCCACGCTGGCTGAGGAAGGCATCAACATCCAGATGATCAGCACGAGCGAGATCAAGACCTCCGTCATCATCCAGGACAAGTACATGGAGCTGGCGGTCCGTGCCCTGCACAAGGCCTTCGGTCTGGATCAGCCCCCCACCGATGTCACGCCAGCGGGCGCCGACAGCGGCGAAGAAGACAACGGAGCTGATGCGGGCGAATAATCAGCCGCAGGCGCGCCATCAGGCTGCTGGACGGGCTGCGATGATTACCCTGCATCGCAGCACACCCGCCGGAAACCGTTACTTCGCACGGCGGCTTCGCGTTTCCTGCAAAGTCGTGATAGAATTTATCCTTTGGTGACACACGCCCCGGAGGTGTGCCCGAGAGGCCGAAGGGGCTCCCCTGCTAAGGGAGTATGCGGCCAAAACCGCATCGTGGGTTCGAATCCCACCGCCTCCGCCAGTCTGGTGCCACCACTGCTTCTTCCAGAAAAGCCCGCTTCATGCGGGCTTTTTTGTTGTGTTTCCGGCCTGGCCATGCGTTTCCTGACACCCGCCGCTGCGAATCTGTCAGACTGCCCACCATCGCGCTGACCCTCACCAAGCATGCTGGCAGTGGGCACCGGACATTGGCCGTGCCCATCAACGCCTCCATGTTCAGCCCGGCTCGCAAATCAGCCATCCCTTCCCGCGGCGACCTTCTGCATGGCCGTCACCGCGACGGCCTGCAACCGGGCCCCGCACATCGGCCGACACGCACGGCCCCACTGGCGCCGACACCGCCCGGTGCCGTCAACCCGCGGGAAAATGATCCAACATATTAGTTCAGAACCAAAGCATCGCCCGGTTGCGGCATCCTGGCGCAAGGCCCGCAACCCGGGACAAGCCCGGAAAAATGCGCACTTCTTGCGTTTCGTCGTGCATTGAACTTTGCTCGAATCATTCATAGAATGCAGGCACGAGCGAGACATTCACGACACTATCCAACTCCAATAAACCCTGTCACATAGTTCACAACCAAAGGTTTGAAGTCATGCGTCTGGTTACATACCGCCCATCCATCGTCGACGCGGCACGCCTGGGTGTCGTTCAAGGAGACGCCATCATCGACGTGCAGCGGCTGGCCGCCACCCGAGGCGAAGTCATGCCATCTTCCATGCTCGACCTCATCGACCTCGGGCCCTATGGGCTGGACGCACTCAAACGGCTTCTGGCCGCATGCGGCGGCGTGTGGCCAGCGGGCGTGGCCGTGCCGGCGGTCAACGTACAACTGCTGGCACCCATTCCACGCCCACGCAAGAACATTTTCGGCATCGGGCTGAACTACGTGGAACATGTCGAGGAGTCCAGCCGCGCACTGGATACGTCCAAGGATCTCCCGAAGCAGCCGGTCATCTTCTCCAAGCCGCCCACTACGGTCATCGGGCCGGGTGAACCCATCCAGCACGACGCGCAACTCACGCAACAGCTCGACTGGGAAGTTGAACTTGCGGTCATCATCGGCAAGCGCGCACGCCGCGTCCGCAAGGCGGAGGCACTTGACTACGTGTTCGGCTACAGCGTGATGATCGATGTCAGTGCGCGCGACAATCGCCGCGCCGGGCAATGGATCTACTCCAAGGGTATGGATACCTACGGGCCGTTCGGGCCCTGCATCGTCACGGCCGACGAAATTCCCGATCCGCAATGCCTCGATCTCTGGCTCACGGTCAACGGCGTTGAGAAACAGCGCTCGAATACCCGATACATGCTGTTCAAGGTTGACGACCTCATCGCCGACATCAGTGCCGGCATCACGCTCGAACCCGGCGACATCATCGCCACCGGCACGCCCGAGGGTGTTGGCGCGGGGCGCACGCCCCAGGAATGGCTGAAACCGGGCGATGTAGTGGTGGCCGGTGTCGAGAAAATCGGCGAAATCCGACACCCTGTCGTTGCCATCTGATTCCACGACTACCGCCCCGGGGGCCCGGGGGGTGTTCATCGCACGATGATGGCCTCCGCCCACCAGCCCCTCTGCTGGGGCTGCGGGCATGCCCACGTCGTATCTGCCGCCTTACACCCACGGAACGCCCTTTATTGCGTCAGGATAAGGTCGCGGCGCCACAGACGATGTATTAATCTCAATAACGGAACCGAAACCGACGATCAGCGCTCCAATTTACGCGCGTCGTGTTTCGCCGCCGTTGCAGTATGATGTTTCAGCTTCGCCAGAGTGAATGCGCGGGTGAGTCCGGGCAGTGCGATCAGGCGGCGAAGATGCCTTCTCCTAACCCCTGTACGAACCAACGGATACCGATCATGAAGAAAATTTCCGTTCTCGTTGCAACCGTGAGCCTTGCAGCGCTCGCCGGATGCCAGACACCGCCCTACCAAGGAGGCGGTCAAGCGAATCAGCACGAATTCAACTGCATTGCCGGTACTGTTGGCGGAGCGGTAATCGGTGGCGTGCTGGGCAGCACCATCGGTGGAGGCCTGGGCAATACCCTCGCAACCGCGGCGGGTGCCGGTGCGGGTGCCTACGCTGGCCAGGCACTCGGATGCAAATAACGCTCGACTGAGGATGACACCATGAAGAAAACACTCGCAGCGGCCATGGCCTTCAGCCTGATTACGCCCCTTGCAATGGCCCAGTCCGGTAGCGCGCTATTCACTCAGGAACAGTTCCAGAAGCTCGATACGAACAACGACGGTCGCGTCAGCGAGGGTGAATACCGCCTGTTCATGGAAGATGCTTTCGGCAAGCTCGACGCCGACACGGACGGCCGACTCGTCCCCGCCGAAATCAACATCACGGTCGAATCCTTTACCACCGCCGATGCCAATCGCGACGGCGCTCTGACCAGGCAGGAGTTTCTTGACCAGGCCATGCGTGACTTCCAGCGCGCCGATACCAACAACGACGGCTACCTTACCTATCCCTGAGGCCCGGCGTCGGCGGCCGTTGCTGCCACCACGTATCTGATCATGCACAACCCGCACGTACCGTGCGGGTTGTTTTGCATGAAGTGCACGACAGGCATCAAGCACCCGGCCACCGGGGCGCCGGCATGACCACACCCCGGCACTCGCCAAAGCCTATGGGTACCGCGCCCGCAGCCTCGGCCCTGGCCCTGAAAATGATCTCATCGCCATCTTCGAGTGCCAGACGGGTCTCTCCGTCAGCTACGGGTAGCGGATCCTTCCCGGCGTTGGTCAGCTCGGTGATGCAGGCGCGCGATTCATCCTCCGGCCCGGACACCGTGCCACTGGCAATCAGGTCGCCAGGGCGAAGGTTGCAGCCGTTGCTGGTGTGATGCGTCACCATCTGACCAAAGGTCCAGTACATGTTCTGCAGGTGTGTCCGCGAAATCCGGCGCGGTGCTGCCCCTGCCGCCCTTGATCGCTCCGTGGTAATCCACGCCTCAAGGTGGATGTTCAGCCCACCCTGCTTGCGATCCTCCTCGCTATACAGGTAGGGAAGGATTTCCGGGTCGCCCTCGAGCCGCGGCGGCGCGGCCATGCGGAACGGCAACAGCGCCTCTTCGGTGACGACCCACGGCGAGATGGACGTGATGAAACTCTTGCCCAGGAAAGGCCCCAGCACCTGTTCCCACCACTGGATGCTCTTCGCCGACCAGTCGTTGAGCAGCACGTAGCCAAAGATGTGCTCACGCGCCCGCTGGAGCGGTATGGGCTGACTCAGTTCGTTGCCCCGTGCGATGAAGGCGGCGAATTCCAGCTCGAAATCGAGCATGGTGGCAGGCCCGAACACGATCTTCCCGTTGGCATCACGATATTGTCCGTTGGGCCGGACTACCGGTGTGCCGCTGATACGGATGGACGAGGCACGCCCATGGTAGGCCACAGGCAACGAAAGAAACGCCGGCGGCAAGGGCTCGGCCAGCCCCTTGAACCGTCCGTGTCGCTCGGTGTGATAGCGGGACGTCAGGAAATCGGTGTAATCGCCGATGTCGCAGGGCACTTCCATGCGCACCTCGTCCATGGGGCGCAAGACCCGCGACGCGACCGACTGGATACGAGACTTGTCAGGGCTGTCGTGGCGCAGCAGGTCGGACAGCCGGGCGCGCAGTGCCGAGGCATGGCGCGGCTCCAGGGCCATCAGTTCGTTCAGGCGCCCGGTGGCAGTGGCTTCGGCCGCCCGAGCGGCATCACCGTCGAGCAGCCCCGCCTCGAGCAGAGCAAGTACGTCGACGATGCGATCGCCAATGGCAACGCCCACACGCCGGGCACCGGCAGCACTGAACACACCGAAGGGCAGGTTCTGTATGGGAAAGTCGCACCCGTCGACGTTCGCCGACTCGATCCAGGAACGGCGATTCGGATCATGCGTGGCATTGAGATTCATTTGAGGAACCTGCCCTCCCGTGTAAAAACCGCTCAAGCAACTGAGATGAAGGAAACCACGAGCCCCCGGGTACAACCCCCATGCCGGGCACCGCGGTAGCCAGGGTTGCTGCTCCAGCGAGCGCAACCCCGGCAGACATTACTGCTCTATCTTGATGTTGGCGTTGCGGATGGCTTCGGCCCACTTGCGTGTTTCGCTTTCCATGTAGGCACGCATTTCCTCCGGCGTGCTCGGAATCAGGTCGGTACCATTGACGCGCATCTTCTCGATGATCTCGCCGTCCTTGGCCGTAATGGCGAAGGCTTCGTTGATTTTCCTGACAACATCTTCCGGCGTTCCCTTGGGCACTGCGAACCCTTGCCAGGCCCATGCTTCAAAACCAGGCAGCTTGGCCGCGTCGGCGACCGTGGGCAGCTCGGGCATCGCGCTGATGGGCTTGTCGCTGGCAACCGCAAGCGCCTTCAGCTTGCCCGCCTGGATATGCGCCGCTGCGGTGGGCAGGTCGAGGAACATGGTGGGAAAGACCCCGGCCAGGAGGTCTTGCGTAGCGGGAGCACCACCCTTGTAAGGAATGTGGGTAAGATCGATGCCAGCCTGCTGTTCGAGCAGTTCCATGGCAAGATGGTGCGGACTGCCGGTACCGGGCGAACCGAAGTCGATCTTGCCCGGGTTGGCCTTGACCCACTCAATGAATTCCTCCACGGTGTTCACCGGTGCCGACGGATGCACCACCAGCAGCAAGGCGAAGCGGGCTGTGAGCGTAACGGGATCGAGATCCTTCAGCGGATCGTACGGCAGCTTCGCATACAGCGAGGGGTTGACTGCGTACGTGGCATTGTCGCCCAGCAAGATAGTGTAGCCGTCGGGCTTTGACCGCGCGACCGTATCAGCCCCAATGATGGTAGCGGCACCAGGGCGGTTCTCGACGACGACCTTCTGGCCCAGCTCCTTGCCCATGCGCTCCGAAACGGTACGCGCGAAGTAATCGGTGCCACCTCCTGCAGGATATGGAACGATCAGGCGTATGGGCTGTTGCGCGGGGTAATCCGAAGCTGCGTACACCGCACTCGCACCCGCGAGCATGCCCGCAGCCAGGCCAAGAACGGCTCCGGCCAGGCGCCGGATCAATACGGGTTGCAATTGTCTGTACATATGCGTGTCTCCTCTTGTTTCATGGTCGAGCCGTTTCAGCCAAGGGCGGCCCATGCTCCCCCGTGATGGTTATTATGACAACTATTTCACGTAATCAGGTGAAGAACGACGCTGCCGCTTCTCCTCCGTCCAGGCATCCACGGCGCGGCGTGCGACCAGTCGTGCATCGGGTGCTTCGAGTACGCTGCTGTCGGTGCGGGTCGTGAGCTCAAGGCGGATGCCGTTCGGGTCGAAAAAGTAGATCGAGCTGACGAAGCCGTGATTCGTGGGCCCGATGACATCGACGCCGGCATCGACGAGCCGCTGTCTCGCGGCCAGCAGATCGTCCATGGAGTCCACTTCAAGTGCCAGATGGTTGACCCATGCCGGCGTGTTCGGCGAGGGTTCTGACCTCTGGTTGTCGCCCAGGTCGAAGAACGCGATGTACGAACCATCCTTCATCTCGAAAAAGATGTGTACATAGGGGCAATGTTCGCCCGTACTGGGCACACGCTCGGAACGTATGACGTGCACCAGCGGCAGCCCGAGCAGATCTTCATAGAACCGACGGGTCTCCTCCGCATCGGCGCAACGATAGGCAAAGTGATGCAGCTTCTGGATAGGTACGGCGCTGGACATGGTTTCCTCCGTAAACCGACGGCAACCTGCATTAAAGGTCTTGTCTGGCAGATTCCAGCAGTGCTTTCAACTTCTCGATGTCGGCGACCTCGTTGGCCATCAACAGAGCCAGCTTGGTCAGCATGAGCTCCGTTTTCTCCGGTGGCACCAGGTCGATGGCATCGGCCAGCAGATCGTAGAACGCCTCGAGGTCGGGCAGTGAAAGGTATCGCAACGTATTCATGAGCACTGCTCCTTGCTGCCGGCGCCCATGGCCGTGCGCAGGGCCTGATCCAGCCCTTCGCCCGAGACACTCCGCCATCGGGCCGCGACATGCTGATCCGGACGCACCAGATACACGGCTGGCAGGCCGTTGGCTCCGTATTTGTCGAACATGCTGGTACCGCCCGCGGCAATTGTCAGGTCTGCACACGCCACTTCGCCGGGTTGCCTGCGCACGGCAACGATGGACAGGGGAAGGCCGCGATCGCGCCAACGCTGCACCACGTCGACGACTTCAGGAGCGACGGCCGGATCCTCACAGAAATCCAGGACGAGGAAGCCGGCAGGCAGGTGGTCGAACAGGAAGTCGTCCTCGCCGAGCCGGATGTTGCGCAACACGGCACCCTTGCGTGGACCTGCTTCGAACATGGCGTCATCGTCACCCCGAGTGTTCAGCGGGGACGTGACGTAGTCGTGCGGCCGCGACGTGCGCCAGTGCAGCAGCGGTCGCACGAACGGCTGGGTCAGCGTCAGCGAGAGCACTGCGTCGCGCAGCAGGCGGAACCCGCGCGTGGGCGGCGTCATGAAGCGTGTGCTCTTGCCCGCTTCATCGACGATCTCCTGTGCCGCCGCCACCCGTTCGTGCGAGTAGGTATCGAGCAGGGCGCGCGGCGCCAGCCCCCGATGCACCAGGGCCAGCTTCCAGCCCAGGTTGTTGGCATCCTGAAAGCCGGTATTTGCGCCACGTACGCCGAAGATGGGCAGCATGTGCGCAGCATCGCCTGCAAAGATGATGCGTCCGTGCACATAATCTGTGAGCGTCATGGCGTAGGCCGAGTACACGGAACACCAGTCGAGCTCCCATTCCACACCGGCCTGCCCCACCATGGCAAGCTGCTCATTGATGCGGGCAAACAGCGACTCGCGGCTGAGGGCCTGTTCCGGCGTCTCGCCTGCGGGCAGCTGGTAGTCGATACGCCAGATGTCGTGCGGCGCGCGGTGCATCAACACCGTATTGCCCGGATTCCAGGACGGATCGAAGTACGCTCGACGCCGGGTCTCGAAAGGAAGTTTCACGCGGATATCGGCAATGACGAAGCGGCCCTGGTACGAGTCCCCGACCATGCGCAGCCCCAGCGCCTGCCGGAGAGTGGATCGTGCCCCGTCGGCCGCAATGACCCAGTCTGCCCGGAGCGCATACTCACCTTCGGGCGTATCTACCCGCAGCGTGACGCCGTCGTCGTCATGGCCATCAATGCCGATGACACGACTGGCCCATCGCAACTCGACCAGGGGGTTCGCCTCGATCTGCTCGATGAGGTACTGCTCGAGATACTGCTGCTGCAGATTGGTAGCCGGGAAGAAGCGATCATCGTCATCGTGCCCCATGTCCATGTGGAACACCGGCTCGCCACGAAAGAAAGAAATTCCGTATTGCCATGGCAACCCGTCGCGCGCAATGCGTTCGGCCACACCCACCTGCTGCAGTATCTCCATGGAGCGGCGCGTGTACGCCAGCGCCCGGCTGCCTTCGGATACCTGACGCTCAGCGGTCAGGATCACGCTGGGAATGCCGAACCGCGCCAGCTCGAGGGCAGCCACCAGGCCTATGGGCCCCGCGCCCACGATGGTCACCGGATGCCGGACCTGCTCGCCACGCAACTCGGGCGGAGGCTGGAACGGAAAAACCTTGTAGTCGTAGTAGATCGAAAAGCGTGGAGTTGATACTGGCTGATGCATGGACTGCGTGACCTCGACCTTGGGCACCCGCCCCGTGGCACGCATCCGCCGCGGATTGGCTGCGCCTCCTTCACCCTCGACCCGCCAGCGACTGAGTGGCCGGCGAGTCCCTTTTTCTCCTGCCTGGTGCGGCATTCTAGGACGCCGACGAAGAAGTGTCAAAATCTGATACTTCAACTGTCGTCACGGTGGCCCGTCGTACGCTTTGCAACACCTGCGCCACGTTCTGCCCCATGCGCGCACAATAAGCCTGCGTCAGCCCGATAAGACCATCCAGATTCACCAGCGACTCCCGTTCACGATTGAAGACGACGGACAGGCTGGCCACGACCTCCTGCTCGCTTGCAATCGGCACCCCCACGCCGATGACCGGCTCATCGATCTCGCCACGCGACACGTAGAACCCCCGTTCACGGATTGCCGCGAAATAGTCTCTGAACGCACCGTATCCGGAGGCGATCGCCAGCACGTCGGGGTGCGCCTGGAAGCGCTCGTACAGACGACGCAGGCGAGCCGGGCCGAGATGGGCGACGAGGGCTTTCGAAGTACCACGAAACAGGGGCAAAGGACGTCCGCGCCCGAACGAGATATCCGCCGAGTGGCGCCCAGGTTGCTCGTGGATGGTGACGATCTCGTCACCATACATGCGCACCAGCATGGTACTGAAGCCAAGCATGTCGGTGAGCTCCTCCATGACGGGCCGGCAGGCAAGCAGCACCGGATCGGAGCGGCGGATGCGGTAGTCGAGCTCGATGATGCGTGCACCCAGCGCGTAACGCCCGGCCAGGCGAGTAAGAAAACCAGCGCGCACCAGTTCCTTGACGTACCGGAAAGCAGTAGGCCGCGACACACCGACGCGATCCGCGATTTCCTCGGCGCTCAGCGTGATCGTGTCTTCGGAATACAGGTCGAGCACCTCGACCATCTTGCTCAGCATGGAGCCGCGCTCGGCCGCGACGGCGGGCGAACCCGACCGGGGCCGCACCGACCCGGCGCGGCGAGCATCTTCTGGCATGGACTCGGCAGTCATGGACGAAATAGTCTCGAACAATGATACTTAAGCCTGCCATAGCATAGCCCGAGCCCGTGGAAAGGGGCTATCCGTCCTCCGCCTGCTGCACGATGCCGCGCGCCAGCAGGTTTCGGATTTCATCGGCCTCGAACCCGGCGTCATGCAGTACCGCCAGGGTCGCGGCTCCCTCAACTGCTACCGGCTGACACGGGCCCGCGGGCGTGCGGGTGAACCGCGGAGCCGGCGCGGGCTGCGTGATTCCATTGACTGTCGCGAAGCTGCCGCGGGCCCGGTTATGCGGGTGCCGTGGCGCTTCATCAAGATCCAGCACCGGTGCAAAGCACACGTCCGTACCCTCCAGCAGCTCGCACCACGCATCCCGTGTCCGTTGCCGGAACACGGCGGCCAGCTTTTCCTTGAGACTGGGCCATTGCTGCGGATCCCACTGGGCATCGAACGCGGGATCATCCAGTCCGCATTTCTCCCGCAGCAGCTGGTAGAACTTCGGCTCCATCGAGCCGATGGAGATGTAGCGACCATCGGCACACTGATAGACGCCATAAAAGTGTGCGCCGCCGTCTCCGTTGTTGGTACCGGCATGCAGGTTCCATAACCCGGCGCTACGCCATCCGTAGATGAGCGCCGCCAGCAGGGCCGAGCCTTCACATATGGAAGCGTCAACGACCTGACCACGGCCGGAGCTGCGCGCCTCGAGAATGGCGCACACCAGCCCGAACGCGAGGAGCATGCCGCCTCCGCCGAAGTCGCCGGCGAATCCGGGCGTGGGTACTGGAGGTTGCCCTGGCCTGCCGGTGGCATGCAGTACTCCGCTCAGTGCCGTGTAATTGATGTCATGCCCGGCGGCATGCGCCAGCGGCCCGGTCTGTCCCCAGCCCGTCACCCGCCCGTAGACAAGTGCCGGGTTCCTGTTGAGGCACGGCTCCGGGCCCAGTCCCAGCGATTCCATCACGCCGGGCCGGTAGCCCTCGATGAGCGCATCCGCGCGCTCCACCAGCCGGAACACGACGTTCTGTGCGCCAGGCTGCTTCAGGTCGATGACGATCGATTCACGACCGCGCGCCAGCACGTCACTGTGGCGCGCCGTCAGGGCCGCCATTCCTCCCGACGGCCCGCCCGGACGGGGCCGGTCCACGCGGATGACCCGCGCCCCCATGTCGGCCAGCATCATGCCGGCGAACGGCGCCGGGCCCAGTCCCGCCATTTCGATGACCGTGACATTGGCCAGTGGCCCCTGGCGCACACGGTCGCCGGGGGCGGTGCGCTCGGCACCCGCCACTTCCGCCTGCCCGGCTGCGGCATGCAGCCCTTCAGCCCGGGCCTCTTGATGATCAGGATTGCTATGCATGGCAACTTGACATGAATGTGGATCTACCCGACCGAGGCATGAAGGGATGCCTCCGTTGCAGGTTCCGCCTGCGCTCAGAGCTCAACCGTACGCGGCGACTTGCCCGGCGTGCGATTCCTCACGAGGAATTCCTCGTTCAGATCGATTCCCAGCCCGGGGCCCTCGTTGGGATAGGTCACGCCGTTCTCGAACCGCGGAACGTTCATCGCGAGGTCGGCGCCGGCCGGAATGTCCTTGCTGTTCCAGACGTTGTGGATCATCAAGGGTCCGAGCGACTCATTGAGGAACTGGGAAGCCCACTGATTGGCCGTCCACAGATGTACCGCCGGGCTATGTTCGAGGCCCGAACCGATCATGCAGCCACACATGACCGGCAGACCCGACAGCCGCGCGAGCGCCAGCCACCGCTGCGATTTCACCAGCCCCCCTGCCTTCTGCAGCTTGATGAACAGGCCATCGGCCGCACGACGATCGATGATTTCCTTGATGTGATGCAGCTCCTGCGCGGCTTCATCGGCATAGATGGGGGTACGTACCTGACCACGCAGGCGTGCCAGACCCTCGATGTCCCAGTAGGGCAAGGGCTGCTCGATCAGCTCGAGGTTCAGCGGATCAAGTGCGCGAATGACACGCAACGCCTGTTCGTAATTCCAGAAGCCGTTGGCGTCGACGGTGAGCCGCACATGGGGACCGACCGTCTCGCGTACCGCACGCGCCATGGCGATGTCGTCGTCCAGTGTGCCATGCCCGGTTTTCATCTTGAGCAGCGAGAAACCATGCGCCAGCGCGACCTTGGCCTCTTCGGCCACTTCGTCCGGCGTTCCGGCGGACAGCACCCACCCGAGTTGCGCGCCTTCGGTGGTACGGCCACCCAGCAACTCGTACACCGGCACCTGGTAATGCTTGCCCTTGAGGTCGTGCAACGCGAAGTCGACCAGCGCTTTCGCCTGGTAGTTGTCGCGCACCAGCAGGTCCATCTTGCCCACGATCTTTTCGATCTTGCGCGGATCCTCCCCGAGCAGAATGCGCGGCGCGATGACGTCGCAGATGATTCCCATCATGGAATCCTGCAGCTCTCCGCGATACCAGGACGAGGTATCGCCGGAATCGGCAATCCCCACGGTTCCGTCATCCGCCGTGATCCTGAGCACGAGACTATGGATGGCCGTAATCCGGGTATTCGGCATGATCACTGGCTTCTTCATGGGCGAGGAAACCGGAATGCATTCGACTTTGACGATTTTCATGATGTTGCTCGAGACTTGAAATTACTGCGCCTGAAAGTTCGATTCACGTACCTGCTCGGCCCAAAAGGCGATCGAGCGCGACCAGATGTCTTCCAGCTCCTTGGGCGAACCATAATTCGCGATCATGCCCGTTGCATTGAAGCGCTCGACCACTTCCGGCATCCGGAACATCTGTTCGGTTGCCTTCACCAGCTTGTCACGCAGGGCCGGATCGATCTTGGCCGACGCATAGACCGCCACGAAGTTGTCGGTGGGCATCGTGATGCCAAGCTCGCGGAACGTGGGGGTATCCGGCAACAGCGGCGAGCGCTGGTCCGCGGCAATTCCCAGCACGCGCAGCTTGCCTGCCTTCACGTGCTCGGTAAGCGCATCACAGGGAACAATGATTGCCGGAACCTGGTTGCCCAGTGCATCGGTAATTGCCGGGGCAGCGCCGCGATAGGTCACTGCCTGCAGGTCGACGCCGAAATGCTTGCCGACGACGTAACCAACAAAATGCGCCTGGGAACCCGGCGCGGGGACGCCGTAGTTCGCGTACCTGGCCTCACGCTTTGCCAGCTCCACGTACTCCTGCAGGGTACGGGCAGGCGATTCCCCCGGCACCGCCAGGCAGGTGTAGAACGTCATCACGCGCGCAATGGGGGCAAGGTCGCGCTTCACGTCGAAACCCGGATCCTTCAGGATCAGCGGCAGCATCAGCACCTGGTGATCGATGGTCATCATCACCAGGTTGTTGTTCTCGGGCCCCCGGGCGAGCGCGTGCACGGCGATCAGACCACCGGCACCGGGGCGGTTTTCGACGATGCCGTTCACGCCAAGCAGCTGGCCCAGGGCATCGGCATAAATGCGCGCGAGCGTGTCGGTTCCCGCCCCGGCCGGGAATCCGACAATGATCCGCACCGTATTGTTGGCATCCTGAGCCTGCACGGACGGTGTCTGCATCAGCACCGACGCGCCCAACAGAGCTCCCATGGCCACGTGACGCAGCTGGCTGAAGCGTCTGAATATTTGCCACACAAACCTCGGATACTGCATGGTCGTCTCCTTTTCTCTAATCGACAGGCAGGGCGACAGCGTGCCCGCGGCCCGGCCGGTCCAAGGTATTTGTATGATCATATGGCCAGCCCGGATCCGGCACACCCCGTCACCCCGTACATTGGCATGAAATCGGGACATGCTCACAACGGATACGACGGAGGAACGCTCCGCACGGTCATCCATTGCCATTGCGTGAACTCATCCCAGTTGGCGGGCCCGCCATGGCGAGAGCCGTTGCCCGAGGCTCCTCGTCCGCCCATGGGCATGGTGCCGTCGTCATTGACAGGCTGGTCGTTCACATGCACAAGGCCTACCTTCAACTTCGCGGCAATGGCCAGGCCGCGCCCTACGTTGGCCGTATGGATGCCGGCAGACAATCCGTACTCGGTATCGTTGGCCAGGCGCACGGCTTCTTCGTCGGTACTGAACCGGGTAATCGACACGACCGGACCGAAGATCTCCTCGCGGAATGCAGGCATGTCGGGCGTGATATCCGCCAGCACGGTCGGAGCATAGAACTGGTCCTTGAAGGTACCTCCAGCCACCAGGCGAGCACCCATGGCAACCGACTCATCGACGATGCGCGCCACACGTTCCACCTGCTTGCGGGTAATGATGGGTCCGACGGCCACGGCCTCGGTATGGGGGTTGCCTACCGGCAACGCCCGTGCCTTTTCGGCCATCCGTTCGATATACGCATCGGCAATGGCCTCGTGCACCAGGTGTTTGCCCGCGCTCATGCAGATCTGCCCCTGGTGCAGCCACGATGCCCACGCGCCGCCACTTGCCGCAAGATCCAGGTCCGCGTCATCCAGAATGATGAAGGCGTTCTTGCCTCCCAGCTCGAGCGCAACCTTTTTCAGATGGCGGCCCGCCAGCTCGCCCACGCGCCGACCCACCGCAGTGGAACCCGTGAATGAAACCATTGCCACATCCGGGTCGGTCACCAGCGCTTCTCCCGCCTCGGCCCCTCCTGGCAACATGTGAAAAAGCCCCGCGGGCATGCCCGCCGCTTCGAGCAGGCAGGCAAGCAGTACGCCTCCGCTGACCGGCGTACGCGGGTCGGGCTTCAGCACCACCGCATTGCCCGTGGCCAATGCAGGCAGGCACGCCCTGCTGCTGAGCAGGAATGGAAAATTGAACGGCGAAATGACACCCACGACGCCGTGGGGCACGCGCCGGGCCTGGCTCAGGCACCCCGGCGGGCTCGGCAGAATGAGGCCTTGCGACTGGGTCTGCATTGCCGCTGCCTCGTGCAGCAGATGCAGGACCGAGTCGATCTCGAATGCCGCCTTGGGCGCGATGCCGCCGGTTTCCCGCACGATCCATTCGGAAAACGCGGCACGGTGCTGTTCGAGCAGGAGCGCCGCCTTGCGAAATACCCCCGCGCGCTCGGCGTAATGCAGGCGCTCCCACTGCGGCTGTACGGCTGCCGCGTTCTGCGCGGCACGCCTGATGTCATCCGGGCTGGCCTTGCCAACAGTTGCCAGGCGCGCGCCGGTGGCGGGCTCGATCACGTCGATCGTTCCCCCCTCCAGCTGTCTCCATGTGCCGCTATACCCTTTGTTCGACCATTTTTCCGGCGTGATCAAGTCGTTTGCCATCTGGCGACCTCTCATGTTCTGGCAGAAACGGACGGATGCCTGCGCGATGCGGCATGACCTGCCTTCCAACCCGGCTCGCGCCGCATCACGCAACGTCATCATGCAATGACGACCTCAACCTCAACCCATGCAGGACTGCAAGCGTGGCTCAGACTGTAATGGAGCGCACGACATTTTGTCAACCAACTGGTTGGTTGATATCATAACGTCGCTTTCCCGTCTTTCTGGAGAATTGCGGTGTTGTTCGAAAACTATCGCTCACCTTGGATGAACGAAGAACTCGACATGCTGCGCAAAACGGCGCGTCGATTCTTTGAAACCGAAGTTGTCCCCCATGCCGACAAGTGGCGACGCCAGCATCGTGTCGACAAGTCGGTATGGCTCAAGGCAGGCGAGCTGGGCCTCATCGGTGTCAGTTTTCCCGAGGAGTATGGGGGCCACGGTGGCACCTATGCGCACGACGTGGTCATCATCGAGGAGCAGGCGCGCGCCTGCGACACCTCGTTCGGCTATGTGCCAGGTGCCTTCGGTGCCCCGACCACGCTGTTGCTGACGGGCACCCCCGAGCAGATCAGGCGCTGGCTGCCTCCCATCATCCGCGGCGAGAAGCTCCTGGCGTTCTGCGCCACCGAGCCCGACGCGGGCACCGACATCAAGACACTGCGCACCACAGCCCGTCGCGAGGGCGACGAATACGTCATCAACGGCAGCAAGATGTTCATCACCCATGGCCAGACCTCGGATCTGGCCATCGTGGCGGCACGCACCGGCGGTCCCGGGGCGAAAGGCATCTCGCTTTTCATGATCGAAAAGGACAAGGCGCCGGGCTTCAAGGTCAGCAAGGTGCTCGAGAAAATGGGTCAGCACGGGCTGGATACCTGCGAGGTGTATCTCGACAATGTGCGCGTACCGGCCGAGAACCTGCTCGGCACGCAGGAAGGCAACGGCTTTGCGAAGATGATGGACAGCTTCGTGAAGGAGCGCCTGACGATTGCCGTCTACGCCATTGCCACGGCCGAGCGGGCGATCGAACTCACGCTCGAGCACGTGAAGCAGCGGAAAATGTTCAACCAGACCCTCTGGGATTTCCAGAACACCAGGTTCAAGCTGGCGGAATGCGTCACCGCCGCCCGGATCGGTCGCGTCTTCATCGATGACCTCATCCTGCGTCTGGTGGAAAACCGCGACCCGCCCACCCCCGAAGAAGCCGCGATGGCCAAGGTGTGGTGCACCGAGCAGCAGTGGAAAATCATCGATGAATGTCTGCAGCTATTCGGCGGTTATGGCTACATGCAGGAATATCCGATCTGCCACCTGCTTACGGACGCACGTGTGCAGCGTCTGTATGGCGGCTCGAATGAAGTGCTGAAAGACGTCATTGCGCGCAAGCTGTGACGCAATGACCCTGATGGACGGGCCCTGATGGGCAGCGGTCCGCCCATCAGGGCGGCCACCGGATATCCTGCGTGGCAGGCAGGCTGCGTGGCCTGCAAATAACCCTCATTTCAGTGCGGGGCCAGCCCGTGCACCAGCATGTCGAGGAAAATGTCCACGATCTGTTCAAGCGAATAGCGTCCGTCAGGCCGGTACCAGCGAGGCACCCAGTTCAGGGTCCCGAACAGCATGGCTGACACCATCGCCGGATCACAGGCTCGCAGTTCGCCCTTTTCCACACCTTCCGCCACGAGCTGGCGCACGGTGGTGTCGAGCCTGATCTGGAATTCACGGATTCCCCGCGATGCGTCGGCCTCCAGCGGGCGCGAACCTACCAGCACCAGGCAACGGCCAAACACATTGTTCTGCGCCTTGGCCAATTGCATGCAGAAGTACCGCAGCCGCTCCGGGACCGGAATGCTCGTGTTCTCGATCTGCTGGATGACCCCTTCCAGGTCTTCGAACGAACTGATCAGGCACTGATACAGGACCTCTTCCTTGCTCTTGATGTAGTGATAGAGCGTGGCCTTGTGGATGCCCACCACTTCGGCGATCATGTCGAGCGAGGTCGCTTCGTAGCCGTTGATCGCAAACAGCTCGGCCGCAGTGCGTAGGATCTGCAGGCGCCGGTTTTCATGCCGGCGGCCAGGAGTCTTGCGAGCCTTGCGCGCAGCCGGCAGGCTGCCGTCCGGATCGGGCGTTGCCTGAGGCACGGTCAATGACACGGATGGCGCGGACTTGCCGGCGGGCCCGGCACGAACGGAGCTCCCTGCTTGCGCAGGAGCGGGTGCGGCTGATGTGCGACGCACCGGTCGCGCGCCGGCGGGCGCCGGTGCGATGGTCGCGCTTTTCGCCGACGCCGTGGCCACCGGAGCCTGCCCGTTTGACGAGCTGGGCCGCCGGGCCGTTGAACGGGCACGCCCGGCAGTCAAGGATGGAGTACGAGATTTCATCCCGCTATATTAGCGTGCATGGATGGCTCCCGCCTCCAGCAAGGCCTGCACGGCGTCGTCAGACCGCCCCAACTCACGCAAAATCTCGCGCGTGTGTTCCCCAAGCAACGGTGCACGCTGGCGCACCGCACCCGGAGTCGCGGACAGCTTCACGGGCACGCCCGGCACCGACACCGGCCGCGCGCTGCCGGGATGTTCAACCTGGGGCAGCATGTTGCGCCGCGCGAAATGCGGTTCAGCGAAGATGTCGGCAGCGTTGTAGATGGGTCCGCAAGGTACCCGCCCGCCCAGCAGCTGGAGTACTTCCTGTTTGGTCTTCGTGCGCGTGAACGCTTCGATGATGCGTTCGAGCTCTTCGCGGTTCTCCCAGCGGGCGGCTTCGGTGTTGAAGCGTGCATCGTGCAACAGATCCTCGCGCTGCATGATGCTACACAGTTCACGGAACTGGGGGTCATGCACGGCGGCGATGACGACCTGCCCGTCCTCGACCGCGAATGTTCCCATCGGAGCCATGCCCGGTATGCCATTGCCCATGGGCTGGGGCGAAACGCCCCGGTAGGCATATTGGGTAACCGCGAGCTCTGACATGGCCAGGATACTGTCCACCATGGCTACGTCGACATACTGCCCCTCGCCGGTCGCGCGCGCATGCCATAACGCAGCGAGCGTACCGAATGCGGCAAACAGGCCAGGCACCGTGTCGCCGGGGCCACCACCCACCTTGTAAGGGTGGTCCGCATCCGGCCCGGTTACCCCCATCCAGCCGCCCATCGCCTGCGCGATAATGTCGAAAGTCGGCCAGTGCATGTACGGACTTTCGCCCCCCGCCTGGTCGCCAAAACCTCGCACCGAGGTATAGACCAGCGCCGGGTTGATCTCGCGCAGTGCTTCATAACCCAGGCCAAGCTTGTCGAGCACGCCGGCGCGGTAGTTCTCCACGAGCGCATCTGCGGTCCGGACCAGATCTTTCAGCAGCTCTCGTCCTTCCGGCTTTTTCAGGTTGATGGCGATCGAGCGCTTGTTGCGATTGCAGGTCTGGAACAGGCCGCCGTAATCGCGCAGCTGGTCGTCGTCACGGAAAGGGCCGGCGTGACGAAAGAAGTCGCCTTCCAGTGGCTCGACCTTGATGACATCGGCACCATGATCGGCAAGAATCTGCGAGCAGAAAGGGCCCGCCAGCGCGTGAGTCAGATCGAGCACTCGCACACCGCGCAAGGCTCCGAAATATTTGGATAGCACGGAAACCTCCTCAACCAACCAGTTGGTTGATATTATGAGCGAACCGGGCTCCTGACACAACAAGTGCGCGAATTCGCGCCCGGCTCGACCGGCAGATGTACCGGCCAGCATGCAACCTGCGTCTGCACCTATGCATCCTGCTTGTGCACCTGCCTGCCATCCCTTCGCCCCTTGTTCACCCCCGCATTGTGGTGGCACCATGTTGCAGTCTTACCCGTAGCCGGGGCAAGCACCGCTGCCGCCCGCTCCCGTGGCAGGCGTGATGCCCCTTCGTTCAAGGAAACCCGCAATGCCCGCGATTCTCTTGTTGCATCCCGGCGAGATGGGGGCGGCGGTCGCCGCCTGCCTGCGACAGAACGGCCACGTAGTGTACTGGGTGGAAGACGCGCGCAGCGCAGCCACACGCACCCGGGCCCGATCGGCCGGACTGGACCCCATGCCCACGCTGCACGAGGCTGTCCGTCACGCAGATGTCGTACTTTCCGTCTGTCCGCCCCACGCCGCGCCTGAGGTTGCCCGAGACTGCGTCCAGGCAGGGTTCCGGGGCATCTACGTGGACGCGAACGCGATTGCTCCGCACACGGCCCGGATGATCGGCCAGCTGCTGGAAGATCACGGCGTGCGGTTCGTGGATGGCGGCATCATCGGTCCGCCACCGCATCAGCCCGGCACCACTCGCCTCTTCCTCGCTGGCGCGGATGCACCCGCGATTGCGGCGCTGTTTGAAGGTGCCCGGCTGGAGTGCCCCGTCTTGCCCTCGCCGCCCGGAGCCGCGTCGGCCGTCAAGATGTGTTATGCGGCCTGGACCAAGGGCGCCACGGCTCTGCTCACGGCCATCCGGACGTTGGCCCTGTACGAAGGGGTGGAGGGAGCGCTCCTGGAAGAATGGGACAAATCGCAACCTGGTACCGCTCACCGTTCCGAAGCGATAATGCGCGATGCGCGCAAGGCGTGGCGCTGGGTGGGCGAAATGGAAGAAATCGCCGCGACCTTCGAGAATGCGCGTCTGCCGGGCGGCTTTCACCACGCGGCAGCGGCGTTGTATCGGCAACTGGAAGGATTCAGGCATGCGGACGCACCTGTGTCCCTGCACGACATCCTTGAAGAACTGATCCGGCACGCAGGCTCTGCACGCGACCCCCAACTCTGAGCAGGGGCACGCACTGGGGCATGCACCCGGCCGGCCCTGCCGAATGGGCCGCCATTCCCGCGACGCGGTCGGACAGGACCGCCACGCATGATCCGACAATATCCTCATACCTGCAATGCTTGTAGCATCCAGTCATTCCATGCAACCAGCGGCCGAAGAGGCCATGCCACCCCGCCACGCTTCCGTACTGATCGCTGGCGGCGGTCCGTGCGGCCTGATGCTGGCCATCGAGTTGGGCCAACGCGGCATTCCGGTGGTCCTCATCAACGACAAGCCGTCCACAGCGGTCAACCCGCAGGCAAATGCCACCCAGGCGCGCACCATGGAACATTTTCGCCGCCTGGGCTTTGCCGATGAAATCCGGCAGCTCGGGCTGCCGCCCGATTTCCCGACCGACATCGCCTATTTCACCCGCTACGCCGGCTACGAACTCGCCCGCTTCTCGTTGCCCTCCTCACGGGCTGCCCGCACCCTGATCCGCAATCTCAGCGGCTCCTGGAGCGCCGCTGAGCTGCCGCACCGCGTGTCTCAGAAGTTCGTCGAACAGGTGCTGTACCGACATGCACGCAAGTTCCGCAGCAACTCGCTGTATTTCGGCTGGCGTCTGGTAGGTTTCACGCAGGCGCCGGACGGCGTGACCGCGGAAGTGGAGCGCGTTCATGACGGCGCACGACACATCGTTCGTGCCGCGTATCTGGTGGGTGCCGATGGTGCACGCAGTTTCGTGCGACAGCAACTCGGCTTCCGGTACGTTGGAGAAACCGGGGTGATGCGGGATTTCATGGGGGGGCGCATGTATGCCGTCTACCTGCGCTGTCCGGATTTCTACCGGGTCGTACCGCATGCACCCGCCTGGATGAACGTGACCTTCAACCCCCATCGGCGTGCGTTCATGGCGGCCGTCGATGGCCAGGGCGAGTTCGCGTTCCACACCCAGCTGCGCCACCACGAGAAAGAAGACGAGGTTACCGACGAACGAGCCCTCAAGATGTTTCAGGATGCAGTCGGCATCCCCGTACCTGCCGAAGTTCTTGCGCGCGGCCCGTGGACGGCCGGACACAGCCTGGTTGCCGAGCATTTCCAGCACGAACGGGTGTTCATCGGGGGCGATGCAGCACACCTGTTTACCCCGACCGGTGGCCTGGGCTACAACACTGCGGTGGAAGACGCCGTGAACCTGAGCTGGAAACTGGCCGCTGTCGTGCGCGGACAGGCGCCACCCAGCCTCCTCGGCACGTACGAACTCGAACGCCGTCCCCTGGCCGTACGCAACACGGCCTACGCAAAGGGGTTCGCGGACTCGCTGGGCAACTACCGGCCTGTACCGGAAATCGAGGACGATACGCCCGCTGGTGCCACCGCCCGCGCTATCGCCGGCGAGCACCTCGCTCGACACGGGCGCATGGAGTTCAACATTCCCGGAGTGACCTTCGGCGGGCGTTACGACGACTCGCCCATCATCGTCAGGGACGGCACCATCCCGCCGCCCGATACGGCCAATGAGTACGTCCCTACCGCCTGCCCCGGCGGCCGCCCTCCGCACGCGTGGCTTGAAGAAGGAGAATCGCTCTATGACGTTTTCGGGCCGGAATGGACGCTGCTGGTCATGGATGCCGACGCAGCTGACGTGCACGCATTCTCGGACGCCGCGCGAACGCTTGGCATCGGACTTACGGTGGTCCAGCCCCCCCAGGCGCGGCTGCTGGCGCAAATGTACGAGTCACGCCTGGCCGTGATCCGCCCGGACCACATCGTTGCCTGGCGTGGCAATCGCGCCGGCGATGCCATGGGAGTTCTGCGGACCGTGCTCGGCTACCACCTCACTGCTCGATGAGACAGGCGCCGTCCTGAGCCTGGCACTTTGAGCGCAGCGGCCCGCCGCACACAGGCGAAGGCCCCGTGGCCACGAAGGTTTCTCCGCTGACCCCAATGCACTGCGATAAACTCGGACAGAAGTGTCAGGAGGTGATCAGCATGCATTTCCCGAAGCATCGCGGTCGTCAGGTCCTCAAGTCGTTCACGGCAGAGTCAGGCGCGGTGGGGGCGCTGGCCGTTGGCGCATTTGCCCTCGGCGCACTGGCCATCGGGGCCGTCGCAATCGGCGCACTGGCCATCAGGCGCCTGGCCATCCAGAACGCCCGGGTGAAGTCGCTCACCATCGACGAGCTGACCATCGGGCGAATCAACCGGCCCGCGCTCGAGCATTCGGCGCACACCGGAACACACCGTGAAGGCAACGGCGACTGACTTGCGCGTGACGCGCCCGTGCGTGCGGAACCCCTGCACGCGAGACGGGCACCGCCCACGGAAGTTGCACTTCCCGGCCCTCAGCGCAGGAAGCGCTGTGGGCTGAGGGGCGCCGTGTCGAGCACCGGCGGTTCGCCTGACATCAATTGTGCCAGCAGCAGCCCGGTGGTGGGCCCTTGCGTGAACCCCTGGTGCCCGTGCCCGAAATGCGCCCACACGTTCGTCAGCCCCGGCACCTTTCCCACGACGGGCAGCATGTCGGGCATGCACGGCCGCAGACCTGACCAGGGGCGCGCTTCGCGCGGAGGTCCCAGATCGAGCAATTCGCGCGCATGCTGTTCGGCCCGAAACAGCTGCGCCGGCGACGGTCGCGCGCCCCAGGCGGCAATCTCCGCGCCTGTGGTGATGCGCAACCCGAGACGCATGGGGGCCATGACGTACCCGCCATCGACGTCCATCAGCGGCAGATTCAGTTGTGGGCCCTGATAATGCCGGTGATAGCCCCGTTTGTAGAACATCGGGAAACGCAGGCCGAAACGCTGGAAGAATCGAGCTGACCACGGCCCCAAGGCTACCACCAGGTGCTCCGCGTCGAGCCGTCCGGCGTCGGTCTGGATGCACCAGCCGCCGTTGCGCCTGCCATTCAGGGAACGTGCATCGGCCTGCACGAATGTGCCACCACGCTCAACGAACAGACGTGCATACGCCCCGACCAGCCCGCACGGGTCGCTGCATGTCCAGGAGTCGAGCCAGTGCACGCCTCCGGTGCCGCCATCGCGCAAGGAGGGCTCGGCCGCGCGCAGATCGGCGGCCGACAGAATGCGCACCGGTACGCCATACCGGGTGTGGAAGCGATGTGCCTGCTCCACCAGCCGGTCGAAGCCTTTTTCAGTGCGGTGCATCATGCGGAAGCCTTCGCGGCGCACCAGCGGCTCGGCCTGGGCAGCGCGAATGAATTCCTCGTGATCCTGAGATGCCCGGCGTGCAATCTGCGAGTACGCACGCGAAACCTGTTCGTGCCGTACCGGCACCGAATAGCGGACGTACTGTGCGAGCGCCAGGCCCTGTTGCCAGAGCCCGCGCCAGTGATAGTGGACATCATTGCTCAGACCCAGTGCCATCCTGAGCAACCTGCCCGCCTCCATCGGCAAGGCGTAGGGCTCTACGGCTTCAGTCTGGATAATGCCCGCGTTGCCGTAACTGGTTTCACGACCCGGTTGATGCTGATCGACCAGTAATACCGACCAACCACGCTTCTGGAGTTGCAGTGCGGTGGCCACTCCGACCATGCCCGCACCCAGTACCATGACTGTAGGCATAAGTTCTCCCGACATCCAGCTCATCCGCAAGCATACATGCGATCAGGCATGTCGTCGCCATGGTCGGCGCGGTTGGACAGCGGGGCGGCCTACCAGGTCACGGTGACACCAACCTGGAAGATATCGAGCCCCGGATTGGGCCGCTTGATACCGGCGTTGGAGAAATGCGAATAGCGTGCGTTGAGGCGCACGGAGTCGTTAAGCTTGAATCCCACGCCAATGTGGTCGCCAAACTGGAAGGCCGTGCTGATATTCTTCCCGGCGAACCGCGTGGTATTGAACACTGTGGCGCCAATCCCGCCCTCGATGTAAAACTGCCGGGTGAGCCACCACTGGAACATGGGGATGGCACTCAACTGCCAGGCTTCGCGATGCGAGTTTTCGGGATGGCCATCGTAACGCCAATACGAAACACCCAGCTCACCCACCAGACTGATTCGCGTACCGCCTGCAGGGTATGACCAGAGAGGAGCCGTCTCGTAATTGACGGTGAACCGATGCATGCTGGAACCGGCGCCATACTGCAGAGACCAGGCGCCCGAACGGGAGGAGTCTGCAGGTTCTGCTGCCACTGAAGTAGCCGACAGGCATCCCAGTACGCAGGCACCTGCCACTAGCGCACGTACAAGTTTCCGCATGAATCAGTTCTCCGTTGTTTGACGAGCAAGGCGTGACAGGCAGCAACCCACATACCACGCAACATGAGATCCAGCCACCTTCAAAAACTGTGCAGACATACCGGGAGCATTGTGCTCGTTACCGGGATCGGCTGTAACGCGGCGGCCGAAGTCATTCATACGGAACCTTCGCAATTCTCGCCCATCGTGGTGTATGAGTCGGGACGGGAACGGTGCATGAAGTTTGGCAGCATGCAGGCGCTTGGCAGGCAATCCTGCTTCGAGCCCGCCACACCGCAGAAAATGGTGTTCGATTATACCCGCACGATGATGACGGCCATGTTCATCCGGCCGGAAATTCGTCGCGTCCTCATCATCGGCTTGGGCGGGGGCACCCTGCCCATGGCCATACAGAAGGTGGCCCCTGAAGCACGCATCGACACGGTGGAGATCGACCCCGCCGTACTCGACGTCGCTCGCCGATTCTTCGGATTCGCCCCCGGCCCACGGCACGAGGTGCACATCGATGATGGCCGTGCCTTCGTGCAGCGTGCGAAGGCAGACGGCAGGCAATACGATCTCGTCATGCTCGACGCGTTCGATACTACCTACATCCCCCCGCACCTGATGACGCGCGAGTTCCTGGAAGAAGTGAAAAGCCTGCTCACCCCCGGGGGAATCCTCGCGGCGAATACGTTCTCGAGCAGCGAGCTTTACGAGCGCGAATCGGCCACCTATGCAACCGTGTTCGGAGACTATTTCAATTTGCGCGGAGGCAACCGGATCATATTCGCAGTGAACGGCGAGTTGCCGGATGAGGATACATTACGCCGCAATGCCGCAGCGCTGCAGAGTGTGCTCGAACCTTTTGGTATCGACGTCGACTATCAGCTCACGCGCTTCACGCGGCCGGGCAAGCATGAGCGTACCGGCAAGCCGCTGACGGATGCAGAGCTGGGATCGCCTCCGCACACCTCGCATACGAGCAAGGGTGTCGTGGAGTGGCCGACGATCCGGCTGGCCGTGCACGGCCTGCGGGCAGACTGCATGCCCACCCAGACACCGGCATTGTCTGCGACCGGGCCGGTCATCCGGCCACCCCTTTTGTGAGACGCCCTGGCGGGGAGGCCCCGCCTGGCAGCCTTGCCGCGCTTCAGGCGCCGACGCGCTGGTGCAGCACGTCGAGCGCGTTCTTCAGCTGCCCCGGCAGACGCGCAGCCAGCCGGTCGAACAGCTCGCGATGCAGTTCAAGCTCCTTGCGCCACTTGTCGGATTCGAACCGCGTGATGCGGTCGAACTGTTCACGCGGGAAATCGAGCCCGTCCCAAGTCATGTCATCGTAGCGCGGCGTGATGCCAAAGGGGGTGTCCTGGCCTTCTGCCTTACCCTCGATGCGTTCGAGCATCCACTTGAGAACGCGCATGTTCTCACCGAAGCCGGGCCAGATGAACTTGCCGTTGTCGTCGGTCTGGAACCAGTTCACGCAGAAGAAGCGCGGAAGCCGTGCACCCGTTTGCGCGAGACGCTCACCCATTTCGAGCCAGTGCTGGAAGTAGTCGCCCATGTTGTATCCGCAGAACGGCAACATGGCGAACGGGTCGCGCCGGACCACGCCCTGTTGTCCGACCGCAGCTGCAGTGGTTTCGGAGCCCAGCGTAGCGGCCATGTACACGCCCTCGAGCCAGTTGCGCGCTTCGGTCACCAGCGGGATGGTGTCGGAACGACGGCCACCGAAGATGAACGCATCGATGGGCACGCCAGCGGGGTTGTCCCACTCGGGGTCGATTGCAGGATTCTGCACTGCCGACACGGTGAAACGTGCATTGGGGTGCGCCGCCTTGCGGCCACAATCCGGCGTCCAGTCCTTGCCCTGCCAGTCGATGCAGTGTGCGGGCGCTGGCCCCATGCCTTCCCACCACACGTCGCCGTCGTCGGTGAGCGCCACGTTGGTGAAAATGACGTTCTCGCGCAGCGAGGCCATGCAGTTGTAGTTGGTCTTTTCGTTGGTGCCAGGCGCTACGCCAAAGTACCCTGCCTCCGGGTTGATGGCATAGAGACGGCCGTCGGGACCAGGCTTGATCCACGCGATGTCGTCGCCGATGGTGTTGATCTTCCAGCCCGACAGCGACGCCGGAGGAATCAGCATTGCGAAGTTGGTCTTGCCGCAGGCCGAGGGGAAGGCCGCAGCCACGTGGTACTTGCGGCCTTCGGGCGAGGTGACACCCAGGATGAGCATGTGCTCGGCCAGCCAGCCCTGCTCACGACCCATGGTGGAAGCAATGCGCAGCGCGAAGCACTTCTTGCCCAGCAGGGCGTTGCCCCCGTAGCCGGACCCGAACGACCAGATCTCGCGGGTTTCCGGGTAGTGCACAATGTACTTGGTATCGTTGCAGGGCCAGGGCACGTCTGCCTGACCGGGCTGGAGCGGTGCACCCACCGAGTGCACGCACGGAACGAACTCGCCGTCGGTACCAAGAACGTCGTACACTTGGCGCCCCATGCGGGTCATCATGCGCATGTTGGCAACAACGTAAGGCGAATCGGTCAGCTCGACACCGATATGCGCGATATGCGAGCCCAACGGACCCATCGAGAACGGGATGACATACATCGTGCGCCCGCGCATGCAACCGTCAAACAGGCCGTTCAACGTGGCACGCATTTCGACGGGGTCAACCCAATTGTTGGTGGGACCCGCATCTTCCTGGTTCTTCGAGCAGATGAACGTGCGGTCTTCAACGCGGGCTACATCGCCCGGGTCCGACCAGGCCAGGTAGGAGTTCGGCCGTTTTTCGGGGTTCAGGCGCCGCAAGGTTCCTGATTCCACCATCTTGGCACAGAGTCGATCAAACTCTTCCTGAGAGCCGTCGCACCATTCGATCCGATCGGGTTTGGTCAGGGCCGCGATCTCAGCCACCCATGATTTCAGCCGTTCGTGCCGCACCCAGTCGGGTGCGTTGATCTCGATGGAGGGATCAGGATTGGTAACAGCGTTCATAACGCAGGTTCTCCAATAGTTGGACGCTTGCTTGCGGCCCGGATACGCCGCAATCTCGACGCGTGGAAAGTCTTGGTGCCGTTTGCCACGCCACTGACGCACGGCAAGGTCATGAGATTCGTTATGATTTTTTGAGATCGGGGCATTTTAATGCCTATCGGCCCGCCCGTCTCTACATCGTTCGATCGGGCGAGGCAGGCCCCGGTCCGGCCCGGCGCCCAAGGCACGAGAACAGTCCATCCATCGGGAACGACTGCGAACGCGCTGCGGCGATTTCCGTTACTCTAAAGGCAACGACACTTTTTCAGGTGTGTTGCCCATGTTCCCCATATCAATTCTGGATCTGGTGCGAGTGCGTGAGGGCGGCGGAATCCGCCAGTCGCTCGACAACGCCCGTGATCTGGCCGCGCACGCCGAAACCTGGGGATATCAGCGCTTCTGGGTCGCCGAACACCACAACATGCCGGGCATCGCCAGCGCGGCGACGGCCGTGGTCATCGCCCACATTGCCGCCGGCAGCAAGACGATACGTGTCGGCGCAGGCGGCGTGATGCTCCCCAACCACGCGCCGCTCATCATTGCCGAGCAGTTCGGCACTCTGGAGGCCCTGTTCCCCGGCCGCATCGACCTCGGCCTTGGACGCGCCCCCGGTACCGACCAGCTCACGCTCAGGGCGCTGCGGCGCAGCCCGTCCAGTGCCGACACCTTCCCGCAAGACGTTCTCGAGCTCCAGACCTTCCTCGGACCCGTCATGGACGGACAGCGTGTGCGTGCGGTACCTGGTGCCAACAGCAATATCCCCTTGTGGATTCTTGGCTCGAGCACCTACGGCGCGCGCCTGGCTGCGGAACTGGGGCTGCCCTACGCGTTCGCGTCGCACTTTGCCCCCGCCATGCTGCACCAGGCCCTGCACGTGTACCGCAGCTTCTTCAAGCCGTCGTCCCAGCTGCAGAAACCCTATGCCATGGCCGGGGTGAACGTGATCGTGGCCGATACCGACGAAGAGGCGCAGTTCCTGTCGACCACCCAGAAGATGTCGGTCACCGATCTCTTCCGAAACATGCGCGGACTGAGCAAGCCGCCAATCGCCAACATCGACGAATACTGGGCCCCGCACGAAAGAGCCCAGGCTGCGGAATTCCTGGCAGCATCCGTATACGGCTCACCCGCCACGGTACAGATGTGGCTGCAGCAATTCATCGATGACACGGGTGTCGATGAACTCATCATCGTGTCCGACGTTTTCGAGCACGAGAAACGCCTGAAGTCGTACCGCATGATCGCCGAGGTGGCGCAGGGTCTGCGGCCGGCGCAGGCGCAAGTGGGTTCGCTTGCGTGACTCCAAGCAGCGCCCGCCAGCACCGGCGCAACCGTGCTGACGGGCCGTCCAGCCGCCGCGAAGACTACGATGCACCGTGTTTCAGGAGATTTGCGCTCACGATCTGCGGCTCGATGATGAACAGCTCCGGCCGGTCCGGATCGACCGTGATCTTCACCCAGTGCGTATCGGGCCAGCCGAAGGTTTCGACACGGGTGAGATTCTCGAAGGGCCGGTTGCTTTTCAGCCCGAACAAAGGCTTGTCGATTCGAAACAGATGGGTATCGCCATGCAGCAGGGCTGTCGGGCGATCCCACGACTCCATGTGCGTACGCAGCCGTGTTACCCATTCGTCGTAAGGTGTGGGCGCGGGCGGATTCGGCGTCTTTACGCCGCCAAAAAGCCGAAAGTAGCGGCCCAGATAGCTCGGGGGCCAATGGTTCTCGAATCCCGGGTTGGCGTGGATGATCAATACCAGCCCCTGGCTGTCATGATCACGGGCATGCTCGAATGCCTTGTCCATCCACGCCAGATTGGCCGCCATGCGTCGCTTGCGTTCCGCTTCCAGCTCAGGGGTGCGTTCGAAGTTGTCGTTTGACCCCAGTACGTGCATGGTGGCGAAAGTGACCCCGCCGAGGTCCCACATCTGGTTTTCGACGTACTCGGCATGTGCCGGGTCGTTGCGCTGGCTCTGCACCGGCATCTGCCGCTTGCCGAGGCTACGACCTTCCGGGAAAAACATCGCGCGCACGGTAGCCAGGCATTCGAAGGGGTCGGCCTTGATTTCCTTGAACTCAACGTAGTCCGACCAATCGTTATCCCCCGGCACAGAAATCAGGGGATGATTGCATGAGTTGAACGTGCCAAGCACATACTCGTAATTGTCTTTGGCACCAGGCTGGCGGGCTATTGACGGATTGCGCTCATAGGGACGCGGATCGAACATGGTGTCGCCGACATGCACCGCAAACACCAGGTCCTCCTCGTTCAGGTCCTCGAGCACGGCGGCATACTCCCCCTCCTGCTTGCGCGTATAGGGCATGTCGCCCAACAGCGCAAAGGCGAAGCGCTCGCCCTTCTTTGGAACAGATGCCGTAGATCGGGCACCCTCGTGCCCCTCGGTAGCCTTCTCTGTGGCATGCACTGCAGGCTGTACCAGGGGCAACGCCCCCACAGCCGCGGCACTTGCTACAAATTAGCGGCGACTCTGCACGACACGCTCCGAGTCTTTTCTGCTCTTTGTCATGTTCCACCTCCTCCTTTTGTCAGCGGACTAGTGCGCGAAACAGACCAGTTCACGTTCCGATGAGACTGCAGTGCCATCGCGTTTCTCTTGATTTCGATCGAATGGCACAGATGCAACGCTGGGAATACAAGAATGACCCGCCTTTCGACAACTTGCAGCACATCGGCCGTCAGGTCGTAATGGTGCGTCCGAGTACGCGCCAGCCACCGTCGTATCGCCCATCGGTATTCACCCCGAGTGAACCTGCAAGCCGAGCGGGCGCGAGGCCGCGGCAAACCATGCGGATAGCTGGAGGAGGATTTCTTAGTGGTGCGAGGAGGGGGACTCGAACCCCCACACCTTTCGGCGTCAGGACCTAAACCTGGTGCGTCTACCAATTTCGCCATCCTCGCACGCCACGTGGCGCCCTGTGATGCGCGCACGCAATACTTGCCCCGGGCAACCGAAGGTGCGGCAAATGGCCGCGGCGGGGCAATGCGAAGCTTTGTATTGTAGCGCAGTCTCGGTCCGGCCGCAGATCCCGCGTTACACTATGCGCTTTGGCAAAAAGGCCCACGAGCCATGACTGACTGCCGCGGCCCGCGCATGCGGATCACCGCCGTCCCAGCCTTGTTCGTTCAGTCTTCCCACGTACCGTTTACCGGTCCACGGGGCGCGCGAAGCACTGGTTTGCAGCGTCCCGCCGCTTTCCTGTCACCGCTGCCGCCGTGGGCCAGACGCTTGCCCTCGCCCTCGAGCTGCGTGAGCCCGGCTCGGGCGTTTACAGACCCACCCTTTCTTATCGCATCGATCCCCATCAAGGAGCGCCAATGAGCAGTCACCTGCAAGACATTGTCAATCAAGCCTGGGAGGACCGCGCCCAGATCAACGCGCAGAATGCCCCCGCCGACCTGCGCAACGCCGTAGAAGAAGTCATCGAGGCGCTTGACACCGGGCGCCTGCGCGTGGCCGAAAAAACAGGCGAAGGCTGGGTGGTGCACGACTGGTTGAAGAAGGCCGTCCTGCTGCAATTCCGGCTCATGGACAACCAGGTTTCCGAGGCCGGGCCGTTCCGCTACTTCGACAAGGTCGCCACCAAGTTCGAAAGCTATGATGAAGCGGCCTTCCGCACCCACGGCGTGCGTGTGGTACCGCCAGCGACGGTGCGCCGCGGCGCCTATGTCGCCCGGAACGTGGTGTTGATGCCGGCGTACGTGAACGTGGGGGCGTACGTTGACGAGGGTACCATGGTCGACACCTGGGCCACCGTGGGTTCATGTGCCCAGATCGGCAAGAACGTTCACCTGTCGGGCGGCGTGGGTATCGGCGGCGTACTGGAGCCGTTGCAAGCCCGCCCCACCATCATTGAAGACAACTGCTTCATCGGCGCCCGCTCGGAAGTGGCCGAAGGCGTGATCGTCGAGGAGAACTCCGTGCTGGCCATGGGTGTATTCCTCAGCCAGAGCACGCGCATCTACGATCGCGAAACCGGAGAGATCATGTACGGACGCGTACCCGCAGGGTCGGTCGTGGTGCCTGGCAGCATGCCCTCCGCTGACGGTTCCCATAGCCTATACTGCGCGGTTATCGTGAAGCGTGTCGACGCGCAGACCCGCGCCAAAACCGGCGTGAACGAACTGCTGCGCCTGTAAACGCGACACGTCCGGGCGCACTGCGTTCCCTGACGCAGGCGCCTGCGGTCGCTCCTGGCCGGGATCGCCCCGCCCCCATGGAAGCCAGCACCCTGCACCAGTCCCACTCCCGCGTCCCTGACCGTTCGCAGAACATGACCGTTTCCCAATCCGTTTCAACGTCCGCCTCGGATGCCGTGCTCGACCTTGTGCGTGAACTCGTCCGATACCGCTCGATCACGCCCGAGGATGCCGGCGTCATGCCCTTTCTGGAGAAGCGCCTGAACGCATCAGGCTTTCAGGCCGAGTACCTGCCCTCGGGCGGGGTCAGCAATGTCTGGCTGCGGCGCGGCAACACGGGGCCCCTCGTGGTGTTCGCCGGTCACACCGACGTGGTTCCGACTGGCCCTGTCGAGGCCTGGACGCACCCCCCTTTTGAAGCTGTAGTGGCCGACGGCAGGTTGCACGGACGTGGTTCTGCTGACATGAAAAGTTCGATCGCGGCATTCGTGGTTGCGGTGGAGGAGTTCGTGCAGGCACATCCCGATCATCCCGGCTCCATTGCCCTGCTGCTGACTTCGGATGAAGAGGGGCCTGCCGTGGATGGCACCGTGCACGTCTGTCGCGTGCTGCGTGAGCGCGGCATACAGCTTGACTACTGCATCGTGGGCGAGCCAACATCCACCCATCAACTGGGCGACACGCTCAAGAACGGGCGTCGCGGCTCGCTATCAGGCCATCTCACCATCCGCGGCATACAGGGGCATGTCGCCTACCCTCACCTCGCGCGCAACCCGGTGCATCAGTCGGCGGCAGCCATCCACGAGCTGGCCCATACGGTGTGGGACGACGGAAACGAATACTTTCCTCCTACCACGTTCCAGATTTCAAACTACCATGCGGGCACCGGCGCCCCCAACATCATTCCGGGCACCGCGGAAATCGACTTCAACTTCCGATTCAGCACTGCCAGCACCGTCGAGGGTCTGAAGGCGCGCGTGGAGGAGATCCTGCAACGGCATGGACTCGACTTCACCATCAGCTGGACGCTGAGCGGCAACCCCTATCTCACACCAGTGGGTACGCTCAGCCAGGCCCTCACCCAGGCGATCGAGGCCGAACTGGGCGTGACACCCCAGCTGTCCACCGATGGCGGCACCTCCGATGGCCGCTTCATCGCCGAGATTTGCCCGCAGGTTATAGAATTCGGTCCGATCAACGCCACCATTCACAAAGTGAATGAGTGCATCGACGTCAACCACCTCTTACCTCTCAAGAACGTGTACCGACGTACCCTCGAATCTCTGCTGGGAGGCCCCGAGCAGTAATGCCTACGCTACCATCTCCCTTTGGGCGGGCGCCTTCGCGCGCCGTCGACAGTTTCCGGCGCGACCGCCTGCAGTCAATTGCGCCACTGCCCAAACGCTACGCGGCATTGCAGACCCTGCGCGACTGGCTGCGCTACGCCGTCAGCCGGTTCAACCGGGCCGGGCTGGTGTTCGGCCATGGTACCGACAACGCCTACGACGAGGCAGCTTATCTGCTGCTCCATACCCTGCACTTGCCGCCCGACCTGCTCGACCCCTTCCTCGACGCACATCTGCTTGAAAGCGAGTGCGAGGCCATTCGGGAGGTCATAGAGCGCCGCATCAACGAGCGGCTGCCCGCACCGTACCTCACCGGCGAGGCCTGGTTGCGCGGGCGGCGATTCCACGTCGACACCAATGTCATCATTCCCCGCTCGCCCATTGCCGAACTGCTCGATGAAGGGCTTGCCCCTTCGATCAGTGACCCTTACGCTGTGGAACGCGTGCTCGACATGTGCACCGGTTCAGGGTGCCTCGCTATTCTGGCGGCACAGGCATTCCCCCTGGCGGAGGTCGTCGGGGTCGATGCCTCGGACGCAGCGCTTGGTGTGGCCGCACGCAATATCGCGGAGTACGGGCTGGAAGACCGCATCACGCTTTACAAGAGCGACCTCTTCAACGATCTGCCCGAGCAGACTTTCGACCTCATCATCTGCAACCCGCCCTACGTGAATGCCCGGTCCATGGCACAGTTGCCGCCCGAATACCAGCACGAGCCGGCCATGGCACTGCACGGCGGTGACGACGGGATGGATCTCGTACGCCGCATCATTGCCGATGCGCCACGCTACCTCTCGGAGGACGGCATTCTCATCCTGGAAATCGGACACGAACGCCCTTACTTTGAAGCGGCGTTCCCCGAGCTTTCGCCGTTGTGGCTGGAGACGGCCGGAACCACCGACAGCGTCATGCTGCTCCACCGCAGCGAGCTGATTCAGGCCACGCATGGAAACCACGAATAAGCGGCCGCTCGCCCTTCAGTTGCACGGTACTGCCCGGGTTCATGCGTGCCCGGGTTTCTTTCACCTGACTCCGTCTTGATACGCGCCACCAATCTCACCCTTCGACGCGGTACGAAAATCCTGCTCAACGGTGCCGACTTCGTCGTTCACCCTGGTGAACGCGTCGGCATCGTGGGTCGGAATGGTGCCGGCAAGTCCTCGCTGTTCGCGCTGCTGGTTGGCACCCTCGAACCTGACAGCGGGTCGCTCTCCATTCCGGCACACTGGCGCATTGCCACGGTCGCACAGGAAATCGAAGACGTCGACCGCCCTGCCCGCGAATTCGTCATCGACGGCGACACCCACCTGCGCGAACTGCAGGCACAACGCCAGGCGCTTGAAGGCGACTCTACCCAGGGCGCGCGCATCGCCGAACTCGAGGCTGCGCTGGGCGATGCCGGGGCCTGGAGCGCCGAGGCCCGGGCCGAGCAGCTGCTGGCCGGGCTGGGTTTTGCCCCCGATGAATGGCTGCTGCCGGTGGGCCAGTATTCCGGGGGCTGGCGCATGCGCCTGAACCTGGCACGTGCACTCATGGCTCCCTCCGACCTGTTGCTGCTGGACGAGCCGACGAACCATCTTGATCTGGATGCCATGCTGTGGCTCGAACGCTGGCTGGGCGCGTACCCGGGCACCGTGCTGCTGATCTCGCACGATACCGAGTTCCTGGACGCCGTGGCGCGCAGCATCCTGCACTTCGACCATGGCAAGCTGGTACGCTACAGGGGCGGATACGACGAATTCATCAGCCAGCGCGCCGAACGGCTGCGCCAGACGCAACTCGCCATTGCACGTCAGGAGAAACAGGCCGCACACCTGCAAAGTTTCGTCGACCGGTTCCGGGCCAAGGCCACCAAGGCGCGCCAGGCACAGAGCCGGCTCAAGGCGCTTGCCCGGCTGGAGAAACTCGAGCCGGTACGCATCGAGTCAGGCATCCGCATCCGCCTGCCCCAGCCCGATCACATGCCCGATCCGTTGCTCATACTCGAGCACAGCCATCTGGGCTATGGCGAGCGCACCATCCTGAAAGACGTGAATGTCCTGGTGCGGGCCGGTGCCCGCATCGGCGTACTGGGCGCCAACGGCGCCGGCAAGAGTACGCTGATCAAGACACTGGCAGGAGAACTCGTGCCCATCGATGGCGTGCGCCTGCCCTCGCGCGGGTTGCAGGTCGGCTACTTCGCACAGCACCAGCTCGACGTACTGCGACCCGACGACACCCCCCTGTCCCACCTGACCCGAATCGCTCCCGATGCCCGCGAACAGGAGCTGCGCGACTACCTGGGCACGTTTGGCATTGTCGGCGACATGGCGGTCAACCCTGTGGGTTTCATGTCAGGCGGAGAGAAGGCCCGGCTGGCACTATCCCTCATCGTGTGGCAACGCCCCAATCTCCTGTTGCTGGACGAACCCAGCAACCACCTGGACGTCGATACCCGGGAAGCGCTCACGGCAGCCTTGGCCGAGTTCGAAGGCAGCATGCTTCTGGTCTCGCACGACCGTCACCTGCTGCGTACCACAGTCGACAGTTTCTGGATCGTGGCCGATGGCAAGGTCACCGAGTTCGACGGCGACCTCGACGACTACCGTACATGGGTGGAAGAACGTCAGCGCGCCGCCAGGGCGTCCGGGGCCGTACCGGCACGCGGTGAAACCAGCCCGTCCGGGGAGGCGGCAGCGCCCCGACGCACCGAGGCGGTCGACCGCAAGGCCGAACGTCGTCGTCAGGCCGAAGCCCGACAGCGGCTCGCCGAGTTGCGCCGCCCCCTGGAAAAGCAGCTCGCGCTGGTGGAGCAACAGCTGGATGCACTCACCCGGCGCAAGAACGAGCTCGATGTCGTCCTCGCCGATCCCGGACTGTACGAGGACGCCCGCCGCGATGAACGGCTGCGCGTTCTGGCGGAGCACGGGGAGGTTGCCAAGCGACTTGCCACGGTCGAGGACGAGTGGCTGGTACTGCAGGAAAAACTGAACGAACTGATCGCATCCTTCGACGCCGAGATCACACCACCTGGCACCGCATAACACTAAAGATTACGCACGGTTCTGCCGTAGAGTATTGAGAATGCATGCCGGCCGCTGCGAGAAGCACGCGCCGGCCTAGCACGATTGCGCAGATACAGCAAGGCGCACGGCTGTCCTTGTCACACATCCACAACTGTGGGTTAATTGTGTTACACATGCAACAATCAGGCGTCAGCCGTGGTGGTTTAGGAGTACCCATGCCCCAATTCGACAGCACTGCGGTCCCATCCCCGTCGAACCGCAATGAACGTCACGCCCGACAAACTCTTCCACGCCGCTCAGGTTCCCGCGTTCGCAAAGAAGACGACTCCGGCATTCTCATGCGTTCGCTCAACGTGCTGCGAACCATCGCGCACTCACCGGAAGCTGTCGGCAACCGCGAACTGGCCGAGGCAACCGGCCTGCCCAAAGCCACGGTCTCTCGCATTACTTCGCGCCTCATCGCTGCCGGCCTGGTCCGCCAGAACCGGCAGTCCGAGCGGTTCACGCTGGGCCCTGCCGTGCTCGAACTCAGCCGGGCGTTCCTGGAACGTCTCGAGATGCGCTCGATATTCTGCGAGCACATGACCGAATTCGTGGAACAGACCGGCACCACGGTGCACCTGGGCATCCGCGATCGACTCGACATCGTATGCATTGAAGCGCTGCAACCGAAGGCAGCCACGCTCGTCACCCGCCAGCGTGTGGGCACCCGCCTCTCGCTCGCCACTTCGGCCATGGGACGCGCTTACCTGTGCGCCCTGCCCGAGGAGGAGCGCGCGCTCGCCCTCACCATGCTCACCGAGGCCGATGGCTACGGCGCGAGCGACTATGCCGCGGGCCTGCTGGCAGCCCGCAACTCGCTCGACATCCATGGATTCTGCACGGCGCTTGGCGTGCGTAGCCCTGAAATCAACGCGATCGCCACCTACATCCGGGCGCCCGACGACGAGCTCTATACCATCAGCTGCAGTGGACCTGCGTATCTGCTGCCGCCCGACACGCTGCACGGCACGGTGGCCGATCAATTCCGGAAAGCGGTGGCAGAACTGTGCCGGGAAACCGGTTCGACCACGGCGTTTCGCCTCTGATCACCTGTTGGTCACGAACCGTCAGCAGAACGCGCAGCCGCGTTCCCGCAGCATGCGCCACCGGCACGAACCTACTCGTTCATGCGCTGCAGGGCATGCAACACCTTACGGGTGGCCAGTGGGCGGCCCTCCAGCTGCTCATCGAGCCGCTCGCGCAACAGCTTGCGCAACTGTGGCTCGACGGCCGGGTCATCAAAATCCGGAGTTTCCACATCCAGCCCGTAACCCGTCTCGCGCAAGAGCGTCCACTCGAACCGCCGCAACGCGGCTGCCGCCCGTACTCCGGCTGCCAGGTTGGCCAGCGCGGTATCGTACGCGTCGTACAGCAGAGGGTGCGGATCCTCGCGTGCCAGCAGCCGCAGCAGCAGCTCGTTCATGTACCACGCCGACATCATGGCCGGGCCGGTGTATACGCGCAGGGCGGAAGTCCATTCCGCGCGCACCAGTGTCTTGACTTCGCCCGCTCCGCTCCACGACATGCTGAGCGGCTGAAAATTGGCGAGCACCGGCCGCAGGGACGACGTGGGCCGGCGCGCACCCTTGGCCACAAGGGCCACGCGGCCATGCTCGCGGCTCAGTACCTCAAGCAGCAGGGAACTCTCGCGCCACGGACTGCTGTGCAACAGGAACGCAGCTGCATCGTTGACCCGTGGCCCTGGGGTACGGGTAGCCATACGGCCTATGCCTCATCGTAGCCCAGATCGCGCAAGGTACTCTGGCGCTCGCTCCAGCCCTTGCGTACCTTGATGAACACCTCAAGGTGCACCGGCTTGTCGAGCAGCCGGACGATATCCTGGCGCGCTTCCGTCGCGATGCGTTTCATGTGGGCGCCGCCCGCCCCCAGGATGATGGGGCGATGACTCTCCCGCTCGACGATGACACATGCCGAAATGCGCACCAGTCGCGGCGTCTCTTCCCACTGCTCGATGACCACCGTACAGCCATAAGGCAGTTCGTCGCCGACCAGCCGGAAGATCTTCTCCCGAATGAGTTCGGCAGCAAGGAACCGCACCGGGCGGTCGGTGATGGTGTCTTCATCGAACATTGGCTCGCCTTCGGGCAGGCCTTTGGCAATTTCATCCAGCAGGACGTCCAGCTGCTTCTCACGCGCGGCACTGACCGGCACTACGGCGTCGAACGCATGCTGGCGCACGATGTTCTCCACGTAGGGATACAGCGTGGACTTGTCGCGCACCAGGTCAATCTTGTTGACCACGAGAATCTTGCGCGGCCCCTCGGGCAGCAAGCCCAGCAGCGCGGCATCACCCCGCGACCACTTGCCTGCCTCGACCACCATTACCACCACGTCGACCTCGCTGAGCGCCTGGGTGACTACCCGGTTCATGATGCGGTTCAGCATCCCGCCGTGCCGGGTCTGGAACCCCGGTGTATCAACGAACACGAACTGCTCGTGGTCGCGCGTGAGCACGCCGTGGATCCGATGGCGGGTGGTTTGCGCCTTGCGGGAAACGATGCTGATCTTGGTGCCCACCAGTGCATTCAGCAGCGTCGACTTGCCCACGTTGGGCCGTCCGACGATGGCAACAAAACCACAACGGCTGATGGATGGTTCAGTCATTACTTCTGCTCCGTGCCACGGATGCGATCAAGACGCTGCGGCACTGCGACGGGCAACGCCAGCTGAACCCTGCGCGACCGCACACGTCTTGGCTGCGTTGCCCCACCGGACTCGCGCCCCTCCGGGGATCCGTCCACATCTGCCGGGTCCGGTTCGACCAGTGCAAGGGCCTGGCGCGCCGCGTCCTGCTCGGCGGCCCGACGGCTGCTGCCGCGCCCGGTGACCCGGATGTCGAGCTTCGCGATGTGGCACTCGACCTCGAACTCCTGATTGTGCGCGGCCCCATGGGTGGCGATGACGGAATAGACCGGTAGGGGAATGCGGCGCCCCTGGAGATACTCCTGCAGCAGGGTCTTGGCGTCCTTGCCAAGGGTCTTGGGGTCGATATCGGCCAGCACCTGCACATACTGCCGCTGAATCACCCGGCAGGCAACCTCGAACCCGGCATCAAGGAAAACGGCACCAAACACCGCCTCCAGCGCATCGGCCAGAATTGAAGGACGACGAAAACCGCCACTCTTGAGTTCGCCCTCACCCAGCCGGAGGAACTGCGCGAGATCGAGGCGCTGGGCAATTTCAGCCAGCGCCGACTGTTTCACCAGGTTCGCGCGCAAACGCGACAGATCGCCTTCGTCGATGCGGGTGAACTTCTCGTACAGGAGCGATGCGACGGCACAATTCAGCACGCTGTCGCCCAGGAACTCGAGACGCTCGTTGTGCCGACTGCTGTGGCTGCGATGCGTCAGCGCCTGCTCGAGCAACGCCCGATTGCTGAACCGGTGTTCCAGCCGCTCTTCGAGCACCGATAGGTTCATGTCATGCCTCGCTGGCAGTCCAGGCCCTCTGGCCAGTGCCTCATTGGATACCGCCGATCCGGCCAAGGTCGCCGAAATTCATCCACACCAGGAACGCCTTGCCGACGATGTTCTCGTCGGGCACAAACCCCCAATAGCGGCTGTCGGCGCTGTTGTCCCGATTATCCCCCATCACGAAGTAATGGCCCTCGGGCACCTTGCAGCGCAATCCCCCCCGCTGGTAATCGCAGTACGACCGATAGGGGAAAGCATTGCCGGGATAGATGTCGCCCGTCTGTTGCGGGTCGATCAGGATACGGTGCGTCACGTCGCCCAGGCGTTCAATGTATTCGGTGCTGTAGCTGGCGCGATCAGGCTCGAAGTATTCTCCGACGCGCTGGCGCGGTACTTCCTCGCCATTGATGAACAACCGCTTGTTCATGTACACCACTTCATCGCCCGGCACACCGATGACTCGCTTGATGAAGTCGATGTCGGGATCAGGCGGATAGCGGAACACCACCACATCCCCCCTTTGCGGCTCGCCCACGGGAATGACTTTGGTGTTCACCACGGGCAGGCGAATGCCGTACGAAAACTTGTTCACCAGGATGAGGTCGCCCGACTCGAGCGTGGGCAGCATCGAACCGGACGGAATACGGAACGGCTCGACCACGAACGAACGCAGTGCGAACACGAACAGGATGACCGGAAAGAAGCTGACCGAATACTCTACCCACCAGGGCGCGCGCCCGGCCTCATTGATGACCTGCTTACGATAGCGAGCAGTTGCCTCTGCGCCTTCCGTGCTTTGCAGGTACGGTGCGCGCTCGCGATCGAACTCGGCGGCGGCAGCCTCCATGCGCCGCCGGCGCGCAGGCCGTAGCGACACGACATCCGCCACCCAGACGACACCGGTCACCACCAACAGAATGAACAGTATCAGCGCGAAATTCCAACTCATTTATCTTCCACCTGCAAAATGGCCAGGAATGCTTCTTGTGGAATTTCCACGCTACCCACCTGCTTCATACGCTTCTTGCCGGCCTTCTGTTTTTCGAGCAGTTTCTTCTTGCGGGTGATGTCGCCCCCATAGCACTTCGCAAGAACATTCTTGCGCAATGCCTTCACGTTCTCGCGCGCGATGATTTCAGAGCCGATGGCTGCCTGGATGGCCACCTCGTACATCTGCCGCGGGATGAGCTCGCGCATGCGGGTCACCAGCTCGCGGCCGCGCGCACGCGCGTGCGACCGGTGCACGATGATGGACAGGGCGTCGACGCGATCGCCGTTGATGAGGATATCGACCTTCACCACGTCCGCCGCACGATACTCCTTGAACTCGTAGTCCATGGAAGCGAACCCGCGCGAAACCGACTTCAGGCGATCGAAGAAATCGAGCACGATCTCCGCCAGCGGGATCTCGTAGACCAGTTGGACTTGACGCCCATGATAGGTCATGTTCATCTGGATGCCGCGGCGTTGGGTGCACAGGGTGATGACCGGCCCGATGTATTCCTGTGGGGAGAACAGCGTGACCGTCACGATGGGCTCGCGGATCTCTGCGATCTTGCCCACCTCGGGCATTTTCGAGGGGCTGTCGACCTGTATCACGTCGCCGTTGCGCAGCACCACCTCGTATACCACCGACGGCGCTGTGGTGATGAGGTCCATGTCGAACTCGCGCTCGAGCCGCTCCTGCACGATTTCCATGTGCAGCATGCCAAGGAAACCGCAGCGAAAGCCGAAGCCCAGTGCCTGGGAGACCTCGGGCTCGAACATGAGCGAGGCATCGTTCAGCTTCAGTTTCTCGAGCGAATCCCGTAACTGGTCGTACTCGCTGGATTCGACCGGGTACAGGCCCGCAAACACCTGGGGCTTGATTTCCTTGAATCCCGGCAACGGGCTGGGCGCGGGATTGCTGGCGCTGGTGATGGTATCGCCCACGCGTGCGTGGGCGAGCTCCTTGATTCCCGCAATGACGAACCCGACCTCGCCCGCCGACAGCTGATCGCGCTGCTGCGAACGCGGGGTGAACACGCCCACCTGCTCGCACACGTGCGTCGCCTGTGTGGTCATGAGCACGATCTTGTCGCGCGGCCTTAGCACACCATTGACGATGCGCACCAGCATCACCACACCAACGTAATTGTCGAACCAGGAATCGATGATGAGGGCCTGCAGCGGCGCATTCGGGTCGCCCTTGGGCGGCGGAATGCGTGCCACCACCGCCTCGAGGATGTCGTCGATGCCCATGCCGGTCTTGGCACTGGCCAGGATGGCGTCGCTGGCGTCGATGCCGATCACGTCCTCGATTTCCGCCCGTGCGTTGTCGGGATCTGCCTGCGGCAGATCCATCTTGTTGAGCACCGGCACGACCTCGACGCCCAGTTCGATGGCCGTGTAGCAGTTGGCCACGGTCTGGGCCTCGACCCCCTGCGATGCATCGACCACCAGCAATGCGCCCTCGCAGGCCGACAGGGAACGGCTGACCTCGTATGAAAAGTCTACGTGTCCCGGAGTGTCGATGAGGTTGAGCAGGTAGGTCTGGCCATCCTTCGCCTTGTAGTTCAACGTCGCGGTCTGGGCTTTGATGGTGATGCCACGCTCACGTTCGAGATCCATCGAATCGAGCACCTGTTCCGCCATTTCGCGATCGGATAATCCGCCGCACCGCTGAATCAGGCGATCGGCCAGCGTCGACTTGCCATGATCGATGTGGGCAATGATGGAGAAATTGCGAATGTGCTGCATATACGGTTGTTCTGACACGAAAAAGGGCGCAATGCGCTTGCGCCCCTGGCTATCGACGGACCGACGTCGTGCGACATGCGTGACCGAAAGGGTTGCGGGCACGCGGTGCCGTGAGCCAGCACCGCGTAGCGCCCCCTATTCTACCGCGAGGGTCGGACCGGCACCCATTGCGTCAGATCACCACGACGTACGAGCAGCGCGTTCGTTCGCGAACGGTCGAGCTTGGACACGACTTCGTCAAACTGACGGGCGTTTTCGATCTCGACATCGTTCACCCCGAGGATGACGTCACCGACCGCGATGCCCGAAGGAGCCGTGCGCGGGTCGATTGCCTCGACGCGCACACCACCGCGCACGCCCAGAGCCTGCTGATCGGCTGACGACAGATCCGCTACCTTCAATCCGAGCTTGTTCATGCCGGCGGTATCGGGCGTCTTGTCTTTACCGGATGCAGCCGTCCCGGCGGGTTCGGCTTCCAGGCGTCCCACCGTGACCGTGAGGTCAAGCGCCTTGCCACGACGCCATACCTTGATCTTGGCCTTCGAGCCCGGCTTGCTGGCGCCCACCAGACGCGGCAGGTCGGACACGCGCTTCACTTCAACGCCGTTGTACTCGAGCACCACATCACCCGGCTCGACCCCCGCTTTGGCGGCAGGACCATCACGCTCGACGCTGCTGACAAGAGCGCCTCGGGCGCGATCAAGACCGAGTGCCTTGGCCACTTCATCGCTGACTTCGCCGATCTGCACTCCGATGCGACCCCGCGTCACCTTGCCCGTCGCCTTCAGCTGATCGGCTACCAGCATGGCTTCATCGATGGGAATGGCCAAAGAGATGCCCATGAATCCGCCGCTGCGGGATACGATCTGTGAGTTGATGCCGACCACCTCGCCGTTGAGGTTGACGAGGGGACCACCCGAGTTGCCCGGGTTGACGGCTACGTCGGTCTGGATGAACGGCAGGTAATCACCGGTGTCGCGGCCAATCGCGCTGACGATACCCGCGGTGACGGTGGATTCCAGGCCGAACGGTGATCCGAATGCTAGCACCCAGTCACCCTTTCTCAGTTTCTTGGGATTGCCGACCTTGAGGGCGGGCGCGTTGCGGATATCGACCTTCAGCAACGCAACATCGGTACGCTGATCGGAGCCGACCAGTTCCGCGTCGAACTCACGCCCATCGGATAGCGTGACCCGGATGCCGTCAGCGCCGTCGATGACGTGGTGGTTGGTGAGGATGTACCCGTCGGACGAAATGAAGAAGCCTGAACCGAGCCCCCGGGGCACGGTGCGCTCTTCGCCATCGGAATCGGGGCCAGGAGCCGGCCCGCGGCGCCCGGGGTTGGGCATGCCAGGCATCAGATCAGGGCCGAAGAACCAGCGAAACAGTTCGTACGGGTCACTTCCGCCACCGGGACCGCGACCCGACACGCGGATCGACGCGGTCGTGCGGATGTTGACCACGCCCGGGTCGACCTTTTCTACGATGGGAGTGAAATCCGGCAAGTCAAGCTGCTGTGCGCTGGCAGGTGCGCCCGCGACCAGCCCAAGACCCAGACCTAGCGCAACTACACTGGCCAGGCGGCGCATGGATTGCACGAACTCAAACGTCATTTGCAACTCCGAATTGATATTGATTGGAACCCGGGGCAACAGCTAACCCAGTCCCCAGGGAATGAATGCGACCCCCCGCGCCGCACAGGCCGTGCCCGACGACTGCACGCCAGAGTACCAGGTGTTACGAAGCTTCCGACCAGAAAATTGCGCTTTTGTTCGCACTTTCAAGAGGTATCCGTGCACAAAACTTGCGCGCGCCCATTGACGCGCGCTGGTCGGATCAAAAAAACCGTCGTAGTTGCTGCGATTACCGTGCGCTCGCCTGGGCGATATCAGGCCGCACCCGCGTCTGGGCTGCCACCGAGCGTACGGTACGTATCGGCACCTCCCCCAGCACCGTCAGCCAGAAATCATCCTGGCGGCTGCGGTGTACGCTGGTGGCGCCATGTTCGGTAGTGGTGCTGATGTCGCCACGCTCAGGCGTCCAGTCCTCGATGAAGATTGAAATGGCCGCCAGACCGTCGGACAGTACTACCTGGTGCACGTTCTTCTTGTGCTTCAGATTGCGCCGCCACTGACGAACGACCTTGAAACCCGCAGGTATCCCGATCTCCCAACCTTTGGCGAGCAGATCTACCGGCTCTCCGATGCGGATGCGCTGCCAGCCATCCGGATTGTGCGGAGATCTCAGAAGGTGACGTTCGGCATCAGGTCCGATGTGAACCTCCGAGAACGCGATCTGTTCGAGGACATCACCCTGGGCATTGCGCGTCTGCACTTTCAGCAGCAGGTTTGTTTCCAGATCGACGCACAACTGGTACCCCCAACGCAGCTCGTCGCGGGGCACCACATGCACGACGCGGCAGGGCCGACCGGCGACTCGCCCTTGGTCGGGGTCGAGCTCAATGGCATAGTACTGTGCAAGCTCGCGTACATCGCCACTGAACAGGCCGGGGAAATGGTCCATGTCGCGTTCGTCAACCAGCACCATCTGACGCTCGGGAACCAGGCTTTCGACGATGTTGTTGTGCCTGATGAACTCGCGCTGGGCCGGACTGTCGAGGACCTCCACCCGCTGCCGCTCCCCTGATTCGTCGACGATGTGCGCGATCTGTGAAGAAAACAGGGTTTGTCCCTGCTGGAACGTAAAGATGCCGGTGTAATCGAGATCATGGGCCGCGCGTTGCAGACGCGCCATGATCTGCAGACCCATGTCGTCGAACTGCGGCTCGTCGCTGCCCGCCCACGCGGGCGTGCTGACCAGAACCAGAGCGATCGAGACGCCCCGACCCCAGGCGCACAAGCGCCGACCGACACCCAGCAATGCCCGTTGGCCACGCATCGTGCTCGACATGCTACTGTTGCCCCATGTCGAGTTCGCTACCGGCCCCAACCGTGGTAAAGCCGGCAGAATGGCGATGTACGTCGAGATAGTCGACCAGTAGCGGCGTGTTGCTCAACGAGGCGGAAGTAAACCTGCCTTCCGACGCCTGCGCGCTGGCCTGCAACGAACGCGTCGTGGGTGCGATGAGAGGTTGCGCCATCCAGGTAACGGCGACGACCGCCGCCACCAGCGCCACGCCCGGCACTGCGTACCGGCCGATGAAACGCATCGCCGTACGACGTCGAGGAGCCACGATGGGAGGCTCGGTCTCGAGCGCGGCTGCGAGCCGCCGATTGAACGTCGGCGATACGGAGATGGCGAGCTCTTCGGAGCGCAGCACGTCGCCGATGAAGTGATAAGTAGCCCATTGAGCGCGCACAGTGTCGGACCGCAACAGCTCTGCCGGGAGGTCGGCTTCGTTATCCATGAAAGCCGAAAGCAATTCCGCGACCCTCACGTGGTCGTCTGCTTGAGCTTCGTTCTGCGTAGGCACTGCACTCATGACCTGGCTCCTTGCCCGTTCACAGCTCGCACTCGGGCTGGCATTCACACGTTCGAACAAGCAACACTGCCATATGGTTCACCAGCGTCGGTCGTCGCCTACGTCCAGCAAGGGCCGCAGACGCCTGGCGATCGCCTCGCGCGCACGAAATATGCGCGAACGAACCGTACCTATGGGACAGTTCATGGTCTCGGCGATCTCTTCGTAGCTGAGGCCTTCAATTTCGCGCAGAACGATGGCAGTGCGTAACTCCTCCGGCAGCTCTTCAATGGCGCGGTTTACTGTTTCTGCAATTTCCCGACTCGCGAACGCTGCTTCCGGAGTATCGATATCGCTTAGGTTGTCGGTTTCGTTAAAAGTTTCACCGTCTTCGTTTTCGAGCATGGGCCCGCCCGATGGCCTACGGCGTTCGGCCGCAAGATGGTTCTTGGCCGTATTGACCGCGATGCGATACAACCAGGTGTAGAAAGCGCTATCGCCCCGAAAATTGGGCAGCGCGCGGTAGGCCTTGATGAACGCTTCCTGCGCCACATCCTCGATTTCGGAAGGATCGTGGATGAAGCGCGAAAGCAGGCGCATGATCCGGCGCTGATACTTGAGGATGAGAAGGTTGAACGCAGCCTTGTCGCCCCTTTGTACCCGCTCGACCAGAGCGATATCGGCATCTTGCTGGCTCATGCGCGGGCACCTTGCTGCATGCGCCATTGCACGGCAACACACAGGCTTCGCCATACGCTGGGCGCAACGCTGCCGGCCCAGATGGTGCAGCGCACACGCCGGGAGCGCTGACTGGCGGCAGACGTGATGACCCCGGACACGGTTATCCAGCGAATGCCGGGGCCAGTATGGATGGCATCGGGCCAGACGGCGTACCAACGACCGTCAGGCGCCTGCCAGCGCCACCATCCGCGGGTATCGACCTGAATCTGCCGGGGCGAGCGAGGCCGCCACCAGGCCGGTCGCACCACGCCACTAACCGCCAAGCGTGATCCCGGCATGCGTGCTGCCTCGAGTGATTACACCCGGCGCACCAACAAGGTTCCGTTGGTACCGCCGAAACCAAACGAGTTCGACAAGGCGTTCTCGATGCGGAGCTCGCGTGCGGAGTTGGCGCAGTAATCGAGATCGCATTCCGGGTCTTGATTGAAAATGTTGATGGTCGGCGGAGAAACCTGGTGATACACGGCCAGGGTAGTGAAGACCGCCTCGACACCACCCGCGGCACCCAGCAGGTGCCCGGTCATGGACTTGGTGGAATTCACGACGAGCTTGTAGGCGTGATCGCCGAAGGCAAGTTTGATGGCCTCGGTTTCGTTCTTGTCGCCCAGTGGGGTGGACGTGCCGTGAGCGTTGATGTATTGCACCTCGTCGGGGTTGACGCCACCATTACGCAGTGCGTTGAGCATCCCGCGACGGGGGCCGTCACGATCGGGCGCGGTAATGTGATAGGCGTCGGAGCTCATGCCGTAGCCTGCCAGCTCGCCATAGATGCGGGCGCCACGCGCCTTCGCATGTTCATATTCTTCAAGCACCAGGACACCCGCGCCTTCGCCCAGCACGAAGCCGTCCCGATCGCGATCCCAAGGGCGCGAGGCGGTCTTGGGGTCGTCGTTGCGCGTGGACAGGGCGCGCATGGCTGCGAAACCGCCAATGCCCAGCGGAGACACGGTGGATTCAGCGCCGCCGGCGAGCATGATGTCGGCGTCGCCGTATTCGATCAGACGTGCTGCATCGCCAATGCAGTGCAACCCCGTGGTACAGGCCGACACGACTGAATAGCTTGGCCCCTTGAGCCCGAACATGATCGACAGCTGGCCCGAGATCATGTTGATGAGTGAACTGGGCACGAAGAACGGAGAGATGCGGCGCGGGCCCCGCTCGATCAGTTCCTGATGGGTTTCTTCGATGCGCGGCAAGCCACCGATACCCGACCCGACGATGACACCGATGCGATCGGCATTGGCTTCGGTAACTTCAAGGCCGCTATCCTTCCAGGCCTGAACACCGGCAGCAATGCCATAGTGAATGAACGTGTCGAGCTGCCGTGCCTCCTTGGCGGGAATATATTGCGTGATGTCGAAGTTGCGGACTTCGCCGGCAATATGGCACGAAAAGGGGCTCGAATCGAAACGGGTGATGGTGTCGATTCCGGAACGGCCGTTCACGAGATTGTCCCATGCGGTGGAAGTATCATTGCCAACCGGAGAGACGATCCCCAAACCGGTGATCACGACGCGTCGTTTCACGGAAGACTCCTGCTGATGAGTGGCGACATGCGGAAGCCAACAAGGCGGCAACTCACCGCCCTTGCTTCATGCGGGACGATGCAGACCCCTGCCGAGACGTCTGCACCGCGAGACGAAACAGGTGCGGCAAACTACCTGTTAGTACGACAGGTTACTTAACCAGCTGCGTCAACTTTCTGCAGTCATCCCCCCCTGCACACCCTGGTTCACGCGACCTTCTGGCGCCATCAGACGTGCTGCGATCAAGGAACAACCAAAAAAGTTTACGCCGCAGCGCGAGCACATGTGCATGAGCCGCGCTTCAGGTCAAGCGAGTGCGGCAATTACTTCTTGAGATTGGAGTTGATGTAATCGAGCACCAGTTGGACGGTGGTGAGCTTTTCAGCCTCTTCATCCGGGATCTCGGTTTCGAATTCGTCTTCAAGAGCCATGACGAGTTCGACCATGTCGAGTGAATCGGCACCGAGGTCGTCAACGAAAGAGGATTCGTTCTTCACTTCGGCTTCGTTCACGCCGAGCTGTTCAGCGACGATTTTCTTGACGCGCTGTTCGATGCTTTCCATGCAGATCTCCAAAGGTCAAATCCTGCGAATTATAGCCAAGTGCCACCTTGCAGCAGCCTATGGCGTGGTGAAAACTTGCCCGCCTTTTCCAGGGAAAGAGGCGGATTACTGCATATACATGCCGCCGTTGACGTGCAGCGTGACGCCCGTAATGTACCCCGCGGCAGGCGAACTGAGGAAGGCCACGCTATGTGCGATGTCTTCGGGACTGCCCAGGCGCCCCAACGGAATTTGGGCGCGCAATGCTTCGACCCGGGCATCATCGAGCGCACGGGTCATGTCGGTGTCGATGAACCCGGGCGCGACACAGTTGACCGTGATGTTGCGGCTGGCCAGCTCGCGCGCCAAGGCGCGCGTCATGCCTGCGACTCCGGCCTTGGCTGCAGCATAGTTGGCCTGCCCGACGTTGCCGCTGGCACCCACCACGGAGGTGATATTGATGATACGCCCCCAGCGGGCTTTCATCATGCCCTTCATGACCGCGCGCGACAACTGGAATACGGCCGTCAGGTTGGTGTCGATGACGGCGTCCCAGTCTTCGTCCTTCATGCGCATCGCAAGCGAGTCGCGCGTGATGCCGGCATTGTTGACCAGGATGTGCGGTCCACCCTGCTCGGTCTTGCCGATCTCTTCGACCAGTGCCTCGACGGCGGATTTGTCGTTGACGTTGAGCACCACGCCCCGGCCTCCATAGGGGGCCAGCGCCTGGGTGATGGATTCGGCACCGGTCTCGGAAGTCGCGGTTCCAATCACGTGCGCACCGCGCGCAGCCAGTTCCAGGGCGATGGCGCGCCCGATGCCCCGAGAGGCGCCCGTTACCAACGCGGTCTTGTCCTTGAGTTCCATGGGAATTGCATGCTCCGGAAGTTCAGGCGGTAGCTGCCAGTGCGGCCTCAAGCGAGGCCGGATCGGTAATTGCCAAAGCAGTGATCGAACCGTCGATGCGCTTGACCAGCCCGGTAAGAACCTTGCCTGGGCCGCACTCGACAATATGCGAAACTCCCTGCGCCTTCATGGCCTGTATGGTTTCCACCCAACGCACGGGATGCCACGCCTGCCGTACCAGCGCATCGGCGATGGCAGCGGGCTCAGCGGGCGACGCCACGTCGACGTTGTTGATGACCGGTACCTGGGGCACGGATAACGTGATCCTGTCGATGGCGACCCGCAGTACCTCGGCTGCAGGCTGCAACAGGCTGGAATGGAAGGGCGCGGACACCGGCAGGGGCAAAGCACGCTTCGCGCCCGCTGCTCTGGCCGCATTGCAGGCACGCTCTACGGCGCCCTTGTGCCCCGCAATCACGACCTGTGCGGGAGCATTGAAATTGACCGCTTCAACCACTTCGCCCTGAGCGGATTCGGCACAGACCCGGCGCACGGAGTCGTCGTCGAGGCCGAGGATGGCCGCCATGCCACCCTCACCAACCGGCACCGCAGACTGCATGGCCTCGGCACGGATTCGCACCAGGCGTACGGCGTCTTCCAGCGAAAGGACGCCGGCGGCCGTCAGCGCCGTGTACTCGCCCAGACTATGGCCTGCCATGACATCAGGGGTACGCCCCCCGGCGGCCTTCCAGGCTGCATAGACCGCATAGCCTGCCGTGAGCATGGCCGGCTGCGTATTGACCGTGAGGTTGAGCGCCTCAGCCGGGCCATTCGCGATGAGGCCGGCGATGTCCTGATCGAGCGCCTTGCCGGCGCGGTCGAGCACGTCGGCAACGGCAACATTGCCTGCGAACGCATCGAGCATGCCGGCCGATTGGGATCCTTGTCCAGGGAATACGAATGCAATTTTCATGGTGGTCTTCAGTTGGCAACTGCCTGCCTGGTAGCCGCGATGATACTGGGGGAGCCCCGAGGTTCAAAGCCTCAGCAGCACACTGCCCCAGGTGAACCCGCCACCTACGCCCTGCAGCAGGATGGTTTGCCCGGGCTGGACCCGGCCCTCGCGCAGTGCGGTGTCGAGCGCCAGCGGCACGCTTGCGGCCGACGTATTGGCGTGACGATCCACCGTGATCACGACCCGTTCGGCGGGCAGCCCGAGACGGCGTGCCAGTGCGTTGATGATGCGCACGTTCGCCTGGTGCGGGATGACACGGTCAATGCTTGACACGTCGATGCCGGCCTGCTCGCATGCCTCGTGGGCCGACTGGCTCAGCACCGTTACCGCCAGTTTGAAAACCGCTTGCCCGTCCATGCGCAGGAACGGGTCACCGCTGACATCGCCGTAGGCCACGCTGCCTGCCGCGCAGAGTATGCGCGACTGGGACCCATCAGCGTGCAGGTTCGCTGCGAGGATTCCACGCTGCTCATGACCCGGACTCTCGTCGGCCTTGAGCACGACGGCGCCCGCGCCATCGCCGAACAGGACACACGTGGAACGATCGCTCCAGTCGAGGATGCGCGAGAAGACCTCGGCACCAATGACCAGCGCGCACCGCGCCCGCCCTGCGCGGATGAAACTGTCTGCAGTGGTGAGTGCATACACGAAACCGCTGCAGACCGCCTGGACGTCGAAGGCCGCCCCGCCTCGCGCACCCAGCCTGTCTTGCACGAGGCAGGCCGTGCTGGGGAAGATGTAATCGGGAGTGGATGTGGCAACGATGATGAGGTCGACGTCAGCCGGGGTGAGATTGGCATCCGCCAAGGCGCTCCGCGCTGCTTCGGTGGCGAGCATGCTGGTGGTAACGCCACGCTCGGCCAGATGGCGTTGCCTGATGCCGGTACGCTCGACGATCCACTGGTCGGAAGTTTCGATGCCGCGGGTAGCAAGCTCGCTTGCGAGTTCATCGTTGCTGACCACGCGGGGCGGCAGATAACTGCCGGTACCGGCTATGACCGATGCTGTCATGTCTCTCCTGCCTAATTCGGGCTGCTGATGAATTGTGCCATTGCATGGGCCGTCCGCTCCTGCAGACCGCCCGCGACAGCATCGTGCAGCCTTCGCAATGCGCACTGGAAACCGAACTGGTCGGCTGATCCGTGACTTTTGAAGACAACTCCACGTAACCCCAGAAGCGCCGCGCCATTGTAACGGCGCGAATCGGTCTGTTGCCGGAAGCGATTGAGAACCGGCGTTGCAACCAGCCCGGAGAGCATGGTCATGGGGTTGCGCTGGAACTCGCGCCGCAACATGACGGCAACCATTTTCGCGAGGCCTTCGGTGGCCTTGAGAACGACGTTGCCCACGAAACCGTCGCAGACGACGACATCGACCGACCCCTTGAAAATCTCATTGCCTTCGACATTGCCATGGAAGTTGATGAGCGAACTGGCACGCAACAGTTCGGCTGCTTCCTTGACGACGTCATTGCCCTTGATGACTTCCGCCCCGACGTTGAGCAGTCCGACACGCGGACGCTCGATGCCGTCGATGGCCGACACGAGGGCTGACCCCATGAACGCAAACTGCAGGAGATGCTCTGCAGTGCAATCGACATTGGCGCCCAGGTCGAGCATCGTGGTGGCCCGTCCCACCCCGTTCGGAATGGAGGCCGTGAGCGCGGGGCGATCGATACCGTCGAGCGTCTTGAGGACGTAACGGGTGATCGCCATCCAGGCACCCGTGTTCCCGGCAGAAATGCAGGCCTCGGCGTTGCCCTCCTTGACGAGCTTCGCCGCGACTCGCATGGATGAATCCTTCTTGCGACGCAAGGCGACTTCGACCGGGTCGTCCATGGTGATCACTTCACTGGCCGGAACGACCTCGATTCGCGCCCGCACGTCGGCCGAGGCGCGATTCAGGGCTTCTTCGATTGCCTGCTGCTGGCCAACCAGAAGCAATTTGGCTTGCGGCTGTGACGCACAGAATGCAATCGCCGCCGGCACGGTGACGGGCAGACCGTGGTCGCCCCCCATGCAGTCAATCGCAATTCGGATCATGCCCGTGGGCTACTACTGCCTGGGTTACTCGTCGTCCTTGGTGTGGAGGACCTTGCGCCCGCGGTAGTAACCGTTGGGAGTGATGTGATGGCGCAGATGGAGCTCACCCGTGTTGGGCTCGATGGCGAGCGGAGGGTTCGTGAGCCGGTCGTGCGCGCGGCGATTACCGCGCCTGGAAGGCGACTTTTTGTTTTGCTGAACAGCCATGATGACTCCTGAAGACGGCGCGAATTGTACGCGATCCACGCCGCAAAGTTAAAACCAACCATTAAACCCACCCGGGCCGCGATGCTGCTCGGCACTTGCCCTGGCGCCACGCCCCGGATTCTCTGCCAAGAAAACCCGCGCCTGTTCGGCCTACTTCTTCGTGCCGCGCCCCAGGAGCTCGGCGAGCTGCTCGAACGGGCGCTGGCGATCCGGATTGACCGGCGGCTCGCTGTCCGGGGCACTGCCCTTGCCCGGACATACCTCGTGCCGGGGAATGTAAGGCAGCGCCAGGATGAGTTCGCTCTCGATTTCCGCTTGCAAATCGAACTGATGCGAACCGACGACCTTGTCGTACCCCTGCTCGAGTTCTTCGTCGTCGAGCGGATCGTACTCGCCAAGCTCGTCCTCCGAGTCTACAAGCTGCAGGACGGTAACCGAATCGATAGGCCATGCAAACTCTTCAAGGCAGCGCTGGCACACCACGAGCGGCTGCGCACGCACATGTACGCGCAAAAGACGCTCGCCAAATCGCCCTTCCATGCCCTGGGCATGCCAGGCAACCGTGCCGTGCTGCGCGGGCAGTCCGTCGGTAAAGCGGGAAAGCGCAGCCAACGAAAGCTCACCCGAGAACTCCTGCCGCAGGCGCACTGCTTCAAGCGCATCGAACTGCTGAAGATTCAAGGGTTTCATGGCCTGGTATCCGCAAGAATGCTTGGATGCAGCAATAAAAGCAAAAGCGTAAAATGCTAACCTGAAACCGCCTACTGCGTCAATGCATTCCCGTACATGTCAGCTTCCACAAGCATGACCCGCCCCCTGATTCTGGCATCATCCTCGCCTTACCGGAAAGAACTGCTCGCTCGCCTGCGCCTGCCTTTCGAGGCCATTTCCCCCGACATCGACGAGTCGCCCCGCGCGGGCGAAGCGCCACACGAACTCGCGCGCAGGCTGGCGCGGGAGAAGGCTGAAGCGGTGGCACGTCAGCGCCCTGGCGCGGTCGTCGTCGGGTCGGATCAGGTTGCAATCTGCAATGGACAGTTGCTTGGCAAGCCCGGCACCTTCGAGCGCGCGTTCGCGCAGCTGCGCCTGATGGCCGGTCAGACGGCAGAATTCTGGACCGCCGTGGCAGTCACCGACGGCACCCGGACCCTTGTTGCAGAGTCAACAACGCGCTGCGTCCTGCGTCCGCTGACCGATGCGGAAATCGATTCGTATCTCCGCGCCGACCTGCCACTGGATACGGCAGGCAGCGCCAAAGTGGAAAGCCTGGGCATCGTACTCATGGAACGTATCGACAGCGACGACCCCACCGCGCTGATCGGGCTACCCCTGATTACCGTTACCCGGCTCCTGACTGAATTCGGCATCAACCCCCTCGTCCCGCAAGCCCACCCATGACAGGCACCCTGCATCTCATTCCTGTTGGCCTCGCCGAAACGGCGCCCTCGTCGCTCTGGCTTCCGGCCGATGCCCAGGCGCTTGCCGCCCGTCTCGACACCTACATCGCCGAAAACGCCAAGACCGCACGTGCCTTCCTGAAGCACATCGGAACACAGCGGCCCATCCAGGAAATCACGATCCATACGCTGGGCCAGCGCACCACGCAGGGCGACATCGACGCCTGGCTGATGCCCCTGCGGGCTGGCGGCGAAGCGGGCCTCGTGTCGGAAGCGGGTTGCCCCGCGGTGGCCGACCCTGGTGCCCGGGTGGTGGCGGCCGCTCACCGCATGGGCATCACCGTGAAACCCTGGGTGGGGCCATCCTCCATCATCCTCGGCCTCATGGCCAGCGGCCTCGAGGGCCAGCGTTTCACCTTCCACGGGTACCCGCCAGTGCAGGAACAGGAGCGCGCACGCCAGCTGAAGAGCTGGGAAAGCGCCTCCGCACAGCTGCAGCAGACACAAGTCCTGATCGAGACCCCCTACCGCAACCTTGCCCTGTTCGATGCCCTGCTTCGCCACCTGCGTGGCGATACCCGCCTGTGCGTAGCCAGCGCGCTCACCAGCCCGACCGAATGGATCCGCACCCTGACGATTGCGCAGTGGAAGCAGTCCGACCGGCCCGCAATCGACCGGCAACCGACGCTGTTCCTGTTTCAGGCCGCAGGGCGTTCCTGACGCCGCGCACCCGCCCGAGTGCAGTGTGCCGGGGCACGCCGTGAGCGCCTAGGCGCGCACGCGCGGCAGCAGCCAGTCGGCCAGTTCCGGCACGCTGTGCACCAGCGCAGCCGGCGAACAGACCTGCAGTTCGTTGATGGGGTGCGCGCCGTAGCAAACCCCGACACCATGTACGCAGGCATTGAGCGCCATGTTCAGATCGTGCGCGGTGTCACCGATCATGACCGTCTCGCGGCGGTCGACACCGAGTTCATCCATGATCTCGAGCAGCATCGCGGGATGCGGCTTTGAGAACGTTTCGTCGGAGCATCGCGAGGCGTGAAATGCATCCGTCAGCCCGGTGTTGCGCAACGCCCGCGTCAGCCCCTTGCGACTTTTCCCGGTAGCCACCGCCAGCCACACGCCGCGATTGGCCAGTGACTCGATGAGGTTCGCCACGCCATCGAACAGCCGTACTTCCGGATCCCGCGTGAGGTAGTGGTAGCGGTAGCGCTGCACGAAATCCGGCCACTGTTCCTCGCGGAGACTGGGCACCGCCGTTTTCAGCGCATCTTCCAGCCCCAGGCCGATCACCCAGTTCGCCATTTCGTCGGGAGGCTCCGGCAGACCCAGGTCGCGGCATGCTGCCTGCATGGCCGCCACAATGGCCGGCGTCGAGTCCATCAATGTGCCATCCCAGTCAAATACGACCAACGAATACTCCATTACTCTTCCTCATGACGCCCCGCCGCGTCCGGCGCGTTATCGTCGCGCAACAGCCCCAGCAGGCGTACGCACTCGGGCGGCAGCGGCGCTTCCAGGATCATCGCCTCGCCGGTCACCGGGTGCGCCAACTGCAGCGTGTGCGCATGCAGGAACATGCGGCGGAACCCCAGCTGACGTGCAAAGGCGTCGCGCGTGGCGTCGTTGCCGTACTTGTCATCCCCCACGATGGGAAAGCCGCTGGCAGCCAGGTGCACCCGGATCTGGTGGGTGCGGCCTGTGCGCAATTCCGCCTCGACGAGGGAAAACCGGCCAAGGCGCTCTACCAGCGACACGATGGTGTGCGCCGCCTGACCCTCGGCATCGACCCGGACCCGGCGTTCGCCCGACCGTGTCGTCCATTTCTGCAGCGGCAACCGGATGTGCTGTCGGGCGTTTACCCAGTCGCCTTCCACCAGGGCCAGGTAGCGTTTCGTGACGCGCCCATCGCGCAGCGCCGCATGCAGCTCGACCAGCGCCTTGCGCTTCTTCGCCACCATGAGCAGACCCGAGGTTTCTCTGTCGAGGCGGTGTACCAGCTCGAGAAAGCGCGCCTGCGGCCGCGCCGCGCGCAACTGCTCGATCACCCCGAAGGCTACGCCGCTGCCCCCATGCGCCGCCACCCCTGCCGGCTTGTCGATCACCAGCAGCACGTCATCCTCGTACACCACCGGAAACTCCGACCCCGGTACGAACCGCGGTACCTCCTGCGGCACCTTGAGGGGCGGCACGCGCACGATGTCGCCGGCCGACAGTCGATAATCTGCCTGCACGCGCCCGCGGTTGACGCGCACCTGCCCGGAGCGGATGACCTTGTAGACATGGCTCTTGGGCACACCCTTGCATAGACGCAGGAGGAAGTTGTCGATGCGCTGCCCGTGGTAGTCGGAGCCAACCTCCACCAGACGGGCCGAGAGCGACGAAGATTCAGGAGAGTTGATTTGCACGGTTCTCAAAGCAGCATATAATCACCAGGCCTGATAAGAGATCAGGCGGGTTTGCTCATGCGCATCGACGTCGAGGCACCAGCATTTGCAGGTCAGGTGAAAAACAACGATTCACGACTTTGCCACTGCCTCCGTCTACGCGTACCCGCATCCGGGTCTATCGAATTGTACCTGCCCGGCAACCGCCTTATCTCCCGGGCCGCATGGCGGCAAACCGTGGCGTGCCGACGTTCATCCCGGGTATCCGGCACGCACGCTTTGTTTTTGCCTACGCCACTGAGAAACTGTTCTTGAATACGCACCGGCGCATGTTCCAACAGCGTTCCTCGAATTTCGACAACGTCATCGAGCATGCGCCTGCCGGCCTGCTGCTTCCAACATGATCACCATTCCGCGTCGTACCCGCACCCATCGTTTGCGCGCAAGCCCGCGCCCGGACGACGCGAGTTCTCGTGGGGTTACCGCCCCGGCGCGATCTGTTGATGTTCCAACGTTCTACCGTTACGTGCGCCCGCCGGCACGTTGCAGCCTTGCCTGACGCAAGTCGGGGCGCATGCGAGAGTGCGCAAGTTTCCAGTGTCCGTGGCGTTCATGCCGGCCCGTTAGGCGGCGCCCCGATCGTCGGGGTGCCAACCCAACGGAGAACTTCATTCTATGAAGCGCATGCTGTTCAACGCAACGCACCAGGAAGAACTGCGCGTTGCCATTGTTGACGGCCAGAAACTGGTCGATCTCGATATAGAAACTGCTGGACGCGAACAACGCAAAGGCAACATTTACAAGGGAGTCATCACCCGAATCGAACCCAGCCTTGAGGCCTGCTTCGTCGACTATGGCGAAGAGCGTCACGGATTTCTCCCCTTCAAGGAAGTAGCCCGCAGCTATTTCAAGGAAGGAGTGGATGTGCGCACTGCGCGCATCCAGGACGCCCTCCACGAAGGACAGGAACTCATCGTTCAGGTCGACAAGGAAGAGCGCGGCAACAAGGGCGCGGCCCTGACCACGTTCATCTCGCTCGCCGGCCGCTACCTCGTACTCATGCCCAACAACCCGCGCGGTGGCGGCGTGTCGCGGCGCGTTGAGGGCGAAGAGCGCCAGGAACTCAAGGAGGCTCTCGAAAAGCTCAAGGTGCCAGCCGGCATGAGCCTGATCGCGCGCACTGCCGGCATCGGGCGCTCCCTCGAAGAACTCGAGTGGGACCTGAATTACCTGCTGCAGCTGTGGCGCGCGGTGGAAACCGCTGCTCAGGAGAATGCCGCACCGGTACTCATCTACCTGGAGTCCAGCCTGGTCATCCGGGCCATCCGCGACTATTTCTCGCCAGACATCGGCGAGATCCTCATCGATACTGATGAAGTGGCCGAGCAGGCCATCGCTTTCATGAGCGTGGTCATGCCCGACAGCGTCAACCGCGTCAAGCGCTATCGCGACGACATCCCCCTGTTCTCCCGGTTCCAGATCGAACACCAGATCGAAACTGCATACGCACGCGTGGTACCTCTGCCTTCCGGCGGCTCCATCGTCATCGATCACACCGAGGCACTGGTGGCCATCGACGTGAACTCGGCGCGCGCCACACGTGGAGCCGACATCGAGGAAACCGCCCTGCGCACCAACCTGGAAGCCGCTGAGGAAGTCGGCCGCCAGCTGCGCCTGCGCGACCTTGGCGGGCTGATCGTGATCGACTTCATCGACATGGAAGATGCCCGCAACCAGCGGCTCATCGAACAGTCGCTGCGCGACGCGCTGCGACTCGATCGCGCCCGGGTACAGATGGGCAAGATCTCTCGCTTCGGCCTCATGGAGCTGTCGCGCCAGCGCCTGCGTCCCGCGCTCAACGAGGGTTCGCACATCACCTGCCCGCGCTGCAACGGCATTGGCGTCATCCGCGACGTCGAATCCAGCGCGCTGCACGTGCTGCGCCTGCTGCAGGAAGAGGCCATGAAAGAGAACACGGCCGCCGTCCATGCCCAGGTGCCCATCGATGTCGCCACCTACCTGCTTAACGAGAAGCGCACCGACCTGGCCAAGCTCGAGGCCCGGCTGAAGGTCAACATCGTCCTGATTCCGAACAAGTATCTGGAGACTCCGCACCACCACATCGAGCGGTTGCGCCACGACGATCCGCGCCTGGAAGACCAGAAATCCAGCTTTGAGCTGGTAGAGGCCCCCACCACCGTGGTCGACTGGACCGCCAGCTCCACCGAACATAAACCACGACCCGAGGCCCTGGTGAAGGGCATCACCCCCACCATGTCGCCAGCGCCCTCGGGCAACGGGAACGGTGACGGTGGCAAGGAAACCTCCGGACCCGGCGTCGAGGGCGGCAAGAAGGTAGTCCAGGAAGCATCGGGCTTTGGCGCGTTCTGGCGCAGGATCACCTCCTGGCTCGGTCTGGACCAGAGCCGCGAGGCCGAAGCGCCGAAGAGCGTACCCGCTACTGCCGACAGCAAGAGCAAGCAGCGCCGCGACACGCAGGAGCCCGCGCGCGAGCGTCGCCGCAACCGCAGCACGGACGAAGGGTCCAGGCGTGCGGAGAAGGGTACGCGTACCGAACGCGGCAACGGGAAGTCTGAACGTGCCCGCCGCTATGAAACCGATCAGGTCGCGTGGGAAGATGACGCACGAACTGAACCCACGACCGAAGCAGCGACGGAATCCCGCTCCAGCCGCTCAAGGCGGGGTCGGCGCAACCGGCGTGATGTGCGCCCGGTTGATGCCGCCACCAACGTCCCTGCTTTGGACGCCGCCACCGATGCAGCCACGGCCGTTGCAGCCGGCGCGGCCAGCGCAGCCCCGACAGTAGCCGTTGCAGGAACTGAGATGCCGGCCGGTACGGCTGCTTCTGGCCCCACCAACGCCGCGCAGTCGGCTGCTCCTGCCGAAGACGTCCGTAACGCTCGCGCGCGCGACCTCTCTTCCATGGATCTGCCCGACCTCGAGCTCGACGAAGGTTCAGAAGGTGAATCCCCGATGGAAGCTGCCATTGAGGGCGGTGAGACGGTTGAGCCCGACCGCAAGGGCCGACGCCGGCGCCGTGGTCGGCGCGGGCGTCGTTCATCCGGTGCCGATGCGGTCGCCGACGCTGATGCTCAACAGATCGAGGCTGCTGGCGAGGCCGTCGTTGCGGCCCACCTTGAAGCAAGCATCGAGATCGTGGACCAGGCAGATGTCACGGCATCCGTCATCCCCGCGGAAGAGCCTGTCGCCGGGTCGTCGGCTGCCGGCGATGCCGCTGCCCATGAAGCAGAGACCCGCGTCGCAAGCGAAGCGGTTGCACCTGCCCAGGAAACTGTCGATGCTGCCCCCGCCCCTGCAGAGCCAGTCACGGAAGTTTCGGGGCAGCAGGATGCCGAGCGGGCGGAAGCTGTCACTGGCGAGACGGCTCCAGGCGTACCGCCTGCGGTCAGCACCATGGGCGACGCCTCTGTCGACTCCAGACCCGAAACGATCGCTCGTACCACTGCCGAGGACGCCACCGATGATGATACGGCCGTTGCCAGGGCACCCGCGACAACCGACGAAGCTGCGCCAGAAGCTGCATCGGAAGCCGAGGCGACCAACGCTCCGGCACCTGTGAGCCTCCCGAAGCATGCTGCCGAAACGGTAAACGGAACCGCGGCGCCCGAGGTTTCGGGCGTGACCACGGAGTCTGGGGAGGCAGCAGCCGAAACCCCGCAGAAAACCGTGCAGCCTGCAGTGTCGCCCGAGGACACCATCGCACCCGAGGACGTTGTTCTGCACGCGGCCAATCGGCCCTTTGACGAGACCGTAGATATTCAGGTGGCCGCCATGCCGAACACATCCTCTTCCGATCTGCACGCCATCGCCGCGGCGGCCGGCATGCAACTGATCGAGACCAACGCGGCGAAACACGCAGCCGTGCAGGCTGCAATCGCCCAGGCGGCAACGCCGCCCGCGACCGGACGGGTGCGGGAACGAACGCCGCGCAACGAGTACAGCGAACCGCTGGAGCAGGTCGAGACGCGTCCTGGCGCCTGACATCGGCCACTGGCGTACCACACGGTGCGCCAGTCCGAGCCACCCGCTCGCACCGGGGGCACTACGTGCCAGTCGCTGCGCGCAATACGGAACGGGGTGCCCCGGCAAATGCCGGGGCACCCCGTCTGTTCATGCTGGTGGGCGAAGCAGGCAAGCCTGGGTCTTGTCTGCTTGCTCTTGCGTGAGTTACCGCAAGGCCTCGACCGGCTGACGCATCAGCAACGCAAGCAGCTGCGCCAGTTCGTCCCGCATGTGGCGCCGGTCAACGATCATGTCGATAGCGCCTTTGTCGAGCAGGAACTCGGCCCGCTGAAACCCTTCCGGCAGCTTCTCGCGGACGGTCTGTTCGATGACGCGCGGACCTGCGAAGCCCACCAGCGCGCCGGGCTCGGCGATAACCACATCGCCCATGAAAGCAAAACTGGCCGATACGCCCCCCATTGTGGGGTCGGTGAGCACGCTGATGAACGGCAGCTGTCGCTGCGCCAGCTGGGTAAGCGCCGCGTTCGTCTTGGCCATCTGCATCAGCGACAGCAAGCTTTCCTGCATGCGTGCCCCTCCGGAAGCCGCTACGCAGACGAAAGGCACACGCTGCTCAAGCGCCGCGCGCACGCCGCGCACGAAACGCTCACCGACCACCGAGCCCATCGAGCCGCCCAGAAACTGGAACTCGAACACGGCAAGTACCAGCGGCAGCGAACGGATCGAACCGCTCATGACCACCAGGGCCTCGGTTTCGCTGGTCTGCTCGATTGCCTCCTTCAGGCGATCGGGGTAGCGCTTGGTGTCCTTGAACTTGAGCGGATCGATTGATCGGATCTCGGCCCCGATCTCCACGCGCCCTTCACGATCGAGCAGAATGTCGATGCGTTCGCGTGCACTGATCCGCAGATGGTAGTTGCACTTGGGACAGACCTGCAGATTCTTCTTGAGGTCGTCCTGATACAGAACCGCCTCGCAACCCGGACACTTCTTCCAGATTCCCTCCGGCACCCGTTTCGAGCCCGGTTTCTGGGAAGACTTGATGCGTGGGGGTATCAGCTTGTCGAGCCAGCTCACTTTATTGGGATCCTGTCGTGATTGCTTGTGCTTGAGACATGAGGCCTGGATGGCGGCCGGTCGGCTGTGGGCGCCAGCACTCAGGCCGATGCCGGAGTAGCCAGTGCATCGAGCGCCTCGCGAATGCCCCGCAGCCACTGCTCTGCTGCCTGGGCCGCCGCGGCAGTCTGCTCGACGCCTGAAACGCTGGCGCTACTTTCATGGATAGTCTGCACCAGGCGCGAACCGATAACCACCGCATCGGCAACGCGTGCCACTGCTTGCGCGCTTTCTGCGTCACGGATACCGAAACCCACACCCACGGGAATGCGGACGTGGCGTCGGATCTGTGCGAGCTTGGTGGCCACATCACCGGTATCGATGTGGCTGGCCCCCGTGACGCCTTTCAGCGACACGTAATACACATAGCCGCGAGCCATCTGCGCAACCGCCTGGATGCGCGGCCCGGTAGACGTGGGCGCCAACAGGAAAATGGGGTCGAGCCCATGACGCGCGAGCATGGCCGGAAACTCGCCAACCTCTTCCGGGGGGTAATCGACCACCAGCACGCCATCCACGCCGGCATCGGCTGCCTCGCGCGCGAAGGCTTCCTGACCCATGCGCTCGATGGGGTTTGCGTAGCCCATCAGCACCACGGGCGTGGTGTTGTCAGTCTTGCGGAACTCGGCCACCATGGCAAGCACGTCACGCAGGCTGACGCCGTGCGCAAGCGCACGCTCGGCTGCCGCCTGAATCACCGGCCCATCGGCCATCGGGTCGGAGAACGGGACCCCAAGTTCGATGACATCGGCCCCCGCACGCACAGCAGCATGCATTATGGATACGGTGGCGCCAGGGTGCGGATCGCCCGACATGATGAAAGGAATCAGGGCCTTGCGGCCGCCCGCGGGTGCCCCTTCTTCAGGCAGCGGCGGCACGATGCCGAGACGGGAAAACGCAGCAGCAAGGCGGGAAGAGGATGTGTACGCTGTCATGTCCAGCCTATAGCTGAATACCTGAACGCTCGGCGACCGTATGCATGTCCTTGTCACCGCGGCCGGAAAGGTTAACCAGAAGAATCTTGTCCCGGGGCAAGGTGGGTGCCAGACGCACCGCATGTGCGATGGCGTGCGACGACTCGAGTGCCGGAATGATGCCTTCGATGCGGCAGCAGTCGTGAAACGCCCGCAAGGCCTCTTCATCGGTGACGCTGACATAGGTAGCGCGCCCCGTATCCTTCAGCCAGGCGTGTTCCGGGCCGACGCCGGGATAATCGAGACCTGCCGACACCGAGTGCGTTTCGGTGATCTGCCCCTTGTCATCCTGCAACAGGTAGGTGCGGTTGCCGTGCAGCACGCCCACCGACCCTGCACTGAGCGAGGCTGCATGCCGTCCCGTGTGCAGACCTTCGCCGGCTGCCTCGACCCCGACCAGCTGCACGTTCTCGTAGGGAATGTAGGGATAGAAAATGCCCATGGCGTTCGAGCCGCCGCCGACGCTGGCAATGACCATGTCGGGCTGGCGACCGGCATACACCGGCATTTGCCCGATGCATTCACGCCCGATGACCGACTGGAAATCGCGCACCATGGCGGGGTACGGATGCGGACCGGCCACGGTTCCGATGATGTAGAACGTGTTCTCCACGTTCGTGACCCAGTCGCGCATGGCTTCGTTGAGTGCATCCTTCAGCGTGCGCGAGCCCGATTCAACCGGAACCACCGTGGCGCCCAGCAACTTCATGCGATACACGTTGGCGGCCTGACGCCGCACGTCTTCGCTGCCCATGTACACCACGCATTCCATGCCATAGCGCGCGGCCACCGTGGCGGTGGCCACCCCGTGCTGGCCTGCACCGGTTTCGGCGATGACGCGTGGCTTGCCCATGCGCCGGGCCAGCAGGGCTTGGCCCACGCAGTTGTTGATCTTGTGCGCGCCCGTATGATTCAGGTCTTCGCGCTTGAACCAGATCTGCGCCCCGCCAAGTTCCTGCGACCATCGCCGCGCGTGATACACGGGGCTGGGCCGCCCCACGAAATGCTTGAGTTCGTATTCGAACTCCGCGACGAAGTCGGGATCGTTCCTGTACTTTGCGTAGGCCTGTTTCAGCTCTTCAAGAGCATGCACCAGGGTTTCCGCAACGAACGACCCGCCATAGGGACCGAAGTGTCCGGACTCATCCGGAAAGTTGTAGTCGATCATAAGGGGCTGTCTTGGATGGCGTCGAAACGCCGAACTTCGTTGGCAAATTCCTGCATCTTGACTGGACACTTGATGCCCGGTGCAGACTCGACTCCGGAGCTGACATCGACCGCATAGGGCCGCACCTGGCTCAATGCTGCACGCACATTGCCCGTGTTCAACCCGCCCGACAGGACAATAGGCCTTGCTCGAGCGTGGCCGGCGAGCGTGTTCAGACAGCTCCAGTCAAAGCGCTTGCCGCTTCCCCCATAGCCCTCGGAGTGGCTGTCGAACAGCCAGCCCGCAGCATCGCGGTGGGAAAGGCAGGATTCTAGCAAAGCGTCTTCGGTTTCGAGCCCCGGCGCACCCACCCGGAATGCCCGCAGGTAAGGCAGGCCAAACTGCCGGCAATATTCGGGAGATTCGTCGCCATGGAACTGCAACAGATCGGGCCGCACCTGGTTCATGATAGCCCGGATGTCGGCTTCAGCGGCATTCACCGTGAGTGCCACCACGCTTACGAAAGGGGGTACGCACGCACGCAACTGTGCCGCGCGCTCGAGTGTCAGCACACGCTTGCTGGGCGGGTAGAAAACAAACCCGATGGCATCTGCTCCTGCCCGAACGGCAGCATCGATATCTTCTTCGCGGGTAAGCCCGCAGAACTTGATTCGAGTCCGGCTCATGTGAACGAGAATGGGGCCGCATCCTGAAAGAAGCGGCAAACTAGACATTGTCGCGTATTTCCGCGCTCGCGTCCAAATAGGGCAAGTCGTAGCCTGGGTATTCAATACCCGCCAGGTACAGCCCCGCCGGTGAAAACGTCGGTGCTGCCAACGAGCGGTTCCGCGCCGCCAGCACCTCGCCCATCCATTCCGGCGGCTGCCGGCCCTGCCCCACGTAGACCAGCGAACCCACGATATTGCGTACCATGTGGTGGAGGAAGGCATTCGCGCGGAACGTCATGACGACGAAACGGCCGTGCGCGCGTATGTCGAGTTCGTGCAGGGTGCGTACGGGCGACGCGGCCTGGCACTCGGAGGAGCGGAAACTGGTGAAGTCGTGCTCGCCAATGAGATAACGCGCCGCCGCCTGCATGGCTGGCACCGACACCGGACGGAAACTCCACCCGGCGCGATCCGCCCAGAGTGGCGACCGCACCCGATCTACCAGCAGCCGATATACGTAACAGCGCGACGTCGCCGAGAACCGCGCATGAAAGTGATCATCGACCTCACACGCCCAGCGCACCGCTATGCTGGGCGGCAGATGCGCATTGACCCCGCGCACCCACGCATGCTCGGGGCGGCGCACGTCGGTGTCCAGATGCACCACCTGCAGCGCGGCGTGCACCCCGGTGTCGGTACGCCCTGCGCACACTACCGATACTGCCCCCCCAATGAACTGATCCAGCGCCCGCTCCAGCGTATCCTGCACCGTGCGCCCGTGCGACTGCGTCTGCCAGCCGAGCCAGGGCGTACCGTCGTAGCTCAGGCCCAGCGCTATGCGCGGCATAGGTCCGCTCCATCCGCCAGCCAAGACCCGTCACACACCGAAGCCACATTCAGGGCCTGGCCACCACCTGCCAGCGCCGTGCTATACCGCAACACAATCATCAGTACTCTACCCTCGACCAAACCCGGGACCCTCGACCGGAGCCGTGCCAACGGAGCTCCCCCAGGAAACTGCACCGGCCTGCCAGCACACGACCGCTGCAGGAGGAATCTTACAACCCCGCCCCATCCGACATGGGTGAGCCGGTCTCATCAATCCCAGCCCGTTCTCCGCCGGTGACCTGTGCAGCACGGCGCAATTCTGCCCGCAGCCATTGCAGGCCAGGGTCGCCCGAGGTACGTGGATTCCAGCACATGAATAGCTTGTACGGCGGCATGTCGAATGGCAACGGATGGACCGAGAGACGGGCGGCATGCAGCGACGCCACCCGGGAAGGAATAACAGCCGCCAGGTCGGTGTGCTCGAGAATGCTTGCGAGCTGTCCAAAACTGCTGACTGCAAGTTGCACAAAACGCTCACGCCCCATCGCACGCAGGATGTCATCGGTCATGCCCTCGAGGCCTGAAGCGCCGTACCCGAAGAACACCTGCGGAGCTTCACAGAAAGACTCGAGTGTCACGCCCTCGGCGAACAGGGGGTGCCCTCTGCGCGCAACGAACACGAAATGGTCCTCATACAGAAGGTCGGACTCCACTCTGGCGAGCGGCCATTCACTCGGCAACACGGCGATGTCCAGATCACCCTTTTGCAGACGCTGCGCGAGCGTTGCCAGCTGCGCCTGCTCGAACACCACCCGTGCCCGCGAGCCCAGGGCGGACAGCCGGCGGGCCAGTACGGGTAACAGCAACTGGCCGATATAGTCACTGCCACTCATCCGGAAGATTCGGTCTGACGTTGCCGGATCAAACGCGCGCGCAGAATGCAACAGTGCGTTCAATCGCTCAAGAACGTTTTCAACCCTTGGGGCCAGAGCGAGTGCCCGCGGCGTAGGCACGACCCCATGCGCCGTGCGCGTGAACAGGGGATCATCAAACAGCCTGCGCAAGCGGTTCAGCGACGCACTCACGGCCGGCTGGCTCAGAAACAGACGTTCAGCTGCACGCGACACGCTACGCTCACGCATGAGCGCATCGAATGTTCGCAGCATGCTCACGTCCAGCTCGCGGATATCACGTTCGGCCATATCTCTTATCCAAACTTTCGAATTGCCTTGGGGAAGTACCGCTCCTACCATTTTCAGCCATCCGTGTCCACTCATTGGGACAACGCAACACTTCACCAAGGAGATCACCATGGACAAAGGCACCGCCTACGGCCTGGCCGCCCCAACGTATAACGCAACCCTGACAGAGGTCGGGCCGGGCACGCCCATGGGCGAGCTGCTCCGACGTTACTGGCACCCTGTTGGCCTCAGCAGCGATGCCACCACCACGCCACGGCAGATCCGGGTTCTGGGAGAAGACCTGATTCTGTTCCGCGACGGCGCCGGACGGCCGGGATTGCTTTACCCCCACTGTTTTCATCGGGGAACTTCCCTGTACTACGGGAAGGTTGAGGAGAACGGTATCCGGTGCTGCTATCACGGCTGGTTGTTCTCGGTTGACGGCCGCTGCCTTGAACAGCCATGCGAGCCCAATAACGGTGGAAAGGCCCGCGAAAAACTCATCCAGCCATGGTACCCGGTCGAGGAGCGTTATGGCCTGATCTGGGCCTACATGGGGCCACCAGAGAAAAAGCCCGTCCTGCCGCGCTACGAAGCACTTGAAGTCCTGGACGATGGGGAATTCATCGAGGCGGACGATAGCAGCATAGGTGGCGGGGGGCCCCAGATCATTCCCTGCAACTGGCTTCAGCATTATGAAAACGTAGTCGACCCTTTCCATGTGGTAGTACTTCATGCCAATTTCAGCGGCACGCAATTCGTCGAGCAGATGAGCATCATGCCTGATGTAACTTTCGATTACACGGACTATGGCGTGAAAGTCACGTCAATCAGACGCCTGCCTGACAACCGCGTATTTCGCCGCATCAGTGAAGCCGCCATACCCACGTTGCGCGTCATCCCCAACCCCCGCCTCGGGCGCGGGGGTCGCGTCGAATCCATCGGGTGGGTCCTGCCCATTGACGATACGCATTTCCGCATCTACGTGGCAGGCCGGGTAAGGGAAAAGGGCGAACTGAGCAAAATGCGTTCGCGCCAAGGAGGAAAACTCTGGTACGAACTTACTGAAGAGGAGCATCAGAAGTACCCCGGCGACTATGAAGCCCAGGTCAGTCAGCGCCCCATTGCCATGCACTCGCAGGAACACCTTGCCACGTCTGACCGCGGGATAGTCATGCTGCGGCGCATGCTGCAAAAGCAGCTCGAGATCGTGCAGTCCGGGGGCGACCCTGTAGGCACCAACTTCAACCCCGACGCCCCCCTGGTGAAGTTTGAAGCAGGCAACTACATGCTCGACGAACATGTACAGGATGCATGACCGCACGACCGTCACACGCTCGACCATTTCCAGGAGGAGGATCATGAAAAAGATAACGACCGCTTACGTCGGCATTGCCACACTCATCGGTTTCAGCTCGCTTGGTGGCGGCGCAGTCGCGCAACCTTCGTCTGCCGACAGCGTCAGCAACTATCCCGACCGCCCCGTCACCATCGTCAGCTGGTCACCCGCTGGCGGACCGATCGATATTCTTGCCCGCACCATCGCACATGGGCTTTCCGAACTCTGGAACGAGAAGGTCCTGGTCGAGAATCGAACGGGAGCCACCGGTGTGATCGCTACCCAGCATGTGGCCCGGGCCACGCCTGATGGTTACACGCTGCTGATCACCACCAGTACCGCACATATCGCAAATTTGTATCTGCAACCTTCTCTTAGCTACAACCCCAAGACCGATTTCGAGCCGGTTGCACGGCTGGCTGCGGGCAGCGTCGTGCTCATGGCGCCTGCCAATGCTCCCTTCAACGACATCGACGGGCTCATCAAGTACGCGCGTGAACAGGGCAAGGAGATGTCGTACGGCACCTGGGGAATCGGCTCCTCGGCCCACCTTTATGGTGAACTTCTGAAAACCAGGTACAACGTCCCGCTCGTACACGTTCCCTACCGCGGCGATGTCGGCTCCACCCAGGACCTGGTAGGTGGAACCTTGCCGATCTCGTTCACGGGGGGTGTTACTGCGAAGCGTCTCATCGACGCGGGTCAGGCCAAAGCACTTGCCATTGCGTCGGCGCAGCGCTTCTCCGCATTGCCGAACGTACCAACATTCAAGGAACAGGGCTATGAAGGCTTTGACCTGATGGGTTGGGCTGGAATTTTCGTTCCAGCCGGAACTCCCCAACCCATCATCGAGAAACTTTCGAAAGATCTGGAAAAGGTCGTCAAGAGCCCCGAGGTGTCGAAGCGCTTGCTCGATATCGGACAAGACGAAATCTACATGGATCATGCAGCCATGAAAGTATGGCTCGAGTCGGAGTTCGAGAATTGGGGCAAGCTCATCAAGGATTCAGGCGTTGACAAGCTGGTGGAAAAGAAATGACCCCTTGCGAAGAGCTGAAGGAGTGCCCGCCTGGGCTGCCGGTGTTGCAGCGCAAGCGGCTGGGGGTTGAACCGACCCGAGCGTGATCTTTCCATGAAACAGGGCGCCTGCATCAGCGCCCTGTTTCATGTCCTTCATGGACTTGCCGTAATTGACGGTCGACCCTTGGCAACCATCCATTCATGGGTGCGATGCAACGCCTGCGCAGGCTCCGCATGATACAAAGGACCTAATGCCGTACGCACTAGGACGGTGGTGCTTTCTGCGTTGAATCCTGGGCAATCTGACTGGAAGACGGACCCTGCGCCCCCCCTGAAGAGGCTTCGGACGTACCGGACTGCCCCCCTGCCTGCGTACCTGTCCCTGTCACGACACCTTCATGCTTGCCGTCACCTGTTCGCGGCTCGAGTTCAAGGTCGAAATCCACCGGCAAGGGCGGCAGCTTTTCATTCACCCTGGGACGCCGCCGGAACACGACGAACATGACCCAGGCCACCAACAGGACGATGACGACGAGGATGGACCAGAAGTAGGCATCAACCCACGATGCTGCATCAGTTGCGGGCGCCACGGCAGGGGCCGTGCTCTGGCCCTGGACGGCCGAGGGATTCCCGTTCGTGTCAGGCCGTGCGGGCGTAGCCGCCCCGGATTGCACGTGCACCTCGGCTGGGCCGCTGCCAGCGGGTGCAGCGCCACGTGCCGCCGACGCCTCCGTGTGTGTTTTGTTCGCGCCTGCACCGTTGCCGGCCGGCGCGGCGCTGGAAGCGGCAGCCCCGGCCGGTGCTGCGCCCGACGCTGGCTGGGTTTCGGTCGAGGCGGTGGCTGCAGGTTGTGTCGGAGCCTCACCACTACTGGCCGGCTGTGCCGCGGCAGGTGTACTGCCCGCGCTGGCAGCTGGTGTGCCGGACTCCTCCTGCCCGACAACCCCCTCCTGGCCGGACGGCCGTGCAGCCGCTGTACTCGTGGCTTCAGCAGCCCGGATTTCAGCGCCCGTTTCCGCGTTGGCCGTCTGGACGGGTCCGGCACCACGTTGTGCCGTCGTCGCTGCCGATGCGACGTGGGCGACGCCCGGGCTATCCGTGCTGCCCGTAGCCTGTACGCCCGACATTGCCGCTGCTGACCTTTCGCCCCCTGCCGGCGCGGCCCCATTGCCTGATGCTGACGCCTGGCCCGACCCGCCGGCGGCCCCCGTTTGAGCGGCGCGCGTGGTGACGTCTGCCGCGTTCCCTTGAGCAGCGCCCACGTCTGGTTGTGCAACCGTGTCGCCCGCCGCGACTGAACCACTTGCCGTGGAGACTGCAGCGCCAATGGCAGGTACAGCTCCCGCACTGTCGCCCGCCTGGGCACCGGAACCGCCGCCGGAGGTGCTACCGCCCCCACTGGCCGACTGCTGCAGCCTGGCCAGTGTTTCATTCTGCATTTCCAGCAGACGCTGCATCTGGGAAAGCGTGGCCTCGAGCTCGGACACGCGCGCCTCGGCGTCGGCGAGCGCCCGCTGGCTCGCCACTTTCTCGTCGCGCAAGCGATCGAGTTCGGCGCGCGCGGCCGCCAGAGCAGCCTGGAGATCCGTTCCGTTTGCCGCCGCGGCCGCAGGCACGGCACTGGACAGACGCAGTACATCACGTCCTGAAGAGGCCGGCGGAGCCGGAGATGCGGACGCGATCGACCCCGTGGCGACGGAACGCGAGCTGAGGCGGCTGACTGGCCTGCCCTGTGCCAGACGTGCTCGATACGCAGCGAACTGTTCCATGTGCATGGCATACAGACGACGGGCCTCGGCTGGATCGATGGCATGAGCCGCAGCAGCGTCGGGCACGAGCAGGCGCTCGCCGGCACGCAGCAGGTGCATGTTGCCTTCAATGAACGCAGCCGGATTGGCCCGCAGCAGGGCCGCGAGAACCTGGTACAGCGTGGCACGCTGGTAGTCAGGGTTCGCGCTGCGCAGGCGCTGTGCAATGGTACCCAAGGTGTCGCCCCGCCGCACGACGATGGTATCGGGAACTTTGCCGCGGGCCAGCGAAACGGGGCTGACGGCGTCGTGCAGCGCACTGGGCAACAGCACCACCATGCGACGCTCGTGCTGCCCGGCCGCATCCTGCAGCTGCAGCCGCAGATCGACCACCGGCCGCTGCACCGGAACACGCGAGGTTACGATGGCAACATGGCCTTCTCCGTTGCGGTGAGGCTCCACCTGTACCTGTACGGGTATATCGGAACGCGAGCTCAGGGCTGCGTCGGAGGCTTCGGCCGCCTGGATGCGCACGACCGGTGGCGCACCGTCAACGAGCTGTACCTGGGACAAAGGCACTTCAATGCGCAGGGGCTGCCCCACACCAGACATCATGCGCGGTCGTCCGATTTGAGCGGCATCAGCGCCGCTGCAGGCAAGGAGAATTGCAACGAGGGCTGCGCTTGACCTCATGCCACGCCGCACCGGCGGCCCAAACTGTTGTCCAGACAATGCCACGTTGATTCCAGAAGAGTCACCTCGAATCGAAAATAGCACCCGGCTGTGGCGTTGGCAAGCAAAAGACCTGCAGACGCAGCGCGGTGGCGTCACTCGGTTTCCGCCCCCTTGCCCAGGCCGAGATAGCTTTCGATGACCCGCGGATTGTCGGCCAGCTCGGCCGAAGTTCCCGCCAGCACGACATCGCCCGTTTCAAGCACGTAGCCGTAATCGGCGACCTGCAGTGCCGCCCGCGCATTCTGCTCGACCAGCAGAATGCCTACCCCCGTCTTGCGCAAACCTGCGATGATGTGAAAGATTTCGCGCACGATGAGCGGTGCCAGCCCCAGACTAGGTTCGTCGAGCATCAGCAACCGCGGGCGTGCCATGAGCGCCCGGCCCACCGCAAGCATCTGCCGTTCGCCTCCCGACAGCGTGCCTGCCTGCTGCTTGCGCCGCTCCTTCAGGCGCGGAAACGTCTCATAAACGTGGTCGAGCTCGGAGCGCCAGTCGCTTTCACGGGCGCGATACCGCCGAAACGCACCCAGCAGCAGGTTGTCTTCGACGCTCATGCTGCCGAACAGCTCGCGCCGCTCAGGCACCAGTGACATGCCGGCATGCACGCGCTGCTCGACCTTCCATCCCTCGACCCGCTGCCCCTGGTATCTGATCTCGCCCGTAGACGAGCCTCGCACCGGCAAGGATCCCATGATGGCATTCAGCAGTGTGGACTTGCCCGCTCCGTTGGCGCCGATGACGGTCACGATTTGCCCCTCGCCAACCTGCAGGCTGGCATCGTTGACGGCGAGCACCTTGCCGTACCGTGCGGACAGCCCTTGCACGGAAAGAATCGGTTCAGGCATGGGCAGCCTCCTCTTCCACTCCGCCGAGGTAGGCCTCCAGTACTGCGGGGTTGGTCTGGATCTGCGCCGGCGTGCCTTCGGCAAGCTTCGTACCGAAATCCATGACCACGATATGGTTGGTGAGTCCCATTACGAACTCCATGTCGTGCTCCACCAGCAGAATGCTCATGCCTTCACTGCGCAGCTGCTTCAGCACCTGCGCCAGTTCCTGCTTCTCCTTGTAGCGCAGCCCCGCCGCCGGCTCATCCAGCAGCAACAGCACGGGGTCGGCGGCCAGGGCGCGCGCAATTTCGACGATGCGCTGCTGTCCCAGGGCCAGGTTGCCCGCCTGTTCATACATGTAGTTGCCCAACCCGACCCGCTCGATCTGCCGCGCCGCCTCAGCCAGGATCTGCGCCTCGCGTGCGCGCTCGGCGTGCAGGGTTGCCGCCACCACGCCCACGTCGCTGCGCAAGTGCGCGCCGACGGCAACGTTTTCAAGGACGGTCATGGTTGGCAGCAACTGCACGTGCTGGAAAGTGCGCGCCACCCCCAGCTTCGCGATGTCGCGCGAGCGCAGCCGGTCGATGCGCTGACCCATGAACTCGACCGAACCCGCAGTGGCCGACAACACGCCCGTAATGAGGTTGAACGTGGTGCTCTTGCCCGCGCCGTTGGGGCCGATCAATCCGACGATCTCGCCCGCGCGCACCTGGAAGCTGATGTCGTTTACGGCCACGAGCCCGCCGAATTCCTTGCGCAGTCCGGAAACTTTCAGCACGGTTTCGTTACCTGCAGGCCGCGGGCGCTGAGGCAGCGGTGGCACATCCGGCAGCTGCGCCGCCTTGCTGCGAGCTCGCCCCTCGTTGCGCCGGAACGGTGCGGCCAGATGCGGCCACAACCCCTCGCGCGCGTTTTGCAACACCAGCACGAGCAGGATCCCGAACACGATCATTTCGAAGTTCGAGGTAGTGTCGAGCAGGTGCGGCAGCCAGGTCTGCAACTGGTCTTCGATGACCAGCACGACGGCAGACCCCAGAAGCGCGCCCCACACATGGGCTGCTCCGCCCACGACCGCCATGAAGAGGTATTCGATGCCGTAGTTCAGCCCAAACGGACTGGGGCTGACGGCACGCTGCATATGGGCATACAGCCACCCGGACACGCTGGCCAGCAGGGCTGCGTACATGAAGATGATGATCTTGTAGCGCGCGGTGTTCACGCCAAATGCCTCGGCCATCACCGCGCCTTCGCGCAGTGAGCGTATCGCCCGTCCCGGCCTTGACGTGAGCAGATTCTGTATTCCCCACACCGCCAGCAGGACGGCAACCCAGATGAGGTAGTAGATCTCCCGCCCGGTGTCGAGCGAAACACCGAACAGATCGATGGGCGCGATTCCTGAAATGCCATCGTATTTGCCCAACGCCTCGACGTTGCCGAAAAGGTAGTACAGGCTCAGGCCCCACGCGATGGTTCCCAGCGGCAGGTAATGACCCGACAGGTGCAGGGTGACCGCCCCCAGGACGAAAGCAATGGCGCCAGTGAAGATGAGGCCCAGCACCAGGCCCAGCCACGGCGACCAGCCATACGTGGTGGTGAACCAGGCAGTGGTATAGGCACCGACGCCGACGAACGCCGCCTGGCCGAATGAAGTCAGGCCACCAACGCCCGTCAGCAGTACCAGCCCCAGCACGACCAGGCTGGACAGGCCAATGTAGTTCATCTGGGTGATCCAGAACTCGGGCGTTGCGGAAACCAGGGGCAACACCGCCAGCAACACTACAAAGATAGCAAGCACGATTCGATTCATCGGGATCTCACGCTGCAGGAATTACGCAAGCCGGCTCGCACACCACCCGGCCCGGCTACGCCAGTGCGCCAGGAATGTGCAGCCTCCGGTGGTTTTTGTCATTCCTCGTCCTCGGCATGGGCGTGGGTGAGTGACAGCCAGAGCAACACCGGAATGATCACCGTGAACACGATGACTTCCTTGAACGCACTGGCCCAGAATGACCCGAACGCTTCCAGCAGCCCGACAAAGACTGACCCCGCCGCTGCGATGGGATAGCTCGACAGGCCGCCGAAGATGGCGCCCACGAAACCCTTCAGACCGATGAGAAAGCCGGTGTCGTAATAAATGGTGGTGACCGGCGCGATGAGCACGCCGGAAAACGCACCGATGAACGCTGCCAGGGTGAAGGTGATGGCACCGGACGTGGTGGTGCTGATGCCCATCAGCCGCGCCCCGCGCCTGTTGACCGCCGTCGCGCGCAAGGCGCGTCCGTACAAGGTCTTCTCGAAAAGCAGGAACAGGATGCAGATGAGGACGATCGCAGTGACCACGACGAAGATGGTCTGCGCGGAAATCGTCGTGAAGCCGAGATTGATGCTGCCGGAAACAAAGGGCGGTGTGCGCCACCCTTCTGCCCCGAAGAACAGCAGGCCGGCTCCCGTCAGGGCAAAGTGCACCGCGACCGAAGCAATCAGCAGGACGAGCACGCTGGCCTCGGCAAGCCGCTGGTAGGCAAGGCGGTAAATCATGGGCCCCAGCGGAACCACCAGGGCCAACGACAGCAGGACGTTGACGGCCAGGGGCAGTTCCTTGCGCGGCAGCGCATGCACCAGCCACGCCATCATGGCCGGATAGATCAGACATGAAACCAGGACGCGGGGAAATCCGCGCCAGGACTTGCTGCGCACCGCTCCGACCGCTTCGACCACGCACACGGCAATACCCACGGCCAGCAACAACCACACCGTACCCGGCACAATTCCGTTCACCAGCATGGCCAGGGTAAGCGCCCCGAACGTGACGAATTCACCCTGGGGGATGAAGATCACGCGGGTAACCGCGAACACCAGCACAAGCGCCATACTGATCAACGCGTAGATTGCCCCGTTGACGATGCCGTCCTGAATCAATATCAACGCGATCGTCGAATCCATTCTCCAGCCTATGGTGGTTCCAATGAATGTTTAATAGTAGTAACCAACCGCGTGTAACCGCGAGTTAGCGTTTTCCCTAGCGGGCAAGCTCCCGGTGCCCAGCCGAATCACGGATCCGGCGCGATATCTCCCCGGCATTCTCGAGCAGTACCTGCGCCAGAGCCTCCTCGCTTGCCCACGGCGGATCGCCATTCCGGTAAACCAGCACCAGGCTGCCCATGACGTTGCCGTCAGCACCGAATATGGGAGCGGCGATTCCTGCGGCTTCTGCATCCAGTTCACCGTGCGAAACGTAGTATCCGCGCTTGCGTACCGGCTTGAGCGAACGCAGAAACTCTTCCCAAGTACGCCCGCGCGCGAGTACGTCCGGGTCGTCGGCGTATCTCATGTACAGGCGCTTCAGCCGGCGGCGGTCCAGAAATGGAAGTACCGCACCTGACGGAGATCCCCGGAACAAAGGCATGCGCCGCCCCTGGGCAAAGAGCTGGAACGCCAGATTGAGCGGTTGGCGCCCAGAGGCGTGGAATACCGTAACCAGGCTATCCTGGTAGATGTTGCAGAACAGGACATGGCAGCCCGTCATCTCGGCCAGGCTGTTCAACAGCCCTTCCCCCAGCTTGATGACCGGATCATAGAAGCGCCGCAGGTACTCCAGTTCGATGATCTTCGGACCCAGCGTGTACTGCCCGAGACTCCGGACAAGCAGCCCCGCATGGCACAGTTCGGCTACGTAACGGTATGCGGTGGCGGTACTGACCGCGAGTTCTTTCTCGACCTCTTCTACCGAAATGGCATGGCGCTCTTCGGAGAACATCCCAAGGATATCTGCAAGACGACTCAATACGGAGGCAGAACGCATGACAGCATTGGACGCAAGAAAATGCCAAGCATTAAACCGCGCGTGCCTGCCTCTGAAAAGTCGGTCGGCCGCCACCGGGCGACCGACCTGCCAGGCATCATGGGCCCACGCCCCCAAGGGCCAGGGTCAGCCTCGACTGCTTTCACGCTCTTCGAGCCTGAGACGGTCCATGATGCGGCGGAACTGCACCAGTGCCACATCCGCGTTGATCAGCACCATCTCATCATCACTGCTCTCTTCCCAGCGCTTTTGCTGGGCTTCGATCATGTCGAGATCTTCCTTGAACGCAGTACGCAAGGCCGTGTCGAGCATGCGATCGGTAATCGGATCGTCGTTCGCAAAGTTGCGCGGTTGCGAGAAGAAGTAATGCGTGGTGTTCTCCGTCTCGGGCGTCACCGCCTGGCACGATCGGAACTCGATTGCCCCTGCGCGGTTGCCCTGCTTCGCACCCGAGCCCG